>NZ_JBEXOM010000019.1:0-149217 GCF_040611555.1 Streptomyces sp. NPDC006624 | reverse complement strand
TTGAGTTCTCAAGGAACGGTCGCTTCCTTTGTACTCACCCTCTCGGGCTTTCCTCCGGGCGCTTCCCTTCGGTCTTGC
The DNA here is from genome assembly GCF_040611555.1 of Streptomyces sp. NPDC006624. NCBI lineage: Bacteria > Bacillati > Actinomycetota > Actinomycetes > Kitasatosporales > Streptomycetaceae > Streptomyces > Streptomyces sp. NPDC006624. The sequence continues at coordinate 149,139 of NZ_JBEXOM010000019.1, read as the reverse complement.
GTTTCCGACTCTATCAGTGTTTTTCCGGCCCTTTGACCACTGTCCTGCAGGCATGCAGAAAGCGACCCGAGAAGAGGATCTGACAAGCTGGATGCTGCCGGACTAGGACACTAGGCGCGTCGCTCAGCCCCAAGCAGGAGTACGACTGTACACGCGGCCTCGGAGCAGGGGCAAATCGATGTGCGGTATGGTCTAGACCACTCTGGAGTGCTCGCACGGAAGCGGCACTTCAGGTGGCATACCCTGCTCAACAGTGTGCCGTCCGGTACTGACAGGGACGGCCCCTATCGATCTCCACCCCTGGGAGGTTTCCCATGACCACCGTGACGTCCCCGCTCGCCGGACGCGCCATCGGACTGGCAGCAGTGCCGGATCCGGTCTTCTCCGGGGCCATGGTCGGCCCGGGCACAGCCATCGACCCCGTACGAGAGCCTTCCGAGGCCGTCTCTCCCGTGGACGGGGTCATCGTCTCCCTGCACCCGCACGCGTTCGTCGTGGTCGACGACAACGGGCACGGGGTTCTCACCCACCTCGGCATCGACACCGTGCAGCTCAACGGCGAGGGTTTCGAGCTCCTCGTGAACAAGGGCGACAAGGTGCGGCGCGGCCAGGGCGTCGTGCGCTGGAACCCCGCTGACGTCGAGGCCGCCGGCAAGTCCGCGATCTGCCCGGTCGTGGCGCTGGAAGCGACGGCCGAGGCCCTCTCCGATCTTCGCGTCGACGGCGATGTGAAGGCCGGCGACAGTCTCTTCCTCTGGAAGTGACGTCCGTGCCGTCATAAGGACGGCGAGTACGACAACCAACGCGGCGGCGGGACCCGCCGCACTATCGGAGACGGGTGAGATGGAGACAACGCTGCGAGGCGTCGGTGTGAGCCACGGTGTGGCGATCGGCGAGGTTCGGCATATGGGAACGGCGGTGCTCGAACCGCCTGCGAAGCAGATCCCCGCGGAAGAGGCGGAGCGTGAACAGGGGCGCGCCCGCAAGGCCGTGGAGGCTGTGGCGGCCGATCTGATGGCGCGGGGCAATCTGGCGGGCGGTGAGGCCCAGGCGGTGCTCGGGGCGCAGGCCATGATGGCGCAGGACCCCGAGCTGATGGCCGACGTGGAGCGGCGGATCGCCGTCGGCAGCACGGCCGAGCGCGCGGTGTACGACGCGTTCGCCGCGTACCGGGAGCTGCTGGCGGGTGCCGGTGAGTACCTCGCCGGGCGGGTGGCCGACCTGGATGACGTGCGGAACCGTATCGTCGCTCGCCTGCTCGGAGTGCCGATGCCGGGTGTGCCCGACAGCGACGAGCCCTATGTCCTCGTGGCCCGTGACCTCGCGCCCGCCGACACCGCGCTGCTGGACCCGACTCTGGTGCTCGGTTTCGTCACGGAGGAAGGCGGTCCGACCAGCCACAGCGCGATTCTGGCTCGGGCGCTCGGTGTGCCGGCCGTGGTGGCGCTGCCGGGGGCCGGTGAGCTGGCCGAGGGCACGATGATCGCCGTCGACGGCAGTACGGGAGAGATCTTCGTGGACCCGAGCGACGAGAAGAAGGCCGAGCTCGAAGCGGCCGCCGCGCAGCGCAAGGCGGCGCTGGCGGCGTCGAGCGGGCCCGGTGCCACCGCGGACGGTCACAAGGTGCCGTTGCTGGCGAACATCGGTGGGCCCGCGGATGTGGAGGCCGCGGTGGAGGCCGGTGCCGAGGGCGTGGGTCTGTTCCGTACCGAGTTCCTCTTCCTGGACGACAGCAAGCAGGCGCCGTCCGAGGAGAAGCAGGTCACGGCCTACCGTCAGGTGCTCGAGGCGTTCCCGGAGGGGCGTGTCGTGGTGCGGGTGCTGGACGCGGGCGCGGACAAGCCGCTCGACTTCCTGACGCCGGCCGACGAGCCGAACCCGGCGCTCGGTGTGCGGGGCCTGCGGACGCTGCTGGATCACCCGGAGGTTCTGCGGACGCAGCTGACGGCGCTCGCCAAGGCCGCGGAGGGTCTGCCGGTCTATCTCGAGGTCATGGCCCCGATGGTGGCGGACCGTGCGGATGCCCTGGCTTTCGCCGACGCCTGCCGTGAGGCTGGGCTGCGGGCGAAGTTCGGGGCGATGGTCGAGATCCCGTCGGCCGCGCTGCGGGCGCGTTCGATCCTTCAGGAGGTGGAGTTCCTGTCGCTGGGGACCAACGACCTGGCGCAGTACACCTTCGCGGCCGACCGTCAGGTGGGTGCCGTCTCCCGGCTTCAGGACCCGTGGCAGCCCGCACTGCTCGACCTGGTGGCGCTGTCCGCCGAGGCGGCGAAGGCCGAGGGCAAGAGCTGTGGTGTCTGCGGTGAGGCGGCGTCCGACCCGCTGCTCGCGTGTGTGCTGACCGGTCTGGGTGTCACCTCCCTTTCCATGGGTGCGGCGTCGATTCCGTACGTGCGGGCGACGCTGGCGAAGTACACGCTGGCGCAGTGCGAGCGTGCCGCCGCTGCGGCGCGTGCCACGGACAGCGCCGAGGACGCGCGCAGCGCGGCGCGGGCGGTGCTGTCGGGCGAGTAGTCCGGGCGCGGCCGGCTGTCGCGGTTGCCGGTTGCCCGGGAGGGGCGCTCCACTGAGGTGGGGCGCCCCTCCTCCTTCTCAGTGGCGGTGTCCCTGGGCCGGCTTCTCTCCCAGGTCGGGCGGTGCGCAGTAGTCGACGTTGGATTCCGGGGAGATGAGGTCGCCGGATTCGACGTCGGTGCAGTAGGCGTCGAAGACCTCTCCGGCGGTGAGCGGCCGGAGTCCGTACGCGCGCAGGCGCCAGCCGTAGACGCGGTCGGGGGTGTCCGGGGCGCTGACGCGGATGACGAGTCCTCCGGGGCTTTCCGTGGCGAGGCCGAGGGCCAGGACGGTGGTGAACTCGAGGGCTTCGGCCTCGTCCAGGTGCGGGGAGCCGTCGGTGGTGTGGAGCGCGGCGACGAGGGTTTCGGGCGGTCCGGTCACGCTGCAGACGAGGTGGCGGTCGCCGGGTGGGGCCGTGTCGAGGATGCGGGTGAGGAGGTCCGAGGCACGGGTGAAGGCGGCGCGTCCGAGGTCCTCGCCGCAGGAGTCGCAGGCGCCGAGGCGGGCGAGGAGTGTGGCCGCGTACTCCCAGGTGGCCTGCCGGACCGCTTCGTCGACCAGGGCCGTGAGGAGCTCGGCCAGCGGCTGGCCCTCGTACAGGAGGGTGGGGCCGGTGCGGGCGAGGTGCGCCGTGAAGCGGGTGCGGCTCGACGGGATGTCGGGGTCGAGGTCCGTCCGCCGGCAGAACTCGGCGTACTCCTCCGGGTCGAAGAGGGCCACCGAGGTGTGGCCTCCCTGCAGGGCCCGTGTCCTGAGGAGGCCTTCGACCTGTTCGAGGTAGGCCGCGTGGTCGTCGAAGGTGAAGCTGCGGTAGCGCCGCATGGCGCGGAAGTCGTGTTCGTCGGTGAGCAGGCCGATGGTGCCGGCGACTTCGCGGCGCAGGACGCGTCGCAGGGTGCGGCTGTCGGTGTGCGTCATTGCTTTCCCCCTGTGCACGGTCGATCAATGCTCACTCACAGTAATCGGAGGCACTGACAACGGGGGTCCCGCCAGAGTCTTTGCTTGTGCGGGATGAGGGAAAGGCACAGGTCACGGCCGATCTGCGGCTGTGACCTGCGCCCTGCGCCCTGCGCCCTGCGGTCAAGGTGACGGGCGGTGTTCAGGCCCGTTTGCGGGCGAGGTCCTCGTAGAAGGACAGCAGGTCAAGGTTGTCGATCGAGCCGGGGTTGACCGCCTTCTCCAGCGGGGTGCCCTGGAGGAGGCGTTTGACGGGGACCTCGATGCGCTTGCCGGTGAGGGTGTGCGGGACTCCGGGGACTTCGATGATCTCGTCGGGCAGGTGGCGCGGTGACAGCTGTTCGCGGATGGTCTGCTTGATGCGGCTCAGCAGGTCCTCGTCGAGGGCGGCGCCGGGGACGAGGTGTACGAAGAGAGGCATCCAGTAGCCGCCGTCGGGCTGTTCGATGCCGATGACCAGGGATTCCTTGATCTCGGGGAGTCGTTCGACGGCTTCGTAGATGTCGGCGGAGCCCATCCGTACGCCCTGGCGGTTGAGCGTGGAGTCGGAGCGGCCGTGGATGACGACGGAGCCGCGGGAGGTGAGGGTGATCCAGTCGCCGTGCCGCCATACGCCGGGGTAGGTGTCGAAGTAGCTGTCGTGGTACCGGCTGCCGTCGGGGTCGTTCCAGAAGCGGATGGGCATCGACGGCATGGGGTTGGTGACGACGAGCTCGCCGACCTCGTCGGTCAAGGGGGTGCCGCTGGGGTCCCAGGACTGCAGGTCAGTGCCGAGGCAGGGGGCCTGGAGCTCTCCGACGTGGACCGGGAGGGTGGGCACGGCGCCCGCGAAGCAGGAGCAGACGTCCGTGCCGCCGCTCACGGAGGCGATCCACAGGTCGTCGCGGACCTCGTCGTGGAGCCAGCGGAAGCCGTCGGGCGGCAGGGGGGAGCCGGTGGTGGCGACGCACTGGACGGAGGAGAGGTCGAAGTCGCGGGACGGGTGGACGTCCGCCTTGCGGCAGGCCATGACGTAGGCGGCCGAGGTGCCGTAGAGGGTGGCCTTCGTGCGTTCGGCGATGCGCCATTGGGCGCCGGTGTCCGGATAGCCGGGGCTGCCGTCGTAGAGGACGATCGTGGTGCCGGTGAGCAGGCCGGAGACAAGGAAGTTCCACATCATCCAGCCGGTCGAGGTGTACCAGAAGAAACGGTCCTCGGGGCCCAGGTCGCAGTGCAGGCCGAGCTGCTTGAGGTGCTCGACCAGGATGCCGCCCTGGGACTGGACGATGGCCTTGGGCAGGCCGGTCGTGCCGGAGGAGTAGAGCACCCACAGCGGATGGTCGAAGGGCACCTGCTCGAAGACGGGCTCGGTGGCGGCGGAGGTGAGGGCGGACCAGTCGAGGGCGCCTTCCGGGGCCTCGGTGCCGAGGAGAGGGATGTGGACGACTGCTCGCAGGGTGGGCAGTTCGCGGCGCAGCTCGGCGACGACCTCGCGGCGGTCGTGTTCCTTGCCTCCGTAGCGGTAGCCGTCGACCGTGAACAGCACGACGGGTTCCACCTGCTGGAAGCGGTCGAGGACGCTGCGGGCGCCGAAGTCGGGCGCGCAGGAGGTCCACACGCCGCCCACGGCGGCTGTGGCGAGCAGAGCCACCACGGCCTGCGGGATGTTGGGGAGGTAGCCGCTGACGCGGTCACCGGGGCGGACGCCGAGGGTGCGCAGCTCGGCGGCCAGGGAGCCGACCTGGCGGCGCAGCTCGGCCCAGGTCACGGGGCGCGGTTCGTGCGTCTCGTCGACGTGCAGCAGGGCCGGTTCGTCCGCGCGGGTGGCGGCGGCGCGCAGGGCGTGTTCGGCGTAGTTGAGGGTCGCCCCGGGGAACCACTGGGCGCCGGGCATCGAGCGGTCGCCGAGCACGCGCGCGTAGGGGGTCGAGAAACGGACGTCGAACCACTCGGTGACGGCCTTCCAGAACGCTTCCAGGTCGTCGACGGACCAGCGCTGGAGCGCCGCGTAGCCGCCCTCGGCGGGGGCGCCGTGGTGTTCGGCGGCCCAGGCCTGGAATGCGGTGATCCGTGCCCGGGCGATGCGCTCGGGGTCTGGCTGCCAGAGCGGCTGAGGACTTTCGGTCGACATGGTCGGCTCCCGGACTGTGCGCGTCGTGTGCGTCCTCCGCGCACGGGCTGGGGTGTGCGCGTGACGCGGCTGGGACGGACAATGCCATGTGATCGACTTCGACACCAGGGTGCGCCCCACATAGTCCGTGTCGTGAAGATGTGGTCCTGGCACGGGTGAACGGCAGTTGAACGAGACATCCACGCGGGGCGGTCAGTGGCAGGGTGAACAGCATGAACGGTCGTGACCTGGTGCGTTCGGTGAAAGCGGTGAGCTCGGTGGGAGCGGCGCAGGGTGTGCGTACCGTACGGGCGGCGTGGCGCAGGCGGCGGGCCGACGCCACCGGGCTGCCGGCGCGGGGGGCGGAACGGGCGCGGGTGCCGGGGCCCGTGCGGGAGGCGGAGCCGGGGCCGGGGGGCGGTGTGGTCCGGTTCGCCCGGTCGGAGCTGCGGATCGTCGTCGCCGTGAACGGGGCCGTCTTCTGGGGCTGGGACGGCGCCGAGCCCGAGCCGTCGTACGCGCTGGCCGGCCGTTGTCCGGAACCGGATCCGCGGGCGGTGCTGGAGCCGGACAAGGACGGCGGCTGGCGGGTGGTGGCCGAGCGCGTGACGGTCGTGGTCTCGCGGCACGGCGCGGTGGAGGTGCAGACCCCGGGTGGGGTGGCGTTGCGTCGGGATCTGCCGCCGCGGTGGTGGGAGCCGGTCGGCGGTGGCCCGGCGCGCTGGATGCAGCGGTCGGAGGTGGCTGCCGACGCGCGGTTCTTCGGCCTCGGCGGGCGTGCGTCGGGCCCTCGGCTGCGGGACGGGACGTACCGGCTGTGGAACACCGACCCGGGCCGTCCCTTCGGTCCGGGCGACGACCCTCTGTACATCACGATGCCGGTGCAGCTGGTGGTGTCGGACGGCGGTACCCATCTGGTGTTCCACGACAGCTCGTGGGACGGCGCGGTGACGCTGCGGGAGGGTGAGGAGGGCGCCGGATCCGGGCACGACCGGGTCGGGACGAGCGAGCTGCGGATGGACGGCGGTCCGCTGCGCTGCTGGGTCATGGTGGGCACCCCCGCGCGCGTGCTGCTCGCCTGGGCCTCGCTCACCGGGGCGCCGGCGCTGCCGCCCGCGTGGGCGCTCGGCCATCATCACGCGCGCTGGGGGTTCGGCAGCGAGCAGGAGGTGCGGCGGATCGTCGCGGGGTATCTGGAGCACGGGCTGCCGCTCGACGCCCTGCACCTGGACATCGACCACCTCGACGCGCACCAGGTGTTCACCGTCGACCAGGACCGGTTCCCGAAGCTGCCCGTCCTGGCCGAGGAGCTGCGGCGGGACGGCATCCGGCTGGTGTCGATCGTCGATCCGGCCGTGAAGGTCCTGCCGGGGAACGCCGTGTACGACGGTGGGACGGCGCAGGACGCGTTCGTGCGGGACGCGGCGGGCCGTGTCGTGGAGGGTGTGGTGTGGCCCGGGGAGGCGGTCTTCCCGGACTTCACGCACGCGCGCGTGCGGGCGTGGTGGGGTGGTCTGTACGAGGAGCGGCTCGCGCAGGGGTTCTCGGGTTTCTGGCACGACATGAACGAGCCGACCTCGTTCACCGCGTTCGGGGAGTCGACGCTGCCGCGGTCGGCGCGCCACTCCCTGGAGGAGCGCGGTGGTGACCACCGTGAGGCGCACAACGTGTACGCGCTGTGCATGGCGAGGGCGGGCTTCGAGGGGCTGCTGAGACTCGCCCCTCAGGAGCGGCCGTTCGTGTTCTCCCGCTCGGGGTGGGCCGGCATGCAGCGCTACGGCGGGGCGTGGTCGGGAGACGTCGCCACCGGCTGGCCGGGGCTGCGGGCGTCCTTGGCGCTGGTGATGGGGCTCGGGCTGTGCGGTGTTCCGTACTCGGGGCCGGACGTCGGCGGCTTCGACGGTGAGCCGTCGCCCGAGCTGTTCCTGCGGTGGTTCCAGCTGGGCGCGTACCTGCCGCTGTTCCGTACGCACGCGAGTCTGCGGGCGGGGCGCAGGGAACCCTGGGAGTTCGGTGCCGAGGTGCTGGAGCACGCGCGCGTGGCGCTCGTCGAACGGCGGCGGCTGCTGCCGTACTTCGTGACGCTGGCGCATCTGGCCCGGCGTACCGGGGCGCCGTACGTGCGGCCCCTGTGGTGGGCGGCGCCGGAGGAGCGGGCGCTGCGGGACTGCGAGGACGCGTTTCTGCTGGGTGACGCTCTGCTGGTGGCTCCCGTGCTGGACCCGGGCGCGGACCGCCGTGCGGTGCAGCTGCCGCGGGGGCGCTGGTACGACACGGCGACGGAGCGGGTGTACGAGGGGCCGGCCCAGGTCCTGGTGGACGCGCCGCTGTCGCGGATACCGGTGTTCGCGCGCGCTGGTGCCGTGCTCCCCGTGCGCGGGGCGGACGGCGGGCTGGAACTGGAGGTGTGGGCACCGGCCCCGGGGCGGACCGGGGGCGGGCTGGTCGTACCGGACGGGGGTGACGGGTGGGACGAGCCGGAGATCGAGCGCTACACGGCCCGGTGGCTGGGCTCGCGGCTGGTCGTCGAGCGGGAGGGTGAGGACGGCGGGGGCGAGCCGTCCCACCCGGTGCGCGTCCGCGGGGCCGGGAGGGACGGCTTTCAGATGTAGCGGCCCTCGAACCAGGCACGTACTGCCAGGGTGTGCAGGGGGAAGGCCAGCTCTTCCGGCCTGCGCAGCAAATCCCAGCCCTCCGTCTCGTCGGTGGCGGCCGAGGGCGGCAGGCCCTCGGCCGGGCGTTCCGGGAGGAGTCCGAACAGCAGCAGGTGTCCGTCGGGGGCGCTCATGGCGTCGACGAGCCGTACGTCGCGGCCGGCCGCGTCGATGCCGGTCTCCTCGCGGAGTTCGCGTACGACGGCGTGCCGCCAGTCCTCCCGGTCGTCGATGTAGCCGCCGGGCAGGGCCGTGCCCCCGCGCGCGGGGGCGACGGTTCGCCTGATGACGACCAGGGCGGTGCCCTTGGTGTCGTACACGGGCTGGAGTGCCACCGCGACCGGGAGGGGGTTGCGGTAGGCCACGGCGCCGCACACCGGGCAGGTGCGGGGCCAGCCGGAGACGCCCTCTCCGTAGGGCGCGCCGCAGCTGGAACAGTGCGAATCCGGTGCGGAGTTGGACGTGAAGTGCTGAGTTTCGGACACGCGCGGACTGTAGCCGATCACGGAGAGGGCGTCGCGGGCAGGCGGCTCAGTGACGGCCGGCCAGCGATTTCCTGGAGACGGGGAAGTCGAAGTAGGTGCCCGGGTGGGGTTCGGGCTTGAAGGTGTAGTGCCACCACTCCTCGGCCAGGTTCACGAACCCGAGCCCTTCCAGGGTGTCCTTGAGCAGCAGCCGGTTGGCGCGCTGTGCGCCCTGCACGCGTGGGTCGAAGGTGTGCGAGAGGGTGTCGAAGCAGTCGAAGCCGGTGCCCATGTCGACCGAGTTGTCGGGGAACCGCTCGTCCCGGGGTGCGACACAGGGCACGAGGGGCTCTCCCGGGCGGTACGGCCGGGTCGGCGCGGCCGGCAGCTTCACGAGGGTGACGTCGAGGGTCGATCCGCGGCTGTGGCCCGACTTCTCGGCGATGTAACCGTCGGCGAACAGCCGGGTCTTGTCGACGTTCGGGTAGAACTCGCCCTTCATGGACTGGTCGTCGAGGTCCTCGGCCCAGCGGACGAAGTGGTCCACCGCGCGCTGCGGCCGGTAGCAGTCGTACACCTTGAGCGTGTAGCCCTGGCGCAGCAGCTTCCTCTGGGCCTTGTGCAGGGCTTCGGCCGCGGGCCGGGTGAGGATGCAGACGGGCTGGTGGTAGCCGTCGATGCGCTCGCCGACGAAGTTGTGCGGGGTGAAGTAGCGCATCTCCTGCAGGATCGTCGGGTCCACGCTTCTCAGCGTCACGAAGTCCCGTGGCGCCTTGGGTTCGGGGCCCGCCTGGGCGGGGGCGACGGAGGCGCTCGCCGCGAGCAGGGCGGCGAGCGCGGTGATCAGGGCACGTGTCACGGAGGTGAGTCGTGTCATGTCCTGCGTCTATCAGGAGACGCTCCCGCTCGGGAAGGGATGACCGCGCACGGAGGCGACGGCTCTGGGCGGTCTCGTACCTGTGAAGGTGAGCGGCGGGCCGGGCCTTCTTCGGCGAGACGGTTCCGGCGCAGGCGATTGCCCAGGTGTGCGAGCTGGTCCGGCAGTTGAGAGGTGCCGCGGGCGACCGGCAGGTGGCGGGTGACCCGGGTGGGGCGCAGCGCGAACCAGGGGCCGTTCGGGCACGGGTCGGCGGTGATCGCCGTGGAGTGAGGCGACGGCGCGCCGCAGGGGTCGTACGGCAGCGAAGGCCCACACGCTCACGCTCCGTGACCGCTTCGGAATCCTGCGTGAACGTCGCATGAACTGCGCTCGGGCCTGTGCCGCCGCTCGCCATCATGCTCCCGTGCACTCCTGGACGGACACTCTCCGCTTCGCCTTCCAACCGGTGGTCAACCTGACGACCGGCGCGGTCGCGGGACTGGAGATACTCGCCCGTCCGGAGAGCGGGGACGTCCTGGCGGAGGCCCGCCGGGACCCAGGGCTCGACTGCCGGCTGGCCGTGTCGGCGGTCCGTGCGGCGGTGCGCAAGGAGACCCTGCTCCCGCTGTTCGTCAACGTGTTCGCCGGCACCCTCGGCGATCTCGGCGGGCTCCCCGCGCTGCACGACGCCGTGCGCGAGGCGGGACGGCTCCCCTGGGAGGTGACGATCGACATCTGCCCGCCGTACACGCACGTGCCGCAGACGGCGCTGCTGGAGGCGGTGGCCGCGCTGCGCGACCAGGGCTTCCGGATCTGCGCGGACGGTGTCGGGGAGGGCGACGTGCCCCTGCGGCTGCTGTCGGATCTCGCGCCCGGGCTGGTGAAACTGGACGCGTCGCTGCTGGCGCGGCCGGCGGTGGTGCGGTCCATGCGGACGTGGTGCGACGGGGTGGGGGCGCTGCTGGCCGTGGAGGGCGTGGAGACGGAAGGGCAGTGCGCGGCTGCCCTGGCGGCCGGGGCGCAGCTGGCGCAGGGCGAACTGTTCGCTCCGCCGGCCCGGCTGCCCGCGGCGGACGTCTACGTGCCGCCCCGCTCCCCCGCCGCCGTGGCCGTACCGCGGCCGGGGCCGTCGGTGCGGGAGTTCGTGCGCCCGGCGGCGCTTCTGCCCGCCACTGCGTCCGCGGGGCAGGTGCGGGCCCTGCTGACGGGGTCGCCGGACGTGTCCGGAGTGCTGCTGGTCGACGCCACGGGGGTGCCGGTCCGGTCGGTGCACCGCTCCCGCTTCCTGCTGTCGATGTCGGGGCGCTATGGACACGCCCTCTACGCCGACCGGCCCGCGGCCAAGCTCGGTGACGTGCCGCGGACGGTGGGTGTCGGCGCCACGGCATGGGAGGTCCTGGACGTGGTGGCGGTCGGCGGGCGGGACCGCACCTCGGACGACGTCGCCGTCGTGGACGAGCACGGACGGTGTGTGGGCGTCGTACGGCTCGCGGACCTCGTGCGGGCGCTGGCGGAGACGCGGGTGGAGGAGGCGGCGGGGCTCAATCCGCTGACGCGGCTGCCCGGCTCGGACGCGATCACCGGCGAGGTGGACCGGCGGCTGGCAGCCGGGCGGGCGTGTGCGCTGAGCTGGCTGGACGTCGACCACTTCAAGCAGGTCAACGACGGGGCGGGGTTCGCGGCCGGCGACGAGCTGATCCGGGCGGTGGGGCGGGCGCTGCAGCAGTCCGCCGGCGACAGCACACGGGTGGGGCACATCGGCGGGGACGACTTCCTGGTCCTGACCGACCCGGAGGATCTGGAACCGCTGGCGTCCTCGGTGCTGGACGTTCCCTGGTCGGCGGGGGGACTGCCGGTGACGCTCTCGCTCGCGACGGTGCTGTGCGCGCCCGGCAGCGTGCCGGACCACCGGCAGGCGGCGGCCTGCCTCGCGCCCCTGAAGAAGGCCGCGAAGGCCCTGCGCGGGGCGAGCTGGGTGCTGGGCCGGGCGGGTTCACCCGGACACGAGACGCGTCGAGGGGCCGCGGAAGCGCCGCAGCCGGAACCGGCGGGGTGTGGCGTGGCGGAGTCGGGGGGTGGGGTGTGAGTGGGTCTGGGGAGTGAGGTGCCGGTGGATCGGGCCTGGGGGTGGAGTGCGCGGTGGGCTGCGAACGGCCGGAGTGACGTGCCGGTGGACGGGTCCCGGGCACAAGTATCCGAGGCTGTGAGCGGGCCGAGGGTGGAGTGCCCGGTGGGTAGGCCGGGGGTGAGAGTCCGTCGGAGGACCGAGGTGGAAGCCCGTCGGTGGGCGGAGTGTCGAAATCCGTCGGTGGGCCGGGAGTGAGACCCATCCCGTGGAACGGCGTCACTGGGGCGCCCGCTTCGGTGCGTCGCCCAGGGCAGGTGGCGGCTCAGCGGTGCCACAAGGGGCCGGACGCCTGATCAGGGGCCTGCGCCCGGTGCGCGCGGCGGGTCCGCAGCGGTGCCCGGATCCCCTGCCCGGGCCCTTGTGGAAGCACCTCGCGGACCGGTCGGGAACCGGGCTCGACCCGTCCCGGTTGAGAAACCGCCAGGCCAGGTAGATCCTGGACACAGCCAGCGAGGTGTCAGGTACGGGCTGAGCGGTCACCGAGGCGAAGCCCCGCAACAGCCGGACACCCGGTGGCGGCCGGACACCGAAATCCAGGTCTCGCGCGGCCCACTCCGGGGCACGCGGGTCCCTACCAGATCTGAACAACGACCCCACCGGGCGCCGTCGAGGCCGTGCAACCGGCCCCCCGGCCCGGCAGAGCCCGGCGACCGTCACATGGCCGACAACCGTTGCGGTCGGCGACCTTGACGCCCTTCGGACACCGGTGAACACTTCCGGTGTCAGTCGGCATCGCCGTACATACGCGGCGCATTCCGGCACTGCGGCGCGTGGTCGCTCCTGCGCCAAGGCTCCTTCCCCCACGGGCGATTCGGCTGCGACGGCACGCTCGTCACGGATGCCGGGCGGGGCACGGGACTCCCTGCCTCCGGCTGAAGTAGCCATGGGAAACGCACCCTGCACGTGAGGACCGGGGCGTACCGTCCCGGGCCACGGCCTAGGAGCCGCCATGAGTAACTGGGACATCTTCGTCGGCGAACTGATCGGCACGGCGATACTGATCCTGTTCGGCGCGGGCGTCTGCGCCGCCGTCACCCTCAGATTCTCGAAGGCCCGGGCCTCGGGCTGGATCGTCATCGCGTTCGGCTGGGGTTTCGGTGTCCTGGCCGGCGCCTACACCGCAGCGCCCCTGTCCGGCGGGCACATCAACCCCGCGGTCACGCTGGGGCTGGCCCTGGACTCGGGTGTGTGGGACAAGGTCTGGATCTATCTGCTCGGGCAGATCGCGGGCGCCATGCTCGGTGCCATCCTCGCCTACCTGGTCTACTTCGCGCAGTTCCAGGCCAACGTACGGCAGACGGGCACGACCGAGGGGACGGTCGACGAACCGGTTCCGACCCTGGGCATCTTCGCCACCATCCCGGAGATCCGGAACTCGGTCGCCAACCTGATGACGGAGATCCTCGCGACCATCGCCCTGGTCCTTCCCATCCTTGCCCTGGTGGGGAACAACAGGGCCGTCAAGGGGGTAGGCATCGGTCCGATTCCGGGAGAAGCAGCCGGAATCTACGGATCCGGTATCTCCATCCTGCTGATCTCCCTGCTGGTCGTGGGCATCGGTCTCTCACTCGGCGGGCCCACCGGCTATGCGATCAACCCGGCACGTGACCTCGGTCCGCGCATCGTCCACCAGTTCCTCCCCATCCCGAACAAGGGAACGTCCGACTGGGGGTACTCCTGGGTGCCTGTGATAGGTCCTGCGGTCGGCGGCATTCTCGGGGCGCTCATCTACAACGCAGCCTTCTGACCAAGCGATCTAGGGGTAGCCATGACGGACAACTCCGAGAAGTACGTCGCAGCGATCGACCAGGGCACCACCTCGAGCCGCTGCATCGTCTTCAACCAGGCCGGTGCGATCGTCGCCGTGGACCAGCGCGAGCACCGCCAGATCTTTCCCAAGCCGGGCTGGGTGGAGCACGACGCCACCGAGATCTGGTCGAAGGTGCAGGCGGTGGTGGCCGGGGCGCTCGCCAAGGCCGGGCTGCGCGCCGACCAGGTGAGCGCGCTCGGCATCACCAACCAGCGCGAGACGACCCTCCTGTGGGACCGCAAGACGGGCAAGCCGGTGCACAACGCCGTCGTCTGGCAGGACACGCGGACCGCGGGGCTGTGCAACCGGCTGGGCGGCACGGACGGGCAGGACCGTTTCCGCGAGCAGACGGGCCTGCCGCTGGCCACCTACTTCTCCGGTCCCAAGGCGGCCTGGCTGTTCGAGAACGTGCCCGACCTGCGGGCCCGGGCCGAACGGGGCGAGATCGCCTTCGGCACGATGGACTCCTGGCTGATCTGGAACCTCACCGGCGGCACGGACGGCGGGCAGCACGTCACCGACGTCACGAACGCCGGGCGGACCATGCTGATGAACCTGGAGACCCTGCAGTGGGACTCCTCGATCCTCTCGGCGATGGGCATCCCGGAGGCCGTGCTGCCCGAGATCAAGTCCTCCTCGGAGGTGTACGGCACGGCCGTCGGCCAGCTCGCCGGTGTGCCCGTGGCGTCCGCGCTGGGCGACCAGCAGGCCGCCGTGTTCGGGCAGGCGTGCTATGACGTCGGCACCGCGAAGAACACCTACGGCACGGGCAGCTTCCTGCTGCTGAACACGGGCAACCGCCCCGTGCCGTCCAAGAGCGGACTGCTGACCACCATGGGGTACAAGATCGGCACCGAGGCGCCGGTCTACTGCCTGGAGGGGTCGATCGCCATCACGGGCGCGCTGGTCCAGTGGTTCCGCGACCAGCTCGGCATCATCCGGACCGCGGACGAGATCGAGCCCCTGGCGGCGAGCGTGGAGGACAACGGCGGCGCCTACATCGTGCCGGCGTTCTCGGGCCTGTTCGCCCCGTACTGGCGCTCCGACGCCCGCGGCGTGGTCACCGGCCTCACCCGGTACGTCACCAAGGCGCACCTGGCGCGCGCGGTGCTGGAGGCGACGAGCTGGCAGACGCGCGAGGTCGTGGACGCCATGTACCAGGACTCCGGCGTGCACATCACGACCCTGAAGGTCGACGGCGGCATGACGAAGAACAACCTCCTGATGCAGCATCAGGCGGACGTGCTCGACGTGCCGGTGGTGCGGCCCAAGATCTCCGAGACGACCTGTCTGGGCGCCGCGTACGCGGCCGGTCTGGCCACCGGTGTGTGGAACGACACGGACGAACTCAAGGCGCACTGGCAGAAGGACGTCGAGTGGACGCCGTCCATGGAGCCGTCGGTGCGGGATCGCGAGTACCACAACTGGCACAAGGCCGTGGAGCGGAGCTTCGGCTGGGAGGAGGACGGCGACAGCTAGCCGCACGCGCGTGCGGCGGTGGCCGGCCACGCGCGCGTGGAGGGTCGTTTCCGGACTGCGGCCCGTACCCCTGTCGGTGGGGGTACGGGCCGTTCCCGTCTGCCGGAGGGTCGGAGGGTCAGCCGCCCACCGTCTGGCGGCGGTCGGCCGCGTACGCCATCGCGTGCTGGACGACTCCGATGAGTGCCTCCTTGACCGACTCGCGGTCGCGGGCGTCGCACGTCATCAGCGGTACGCCGTCGTCGAGGTCGAGGGCCTGGCGGACGTCCTCGACGGGGTATTGGGGGGCGCCCTCGAAGCAGTTGACGCCGACGAGGAAGGGTATCGAGCGCCGTTCGAAGTAGTCGACGGCGGCGAAGCAGTCCTCCAGGCGGCGGGTGTCGGCGAGCACGACGGCTCCCAGCGCGCCCTCGGAGAGCTCGTCCCACATGAACCAGAAGCGTTCCTGGCCGGGCGTGCCGAAGAGGTACAGCACGAGGTCCTCGCGCAGGGTGATGCGCCCGAAGTCCATGGCCACCGTCGTGGTGCGCTTGCCCTCGACACCGCTGATGTCGTCGACCGGGCGCCCGGCCTCGGTGAGCAGTTCCTCGGTGCGCAGCGGCCTGATCTCGCTGACCGCGCCGACGAGCGTGGTCTTGCCCACGCCGAAGCCGCCGGCCACCAGGATCTTGAGCGTGACGGGCTCGACCGGAGGCTTGCCGCGCTCAGAACGCCCGAAGATCATCGATCTCTTCTCCTGCTTGATGGGGGTCGGGCGACGGGGGGCCGTAGCCTCCGCCGCCGGGGGTTTCGATGACGAGTACGTCGCCGGGGACGACGTCCGCTGAGTCGCTGCCGCCGAGTTCGGTCACACTGCCGTCGGCGTGTTCCACCCGGTTGGCGCCGAGCGCGCCCGGCTCGCCGCCCGCCATCCCGTACGGGGGGACGCGGCGGTGCTGGGACAGCGTCGAGACGGTCATGGGCTCCAGGAACCGGATGCGGCGCACGGCTCCGTCCCCGCCGCGCCACCGGCCGGAGCCGCCGCTGCCGTGCCGGACCGCGAACTCCTCCAGGCGCACGGGCAGTCGCCATTCCAGGATCTCGGGGTCGGTGAGGCGTGAGTTGGTCATGTGGGTCTGGACGACGGGCGCGCCGGGGAAGCCGTCACCCGCGCCGGAGCCGGAGGCGACGGTCTCGTAGTACTGGTGGCGTTCGTTGCCGAAGGTGACGTTGTTCATGGTGCCGGAGCCCTCGGCCTGGACGCCTAGCGCCGCGTAGAGGGCGCCCGTGATGGCCTGGGAGGTCTCCACGTTGCCCGCGACGACGGCCGCCGGCGGTTCGGGGGCGAGCAGGCAGCCGGGCGGTACGACGATGGTCAGGGGGCGCAGGCAGCCGTCGTTCAGGGGGATGTCGTCGGCGACGAGGGTGCGGAAGACGTACAGGACGGCCGCGTTGACGACCGCGAAGGGGGCGTTGAAGTTGGTGGGCAGCTGCGCCGACGTGCCGGTGAAGTCGATGGTCGCCGCCCGGTTGCCGCGGTCCACGCGCACCGTCACGCGGATGACGGCGCCCGAGTCGGTCTCGTAGGCGTACGTGCCGTCGTCGAGGGCGTCGATGACGCGGCGCACGGCTTCTTCCGCGTTGTCCTGGACGTGCCGCATGTAGGCCTGGACGACGTCGAGCCCGAAGTCCTCGATCATGTGGCCGACCTCGTCGACGCCCTTCTGGTTGGCGGCGATCTGGGCCCGCAGGTCGGCGAGGTTGGTCTTCGGGTTGCGGGAGGGATACGGCGCCTCGGTGAGGAGGCGGAGGGTCTCCTCCTCGCGGAAGCGGCCGTTCTCGGCGAGGAGCCAGTTGTCGAAGAGGACGCCCTCCTCCTCGATGGTGCGGCTGTTCGCGGGCATGGAGCCCGGGGCGATGCCGCCGATCTCGGCGTGGTGCCCGCGCGAGGCCACGTAGAAGAGGATCTCGGGGTCACTCTCCGTGCCGGCCGGCGGTGTGGTGTCGAAGACCGGGGTGATCACGGTGACGTCGGGCAGGTGGGTGCCGCCGTGGTACGGATCGTTGACGGCGTAGGTGTCGCCCGGGCGCATGCCGGGGCCGCGCCGCCGGATGACCTCCTTGACGCTCGTGCCCATCGAGCCCAGGTGGACGGGGATGTGCGGGGCGTTGGCCACGAGGTTTCCGTCGGGGTCGAAGAGGGCGCAGGAGAAGTCCAGGCGCTCCTTGATGTTGACCGACTGGGCGGTGGATTCGAGGCGGGCGCCCATCTGCTCGGCGATGGACATGAAGAGGTTGTTGAAGACCTCGAGCTGGACCGGGTCGACTTCCGTGTCCAGATCGGAACTCTGCGTGACCGCGGCGCGTTCCATGACCAGATGCCCGTCGTCGGTCGCAGCGGCCCGCCAGCCGTCGTCGACGACGGTCGTGGACCCGGCTTCGGCGATGATCGCGGGGCCGGTGACGGTGTCGCCGGGGGGAAGGTGTTCGCGGTGGTGGAGGGGTACGTCGCGCCAGGCGCCGCCCGTGTGGAGGCGGACGGTGCGCGGCACGGCGGCAGTGCGCTCGGCGCTGCCGCCGGTGGGCGCCTCGTAAGGGGCGAGGGCGGAGAGATCGGGGGGTTCGGTGATGCCGGTGGCTTCGACGGAGAGGGCCTCGACGACGATCGGGCGGTCGAGGGTGAAGGAGTACGTGGCGCGATGACGGTCTTCGAAGGCGTCCCGCATGGCGCCGGGCTCGGTCAGCTCGACGGTGAGGGTGGTGTCGGTGCCGTCGTAGCGGAGCTCCGCGCGGCGGGTGATCCGGATGTGCTCCTCGGGGACGTCCTCGGCGAGGAGTTCGGCGCGGGCCGCGGCTTCGAGGTCTTCGGCCGTCTTGAGGACGCCGGGCATCGAGGCGGGCTCCAGGGGTGCCTCGACGGACTGCTCGCGCATGGCGGTGGTGTCGGCGAGGCCGATGCCGAGCGCGGAGAGGACACCGGCCATGGGGGGCACGAGGACGGTGCGGATGCCGAGGGAGTCGGCGACCATGCAGGCGTGCTGACCGCCGGCGCCGCCGAACGTGGTGAGGGCGTAGCGGGTGACGTCGTGGCCCTTCTGCACGGAGATCCGCTTCACGGCGGAGGCGATGTTGGCGACGGCGATCTGCACGTAACCCTCGGCGACCTGCTCGGGGGTGCGGTCGTCGCCGGTGCGTCGGCCGATCTCGCGGGCGAGGGCGGTGAAGCGGTCACGGACGAGGGCCTCGTCGAGCGGCTCGTCGCCGCCGGGGCCGAACACCTTGGGGAAGTGGGCGGGCTGGATGCGCCCGAGCATGACGTTGGCGTCGGTGACGGCGAGCGGGCCGCCGCCCCGGTAGCAGGCGGGACCCGGCTCCGCGCCCGCCGAGTCCGGCCCCACGCGGTAGCGGGACCCGTCGAAGTGCAGGACCGAGCCGCCGCCGGCGGCGACGGTGTGGATGTCCAGCATGGGCGCGCGCAGCCGGACACCGGCGATCCGGCTGGTGAAGACGCGTTCGTACTCCCCCGCGAAGTGCGAGACGTCGGTGGAGGTGCCGCCCATGTCGAAGCCGATGACGCGGTCGAAGCCGGCGAGCTGCGACATGCGGGCCATGCCGACGATGCCCCCGGCCGGCCCGGACAGGATGGCGTCCTTGCCGCGGAACTGCCCGGCCTCGGTGAGCCCGCCGTTGGACTGCATGAACATCAGCCGGACGCCTTCGAGCTCGTCGGCGACGTGCCGCACGTAGCGGCGCAGCACGGGCGAGAGGTAGGCGTCGACGACGGCGGTGTCCCCTCGGGGGACGAGCTTCATCAGCGGGCTGGTCTCGCTGGACAGCGAGATCTGCGGAAAGCCGATGCGGGCGGCGAGCTCCCCGACGGCCTGTTCATGGGCGGGGTGGAGGTGGCTGTGCAGGCAGACGACGGCGACGGCGCGGATCCCGTCGTCGTAGGCGTCCCGCAGCGGCCCTGCGAGGGCGTCGAGGTCGGGTGCGCGCAGCACGGTGCCGTCGGCGGCGATCCGCTCGTCGACTTCGACGACCCGCTCGTGGAGCAGTTCGGGCAGGTCGATGCGGCGGGCGAAGATGCCCGGGCGGTTCTGGTAGGCGATGCGCAGGGCGTCGCGGAAACCGCGGGTGATGACGAGCAGGGTGCGCTCGCCCTTGCGTTCCAGCAGGGCGTTGGTGGCGACGGTGGTCCCCATGCGCACGGCTTCGACGGGCTCGGTGGAGCCAGCCAGCAGCGTGCGGACGCCCTCGACCGCGGCGTCGGCGTAACGGGCCGGGTTGTCCGACAGGAGCTTGTGCGTGAGCAGCCGGCCGTCCGGGCGCCGCGCGACGACGTCGGTGAAGGTGCCGCCTCGGTCGACCCAGAACTGCCAGCCAGTCACGCCAGTACCCCGCTTCCGCGCCGCTCAGAGCGCCCGCAGGCCGTTGATCACGTCGCGCAGAATACTCTCGTCCGGCAGTTCGGCAGGCGGTACGGGCCGGTTCACATGGACGAATTCCGCGTCCACGAGATCTCCGATGAGGACCCGTACCACCCCGATCGGCAGGTCGAGTTCCGCTGCGAGTTCGGCGACCGGCTGCGGGGCGTCGCGGCACAGTTCGACGATGTCCACATGCTCCGGGGAGAGCATGTGGTCCGCCTCCGGGTCGTCCGCGTGCGGTTCCGTGACCACGACCGCGATCAGGTCCAGGCGGTGCTGGCCTTGGCTGCTGGTGCGGCCGCGCGTCATGGCGTACGGGCGGACGACCGGCCCGGCTTCGTCGTCGAACCAGTGGCTTCTTCCCTGACCGTCAGCGCTCATGTCATCCCACTACCCGCCTGCGGGCAGATCGGTGCGCGGAGCGGCGCCCAGATGCACACCGACCCGCTTCACCAGGAGTGTCATCTCGTAGGCGACCTGGCCGACGTCCGAGTCGGCGTCGGAGAGAACGGCGAGGCAGCTGCCGTCGCCGGCGGCGGTCACGAACAGGAAGGCGTCGTCGAGCTCGACGACCGTCTGGCGGACGTTGCCGGCCTCGAAGTGGCGTCCCACGCCCTTGGCCAGGCTGTGGAACCCGGAGGCGACGGCAGACAGGTGCTCGCTGTCCTCCCTGGTCAGGTCCTTGGACACTCCGGTCGGCAGTCCGTCGCCGGACAGCACGAGTGCCTTGCGGATGCTCGCGACGCGGTCCACCAGGTCGTCGAGGAGCCAGTTCAGCTCGCCCTTGTCGGTCGCGGTGTGGCCGGTCGCCTTCGGTGCGGTCATCGACCGTCCCCCTCTGTCGTTCCTTGTCGTGCTGCGCCGCTGTCGGCGGCATCGCCTGCGGCGTTCTCCTCACGGCCGCGCTGCCAGCCGCGCTGGAGCGAGGCCATGCGGTTGCGTACTTCGTCGGCGTCGCGTTCGGCGGGCTGGGCCGCGTCCTGCGGACGGGGTTCGGGACCCCGCTTCAGCTGCGGCGCCAGACTGGCCTGCCGGACGCGGCGGGGCAGCGGCGCGCCGCCGGGGCCGTCTCCGAGCCGTGCGGTTCCCGGGTCCGACGGCGCGGAACCGGTGCGCCGGCCCGCGAGCCCGCCGGTGGTCTCCGACGTGGGGCCGGAGCGGCGATCGGTCGCTCCGGGGCCGTCCGGGGCGGTCTCGGCGCGACGGAACCGCTGGGGCAGGGAGGGCGGCTCCAGCCGGTCGCCGGCACCGCCGGGCGCGGCCGTGGAGCCGTCGTGTTCCGCGTTCCTCCCTGCGGCACCGATGCTCCGGCGGGAGGACTCCGTCCCGCGGCGGGTCGGCAGCGGCGGTACGTCCGGCCGTTCCTCTCCCGGTCGGCCACCGGCGGCGGAGCCCTCGGTGCGGCGGCGCACCGGCAGCGCGGAAGCCGGTTCCGGCCCGGTGGACCGGCCGCTCGCGGACCCCTCGGTGCGGCGGCGGGACGGGAGCGGGGACGTGCTGCCCGGCTCCGTCCGGCGGGTGTCCGCGGTCTCCTCGTCGGTCCTCCCCCGCCGGGTGCGCTGCTCGGTGACCGGGCGGCCGTGGGAGCTGACCAGCTTGGGAGTGTGGCGGCGGGGCAGCGGGACCGGAGCGTTCAGCTCCTCGTCGGCGCCGGTCAGGTTGCCCGAGTCGCGGGCGTCGGCGCTCTGCGGGTGGCCGGTGCGGCGTCCGGCCGTCTCGTCCGGGGCGCGGGTGAGGGAGTGGCGGGGGCGGAACAGACCGCCGTGTTCGCTGTCCTCGTCCTCCAGGGCGCCGGGGAAGTCACCGATGGCGTCCAGCTCGACGGGCGCCTCCAGTTCGACGGGTCCGTCCAGCAGCGAGGCCGGCAGACCGGGTCGCGGTGCGGGCGCCTTGGACAGGGCGGCGCGGCGGCCGTCCTTCGGTTCACTGTCCGGGGCGAGCTGGGGGCGGTCGAGCCGGAAGCCGATGCCGTTGGTGTCCGGGACGTCGTCCGTGAGCAGCGCGTCGGGGATGAACACGACGGCCGTGGTGCCGCCGTACGGGGAGGGCTGCAGGGACACCCGGACGTTCTGCCGCTGGGCGAGTCGGCTGACCACGAACAGGCCGAGCCGGTCGGTGTCGGACAGTTCGAACTCCGGCGTCTCGGCGAGCCGGAGGTTGGCGTCCAGCAGCGCCTCGGCCGCCATGCCGAGGCCCCGGTCGTGGATCTCGAGTGTGAAGCCGTTGGCGACGCGCTCGCCCAGGACCTGGACGGCGGTGTGCGGCGGGGAGAACACCGTTGCGTTCTCGAGGAGTTCGGCCACGAGGTGGGTGAGGTCGGCGACGGCCGGACCGGTGACGGCGATACGCGGAAGACGGCGGACCTCGATGCGTTCGTAGTCCTCGACCTCGGCGACGGCGGCGCGGACGACGTCCATGAGCTGCACGGGCTTGCGCCACTGGCGGGACGGTGCGGCGCCGGAGAGGATCACGAGGCCCTCGGCGTGCCGGCGCATGCGGGTGGTGAGGTGGTCGAGGCGGAACAGGTCGGCGAGTTCCTCGGTGTCCTCGGTGCGGCGCTCCATGGCGTCGAGCAGGGTGAGCTGCTTGTGCAGCAGAACCTGGCTGCGGCGTGCCAGGTTGACGAAGACCTCGGAGACGCCGGCGCGCAGCTCGGCCTGTTTGACGGCGGCTTCGACGGCGGCGCGCTGCAGGGTGTTGAGCGCCTGGCCGACCTCGCCCATCTCGTTCCTGTCGTACTCCAGGCGCGGGACCTCGGTCTCGACGTCGACCTGCTCACCGGCGGAGAGCCTGCGCATCACACTGGGCAGCCGCACGCCGGACGCCTCGTGCGCATCCAGCCGCAGTTGCCGCAGGTCGCGGATGAGGGTGCGGCCGACGCGCACCGACAGGACGAGCGAGAGCAGGAGGGCGATCAGGCCGAGGACGCCGGCGATGACCGCCTTGGTGATGACGCCCACGGCGACCGGGTGGACGCGGTCCTGGTAGCGGTCGTTGGCCTGGTCGTTGAGGGTGCCGAGTTCGTCGAGCACGTCGCCGGCGGCGCTGTCCCAGCTCTTCGCGGTGACGCCACGAGGGGTTCCGGCCTCGGAGCCGAGCGCGGCCTTCTCGGCCACGCGCAGGGGGGCGGAGGAGGCGTTCTTCCAGAAGCTGTCGTAGCGGTCGCGCTCCGCGGCGGGCAGCAGCGGCAGGGTGACGTCGTACATCACGGTGCGCTGGGCCACGAGGTCGGAGATGTCGCGCTCCTCGGAGCGGGAGATCCTGCCGACGACCAGGGCGGAGCCGAGCAGGGCGTCCTCGCGGGCGAGCAGTTCACGGGCGCGGGCGAGGTTGACCAACGCGCGGTACTGCTTGTCCAGTTCGACGTTGTCGACGACGTGCAGATGGGCCAGCAGGACGTAGCACGGGTCGACGAGCCGGTTGTAGAGGTCGAGGGCCTGGGAGCGGTTGACGGTGCCGTCCTCGACGCTGCGGCGCAGCGACTCGATGCCGTCGAAGGCGTCCAGGACGGCGGTCAGGCGCTCGGCGGTGTGCTCGCCCATGGCGTCGAGCACGTCGGGATTGCGGGCGTTCTCCCGGATGCTGCCGACGGCCTCGTCGGTGGCGGTACGGGCGCGCCGGAGCGCGGCGAGCCCGTCGGAGGCGCGGGGGTCGGCCAGGTGGACGAGGGTCTGGCGGCGCTCCTCCTGGAGGACGCGGACGGTGTCCTCGATGGGGTAGCCGATCTTCTCGACCACGGACGACACGTTGAACAGGTCGGCCGCCTCACGCCCTGTGAGCACCGTGGCGAAGGCCCAGATCGCGGTCAGGGACACCAGCGGCACGAGAAGCAGCGCCACGATCTTCCGGCGGATGGACTTCCCGCGAAAGCGCATGGCCTCCCCCTGCTCGGGCCCCCGGGCTACCGGGGGTACACATGTGCGTCAACAAACGGCGCGAGCCTACTACCGACGGACAGGGAACTCGAAGACCGGTCCGGAGCATGAACTTCCGCGCCAGCGGCCGGGCATGGGGAGTTGTCCTGGCATTGCGGGAGTTGTCTCCCCGAAACCGATGGTGGCAGCGCGAGCCGATCTGCACGGTCGGCCACGGTGGTTGGCTGAATCTTTTCCGTTCGGGGGAATCTTCGGGAGGGCTTGTTCGTCCTTTCCATAGGGGAACGGGGGCGGAATCGGCCACAGGAGCCGCGTCCCGCACCTGGGCGGCGTAAAACAGCGCAAGCCGGGCAAGCCACTGGGAAGCACGGGTCTTCGGGTGCGACCGAGCGGCATGCTGGCGGTGGGGAGTGACACGGTGATGGGCACGGCGGAGCGGCGCAGGGCGTCCGGGAGCGGCGGGGCGCGAGTGAGGGGGCGCCGGGAGACCGGGGCAGCCGATCACGCGATCCCGGTCGCGGAGGCGGCGGCCCGGGTCAATCGGGAGGTGGCGCCGGTCCACGAGGGGATAGCCCGAGTGCACCGGGAGGACGCCCCGGCGTCCGAGGCGGGGCGCGCCGCCCGCGCGCGGCAGCAGTACCGGCCCTTGTGGGTCGAGGAGCCGGCGCGGCGGCGCCGGTTGCCGGATCCGGTCCGGACGGCGGCCGTGCGGGCGGTGCTCATCATCGCCCTGACCCTGATGCAGGCGATGGTGGCGTTCCTGTGCGCGATGGCCGGGTCGTGGCTGGCGTTCCCCATGGTGATCAGCAGTGTCGTCAGCACGATCGTGGCGACCTGGGGAGTCCTCGACGTCTGGGTGACGCGCCAGGTCTGGAACCAGCGCAACGGCGTGGTGTCCATGCCGAGCAGCACGGCCCGGGCGCTGCGACGGGAGCGCCGCAGGGCCAGGCGCCAGACGCGTGCCGCCGAGCGCGCGCAGGGGCGGATACGCAGGCGGAGCGGGGCCGGGCAACTGTCCCACTCCTGAGGGGTTTCCGGGTGGAGCGGTCGCGCCTCTTGTGAGGGGTGGGGCCGACCGGGCGTACAACCGGACCCACTGGGCGTACGACCGGTCTGGGTCAGCCTGTGCTTGATGACCGGGTGCTTGAGGACCGGGTGCCTGAGGACCGGGTGCCTGAGGACCGGGTGCTTGAGCCGGTCACGGACCGCTCGTCCTTCTCCTCACCCCAACCCCTGGCTGAGTTCGCGTCTCGCCCTCATGAACGGACGGGGGCGGTCCACGGCGAGCACCGCGGTGGTACGGCCGTCCCGCTCGTACCGGGCGAGGAACCCGCCCTCGGCGGGTGCGCCGCCGGAGAGTTCGCCCTCGGCGATGTGGACGGTGTCACCGTCCCCGCGGCGGCCGGCGAACTGGATGCGGGCGCCGTACTGGTCGGACCAGAAGCAGGGGACGGCATCCGCGGTCTCGGCGGTGCGTCCGGCGAGCAGGTTGGCCACGGCGGCACGGGGCTGCCGGGTGGCGGACGTCCAGTGCTCGGCGCGGCTGCCGCCGACGCGGGCGACGTCTCCGACAGCGACCACCTGCGGCAGAGACGTCACGCAGCCGTCGTCGCACAGGACGCCGTCGCGCAGGGCCAGTCCGGATCCGGCGAGCCAGGACGTGTTGGGGCTGGCGCCGATTCCGACGACCACGAGGTCCGCCGGGAGAGTCCGGCCGTCGGTGAGGGCGACGCCGGTGACGCCGAGGGTGCCGCGCAGCCCGGCCACGCCGGTGCCGGTGAGGAGGTCCACTCCCCCACGGCGGTGCAGTGCGGCGCACACAGCGGCCATCTCCGTGCCGAGTTGGGGCACGAGCGGGAGCGGGGCGGCTTCGACGACGGTGACCCAGTGGCCGAGGGAGGAGCAGGACGAGGCGGTCTCGGCACCGATGAAGCCGCCGCCGATGACGACGACCCGGCGCGGGCCGCGGGCGAGTTCCTCGCGCAGGGCCGAGGCGTCGTCGAGGGTGCGCAGCGTGTGCACCCCGGCGAGGCCGTCGCCCGGCAGCCGGCGGGCGGATGCGCCCGTGGCGATGACGACGCCGTCGGTGGACACGGTGCGGCCGTCGTCCAGCAGCACGGCGCGGCCGCGGGCGTCGAGCGCCCGGGCGCGGACGCCGAGGAGCCACTCGGCGCCGAGTTCACCGGTCTCCTCCGCGTCGGTGAGGGCGAGGTGGGTCTCGTCGGCCCGGCCGGTGAGGAAGTCCTTGGAGAGCGGGGGGCGGTCGTAGGGCTGGTGGGGTTCGTCGCCGACCATGACGAGACGGCCGTCGTACCCCTGGGCCCGCAGCTCGCGGGCGGCGTACAGACCGGAGAGCGACGCACCGATGATGGTCACGGTTCGCATGCGGCGTGCCTCCCCCGGACGCGTGTACCGGCGGCTCCGCCCGCCGCCGCGCACCCACGCTCCGTGCCCGGGCTACCGAGCGCACCGGTACGGCACCCGCCCCCGCGCTCGCCTCTCATGCCGCCGTCCTCTCCTCCGCTCTCATGCCGCAGTCCCCTCCTCCGCCGCGATCTGCACGTGGATGACGCCGCCGTCGACGGTGACGCGGTGGGTGCGGACGGGGCGGCGGGCCGGGAGACAGGTCGCAATGCCCGTGCGCAGGTCGAACGAGGCGGCGTGCAGCGGGCATTCGACCAGGCAGCCCTCCAGCCAGCCTTCGGAGAGGGAGGCGTCCTGGTGGGTGCAGGTGTCGTCGACGGCGTAGAGATCGCCGTCGTCGGTGTGGAACACGGCGACGGGCGGAGTCGTCTCGACGCGGACGGACTCGCCCTTGGGGAGGTCTTCGAGGCGGCAGACGGGAATCACGGGCCCCCCTCTCGGTCCGGAAACGGGCCGGACCCTTCGGCCAGACGTGTGGACAGCTCGTTTTGTAGACAGTTCGTGGAGGGCCGGGCAGCGAAGGATCCTGACGCGGGAAGGTATGGGTGCACGTCGTCCGGCCCTGCCGCCGAAACCGAGCCCTCTCCGGGCGCCCGGCCCCTTACGCGATCCGGACGCTTCGGTAACATGATGTTTCACATGGCGCATGAGAAAGCGCTGTGCGCAACAGAATCCGGGCGGGGTGACCGCCGCGTCAAGGGGTTCCCGCAGATGCGGCCCAAACAAGGGCCGCCAGATGGTGAGAGTTGGCCATGACCCGCACGCAGAAGCAGTCGTCCCCTGAGGAGGACCCCACGCAGAGCGCGGCGAAGCCGGGCGGCAGAGGCGCGGCCAGCGCGGTCCAGTCGGTGGATCGCGCCGTGAGCGTGCTGGAGATCCTCGCCCGGCACGGCGAGGTGGGCGTCACCGAGATCGCCGACGAGCTGGAGGTGCACAAGTCCACGGCGTTCCGGCTGCTCGGCGTCCTGGAGAACCGTGGCCTGGTGGCGCAGGCGAAGGACCGCGGCAAGTACTACCTGGGAGCCGGCGTACTGCGCCTCGCGGGGGCGGCGGCAGTGCGGCTGGACGTCTCGCAGGAAGGCGTGCCGATATGCCGGGAACTCGCCGACGAACTGGGCGAGACCGTCAACATCGCCGTCCTGGACGACGACGCGGCGGTCAACATCATGCAGGCCCGCGGCACCGCGTCCGTCACCGCGCAGAACTGGCTCGGCCGGCGCACCCCGCTGCACGCCACGTCCAGCGGCAAGGTGCTGCTCGCGCACATGCAGCCCGTCCTGCGCGAGGGCCTGCTGGCGCGTCCGCTGCACCGCTTCACCGAGCGCACGGTCACGGCGGCGTCCCTGCTGCGCGGCGAGCTGGAGGCGGTGGTGCAGCAGGGGTACGCGATCACGGTCGAGGAGCTGGAGATCGGCCTGGCCGCAGCGGCGGCGCCGGTCCGTGCGCACGACGGGCAGGTCATCGCGTCGCTGAGCGTCTCGGGGCCGGTGTACCGGCTGAGCCCGGAGCGGCTGCAGGAGGTGGCCAAACGGACCGAGGCGGCGGCCGTCGAGCTGTCACGCCGCATGGGGTACGGCTTCTGACGCAGCCCTGGCCGGCCGGCGGGAACGCCACTGACACCACGCGGGACCAGCGGAATGGCTGGTCCCGCGTTGCTGTGCGCCCGGAGGGTCTTGTCCAGTTCGCGCCCGCCTGCGTGCCGGTACCCCTTGCCGGCCCCTCCTCCCTTTCACGCCCGGCGGCTTCCGTACCCCGTTTCCATTTCGCCCCCGGCGGCTTCCCACCGCCCCACTTCCGTTTGTGTCCGACGGGTTTCGTCCGCCCCGTCGCTGTTTTCCCAGGCTTGACCCGCACCCCCTTGACGGCCCCTCCACGGCGTTCTCACTATGTTCCTCATCGCGCAACCCATCGTGCAGTGCGCAACAGCGGAGGAGTCTGGTCGTGCCACACGAGGTAGGTGCCGTAGTCGCTGTCGAGAGGGGCGCACCGGTCGAGGTGCTGACGATCGAGGTCGACACACTCGTCCACGCCGGGCACGGCCCGGACACCGCGATCGCGGCCGAGCGGCGGAACGTGCCCGCGCCCTGAGCGACCCACCAGGTGGCCGGTCCGCTCTCGGGCCGGCTGGCCCGCCCGTCTCAAGTGCTTCTCCCGGCCGAGTACCTCCCCCGCCCGAACCCCCGGCCCTCCAGTGCGTTCATCCCGACACCTGCTCCCCCAGCCCGGTCACCCCGACACCCGCTCCCCCAGCGCGTGCGTCCCGTCCCGGCAAGACAAGTCAACGCAACGCATGGCAAGGCAAGGCAGGCCAAGGACCAGACAAGGTCAAGGAGGGGCATGTCCCGCACATCCGAGATCCCCCGCGTGGTCGTCGTCGGCGCCGGCATCGTCGGCTGTTCCCTCGCCGACGAGCTGACCGCCCGCGGCTGGACCGACGTCACCGTCCTCGAACAGGGGCCCCTGCCCGCCCCCGGGGGCTCCACCTCGCACGCGCCCGGCCTCGTCTTCCAGACCAGCCCGTCGAGGACACTGACGGCCTTCGCCCGGTACACCGTCGAGAAGTTCGGCTCGCTCGAAGTCGACGGCGTCCCGTGCTTCCAGCGGGTCGGCGGTCTGGAGCTGGCCACCACCCCCGAGCGTCTCGCCGAGCTGCGCCGCAGGGCCGGTTACGCCGCCTCCTGGGGTGTGCGCGGCGAGGTCGTCGGCGCCGCGCGCTGCAAGGAACTCTGGCCGCTGATCGACGCGTCGGTGGTCCTCGGCGGCTTCCACACCCCGGGCGACGGACTGGCCCGTGCCCTGCCCGCCTCCCGCGCCCAGATGGCCCGGGCCACCGCGCGGGGCGCCCGCTTCCTGGACCGGCACACGGTCACCGGGATCGAGCAGCGGGACGGCCGCGTGACCGCCGTCGTCACCGACCGGGGCACCTTCCCGGCCGACCACGTCGTGTCGGCGGCCGGATTCTGGGGCCCGGTGATCGGCCGCATGGCGGGAATCGACGTACCGCTGCAGCCGCTGGCCCACCAGTACGCCCGGACGGGGCCGCTGCCCGAGCTGAGCGGTGCCACCGCGGAGACCTCGAAGCCGATCCTCCGGTTCCAGGACCGCGATCTGTACTTCCGCGAGCACACCGACCGCATCGGCATCGGCTCCTACGCCCACCGGCCCCTGCCCGTCGACCCGTTCGCGGTCCCGCCCTACGACGAGGCCCGTGCCCGGAACATGGACATGCCGTCCTCGTACCCGTTCACCGAGGAGGACTGGGCTCCCAGCTGGGCCGACTGCCGCCGTCTCATGCCCGCCCTGCGGAACACGCGGATCGAGGGCGGCTTCAACGGCGTCTTCTCCTTCACGCCCGACGGCATGCCGCTGCTCGGCGAGTCCCCGGACCTGCGCGGCTTCTGGCTGGCCGAGGCGGTCTGGGTCACGCACTCCGCCGGTGCCGCCCGGGCCGTCGCCGAGTGGATGGTCGACGGACGGCCCGCGCTGGACCTGCACGAGTGCGACCTCACGCGCTTCGAGGAGGCGCAGCGTTCACCGTCGTACGTGCTCGAACGCGGCGCGCGGCAGTTCGTCGAGGTGTACGACGTCATCCACCCGCTCCAGCCGGTGGAGCAGCCGCGCCCCCTGCGGGTCAGTCCCTTCCACGCCCGGCAGCAGCAGCTCGGCGCGTACTTCCTGGAGGGCGGCGGCTGGGAGCGCCCGCACTGGTACGAGGCGAACGCCCCGCTCGTGGACGCCCTCGGGCCCCTCCCCGAGCGCGACGCCTGGTCGGCCCGCCACTGGTCCCCGATCGCGGCGGCCGAGGCGAGGGCGACCCGTGAGGGCGTCGCCCTCTACGACATGACGCCCTTGCGCCGCCTGGAGGTCACCGGCCCCGGGGCGCTGGGCTTCCTCGACCGCATGACCAGCAACAACCTCCGCAAGAGGCCCGGCGCGGTCACCTACACCCTGCTGCTCGACGACTCGGGCGGCATCCGCTCCGACCTGACCGTGGCCCGTCTCGCGCCCGACCGCTTCCAGATCGGGGCCAACTCCCCCGCCGACCTGGACTGGTTGCTGCGCCACGCGCCCGGCGACGTGCGGATCCGGGACATCACCTCGGGCACGTGCTGCGTCGGCGTCTGGGGACCGCTCGCCCGCGACCTCGTCCAGCCGCTCACCCCGGACGACTTCTCGCACGAGGCGTTCGGCTACTTCCGGGCCCAGGAGACGTACATCGGGCACGTCCCGGTGACCGCGATGCGGCTGAGCTACGTCGGTGAGCTGGGCTGGGAGCTGTACACCACGGCCGATCTGGGGCTCCGGCTGTGGGACACGCTGTGGGAGGCCGGCCGGGAGCTCGGCGTGGTCGCGGCCGGCCGCTCGGCGTTCAACTCGCTGCGGCTGGAGAAGGGGTACCGCGCCTGGGGCGTCGACATGACCGCCGAGCACGACCCGTTCGAGGCGGGGGTCGGCTTCGCCGTGCGCATGGACAAGGAGGGCTTCGTCGGGCAGGACGCGCTGCGGGACCGCCCGGCGCCCACCCGCCGGCTCACGCCCCTCCTCCTCGACGACCCGGCCGCCGTCGTCCTGGGCAAGGAGCCCGTCCACGTCGACGGGGTGCCCGCCGGATACGTCACCAGCGCGTCGTACGGCTACACGCTCGGCCGCTGCGTCGCCTACGCCTGGCTGCCCGCCGGTCTCGCCACCGGTACGGGCGTGCACATCGAGTACATCGGCGAGAAGGTCCCGGCCACGGTCGCCGACGAGCCGCTGTTCGACCCGAAGATGACCCGCATCCGCCGGTAGGAGGCGTTCCCTCGTGACGACGACCCCCATCACCCCGAGCCTGCTCGCCACTCTCCCCGGCCGCTACTACACCGACCCGGACATCTTCCGGCAGGAGCAGGAGCACGTCTTCGAGTCCCTGTGGTGCTGCGCGGTCCGCAGTGCCGACCTGGACCGTCCGGGCGCCTTCCGCACCGTCCAGGTCGGTCGCGAGAGCGTCGTCATCACCCGGACCCGCACGGGCGAGCTGCGCGCCTTCCTCAACGTCTGCCGGCACCGCGGGGCCAGGCTGTGCACGGAGGAGGCGGGCGAGGTCCGCCGTACGCTCCAGTGTCCGTACCACGCCTGGACGTACGACCTCGACGG
Organism: Streptomyces sp. NPDC006624; assembly: GCF_040611555.1. NCBI lineage: Bacteria > Bacillati > Actinomycetota > Actinomycetes > Kitasatosporales > Streptomycetaceae > Streptomyces > Streptomyces sp. NPDC006624. The sequence goes on along the minus strand of NZ_JBEXOM010000019.1, from coordinate 118,305 downwards.
GAAGTTGATCGCCGCACCCAACTTGATCAAGATGCCGGACGTCGACCGGGTCGCGTACGGGTTGATCAAGGTTGATCTGCGCGAGTGGCTCGGCTACGCCTGGGTGTGCCTGGCGGACGAGCCGCCCTCCTTCGAGGACACCGTCGTGCGCGCCGCCGTGGAGCGGCTGGGCGACGCCGCCGCGATCGAGCACTACGGCACGGAGAACCTCACGCTCGGCAAACGCATCTCCTACGACGTGCGGGCCAACTGGAAGCTGATCGTCGAGAACTTCATGGAGTGCTACCACTGCGCGACGATCCACCCCGAACTGACCGAGGTGCTGCCGGAGTTCGCGGACGGGTACGCCGCCCAGTACTACGTGGGCCACGGCGCGGAGTTCGGCGACGACGTCCAGGGCTTCACGGTCGACGGCAGCGCGGGCTTCGGCAGGCTTCCCGCCGTGAGCACCGAGCAGGACCGCCGCTACTACGCCATCACGGTCAGGCCCACCGTCTTCGTCAACCTCGTCCCGGACCACGTCATCCTGCACCGCATGTTCCCGCTCGCCGAGGACCGCACGGTCGTGGAGTGCGACTGGCTGTACGCACCCGACGTGGTGCGGTCGGGCGCGGATCTGTCGAAGTCCGTGGAACTCTTTCACAGGGTCAACGCCCAGGATTTCGCGGCCTGTGAACGGACGCAGCCGGCGATGGCCTCCCGGGCGTACCGCGAGGGCGGTGTGCTGGTCCCCAGCGAGCACCACATCGGGATCTTCCACGCATGGCTCGTCGAGCGACTGGGAAGCGCGCAGGCCGGACCTGTTCCTTGACGGTGAGTGGCGGGGCGCGGTCGACGCGCGAAGGCGATCCGGCTGGGCGGGCCGTTCGACGAGCGGGGGCGGAGCGGGCCGCTGATCTCGGCGGCTCACCCGGCCAGGGCCGAGGCGTACGTGGCGCGAGGCGTGGCCGAGGGGGCGGGATTGCGGTGCGGCGGGCGCGCCCGGACCGGCCGGACCTCGCCGACGGGTTCTCCCACCCGCCCGGCACGGTCTGGATCGACGACTACCACCGCTACGTCCCGCAGGCGGAGTGGGGCGGATGCAAGCAGTCCGGATGCAAGCAGTCCGGCTTCGGACGCGCACTCGGGCCCGCGGGGCTCGCCTGCGGCAGTGGCCGCCCGCCGGCGCCGACGAGATGCCGCCGGATATCGCGAGACGAAGCACATCTGGCGCAACACCCGCCCCACCCCCCAGGGTTGGTTCGACCGACCGGACAGGCCCTGAGGGAACACCCATTGAGGAACCGCCCATGAGACGAACCGCGCAGTCCGCCCGCACCCACGGCCACGACGACGCCGAACTCACCGAGTTCGGCTACCGGCCCGAACTGAAACGCACCCTCGGCAACTTCCACACCTTCGCCGCCGGCATCAGCTACATCTCGATCCTGACCGGCACCTTCCAGCTGTTCTACTTCGGCTACGGCAGCGGCGGCCCGGCGTACTGGTGGTCGTGGCCGATGGTCTTCGCCGGCCAGTTCATGGTCGCGCTGTGCTTCGCGGAGCTCGCCGCGCGCTACCCCGTCGCGGGCTCCGTCTACAACTGGTCCAAGAAGATCGGCAATCCGCATCTGGGCTGGCTCGCCGGGTGGATGATGTTGATCGCGTCCATCGTGTCCATATCGGCCGTGGCGCTGGCCTACCAGCTGACGCTGCCGCAGATCTCGTCGTTCTTCCAGTTCGTGAGGGACGGCACCGGTACCTACGACGTGGCGACCAACGCGGTCATCCTGGCCGCGGTGCTGATCCTGTTCACGACCCTCGTGAACGCCTTCGGCGTCAAGCTGATGGCCCGGATCAACACGGCGGGCGTGTTCATCGAGCTGATCGCCACCGTCGTCCTGATCGTCATGTTCGCCGTCCACCTCACGCGCGGTCCGCAGGTCGTCATGGAGACGCACGGCACCGGTGCGGGCTACGGGAACGGGTACCTGGGCGCCTTCCTGGTGGCCTCGCTGGCTTCGGCGTACGTCATGTACGGCTTCGACACCGCCGCCTCGCTGGGCGAGGAGTCCCTGGACCCGACCCGGAACGCGCCCCGCGCGATCATCCGGGCGATCGTCGCGTCCTTCGTCCTCGGCGGGTTGATCCTGTTGCTCGCGTTGATGAGCGTGTCCAGCCTGAAGGGCGAGAAGCTGTCCACGGACGGCCTGCAGTACATCGTGCTGGACGTGCTCGGCCCGACGGCCGGCAAGGCGATGCTGTGGTGCGTGCTGATCGCGGTGACGGTGTGCGCGCTGGCGGTGCACACGGCGGCGGTCCGGCTGGCGTTCGCGATGGCCCGCGACAACAACCTTCCGGCGTCCGCCAGGCTCGCCAAGTGCCACCCGCGCTTCCAGACGCCGGTCCTGCCGACCGTGATCATCGGGGTCCTCGCGCTGGCGATCCTGGTGGTCAACATCCGCCAGCCGCAGATCTTCACCGTCGTCACCAGCATCGGCATCATCATGATCTACCTCGCCTACCTGGGCGTCACGGTGCCGCTCCTGGTCGCCCGGCTGCGCGGCAGGTGGCAGCCCGCGGGCGAGGGCCGGTTCTCGCTGGGCCGCTGGGGCCTGCCCGTCAACATCCTCGCCGTGCTGTGGGGCGCGGCGATGACGCTGAACCTGATCTGGCCGCGGGCCGCCGTCTACAACGCCACGGCGCCCTACCACTGGTATCTGCGCTGGGGCGCGGTGCTGTTCGTCGCCGTCATCGCGGGCGGCGGCTTCGCCTACTACTGGTTCGTCCAGCGGCACCGCACGGGCGTCCTCGCCGAGCACCGCTCGGACGCGACGGCCCCCGCTCCCGTCACCGCCCGGGCGGCCGACTGAAGGAGCCCTCAGGACACCGGGCGCTTGAACATCCTGGTCGCCGTGATCTCGCTGTGGACCGCCTCCCCCGCCTGGGGCTGCTGCGGCAGGCCCGGGCGGAGGTGCTCCTCGACGCTGATGTACTTCAGGCCGGCCCTCAGGTCGGCGTCGTTGCGCATCCGGATGACCAGGGGGAACTCGGCCAGCGCGGTGGTGTCGAACAGGCCCGTGGTGTACAGGAGCTGCACGCCCAGGGCGTCCGACACCGCCCGCTGCAGCTCCAGCAGGTACGTGGCGTTGGCGCGGCCGATGGGGTTGTCGAGGAACAGCGTGCCGGCGTGCCGGTGCTTGTCGCGGCCCCGGTCGTTCGAGCGCAGGGCGGCCATCGTGCAGTACAGGGCGATGGCGGCGGTGAGGAGCTGGCCGCCGGAGAAGACGTCGCCCATCTGCCCGACGGGGACGCGCTCGGCGCGCAGCACCGCGTCCGGCTTGAGGATCTCGACGGCGACGCCCTTGGGCTGCAGGGCCGCGGCGACACCGCGCAGCAGCAGGGACATGCCGTCCCGCCGGAGGTCGGAGTTCTTCTTCACGGCGGCGCGGGTGGCCTCGTCGACGACCTCGCCGAGCCGCTCGGTGAGCACGGCCTGGTCGGGCTCCTCGAAGCGGATGCGGAGGAACTCCTGCCCCGACCACTCGCCGAGGCCCTCCGGCAGCCGGGAGAGCCGCTGGGCGGAGCGCAGGGTGGCCAGGGCGGACTCGACCAGTCCGCGCAGCCGGTCCACGATCGAGTCGCGGTTGCGCTCCAGTTGCTCCAGCTCGTCGGTCAGGACGCGGAGCCGGGGGGCGAAGGCGTCCGCCCACTTCTGGGCGTGCTCGGGCAGCGCGGAGGCGGGCAGTTCGCGGATCTGCTGGCGTGCCGGGGTGCGGACCTGTTCGTAGCGCGTGGAGTTGGCGTGTCTGACGAGGATGTCGCTGGCCTCGCGGACGGCCGCCTCGGCGGCGGACAGGTCGGCGGCGCAGCCGCGCAGGGAGCGGCGGGCCTCGGCGGCCGCCTGCCGGGCCTCCTCCGGGCTGCCTGGGTACGGCTCGGTCTCCTCCTGGTCCTCCTCCGTGGTGTGCTCGCGCAGCAGGTCGCGGAGCATGGCCGCGATCTCGTCGAAGCCGCTCGCCGCGTCCTCGGCGGCGCGGTGCGCGTCGAGGAGTTCCGCGTGCGCCTCGCGGGCCTGGTCGAGCGCCTCGGTGCGGGAGGCGAGTTCGGCCGTGGCGGTGCGCAGCAGGGTCTGCGCGTGCTCGGCGTTGCGCGGCCGGAGTTCCTCGGGCAGGTCGGTGTGAGCCTCGCCGTCCTCGGGTGCCAGCCGTTCGGCCTCGCCGCGCAGCCGGCCGAGCTGCTCGCTGGCGCTGGACATCCGCGTCTCCAGGAGCTGCACCAGCTCCTCGGCGCGGGCGGCGGCGGCCTGGCGGCTGGGGCCGTCGGATCCGTCGGGGGATTCGAGGAGCTGCTCCGCGCGCGTGCGGACCTTGTTGCTCAGCCGGTCCAGCTCGGCGCGGGCCGCGCTCTCGTCGCTCTCGGCGCGGGCCTGTTCGGCCCTCAGGTCGGCTCCCACGCCGACCTTCTCGTACACCTGGGACGCGGCCCGGTAGGCCTCGCGCAGGGCGGGCAGGGAGGCTTTCGGGGCCTGGGCGTCGTCCTCGGGCACGTCGTCGGGGGCGCCCGCGATCTCGGAACGCTCGGCGCGCAGGGCGCGGGCGGTGCGGCGGGCGTCGTCGGCGGCCCGCTGGGCGGCGCGCCGGTCCTCGTCGGCGGCTCGGGCCCGCTCCAGGCAGGCCTGGGCGCCCGCCTCGGACTCCGCCGCCTCGTCGGCCAGTTCGCGCAGCTTGACCTGCCAGCCGGCCCGCTCGCGCAGCCGGAAGGCGAGTCCGGCGAGCGCGTCGGCGGAGCGGCGGGCCTTCTGGGCGGCCTCCTGCCGCTCGTCGCGGACCCGGGCGGCCTCGGCGGCGGCCTCGTCGGCCTCGGCCCGCACGGTGCGCGCCTCGGCCAGTTCGGCCTCGGACTCCTCGGCGAACGCGCGTGCCTCCTGTGCGGTGCGGGCCAGTTCGGCCAGCCGCCCGGCGGGGCAGCCGGTGCGCCAGGAGGCGAGCCGGGCGGCCAGCTCGCGGTCCTTGCCGAGCCGGGCGGCGAGCCTGCGGATCTCCTCGTCGCGCTCGGTCGCCCGGGCGCGCAGGGCCTGCCGCTCCTCGTCGGCGGCGTGCTCGTCGTGCATGGCGGGGTTCGGCGGGACGAGGAAGACGTCGCCGCCGTCGGTGTCCGGGGCGGGTGTCGGTGCGAGCAGGGCGGCGGCGGTGCCGACCGCCACGGCGGAGCGCGGCAGCAGCGCCGCGTCGCTCAGGGCCTGACGGGCGCGTGCGTGGGAGTCCGGGTCGGTGATGATCACGCCGTCGACGAGTTCGGGCCGGGCGGCCAGCACGCGCGCGTGGTCGGCCGGGTCGACGGCCTGGGCGAGGTAGCGCCAGCCGGGCAGCGCCGGGATGCCGTGCTCGCCGAGGAACTCGACCGTGGCCAGCACGTCCGGGCCGGGCGGCAGCAGCCCGCCGTCGCCGAGCGCGCCGAGGATGCGGGAGTCGTCGGCCGCGGCCGTACGCAGCTCGAACAGCTGGCGTTCCGCGGAGGAGACGGCATCGTCGAGCAGGTCGCGCAGGTCGTCGGCGCAGCGGTCGAGCTCCTCGGGGCTGAGCCCCTGCTCGCCGGGGCCGGACGGGGCGGGCGGTTCGCTGCCGGTGGCGTGGCGGGGCTGCGGGATGCCCGGGCGGGCCTCGGGGGTCAGACCGAGCAGGTCGGCCAGCCGCTCCTCCGCCGCCAGCGCCTCGGCGGTGCGGCGCTCGGCGTCGTACGACCGCTCCGCCGCCGTCGCCGCGTCGGCCGCGCGGGCCGCGGTCAGTTCCGCGCGGGTCTCGGTGGCGGCGGCCTCGCGCGCGTGCTCCGTGGCGCGGTGGGAGGCCTCACGGGCCGAGTCCCAGGCCGCGACGGCGGTCTTCTCGGCGTCGCTGGCGGCGAGGGCCGCGCGGGCCGGGTCGGCGTCCGGCGCGCTGTCGTCGAGCCAGCCGGCCCGGACCGCCTCGGCGGTCTCCTGCTCGACCTCGGCGAGGCGCTGCTTGAGGTGCCCGATCTCACTGCGGGCGCGCTGGGCCTGCGTGGCGGCGGCGGTGGAGTCGCGGTAGGCCGCGTCGCTGACCTCCTGGAGGGCGGCGGACCGCTCCTCCTCCTCGTTGGCCCGGTGCTCGGCCTTCTCCGCGGCGGCGTGCAGCGCCCGTACGAGGTCGACGGCGGCCCGTGAACGGGCGGCCAGGGCGGGGGCGGCGTCCCGCTCCGCCTCCTGGATGGCCGCCGAGACGCGGGTGACCCGGTCGGCGGCGGCGCGGTGGCGCAGGACGGCCTCGGCGGCCTGCCAGGCGGCGTACAGCGTGCGGGCGTCGGCGAGTTCGCGCTTCTGGGCGGCGGCGGACTTCTCGGCGGCGGCGAGCGCCAGGGAGGCGTGCCGGTAGGCGAGTTCGGCGGCGATGAGCGCGCTGCGCTCGCGGGCCGCCTCGGCGTGTGTGACCGCGTACGCGGCGGCGGTGACCCGCTGGGCCAGGTCGGCGGCCCGGACCCGCTCCCGCACTCCGCGCGCGGACAGCCTGCGGGCCAGGGTCCGGGTGCGGCGCTCGGCCCCGGCGTGGATGTCCCGCGCGCGGGAGCGGGCCCCGGCGGCTTCGACGATGCGCCCGAGCAGGTCGACGGACCCGGCGGTGAAGTCGCGTTCGGCCATCAGCTCGGCCCGTCGGCCCAGCTTGTTGCCGAAGCCGCTGACCAGGTCGGCGAGCCCGTCGGTGTCGCGGGTGTCGGTTACGGCGCGCAGCAGCAGGTCGGTGAAGTCGGCGTCCTTCTTGACCGCGAAGAGGCCGGCGGCCTCACCCTCGTCGGCGTTCATCTCGCGCTGATAGCGGAAGAGTTCGGGGTCCAGGCCCAGGTCGCCGAGGTGCTCGATCCAGCGGTCGTGGATCTCCTCCCAGTGCACCTCCAGGTGCGGGTAGGTCCGGCCCGCCTCCGTGAGCGCGTCACGGAAGCCCTTCATGGTGCGCCGCCGCCCGCGGGCGCCCGACTGGCCCTCGGCGGGGGGCCGCACGGCGGTGGACTCGGCGACGGGCAGGTTGTCGAGGCTCAGCCCGGGCCCCGGCCGGAAGGAGTACCAGGCCTCGGCGAACTTCCGCGGGTCGTTGGAGACCTGCCGGCCGCGCCACTCGCTGACCTTGCCGACGACGACGCACTCGCCGGTCAGCACGTGCTGCCACTCCAGCGCGACGTGCCCGCAGTCGTCGGCGAGCAGGAACTTGCGCAGCACGCCGGAGCTGGCGCCGCCGAGGGTGTTGCGGTGGCCCGGCAGCATCACCGAGAAGATCAGCTTGAGCAGCACCGACTTGCCGCCGCCGTTCTCCAGGAAGAGCACGCCGGCGGGCGCGGGACGGCGCGGCGGGCCGACGGGCTCCTCCTCGAAGAACTCCGCCTGCGTGGGCGCGGGGTCGGGCACGATCTCGCCCACGCCCCGCAGGTCGAGCACGGTGTCGGCGTAGCGCGCACCGGCGGGCCCGATGGAGTAGAGGCGGACGCGGGACAGCTCGTACATGGCGGACTCTCGTATGGCTTCGTGAAGTGGGGGGTCAGGAGGAGTGGAAGGGCAGCCCGGCGTCGGCGACCAGGTCCAGGGCGTCGCCGTCCTCGGGGGGCAGCAGCGTCGCGGTGCCGTCGGTGACCGGGACGACGCCCAGCTCCAGCAGCTCGGCCAGGGCGGCGCTGCCGGCCATGTCGCGCACCTGGAGCTGGTAGCGGGCGGTCGTGCGGTACGTGCCGCCGTTGTCGTCGCCGGTGCGCTGCAGGAAGCCGGAGTCGGTGAGGAACGCGACGGCCTTGGCGACGATGCCGGTGGTCGAGCCGGCGAGCCGGCGGGCGTCCTTCGTGGCGCCGGTCGCGCTGCGCCGCACCCAGATCCGCCAGGCGGCCTCCAGGCCGGGCGCGTCGGTGGCCGGGTCGGTGTTCTCGCCCTGCTCGGCGGCGCGCTCCTCCAGGCGGCGGCAGGCCTGGCGCACGAAGGCGTCGACGCCGTTGACGGTGACCCGGCCGATGTAGCCGTCGTCGGCGAGGTCCTCGGGGCGCGGGAACGCCATGGCGGCGACGGCGAGATGGGCCAGTCCGTGCAGGAACCGGTCGCCGCCGTCGGCGGAGGTGCGACGCGCGTAGTCGCCCATGCGGACGGCGAACACGGAGTCCTCGGCGGCGGTCACGGCCATGCCCGCGCGCGGGGACACCTCCAGCACGATCAGGCCCAGTCCGGTCGCCACGGCGTCGGCGAGCCGCGCGAACGGCGGGTCCTCGCGGTAGCGCCGCAGCAGGTCGGCGTACTCCTGGTCGCGGGCGGGCTGCAGTTTGGGCTGGAGTCCGAAGGACACGAGCCGGGCCGCGTCGGCGGCGTCGGCGGGAGTGACGGCGGCGGTGACAGCGGGGGCCGCCGTGTCCGGCTCGCTCCACTCGACATGCTCGCTCACGGTCGGGACTCCTTGTGCCACTCGTACTGACTCATGCTGCTTCCGTCCGGTCCGCGGCCATCCCCGCCGCGTCCAGCAGGGCGGTGCCGACGATCAGGTCCGCGCCGCCGAACTCCGGGTCGTCGAGCTCGGTCCCGTCGTCCACGGCGAACAGCAGCTTCTGCTCGCCCTGGCGGTAGGCCGTGCCGACCGGCGGGCTGGCCGCGTGCACCGCCAGCAGCGCCACCAGGTACGGCAGCTCGGGGTCCTGCCGGCGCGCCTGTGCCAGCAGCCCCGACAGCCGGCGCGGGGCGTCCGCGGGCAGGTCGAGCAGCTCCTGCGCCGCCGCCATCTGCTCCTCGCTGAACCGGCTGTCGTCCGGGGTGGCGATGAGGTCCGGCTCGGGCATCTCGGCGCCCAGGTGCTCCCGCTCCACCGGCGGCGTCAGCAGGATGTCGACGAGGTCCGCGACCCGGACGGACACCGGTGTGCGCAGCCCGGTCCCGCGGCCGAAGAACGCGTCCGTGACCCGTACCGCCTGTTCCAGCGGCAGGGGCAGGACGGGCGAGAGGAGATGGCCGTAGAGGTCCGTCCCCGAGGTGGTCGTCGGTGTCGCGAAGGCCTGGCGGTCCTGCTCGGCGCGGAACAGCGGCCCGGCCTCCAGCAGCCGGGACTGCAGCTGGGTGTGGCGGCGGATGCAGTCCTTGACGATGTCGACCAGCTCGGCGGCGCGGCGCTTGTGCTCGGGGTCCTCGGACTCGTCGCGCGCCTTGCGGATGTTGGTGAGGATCGCGTTCTCGTGGCGGTAGCGGTCGGCCACGTGCTCCAGGGCCTCGGCGATCATGTCGGGCACGGCCGTGAGCCAGTCCACCGCGCGGACGTTGCGCCGGGTGGCGTCCAGGGCCCTGCGGAGGGTCTCCGAGTACTGCACGGTGCGGTAGCGGGCCTGCTCGGCCGCGAGCTGGGCGTCGGCGAGCCGGCCGCGGCTGATCAGCACCTCCAGCTTGACCTCGGCGGCGATCTGCGCGCTGGTGACGTCCGTGTCGAGGGCGCCGACGAGGACGTTGACCGCCTCGTCCGTCGTGCGCAGGTACACCGTGCCGCCGGGGCCGGGGACCTCCTCGATGAGCTTGAAGTCGTAGTCACGGCGCACATAGGTGCCGTCCGCGCCGAACGTGCCGTACACCGCGCGGAAGCCGCGGTCGACACTGCCCACGTTGATCAGGTTCTCCAGGACCCAGCGGGCCACGCGCTCGTGCTCGGCGGCGGGGCGCTGCGGGGCCTGGGCGGCGATGCGCGGGACGAGCCGGGCGACGATCTGGTCGTGGTCCGCGCCCGTGTCGAAGTCCATGTTGAGGGTGACGAGGTCGATGGCCGCGAGCGCGACCTCCGCCATGCCGTACACCGAGTACTCACCCGCGAGGTTGGCCTTGCGCACGTCCAGGTCGTGCAGCGGCGCGGTGCAGGCGAGCGCGCGCAGGCGCCGCGCCAGGCCCTCGTCGGCGGCCGGCCCCGGTGCGGGGCGCGGCCCCGCGCTGAGCTGGGGCGGAACGCTGTCCGTGGATGCAGGCGAAGTCACGGTGCACAGACTAGGTCCTGGGTCCGACATCGACCCAAACGGCGCGGTACGCCTCCGGGCCGCCCCGTCTCAGCCGTCCTCGCCCACCCGCCGACGGTAGACCTCCACGACCCGTTCCAGCGAGTCGTCGAGGTAACCGGCGAGGAGGTTCTCGGCCTCTTCGCGGTCTCCGCCCTGAAGCGCCTGAAGTATCGCGACATTTCGCGCGATGTACGGCTCGTGCAGCCGTTCCGGCTCGTCCACCACGTGGAAGGCCAGCCGCAGTTCGGCGAAAACGCTGCGCATCAGCTCGGCCGTGCGCTCGCTCCCGGCCAGCGCCACCAGTTCCCGGTGGAAGTGGATGTTGGCCGTACCCACACCCTTCCAGTCACCTTCGCGGGCCGCCCGGCGCCCCTCCTCCACGGCACCCGCGAGCCCGTCGAGCCCGTACGGCGGCTCGCCCAGGCCGCGCACCACGGCGCACTCCACCAGCCGGCGGGTGCGGTAGATGTCCTCGACGTCCTCCACGGTCAGGACCCGGACGAAGACGCCCCGGTTCAGCTCGTGGACGAGCAGCCGCTCGTGTGTGAGCAGCCGGAACGCCTCGCGCAGCGTGTTGCGGGAGACTCCGAGCGCACCGCCGATGCTGTCCTCCGACAGCCGGGTGCCGGGCGGGAAGTACCCCTCCGCGATGCGGCTCCTGAGGATGTCCGCGACCCGTTCCGCGGTGCTGGTGCGCCCCAGCAGGGCCCGGTCGTCGGCGAGGTCCTTCAGCTGCTCTGCCATGCCGGAATTCAATCGCAGATCCCAAGAACGAACCAACATGGGTATTGAGGGATCGTTGAACAATCCTCTACGGTGCTACGCACGGCGCCGCCTCCGCTCCAACGGCGCCGCACCGCTTCCGCACGGCACGGCTCCTTCCAGCACCCTCCGTCCTCCCTCTGCGAGGTGCCCATGAGCACGACCCCTCCACCGCCGGCGCTGACCGACGACACACGCCCCGCGCACGCCGAACACGCCTCGGACGACGGGGCGTTCGGCTGGCTGAGGGCCCTGGGCCCGCGTGGCCGCCGCGCGTTCGCCGGCGCCTTCGGCGGCTATGCCCTGGACTCGTACGACTACTTCACACTGCCGCTGAGCATGGTCGCGCTGTCGGCGTACTTCGGCCTGAACAGCGGTCAGACCGGCCTCTTCACGACGGTCACGCTGGTGGTCTCCGCGGTCGGCGGCGCCCTCGCGGGCATGCTCGCGGACCGCATCGGCCGTGTGAAGGCGCTGATGCTCACGGTCATCACCTACGCGGTCTTCACGGTCGCCTGCGGCTTCGCGCCCAACTACGAGACACTGCTGGTCTTCCGGGCCCTGCAGGGCCTCGGCTTCGGCGGCGAGTGGGCGGTCGGCGCGATCCTGGTCGCCGAGTACGCGAGCGCGAAGAACCGGGGCCGTACGCTCGGCGTGATCCAGAGCTCCTGGGCCGTGGGCTGGGGCCTGGCCGCGCTCGTCTACACCCTCGTCTTCACCGTGGCCGACGACGACCTGGCCTGGCGCATCATGTTCTGGACCGGGGCGCTGCCCGCGCTGCTCGTGATCTGGGTCCGGCGCAGCGTGCACGACGCGCCCGAGGCCGCCGCGGCGCGCGAACAGAGCGCGGAGAAGGGCTCGTTCAAGGCCATCTTCAAGCCCGGCCTGCTGCGGGTCACGATCTTCGCCGGGCTGCTGTCGACCGGTGTCCAGGGCGGCTACTACACGCTCGCCACCTGGGTGCCGACGTACCTCAAGACCGAGCGCGACCTGTCGGTCGTCGGCACCGGCGGCTACCTGACGTTCCTCATCTCGGGCGCCTTCATCGGGTACCTGACCGGCGGCTACCTCACCGACAAGCTCGGCAGGCGGCGCAACATCTGGCTCTTCGCGCTGCTGTCGGCGATCTGCATCGTGGCGTACGCGAACATACCGAGCGGCGCCAACACCCTGGTGCTGGTGCTCGGTTTCCCGCTCGGGTTCTGCATGTCGGCCATCTTCAGCGGTTTCGGCTCCTACCTGAGCGAGCTGTACCCGACGGCCGTGCGCGGCACCGGCCAGGGCTTCACCTACAACACCGGGCGCGCGGTGGGTGCCGTGTTCCCGACGACGGTCGGCTTCCTGGCGGACAGCTGGGGCGTGGGCGGCGCGCTGGTCTTCGGGGCGATCGGCTACGGCATCGCGGCGCTGGCCCTGCTCGGGCTGCCGGAGACCCGCGGCAAGGAACTGACGTGAGCCGCGCGGGCACCGAGGACCGCCCCGTGGTCCTCACCGACGAGCACGCGCGCGCGTGGAGCCCGCGAACGGCCCGCGCCCGCTTCCGCGACGGCCTCACCGGCCCCACCGCCGGGGTCGCGGCGGGCCACACCCAGGTCAACCTGATCTCCGTGCCCGCCGACTGGGCCTACGACATGCTGCTGTTCTGCCAGCGCAACCCCAAGCCGTGCCCGGTCCTCGACGTCACCGACGCCGGTTCCTTCTCGACCGTCCTCGCCGAGGGCGCGGACCTGCGCACCGACCTGCCGCGCTACCGGGTGTGGCGGGACGGCGAGCTGGTGGACGAGCCGACGGACGTGCGCGCCCACTGGCGGGACGACCTGGTGTCGTTCCTGATCGGCTGCAGCTTCACCTTCGAGTGGGCGCTGGGCGAGGCGGGCGTGCCGATCCGCCACGTCGAACAGGGCCGCAACGTCCCGATGTACGTGACGAGCCGGCAGTGCCGTCCGGCGGGGCGGCTGCACGGGCCGCTGGTGGTGTCGATGCGGCCGGTGCCGCCCCGGCACCTGTCGGCGGCCATCCGGGAGAGCAGTCTGCTGCCGGCGGTGCACGGCAGCCCCGTACACTGCGGCGACCCCGCGGGCCTCGGCATCGGCGAGCTCGACCGCCCCGACTTCGGCGACCCGGTGGTCGCAGAAGCCGACGACATCCCGGTGTTCTGGGCGTGCGGAGTGACCCCGCAGGCGGCCGTCATGGCCTCGCGTCCGCCGTTCGCCCTCACCCACGCCCCGGGGCAGATGTTCCTCACCGACGCCCGCGACGAGCAGTACCGCGTGGCCTGACAGGAGACACGACCGTGACCTCGATCGACCTCAACGCCGACCTCGGCGAGGGCTTCGGCCGCTGGCAACTCACCGACGACGAACGGCTGCTGTCCGTCGTCACCAGCGCCAACGTGGCGTGCGGCTTCCACGCCGGGGACGCGGCCACCATGCGCCGGGTGTGCGAGCTGGCGGCCGAGCGCGGGGTCCGGATCGGCGCCCAGGTGTCCTACCGGGACCTGGCCGGGTTCGGCCGGCGCGCGATGGACGTGCCGCCGGCCGAGCTGACGGCCGAAGTGGCCTATCAGGTCGGCGCGCTGGAGGTGTTCGCCCGCGCGGCCGGTGCCCGCGTGTCCTACGTCAAACCGCACGGCGCGCTCTACAACCGGGTCGTGCACGACGAGGAGCAGGCCGCCGCGGTGGTCGACGGCGTGCTCCTCGCGGACGCCGCCCTGCCCGTGCTCGGCCTGCCCGGCTCGCGCCTGCTGGAGCTGGCCGGGAAGGCCGGGCTGCCCGTCGTCGGCGAGGCGTTCGCGGACCGCGCGTACACCGACGCGGGCACGCTCGTCCCCCGCACGCAGGAGGGCGCCGTGGTCACCGACCCCGACGCCGTCGTGGAGCGGTCCCTGGGCCTGGCCCGCTCCGGCGAGGTCGTCTCCCGCTCGGGGGCGCGCGTCGAGGTGCGCGCGCGGTCCCTGTGCCTGCACGGCGACACACCGGGCGCGGTGGATCTGGCGCGCCGGGTGCGCGAGCGGCTGGAGGCCTCGGGGGTCCGGGTGGAGGCCTTCACATGAGGGTCCTGCCCGTCGGCGAGGACGCCCTGCTCGTCGAGGTCTCCTCGGGCGAGGAGGCGCAGGCCCTGCACGCGGAGCTGCTGCGGCGCCGCGCGGAGGGCTCGCTCACGGCCCGCGAGATCGTCCCGGCGGCCCGTACGGTCCTCCTCGACGGCCTCGACTCCCCCGCCCGGCTGGCGGCCGAACTGACCGCCGCCGACCTGCCGCCCGCCCCTCCCCGCGCGCGTGAGGTGGTCGAGATCCCCGTGCGCTACGACGGCCCGGACCTGGCCGACGTCGCCGCGCACTGGGGCGTGCCGGAGCGGGAGGTGGCCCGCGTCCACGCGCGGACCGAGTTCCGGGTCGCCTTCTGCGGCTTCGCTCCCGGCTTCGGCTACCTCACCGGCCTGCCGCCCCGCTACGACGTCCCCCGCCGGTCCACCCCGCGCACGGCCGTGCCGGCCGGCTCGGTGGCGCTGGCCGGCCCCTACACGGGCGTGTACCCGCGCTCGTCGCCGGGCGGCTGGCAGCTGATCGGCACGACCGACGCCGTGCTGTGGGACCACGCGCGCGTGCCGGCCGCTCTGCTGTCCCCCGGCACGTGCGTGCGGTTCGTCCCCGAGGCGGGCGCATGACGGACCGCGCGCTGGCCGTCGTACGGGCCGGGGCCCTGACCACCGTGCAGGACCGGGGGCGCCCGGGGCACGCCCACCTCGGGGTGCCGCTTTCCGGGGCGCTGGACCGTCCCGCCGCTGACCTCGTCAACCGGCTGACCGGGAATCCGCCCGGCGCGGCCGTGCTGGAGACGACCCTCGACGGCTGTGCCGTGCGCCCTCGTTCCACCGTCACCGTGGCGGTGGCGGGCGCGCCCTGCCGGGTCACCCTGGACGGCCGGCCGGTCGCCTGGGGCGCTCCGGTGCGCGTGCCGGCCGGGGCGCTGCTGGACGTGGGCCCGGCCCTGTCGGGCGTACGGGCCTATGTGGGGGTCTCCGGGGGCATCGCCGTCGAGCCGGTCCTCGGCAGCCGCTCGACCGATCTGCTGTCGGGGCTGGGCCCGGCCCCGCTCACGGACGGCACGGTGCTGCCGCTGGGCCGGCCGGGCGTGGCGCACGCGCGCGTGGACGTCGCCCCGCAGCCCGCGCCTCCGGCCGAGCTGGTGCTGCGGGTGACGCTCGGCCCGCGCGACGGCTGGTTCACCCCCGGGGCCGTCCGCACCTTCGTCTCCCGCTCCTACCGGGTGTCTTCGTCGAGCAACCGGATCGGGCTGCGCACGGAGGGACCCGCCCTGGAGCGCGCCCGGCCGGGTGAACTCCCCAGTGAGGGCATGGTGCTGGGAGCCGTCCAGGTGCCGCCCGACGGCAGGCCGGTGGTGTTCCTGGCGGACCATCCGACCACCGGGGGCTACCCGGTGATCGCGGTGGTCCGCCCCGCCGACCTGCCGGCCGCCGCCCAGGCGGTTCCCGGCACACCGGTGCGGTTCGTGGCCGTACGCCGCCGCTAGCCCGGGCCGCGCCGGCACGCCGGGCGGCCGGGCGTCACGCGGTGGCGGAACCGGTCAGGCCACGCCCTGCCGCTCCGCCACCGGCAGGGCGGTGAGGGCGGCCGAGACGGCGGCGGAGGCCCGCAGGTCGAGCCGGGCGCTGGTTCCCCGGGCGCGGTGGCGGAGTTCGTCGACGGCGAGGGCGAGGAGCTGGGGCAGCAGGTCGGTGCAGCGGCGGGCGACCCAGCCGGTGCCGGCCGTGGCCAGCCACCACAGGCTCGCCGCCCTGCCCGGGGCGGGGGACTCCGGCTCGGGCGACGGCGCGGGCCCGGTCGCGAGGCCGTGCGCGGCCAGCAGCGTGTGGAAGCGCAGGGCGAGTTGCCGGTGTCCCCGCTCCGCGGGGTGCAGCCGGTCCGCGCTCCACATCGCCCGGTCGGTGATCCAGTCGCCCGCGCAGGCGTGCAGATGCAGGGCCCCGTACCGCTCGGACAGCGCGTGCACCACCGTGTTGACCGCGCGTTGCCGCCGGGCCAGCGGACGGGCCAGCGGCCCCGGCAGCCCGAGCATGGTGCCCGGATCGGGCAGGCAGGCGGTGAGCAGGATCGCGCCCTGCCCGGTGAGCGCCGCGTAGACCCGGTCGAGCCGGGCGGCCACGGCCCGGATGTCGAAGGTGCAGCGCAGGGTGTCGTTGACGCCGACGACCACGGACGCCAGGCCGGGCCGCAGCTCCAGCGCGACGGGCAGCTGCCGCTCCAGCACGTCCCCGGTCTGCGCCCCGCTCACCGCGAGGTTGGTGAAGCCGGCCCGCCGCTCGGCGAGGCCGTCCGCGAGCAGCGCCGCCCATCCGCGCCACACCCCGTCACCGGCGGGGTCCCCGACGCCCTCGGTGAGGGAGTCACCGAGGGCCACGAAGCGCGGGGGCACGCCGGACCGCACAGGTTCCCGCGAGCCCAGGGCTCTCATCCCACACCCCCGGGCACGGACGGGCGCGCGGGCCGCACGGGAACAGCCGCGTCGTGGGCGGCGAGGAACGCGTCGACCGCCGCGTCCCAGCCGAAGCCCTCCGCACGCGCGCGTGCCGCCTCGCGCCGGTCCGCCTCCGGGCGTCGCAGCAGCAGGTCCACGGCGTCCGCGAAGGCCTCGCCGTGGTCCGCCGCGGCCGCCCCGGCCGAGCCGATCACCTCCGGCAGCGCGGAGGACGCGCTCGCCACCACGGGCGTACCGCACGCCATCGCCTCCAGCGCGGCGAGCCCGAAGGTCTCGGCGGGCCCCGGTGCCAGGGCCACGTCGGCGGACGCCTGGAGCGCGCCGAGCCGTGCCCGGTCGCGGACATGGCCGAGGAAGGTGACCGGCAGGGCCCGCTCGCGCGCCCGCTGGACGAGGCGGGCCCGCAGCGGACCGTCCCCGGCCACCACCAGCACCACCCGGCGTCCGCGCCGCCGCAGCGCCTCCAGGGTGTCCAGGGCCGTGCCGGGCCGCTTCTCCACGGACAGCCGCGAGCACATCACCAGCAGCGTCTCGTCCACGCGCGCGTGCCGTGCCCGCACCCGCGGATCACGCAGCCCCGGGTGCCGCTGCACCAGGTCCACACCCAGCGGGGCGCGTACCACGTTGCGCGCCCCGATCCGCACGAACTCCCGCTCGGCGAACTCGGTGGTGCACACCACGCGCGCGTACGCGTGCGCGGTACGGACGTTGAGGGCGTCGGCGGCGCGCCGGGCGGCCCCCTCGGGCAGGCCCCAGGTGCGCAGCACGCCGTCCGCGGTCTCGTGGGAGACCATCACCGCCGGGATCCGGGCGCGCCGCGCCCAGGTGCCGGTCCACCTCAGGGTCGTACGGTCGGACACCTCAAGCCGGTCGGGCGCGAGTTCCTCCAGCAGCCGGGCCACGCGCCGTCTGTCGGCGAGGACGCGGTAGCCGCCCGTGCCGGGCAGCAGCGGCCCGGGCAGGGTGATCACCCGCCCTTGCTCGGTCTCCTGGTCGGTCAGCCGCTCACCGGGGACGACCAGCACGGGCTCGTGCCCGGCCGCCGTGAAGCCCTTGCCGAGTTCGCGCAGCGCGGTGCGCAGCCCGCCGGACGCCGGCGCGACGAAGTTCGCGAGCCGGACGATCCGCAGCGACGGACCGTCGCCGCCCCGCACGCCGGCCCCGCCGCTGTTGCCGCCGCCCGCGCTCACGCAGGCCCCGCCGCTGTTGCCGCCGCCCGCGCTCACGCCGCCACCGCCGTCCGGCGCCCGGCGAGCACCTTCGCGTAGTGCCCGATCAGCTGGTCGCCGACGGCGGCCCAGGTGCGCCCCTCGACCATGGCGCGTCCGGCGGCCCCGAAGGCGGCCCGCAGCCCGGGCCCGGCGGCCAGGGCGCGCACCGCCTCGCGCACGGCGTCCGCGTCGCGCGGCGGCACCAGCAGCCCGGTGTGCCCGTGCGCGACCAGGTCCAGCGGTCCGCCCGCGGCGGGCGCCACCACGGGCAGGCCGCTGGCCATGGCTTCCTGAACGGTCTGGCAGAAGGTCTCGAAGGGGCCGGTGTGCACGAACAGGTCGAGCGAGGCGAAGACCCGGGCGAGGTCGTCACCGGTGCGCCGGCCCAGGAAGAGGGCGCCCGGCAGTGCCTGCTCCAGGGCGGGCCGGCTGGGGCCGTCGCCGACGATCACCAGGCGTACGCCCTCCAGCCCTGCGGCACCGGCGAGCAGCTCGACCTGCTTCTCGGGGGCGAGTCTGCCGACGTAGCCGACGATCAGCTCACCGTCCGGCGCGAGGGCGCGGCGCAGGGCCTCGTCGCGGCGGCCGGGCCGGAAGCGTTCGGTGTCGACGCCGCGCGGCCACAGCTCCACCCGGGGCACACCGTGCGCCCGGAGGTCGTGCAGGGCCGCGCTGGACGGGGCGAGCGTGAGGTCGGCGGCACCGTGCACGGAGCGGATGCGCCGCCAGGCGGCGGCCTCCCCGGCACCCATGTAGGTACGGGCGTATCCGGCCAGGTCGGTCTGGTACACGGCGACGGCGGGGACACCGAGCCGGGCCGCCGCGGCCATGCCGCGCACGCCGAGGACGAAGGGACTGGCGAGGTGGACGACGTCGGCGCGATGCTCGGCGATCGTGGCGGCCAGGCGGCGGCTGGGCAGGGCGACGCGGACCTGGGGGTAGCCGGGGAGCGGGAGGGAGGGGACGTGGACGACGGGGCAGGGGGCGCCCGCGTCGGCGCTGCTGCCGGTCGGGGGTCCCCCCTGCTTGAGCGAAGCCGAAAGCTCGGGGGAGGGGGCCGGGGCGACGACGACGGGGGCGTGACCGCGGTCGACGAGATGCCGGGCGGTCTGGAGCGCGCAGTGAGCCACGCCGTTCACGTCGGGGGGAAAGGATTCGGTCACGATGACGACACGCATACCGGTGTTGTCGCCGTGCCGGACGTGGACGCGTCAACGTCGATCTTTCCGGACGAGGAACGTCCCATGAGCGTTCCGAGGCGCACCCGCGCAGGTCAGGCGGTGTCCACGCCCTCCTGACCGGCCAGTCGCCCCCTGTTCACCTCGGCGGCCCGGATCCGCCCCGGCAGCATCGCGCAGGGGGTCACACCGCGGTCTCCCCGGGCCCGATCCGGCTGCGTACGGCCGTCTGCACCTCGTCCTCCTCGGCCGGGTCGGCGGCGAGCCGGCGCAGTCGCTCGACGACGCGGGCGTCTCCGGTCTCGGCGTGCCGGGCGGCGAGTTCGCGGGTGGTCTCCTCGCAGTCCCACAGGCACTCGACGGCGAAGCCGGTGGCGAAGGAGGGGTCGGTGGCGGCGAGGGCGCGTGCGGCCCGGCCGCGCAGGTGGGAGGAGGCGGTCTCGCGGTAGACGTGGCGCAGGACGGGGGCCGCGCAGGCGATGCCGAGCCGTCCGGTGCCGTCGACGAGGGTCCACAGGGTCTGCGCGTCGGGGCCCTCGCCCCGTACGGCCTCGCGGAGCGCGGCGAGGACAAGGTCGCGATCCCGCGCCCCGCCCCGGCAGGCGAGGACGCGTCCGGCGGCGGCGCCGAGCGCGTCGGGGCGCCGGGCCCAGCCGCGGGCCCGGTCGACGGCGGCGAGGGAGCGCATCCGTTCGAAGGCGTCGACGGCGGCGTCCACGACGACGGTCGAGCCGGTGGCCACGGCGCCCTCGATCAGGTCGAGGGCGGCGGGATCGCCCGCGTCGGCGAGGTAGCGCAGGGCCGTGCAGCGGGCTCCGTCGGTGCCGTCCTGGGCGGCCCGGACGATCTCGGCCCGGTCCTCGGGGCCCGCGACGGCGGTGAGACATCGGGCCGCCGGCACATGGAGCGCGGCGCCCCGGTCGAAGCCCTGCTGGGCCCATTCGAAGACGGCCCGCACGCTCCACCCGGGGCGGGGTCCGGCCGGCCGCATCTGCCGCTGCCAGCGGTCGAAACAGCCGGTCTCATGAGCGGCACGCACGCGCGTGGCCACCGATGGGCGCGGATCCTCGGCCCACAACCGCCACGGGCGGGGCTCGAAGGCGTCCCGGACGGCCGCGGCCAGCTCGGCGTCGCCCTCCGGACCGGCCGGGAAGCGGGCGAGCACGGGGGCGGCGAGGGCACGCAGGCCCGCGTCGTCGTCCCGCAGGGCCAGTTCGTCGAGGGCCCAGGCCCAGTTGGAGCCGTGGGCGGCGTACCTGCGCAGCAGTTCGAGCGCGTCCCGCCTGCCGTAGGAGGCGAGGTGCCCGAGGACGGCGAGGGCGAGTCCGGTGCGCGACTCGTCCGTGTCGAGGACGTCCTGGGCGTCGAAGAGATGGGCCTCGACCTCGTCCAGCTCGCCGTTCAGGTCGAGGTAGAGGCGGGCGTAGTAGAGGGAGCGGTTCTCCACCTGCCAGTCGTGGCGGGGATCGCGCAGCACGCAGTGGTTCAGCGCCGCGAGCGCCTCGGGACGCGGGGCGGTGAGCGCGTGCAGCGTGCCGTCGCCGCGGCCCCGCTGGAGCAGGCCGAGCAGCGTACCGCTGGGCGCTATGACCGGATCGAACATGGGAAACAGCCTCACATCAAGCGTCGACGCAACCGGGGACGTGAACTACCTGGCCGCGCGACAACACGTCGGAGTGCCCGCCGTTTCCTGCTTGCTGTAGACCATCTTCCTCTGCCTCTCGTCGGTGGCCCTTGCGGACCGCGTCACGGTCCGCGCGGTGCGGCAACACCTGCCCAACCATCACGTCCGTGAACCACGTCGTCATGATGACCCGGCGCTTCCGTCTGCCGCGACCGAAATTTCGGCGGCCCTGTACCGCCTCCCCCGTTGTGTGTGTCGTTGCAGGTCAGACCGGTCGGCTCAGTTCCCGCCGAACAGTTCGAGCAGTTCCGTCCGGCCGAACATCCGGGCCGTGTCGACGGCCGACGGCGTGCCGGCGGACGGGTCGGCGCCGCCTTCCAGGAGGGCCTTGATCACGTCCGTCTCGCCCTTGAAGACGGCTCCGGCGAGCGGGGTCTGGCCGCGGTCGTTCACCCGGTCGGCCTCGGCGCCGCGGGCGAGCAGCGCCCGTACCGCCTCGGAGTGGCCGTGATAGGCGGCGAGCATCACGAGCGAGTCGCCGCGGTCGTTGGTGAGGTCGGCGGGGACACCCGCGTCGACGTACGCCACGAGTTCCCCGGTCCGTCCCCGCCGGGCCAGATCGAAGATCCTGGTCGCCAGCTCCACGACCTCGGGGTCGGGGACTTCGGTCATCGTCCGGACCGCCTCTCCAGTGCGCGTCAGTCGGGTGCGTACGCCTGCGGGTGGCGCAGCCGTACGAGTGAATCGCCAGGGTACTGGCTCGCGCCGCACATGACCCGATGTGCCCGAGGTAAAGATCACCGCAGACCCGGCGAAGCGCAACAGCCCAGCTCAACCCGGGTCAGGGACCGCTCCGCCGACTGGGGGAAATCGTCCAGTTTTAACCCAGTTGCACCTTTTATCGTATGGATACATCCTGTGAGCCTGGAAGTACTCATGGTGACTGTCCCCGCAAACCAGGAGAACTCAAATGATCCTCTCGATCTCAGGCGTGGTCCTGCTCGGCATCGTCGTCTTCATCTTCTTCCGCAAGGACGGCCTGAAGGCCTCGCACGCGGTGGTGGCGATGCTCTTCGGCTTCTACCTGGCGAGCACGGCCATCGCCCCGAGCATCAAGGCGGGCGGCGAGAGCCTGGCGAGCCTCCTCGGCGGCATCAAGTTCTGACGACCCCCCACCCCGTACGCATCCCGCCCACAGGCACCTTCTGGAGGCAGCAGTGGCCCGGCGCCCCCTCCCCCGCATCCTGAGCAACGGCAGCGCGCAGCTCGCCCGGAGCCGGGAGCTGGCCCGGACGGCCGCCGACGGCGCCACGGACGTCCTCCACCCGCTGATCACGATCGCGCGGGGTCTGCGCCGGCTGGCAGCGGCCGGACGGCGCAGATGGACCGAGACCCCGAAGGAGAAACGGGGGGCGCTGCTGTTCCTGGCGGCCTCCGTGATCCTGGTCGTGGCGCTGGTGCCGTACGGGCCGCTGCTCGCCGCCATCACCCTGATGGCGGCGGCGGCCTGGCAGGGCCGGGACCGCTCCCCGGGGGCGTCCGACGGGCCCGACGAGCCGCAGACCGAGCGCCTGAAGTCCCTGTACGAGGCGCTCGTGCCGTACTTCTCCTCCGCCGACGACCCGGAGCCGCTGTACGCCCACGGGGGCGCGTGGGACAAGGTCTTCCCCACCTACTCCTTCGACGGCGGCGGCCGCGTCTCCCACCTCGTGGTCCGCTACCCGGCGTACTTCACCGACGGCGAGGCCGAGGCCCGGACCCGGATCGAGCACCTCCTCGTGGCCAAGTCGGGCCGGGGCCGCGAGTACCACTTCGTCTGGGACGAGGAGGGCAACCAGCTGACGGCCGACGTCCTGCCGCCGCTCCCCGTCGACATCACCGCCCAGCGTTTCGTCACCACCCCCGGCGAGACGGTCCTCGGCTTCACCGACGCGACCCGGGTCCGCCGCACGCTGCCCCTCACCCACGGGGGCCGGCAGCGCGACGTGCCCCCGGTCGTCTGGCGCACGGGTCTGCGCTCCACCGAGCCGCACCTGCTCGCCCTCGGCCAGCCCGGCAGCGGCACCTCCACCCTGCTGCGGTCGATCGCCCTGCAGGCCCTCCAGCACGGCGACGTGGTGATCGTCGACGGCGGCGGCACCGGCGAGTACGCCTGCCTCACCGGCCGGGACGGCGTCCTGGCGGTCGAGTGCGGGCTCGCCGGGGCGACGGCGAGCCTGGAGTGGGCCGCGACCGAGACGGAGCGCCGTCTCATCGCCGCGAACCGGGCCCACCAGGCGGGCCACCCGCCGCCCGACGACACCAAGCGCCCGCTGTGGATCCTGCTGGACCGCCCCACCGCGTTCACCCACCTGGCCGCCGCGGCCGAGGAGGACCGCAAGGATCCGCAGGCGCTCCTCCAGGTCCCCCTCCGGCACGGCCGCCCGGCCAACGTGACGGTGGTGGTGGCCGACCAGCTGGACAGCCTCGAATCACTCAGCGAACCGGTACGCCGCCACACGCGGGCGCGCGTGCTGCTCGGCCCGGCGACGGCGGGCCAGATCGAGTCGGTCCTGGGCGCGCCCCCGCACACCACCCCCGTCGACGAGGTCCCGCCCGGCCGCGGCTACGCCCGCCTGGGCACGGGCCCGGTCCACCGCGTCCAGGTCCCCGCCACCCCGAACCCCTACGACGACGCGACGCCCGACGCCCACCGCGAGGCGGTGCTGGCCCTCCTGCCGCCGCGCACGACCCCGGCGGACGGCGAGACGGTCCCGGACCCGGCACCGGCGTCGGCTGCGGCATCGGCGGACCTGGAAGCGGAACCGGAGGAGGCGCTCACCGAGACTCCGGAGGAGGCGCTCACCGAGACGTCGGAGGCGGCACAGGCACCGGATCCCGACCGTGGTCCGGAACCGGTCCTGACCAAGGACCCCCTGCCGGACCCGGCGCCGGTCCTGACCGAGGAGCCCTTCCCGGACCCCGCGCCGGTCCTCGCCAAGGAGCCCCTCCCGGACCCCGCGCCGGTCCTGACCAAAGAGCCCCGCCCCGACCCGGTACCGGTCCTCACGAGGGAGCCCCTGCCCGACCCGGTGCCGGTGCTCACCAAGCCGACGGAAGCGAAGTCGAACTAACCAGGGCAACGTGGCCCGGATCGCCTAACCGCCGGACGTCCTCAGGCCACGAACGAGCGCGGCGCCTCCGCGCCGCCCACCCCGCCGCTCTCCACCAGCGAGGCCGCCGCGGCCAGCCGCACCGCCGCCTCCTCGGCCACCGCCCCGCCCACGGTGAACGGCAGCCGCACGTATCCCTCGAACGCCCCGTCCACCCCGAACCGCGGCCCGGACGGCACCCGCACGCCCACACGCTCCCCCGCCTCCGCGAGCCGCGACCCGGAGAGGCCCCCGGTGCGCACCCACAGCGTCAGGCCGCCCCGGGGCACCTCGAACTCCCACCCGGGCAGCGCCCGGCGCACAGCGGCGACCAGCTCGTCGCGGTTCTGCCGCGCCTGCTCCCGCCGCACCTCCACGGCCTGCTCCCATCCGCCGGTGCCGAAAAGCCAGTTGACGGCCAGCTGCTCCAGCACCGGCGTGCCGAGGTCGGCGTAGGCGCGCGCCGCGACCAGGGAGCGGATCACGTCGGGCGCGGCCCGCACCCAGCCGATCCGCATGCCGGCCCAGAACGCCTTGCTCGCCGACCCGACCGTGATCACGGTGGACCCGGCCGGGTCGAAGGCGCACACCGGCCGCGGCATCCGCACGTCCGGGTCGAGCCACAGCTCGGTCATCGTCTCGTCGGCGATCAGCACGGTCCCCGCGGACCGCGCCGAGTCCACCAGCCGCCGCCGCTGGTCCTCGTCGGCGAGCGCGCCGGTGGGGTTGTGGAAGTCGGCGACGACGTACGCGATGCGCGGCGCGGCGTCGCGCAGCACCTGCCGCCAGCGGTCCATGTCCCACCCGGCGAGTCCCTCGGCCATCGCCACGGGCACCAGGCGCGCCCCGGCCTCCCGCATCAGCTGCAGGATGTTGGCGTACGAGGGCGACTCGACGGCGATGCGCTCGCCCCGGCCGCCGAACAGATGGCAGATCGCGTCGATGGCGCCCATCGCCCCGGTCGTCACCATGATCTGCTCGGGCATGGTCGGGATCCCGCGCGCGGTGTAGCGCTCGGCGATCATGGAACGCAGCGCGGGCAGCCCGGCGGGGTAGTCGCCGTGCGTGTGGGCGTAGGGCGGCAGTTCCTCCAGGGCGCCCTGGACCGCCCGGGTCAGCCACGGCTCGGGCGCGGGCAGCGCGGCGCAGCCGAGGTCGATCATCGAGCCGAGGGCCTCCGGCGGCAGGGGCTCCAGCCCCCGGGCGGGCAGCGGGTTCCCGGCGGGTACGGCCGTCCAGCTGCCGGCGCCCCGGCGCGACTCCAGGAATCCCTCGCCGCGCAGCGCCTCGTAGGCGGCGGCCACCGTCGTGCGGCTGACGGAGAGGGAGAGGGCCAGTTCCCGCTCGGCGGGCAGCCGGGCGGCCACCGGTACGCGGCCTTCGAGCACCAGCAGCCGGATGCCGTCGGCGAGCGCGCGGTAGGCGGGCGGGCGGCGGGTGCCGGGCCCGGCCGGCCGGTCCTGCTGGGACTTGAGCAGCCGGGCGAGCTGCGCCGCACCCACGGCTGAGGTCCACTGCGCCATCGGAATCAGTCCACCTTCCCCGGATTGGCCCTGGATGGCCTCTCCATCCAAGCCACAGGGTGTCATGCGGCAGTCCACAACCACCACAGGGGGGCACATCATGTCCACGCGGGGGAGTCTCGCCCGGCGGCTGATCCAGCTCTACGCCGGTCTCGCTCTGTACGGGGCGAGTTCGGCGCTGCTCGTCCGGTCCGGGCTGGGGCTGGAACCGTGGAACGTGCTGCACCAGGGCCTCGCCGAGCGCACGGGGCTGTCGATCGGCGTCGTCCTGACGATCGTGGGCGCCGCGGTGCTGCTGGCATGGATCCCGCTGCGCCAGCGGCCCGGCCTGGGGACGATCTCCAACGTCCTGGTCATCGGCATGGCGATGGACGCGACGCTGGCTCTGGTCCCCGACGCGCACGGCTGGGTGCTCCGCGTGTCGCTGATGGCGGCGGGGATCGTGCTGAACGGCGCGGCGACCGGCCTGTACATAGCGGCCCGCTTCGGCCCGGGCCCGCGCGACGGCCTCATGACCGGCCTGCACCAGGTCACCGGCGTCTCGGTCCGCCTGGTGCGCACGGGCATCGAGCTCACCGTCGTGGCGACCGGCTTCGCCCTGGGCGGCACGGTCGGGGCCGGCACCCTCCTGTACGCGGTGGCGATCGGCCCGCTCGCCCAGCTGTTCCTGCGCGTGTTCGCCGTCCCCCCGGCACCCGGCGGCAGCACGGTCGTTGCCGCCGGTCAACCCCGAGGAGCGATACTGCGTCCGTGAGCTCACGGACCCGCCACCCCTACCTGGACCATCCCGGCCCGATCCCCTTCGCGCACCGGGGCGGGGCGGCGGACGGCCTGGAGAACACCGTGCGGCAGTTCCGGGCCGCCGTGGCGGCGGGCTACCGGTACATCGAGACGGACGTCCACGCCACGCGGGACGGCCGTCTGGTCGCCTTCCACGACGCGACCCTGGACCGGGTGACGGACGGGGCGGGCCCGATCGCGGGGCTGCCGTGGCAGGAGGTGCGCCGCGCGCGCGTGGGGGGCGTCGAGCCGGTACCGCTCTTCGAGGAGCTGCTGGAGACCTTCCCCGGGGTGCGCTGGAACGTCGACGTGAAGGCGGAGGCCGCGCTGCTGCCCTTCCTGGACCTCGTGGAGCGGACGAACTCCTGGGACCGGATCTGCCTCGGCTCGTTCTCCGAGGCCCGTTTGGTGCGCGCCCAGCGGCTGGCGGGCCCGCGCCTGGCCACGTCGTACGGCACGCGGGGCGTGCTCGGTCTGCGGCTGCGTTCCTGGGGACTGCCGGCGGCGGTGCGCCGTTCGGCCGTCGCGGCCCAGGTACCGGAGGTGCAGTCCGGCATCCACGTCGTGGACCGGCGCTTCCTGCACACCGCCCACGCGCGCGGGCTCCAGGTGCACGTGTGGACCGTCAACGACGCGGCGAGCATGCACCGGCTCCTGGACCTCGGAGTGGATGGCATCATGACCGATCACATCGACACGTTGCGCAAGGTCATGGAGGACCGCGGCGTCTGGGTCTGACGCCCGGGCACGGTGCCTTCGCGCGCTCACGGGGAAGCGAGGGCACGGGTGGGCACCGACACCCTGCGGACACCGCCCGCCGACGGGGCGGACCTCAGGCGCGAGCAGCGCGGCTGGTACTTCTACGACTGGGCGTGCTCCGTCTACTCGACGAGCGTGCTCACCGTCTTCCTCGGTCCCTACCTGACGTCGGTCGCCGAGTCGGCCGCCGACGCCGACGGGTACGTCCACCCGCTGGGCATCCCGGTGCGTGCCGGGGCCTTCTTCGCCTACTCGGTGTCCCTGTCGGTGGTCGTGGCGGTCCTGGTGATGCCCCTGGTGGGCGCGGCGGCCGACCGCACCGGACGCAAGAAGCCCCTGCTCGCGGCCGCCGCCTACCTCGGTGCCACGGCCACGGCCGCCATGTTCTTCCTGGACGGCGACCGCTACCTGCTCGGCGGCGCCCTCCTGGTCGTGGCGAACGCCGCCCAGTCCGTGGCGATGATGCTGTACAACTCCTACCTGCCGCAGATCGCCCCGCCCGAGCAGCGGGACGCGGTGTCCTCGCGCGGCTGGGCCTTCGGCTACGCGGCGGGCTCCCTGGTGCTGGTCGGCAACCTCGTCCTCTACACCGGGCACGACGGCTTCGGCCTCTCGGAGAGCATGGCGGTCCGCATCTGCCTCGCGTCGGCCGGCCTGTGGTGGGGCGCCTTCGCCCTGATCCCGCTGACCCGGCTGCGCGACCGCAGGTCCGCCGCGCGGGAGGCGGCCCTCCCGGGCTTCCGGCAGCTCGCCGCGACCGTCCGCGACATGCGCCGCCACCCGCTGACCCTCGCCTTCCTGCTCGCCTACCTCGTCTACAACGACGGCATCCAGACGGTGATCTCCCAGGCCTCCGTCTACGGCTCCCAGGAACTCGGCCTCGGGCAGTCCACCCTGATCGGCGCCATCCTGCTCGTGCAGGTCCTGGCGGTGGCCGGAGCGCTGACGATGGGCCGGCTGGCCCGCAGGTACGGGGCCAAGCGCACGATCCTCGGTTCGCTGATCGCCTGGACGGGGACGCTCGCGGCCGGTTTCTTCCTGCCGGCCGGGGCGCCGATGTGGTTCTTCGTCCTGGCCGCCGGGATCGGCCTGGTCCTCGGCGGCAGCCAGGCGCTGTCCCGCTCCCTGTTCTCGCATCTCGTCCCGCCGGGCAAGGAGGCCGAGTACTTCTCCGCGTACGAGATGAGCGACCGCGGGATGAGCTGGCTGGGGCCGCTGCTTTTCGGGCTCACGTACCAGCTGACCGGGAGCTACCGGGACGCGATCATCTCGCTGGTGGCCTTCTTCGTGCTGGGATTCGTCCTGCTCGCGCGGGTCCCGGTGCGGCGTGCGATCGAAGAAGCGGGGAACCCGGTTCCCGAAAGGATTTAGCACTCGACGCGAAAGGGCTGTAGTGTACGCGTTTGGCCTGCCAGGCGTACCGTTACTGCGCGTCAAAGATGCCGAAACGCTGGGTTACATCTGCTAGCAGATGTGACAAACCGGGCGCTGGTGGGTACAACAAGGGCGGCTACGACGGCGACGCATGACCCGGAACGGGACTCGGAACGGGAATCTTTACCGCCGACCGGACGTTGACCGGATGACGACGACAGCGACACCTGTCCTGTGGGCGACAAGCCCGGGAGGCACGATTCATGAGTGAGCGAGCTCTTCGCGGCACGCGCCTCGTGGTGACCAGCTACGAGACGGACCGCGGCATCGACCTGGCCCCGCGCCAGGCCGTGGAGTACGCATGCGAGAAGGGGCACCGCTTCGAGATGCCCTTCTCGGTCGAGGCGGAGATCCCGCCGGAGTGGGAGTGCAAGGTCTGCGGGGCCCAGGCACTCCTGGTGGACGGCGACGGCCCGGAAGAGAAGAAGGCCAAGCCCGCGCGTACGCATTGGGACATGCTGATGGAGCGGCGCACCCGTGAGGAACTCGAAGAGGTCCTCGAGGAGCGCCTGGCGGTTCTGCGCTCCGGTGCGATGAACATCGCTGTTCATCCCCGCGACAGCCGCAAGTCGGCGTAAGTCCCTCCAGGGACCCGGCCGAAGCAGCAGCGCGTCAGACGACCGCGGGCGCCGTACTCCGTGTACGGCGCCCGCGGTCGTCTGCGTGCCTGCATCCGCATCCCGGTGACCCCGGCGCGGCCTCAGTGCGTCAGCGGGGGACGCTGGTGCTGCTCCGGGCGGTCCGACGGCTCGTCCCTGATGACCTCGCCCTGGACGACCTTGCCGTCGGGCCGGCGCATCCGGGCCTGCTGGAAAGCGCCGCCCAGGGTGCCCGGGTCGACCTCGCGGAGCCTGCGCTCGAAGGCACGCTCGGCGGAGCGGCTCACGGCCTTCTGGACCGGGGGCAGCAGCAGGAGCAGCCCCACCGCGTCCGACACCAGGCCGGGGAGGATCAGGAGCAGACCGCCCAGCATCGTCAGGCCGTTGCCCTCGCTGTCCGGCCGGCGGCCCGCCTCGGGCATCACACCGCTCTGCTGCTGTTGCAGCGCCTCGGACAGCTTCCGGAAGGCGCGCCGCCCGGCCCGCTTGATCACCACCGAGCCGAGGGCGAGGCCCGCCAGCAGGATCAGCAGGACCACGAGCCCGTTCGTCGCGCTCGCGACCATCGTGAGCAGCCAGATCTCCAGCACGAGCCACGCGGCGAGCCCCAGCGGCAGGAACGTGCGCAGCCGGGAGCGCCGGGGCCGGGCGGGGGTCCTGGGGGTCTGAGCGCCAGTCGTCATACCTCCAGTGTGCCTGGCCCCGGCTCAGCGCGGGATAAGGCCACGATCAGCGGTTTCGGCACGGGGGCGGTCGTGCGCGCGGCTAGGGCTTCGCCGGCTTCGCGCCGCGACCGGTGACCTTGCCGACCCGCTCCCCCACGCCCCACGCCGTGACGCGCCACAGCGCCTCGACGAGGATGTCCCGGCTCATCTTGGAGTCGCCGAGCTCCCGCTCGACGAAGGTGATGGGCACCTCGACGACGTGGTAGCCGGCCCTGACCGCGCGGCGGGCGAGGTCGACCTGGAAGCAGTAGCCCTGGGAGGCGACGTCGTCGAGGCCGAGGCCCTCCAGGGTCTCGCGGCGGAAGGCCCGGTAGCCGCCGGTGATGTCGCGCAGCGGCAGGTCGAGCGCCAGCCGGGAGTACAGGCTGCCGCCCCGGGAGATCATCTCGCGGGACTTCGGCCAGTTGACCACCCGGCCGCCCGGCACCCAGCGTGAGCCCAGCACCAGGTCGGCGCCCTTGAGGGCGGTGAGCAGGCGGGGCAGTTCCTCCGGCTGGTGGGAGCCGTCGGCGTCCATCTCGACCAGGACGCCGTAGTCGCGCTCCAGGCCCCAGCGGAAGCCGGCGAGATAGGCGGCGCCCAGGCCTTCCTTGCCCTTGCGGTGCAGGACGTGGACGCGGTCGTCCTCGACGGCCAGTTCGTCGGCCAGCTTGCCCGTGCCGTCCGGGCTGTTGTCGTCGGCCACGAGCACGTGCGCCTCGGGGACGGCCTCCCGCACCCGGCCGACGACGCGCTTGATGTTCTCCGCCTCGTTGTAGGTCGGGATGATCACCAAGGCCGTGCCGAGCGGGCCGAACTTCCTCCCCTGGGCTCTTGCCGCCGGGGTTCCGTCGCCGTCGTTCACTGCTGCCCCTTCATGTCCGTACGCAGGGGTCCACCATAATGGCCCCCGCCTGCGCTGACGTGACAGGACGTTCGAATCGTGGTGTCGAATCCGCGGGCGGCGCGCCCGCGGGTGGGAACGTTCGGCGGATGGGGGCCCGGCGCCCTTCGGGCCGACCTGGGACCCGCTGGCTGCGGATCGACCGAAAGCCGTTGTCTACTGAGCGCCCGGGCCCCACCCGGGTCACACCTTCCCGACCGTCGGGAGCGTTCCCTCGGCGCTGCGCCGGCCTGAGCCTGGCGTCCAGTGGCGGTGCCCCGGTGCGGCACACCGTCCCTGACCCGGCGGTGCCGCGGCGAGTACGCGGACGGTCCCCGGTCGGGCGTCCGGTGGTGGACCCGGCCGAACCTACCGGCCCCCGGCTGTCGCCTGTCAACAGTCCTTCGACCTGCGCTTTGTCCGGCAAAGCGCAGGTCAGCGCGGAGGATGCGCAGGTCGCGTACCGGGGGTGCGGCGCGCGACTTCGTGCCCGCCGCACCCGTAGATCACTCGCCCGGCCGTACGAAGACCGTGCGTCCGCCCACCACGGTGCGCAGGCAGACGGGCAGGTCGGAGCCGGGGGTCAGGTCGGGCAGGCCCGGGGTGCCGGAGCGGGGGTCGGTCGACCAGCGGGCCACCCGGTCGTCCGGGGCCTGGACGACGAGTTCGCCGGTGCGCCACACGGCGTAGTCGGCGGGGGCGCCCGGTACCAGGACGCCCGCGTCGTCCCGTCCGACGGCCCGCCAGCCGCCGCGCGTGTGCGCCGTGAACGCGGCGCGCACGGAGACGCGGTGCTCCGGGGTGCGGTGGAAGGCGGCGGCGCGGACCGTGCCCCAGGGGTCGAGCGGGGTGACCGGGCTGTCGGAGCCGAACGCGAGTGGGACACCGGCCCGCAGCAGCGCCGCGAAGGGGTTCAGACCGCGGGCCCGTGCCGCGCCGAGCCGCTGCGCGTACATGCCGTCGTCGCCGCCCCAGAGGGCGTCGAAGGCGGGCTGCACGGAGGCGGTGAGGCCGAGTTCGGCGAAGGCGGCGACGGACTCGGGGGTGAGCATCTCGGCGTGCTCGACCCGGTGCCTCGCGGCCCGGATCCGGGCGAGGCCGAGCTTCTCGGCCGCGGCACGCACCCCCTCCACCACGGCGTCCACGGCCGCGTCCCCGATGGCGTGGAAACCGGCCTGGAGGCCCGCCTCGGTGCACGCCACGACGTGTGCGGCGACCGCGGCGGCGTCCAGATAGGCCCTGCCGGTGTGCGCGGCGTCGCTGTACGGCTGGTGCAGGCAGGCCGTGTGGGAGCCGAGGGCCCCGTCGACGAACAGGTCGCCCGCCGCGCCGAGGGCGCCCAGTTCGCGCGCCTTGGCGACGTCCCGCTCGGCCCAGTAGCCGACGACGCGCGGCCCGGGCTCCTGCGCGGCGAGGCGCAGCAGGCCGGTGAAGTCGTCCTGGGAGGAGATCTCCGGCCCGGCGCACTCGTGGATGCTGCCGATGCCGAGCGAGACGGCGTGCGCGAGGGCGGCCCGCTGCGCCTCTTCGCGCTGGCGAGGCGTGACGGCCCCGAACGCGGCGGCCCGGACGGCGTGGTGGGCGTCGGCCGTGAGCGGCCCGTCCTCGCGGCCGGCGTCGGGGACCAGGTCGAGCAGGGCCGTCGAGACGACCGCCGAGTGCACGTCGATGCGGCTGAGGTAGAGCGGCCGGTGCCCGGTGGCCTCGTCGAGTTCGGCCCGGGTCGGGGGCCGCCCGCCGGGCCAGCGCGCGGCGTCCCAGCCGTGCCCGAGCAGCACCCGGTCGCCGGGGCGGGCGGCGGCGAAGTCCCGTACGAGGGACAGGGCTGTCTCGAGGGAGTCGGCGTGCGACAGGTCGAGTCCGGTCAGGGCGAGGCCGGTGGCCGTGGTGTGCACATGCGCGTCGGTGAAGGCCGGTGTGACGAGCGCGCCGTCGAGGTCGACGACCTCGTCGACGCCCTCCGCGAACGCGTCGGCGGCCCCTTCGGAACCGACCCACGCGACCTGCCCCCGCTCGACGACCATCGCCGTGGCGAAGGGGTCGGCGGGACTGTGCACCTCACCGCGACGAAGCAGAACGGTCTTCGCCGACGCACTGGACTCACTCATGGAGGACAGTTTCACAGGCGGGCGTCCGGCACCCCGCAAAGGGGCGGGGGGAACGGCCCGACCGGTCGCGCCGGGGAGCCGGTGATCAGATCCTGGGCGGCCGTGCCTCGTACGGTGTGGACAGCACCACGGTG
This sequence comes from Streptomyces sp. NPDC006624, assembly GCF_040611555.1. Classification (NCBI taxonomy): domain Bacteria; kingdom Bacillati; phylum Actinomycetota; class Actinomycetes; order Kitasatosporales; family Streptomycetaceae; genus Streptomyces; species Streptomyces sp. NPDC006624. The sequence continues at coordinate 85,993 of NZ_JBEXOM010000019.1, read as the reverse complement.
GTCCGGGTCGACACGCCCGCCAGCGACCGCACCCGGGCGAGCAGTTCCTCCAGTTCGTGCGGCGTGGCCACCCGCACCTTGAGGATGTAGTTCTCGTCCCCCGCCACGCTGTGGCAGGCCTCGATCTCCGGGACGCCGGCCAGCCGGTCCGCGATGTCGTCCGGCGCGCTCGGGTCGAACGGCTTCACCGAGATGAACGCCGTCATCGGCAGCCCCACGGCCTCCGGGTCGACGACCGCCGCATAGCCCCGGATGACCCCCCGCTGCTCCAGCCGCCGCACCCGCTGGTGCACGGCCGACGTGGACAAGCCCGTGGCCTTGCCCAGGTCGGTGTAGCTCATCCGCCCGTCCTTGACGAGCAGCTGCACGATCTGTCGGTCCAGCTCCTCCATGGCGCAAGAACCTACAGGGCCGCTGATCGCCTCCGATACCTCGGCCGCCGGGGCCATGTCCGGTTCGTGACACGGGCGGAAGGCGACCGCCGGACCTTACGGGGGGACAAACACGCCGGAGCGGGCACCTTCGAGTGGCATGTGACGAACGCCACACCCTTCGAACAGGCTCCGTGATGTTCTCGTGATTACCACCCAGGGGGGACGGGAAGTGCTTGCTGTGGTCGAGGCCGCAGCGCCTGAACGGCCCAGCCCGAGGGGGAGAACCCAATGCAGAGTCTTAAGCGCCCTGGCCGCACCGCGCCCAAGCGGCACCAGCTCGTCGTCGAGCCCGAGCCGGAGGGCGTCGAACCGGACGCCTTCGACGACGAACTCGACGCCTACGACACCTTCGAGATGTTCCGGGTCGTCTGCCCGGACTGCGCGCAGCCCATCGCCCTCCTGGCGGACGAGGAGGTGCTGCCGGAGCACGCGCTGTGCGCCTCGCCGTGGAACCCGTTCGGCCTCACGGTCTGTGCCGGAACCGGCCGCAGGGCCGGCGACGCCCGCCCCGCGGACGAGTCGGTGGAGCCGCAGGAGCAGGACACCGCCCTGCTGCTGACGCTCCCCCAGGGGCTCGACTGGCGGACCCAGCCCTTCTCGCACGTCGGCGGACCGGGTTCACGCCCCCTCAGGGTCCCCGTGATGCGCCGCCAGGCGGCCTGAGCCCGGGTCTCACCGCCCGCTCGCTCCACTCCAGCGACTGACCCGCGCCACGGACGGCGGACCGCCGTGGTGCGGGACCGGTGCGCCCGCTCACCGGAGCGCGTCCGGCCGGGAGGCACGACGGACCGGACGCCGCTGAACGCACGCCCGATTCCCTCCGCGGGTGACCTGTCCGGCCTCCGTCGCGTTGCCCTGGTATGACCCCCATCTCCTCAGCGACCGGGCGTCAGCGCCTCCTGTACGTCCCGCCGCCCGCTGAATCGGTTCGGCCGGGTCCGCCGCGGTATCAGGACCCGCCCATCTACCGCGATTTGATGCGCACCTGGGCCGAGGGTGGCCGCACCCTGCCGGGCCGGCACGACCCTGAGTGGATGCGGCTCGCGGCGCCCTGGCGGGGCCTGGACCAGTTCAGCGATGCTCCGGACCCACGAGATGGCGGGCGATGACCATCCGCTGGATCTGGTTGGTGCCCTCGACGATCTGCAGCACCTTGGCCTCGCGCATGTAGCGCTCGGCCGGGAAGTCGGCGGTGTAGCCGTAGCCGCCGAGGATCTGCACGGCGTCGGTGGTGACGCGCATCGCCGTGTCCGTGCAGTGCAGCTTCGCCATGGCCGCCTGCCGGGCGAAGGGCCGCCCGGCGTCGCGCAGCCGGGCCGCGGCGAGGTAGAGCGCGCGGCCCGCCTCGATCTGCGTCGCCATGTCGGCCAGCATGAAGCGCAGCCCCTGGAAGTCGGCGATCGGCTTGCCGAACTGGCGCCTCTCGGTCGCGTACCGCAGCGCCTCGTCGAGCGCCGCCTGGGCCACGCCGATCGCGCACGCCGAGATGCCGAGCCGCCCGGCGTCCAGGGACGACAGCGCGATCGCGAAGCCGTGGCCCTCCTCGCCGATGCGCCGGTCGTCGGAGACCCGGACGCCGTCGAAGTGGACCTGGGCCGTGGGCGAGCCCTTCATGCCCATCTTCTTCTCAGGGGCCGCGGCGCTGACCCCTTCGGCGTCGCCGGGGACCAGGAAGGCGGTGATGCCGCGCGGTCCCTCCGCGCCGGTGCGTGCCATGACCGTGTAGAAGTCGGCGATCCCGCCGTGGGTGATCCACGCCTTGGTGCCGGTGATCACCCAGTCGTCGCCGTCGCGCACGGCCCTGGTGCGCAGGGCCGCCGCGTCCGATCCGGAGTGCGGCTCGGAGAGGCAGTAGGCCCCGAGCTTCCCGCCGCCGAGCATCGCGGGCAGGTGCTCGACCTGCTGCTCCTTGGTGCCGTAGGCGGCGAGGGCGTAGGAGGCCAGGGTGTGGACGCTGACGCCGAGGCCGACGGTGAGGCGGGCCGCGGCGAGCTCTTCGAGCACCTGGAGGTAGACCTCGTAGGGCTGGTCGCCGCCGCCGTACTCCGCGTCGTAGGGCAGGCCGAGCAGGCCGGACCGGGAGAGCAGGGTGAACAGCTCGCGCGGGAAGCGGCCGGCTTCCTCCTCCTCGGCCGCGTGCGGGGCGATCTCCTGGGCCGCGATGTCGCGGACGAGTGAGATCAGGTCCCGGGCCTCCTCCGTGGGCAGTTGCCGGTCCACCGGCTGCGGGGCGCGGTCGGGCATGGCGACGCTCTCCTCCCTGTCGGGCACTGGCGGTCGGGCCCGTGGGTGGGGGCGGCGCCGCCTGGTCGTTCTGGTGCCTGGCCGATGCTTGCAGTCCCGGGTCGCGGAAGCTGCTGACCAGCGGCTGTGCGCTGTGAGTATGCCCGATCGGAGGCATCACGTCACCAGTTAACGACCGCTTACTTCAAGAATGGCCGACCATCCCCCTGCCGGGGAAATTGGTACGCACCATTGACCCAACTGGTCTAGTCCTCCTACCGTTTGGCCCACCGTTTCACCGCGTCCATGCCAATGGCCGCGCGCTCTCCCCTCCCCCCACGAGGAGACACCGGATGCACTACCCCCACACCTCCCGCTTCCGGGCCGTCGTGTCCGCGGCCTGCTGCGCCGTCCTCGGCGCCGGTCTGCTGGCCGGCGCGGGCACCACCTCCGCCACCGCGGCGACCTCGGCTCAGGAGGCCGCCGCGGACGCGAAGGCCGCCCCCGCCGCCCGGGCCGCCGGGTCCAAGGTCATCGGGTACTTCACGGAATGGGGCACCTACGACCGCAAGTACTACGTCAAGAACATCGAGACGTCCGGCTCGGCGGACAAGCTCACGCACATCAACTACGCCTTCGGCAACGTCACCGGCGGCAAGTGCGCCATGGGCGACGGCTACGCGGCCACCGACCGGGCCTACACCGCCGCCGAATCGGTCGACGGCCAGGCCGACACCTGGGACCAGCCGCTGCGCGGCACCTTCAGCCAGCTGCGCAAGCTGAAGCAGAAGCACCCGGACCTCAAGGTCCTGTGGTCCTTCGGCGGCTGGACCTGGTCGGCCGGCTTCGGGGAGGCCGCCAAGAACCCGGCCGCGTTCGCCCAGTCCTGCTACGACCTGGTCGAGAACTCCCGGTGGGCCGACGTCTTCGACGGCATCGACATCGACTGGGAGTACCCGAACGCCTGCGGCGCCACCTGCGACACCAGCGGCAAGGCAGCCTTCCGGGACCTGATGCAGGCGCTGCGCGCCAAGTTCGGCTCGCAGAACCTGGTCACCGCGGCGATCACCGCCGACGCCACCCCGGGCGGCAAGATCGACGCGGCGGACTACGCGGGCGCCGCGCAGTACGTCGACTGGTACAACCCGATGACGTACGACTTCTTCGGCGCCTGGGACGCCGCGGGACCGACCGCCCCGCACTCCCCGCTGACCTCCTACTCCGGCATCCCGAAGGCGGACAACCACAGCTCGGCGACCATCGCCAAGCTCAAGGGCCTCGGCGTCCCGGCCTCGAAGCTGCTGCTCGGCATCGGCTTCTACGGCCGCGGCTGGACCGGCGTGACCCAGCAGGCGCCGGGCGGCACCGCGACCGGCCCGGCGGCGGGCACGTACGAGCAGGGCATCGACGACTACAAGGTGCTCAAGGACAGGTGCCCGGCGACGGGGACGGTGGCCGGCACGGCGTACGCCAAGTGCGGCGGCGACTGGTGGAGTTACGACACCCCGGCGACCATCGCGGGCAAGATGGACTACAAGGACCGGCAGGGGCTGGCCGGCACCTTCTTCTGGGAGCTGAGCGGCGACACCGCGAACGGCGAGCTGATCAAGGCCATCAGGTAGGGCACCGGGCGAGGGGCGGAGGTCCGCTGCGGACCCTCCGCCCCTTTCTCATGCGCCCCGGCGGGCCGGCTGCGGGGCGGGGTAGGCGGGGTCGAGTTCCTCGATGGCGCGCAGGGCGCCGCCCAGTGTCTTCACCAGGAGTTCGCGCATGGTCTCGCGGGGCAGTTCGGGGCCGTCGATCCATTCGAGGGTGGCGCCCTCGACGCTGCACACCCAGGCCAGCAGGCCCATGCGCGCCAGCGGCGCGATGTCCAGCCGGCCGTACGCGCCCTCGGCGATGGTGGTGACGACCGCCTCGCGCACCCCGTCGCGGATGGCGTGCACCTCGGTGTCGAAGCCCACCCCGCCGCTGACGATCGTGCGGTACGCCGCCTGGTTGTGCTCGGCGTAGCGCAGATAGCTGTCGATGGTGCGCTGGACCCGGTCGACGGGGGGCAGTTCGGGACCGCCGGCCGCCAGGGTGAGCAGCTCGGCGACGGAGTCCTGGATGATCGCCAGGTAGTAGCCGCGCTTGGACTGGAAGTAGTAGTAGATCAGCCCCTTGGCGACGTGCGCCTGCCGGGCGATGTCGTCCATCGACAGCGCGTCGTACGACGTGTCGGCGAACAACCTCCGCCCGATGGCGATCAGTTCGGCTCGGCGCGCCGTCGAGCGCTCGGTGCCGCGGGCTCTGGGGCGCGCGGCAGGCTGTGGGCTGCTCTTCAATTTCGACCCTGGTCTCACGGGCGGGGGCGGGACATCCGCAGTATGGCAGGTCCCACACCCGTGCCGTGGGTCAGGTCACAGTGCCCCGGGGGGCCGGCCGCAGCGGCCCGGGCCGGGGCACGGGCCGTGCCACGACGGGTGGTTGGGGCGGCCGCGCGTGACCTCGGGACGGCCGCGCGGGGTCACGCGCGCACGCCCACCGCCGCCAGTGCCCTGCGCTGCGCCGCGCTCGGGCGCGCCGGGAAGTAGAGGTAGCAGACGCCGCCGGTGCCGGAGACGACCTTGCCGGAGGCGTTGTACCGCTTGGTCCGCAGCCAGATGTTCTCCCACTCGCGCCGCCGGTAGACGCGCCGCACGGCCTCGTTGCTCTCCGAGGCGGGGTCGTTGGCGATCACGTCGCCGTCGGCGGTGAAGCCGATGACGGTCATCAGGTGCCCGGCCGTGCCGTACCCGGCCCCGCTCAGCTCCTCCTTCAGGAAGGACTGGGAGGTGATGGCCGGGATGCCGGCGGCGATCAGCGTCTCCAGGTCGGTGAGCGAGCCGAGCCGGGTGACCACGCCCCGCAGGTCGTCGAAGGTGGCCGCGTAGGCGGCGTTGAACGGCCAGTTGCCGCAGCCGGCGTACTGGTAGTCGTAGGTGAACCGGGCCGCGTGGCACACCTGCGGGTCGGCGTACGACGGATCGACCCAGGCCAGTTGCTCCGGGGTGAGGCGGCCGCCCCAGTACTCGATGATCATCTGGGAGGACGTCGGGCTGCACCAGGCCTCGCCGCCGTTGTCGTACTCGGGGTACTGGCCCTTGTGGATCTCCTGCGAGTACCGCGGGACGTCCAGCTCCCCGGCGAAGCCGGGCACGGACGCCGGGACGGTGAACCGGTCGGGCACGTCCGAGCCCATCGCGCCGAGCCGCCACACGGTGGGCGTGGCCTTGGTGCCGGGCTTGCGGTACAGGGTCAGGCGCAGCCGGTACGAGGCGAGGCGCAGGCCCGTCGACGGGTCGTCGACCGCCAGGGTGTCGGTCCAGACGGTGCTCTTGCCGTCGCTCTGGTCGTCGACCGAGGTGCGCCGGATGTCCTGGTCGCCGGAGGCCCAGCGGCCCATCACGTACCAGGGGGTGCTGGTGCCGTCGGTGTAGGTGCCCTTGAGCTCGGCCTGGATCCAGGTGCCGGAGGGGGTGTGCGCGTTCCAGGAGACGACCGCTTCCGTCGCGGGGACGGCGAGCCGGTGGGTGGCGGACGTCCAGGTGCCGTACTCCCAGCGGGCGCTGGTGCCGGTGTGCGGGTCGGTGTAGCCGACGGTGCCGGCGGGCTTCGCGATCACCAGGCCGGGACGGGCACCGGCGACCGCACGGGTGCCCCGGCGGGTGCCGGCGTGCCAGTCGGCGTACGACCGCCACGCCCGGTTGTCGACCGTGCGGGACGGGACCGCCCGGCCGGCGTCCGCGGGGTGGGTCTTCATGGGGGCCTCGGGGTCGGCGGCCGCCGGTCCCGCGCTCGCGGTGACGGCTGCGGCGACGGCGGCGGCCAGGACGGTTCTGCGGGACGGCTGTTCGACTCTGCTCATGGCGGGTCCCCGGTGGTCGGAGGCGGGCAGGGCGGGCAGGTCCGTTGCACGGTCGGTCGCACACGTGTGTGCGCCGTATATGGCTGTGCGCCACATATGAGCACAGCCCGCCCGGTCCTGCCAGCACTTCGACCCGCGTCGCGCCCACCAATATTGGCGTCGACCAGTGGCACCGGCGGCGGCCGCGGCACGCCACCGCGGCGGCACGGCGGCGTCCTGCCGTCGTTAGAGTGCTCGCGAGATGAATCCGACCTTCCGCCCGTCACCGGGATCCGCCGTCCGCGAGCTGGCCCGCCGGATCCGCCGCCTTCCCCCGTCCTGCGGCCCGGTCCGGCTCGTCGGCGTCGACGGCCACGCCGGATCCGGGAAGAGCACCTTCACCGCGGAGCTGGCGGCCGGGCTGGGCGGCGCGCCGGTGCTGCGCCTGGACGACATCGCCAGCCACGGCGAACTGTTCGACTGGACGGGGCGGCTGCTGGAGCAGGTGATCGAGCCGCTGTCCCAGGGCCGGACCGCGCACTACGCCCCCTACGACTGGCGGACCCGCCGCTTCGGTCCCCCGCGTCCGCTGCCGCCCGCCCCGGCGGTCCTCCTGGAGGGCGTCGGCGCGGGACGCCGGGTGCTGCGCCCCAGCCTCGCCCTGCTGCTGTGGATGGAGCTGCCGTGCGAGGAGGCCTGGGCGCGGGGCCGGGCGCGGGACGGGGAGGAGCAGCGGGACTTCTGGGACGGGTGGATCCCGGCGGAGCGGCGGCACTTCGCCGGCGACCCCTCGCGGCCCTTCGCGGACCTCTTGGTGCGGCAGCGAAAAGAGGGATATGAGGTGCTTTCGGGGCCCGCGGGAACCGTTGAATCGAACCAGTCCGTCACGCACGGTGACGGACCGCCCGCAGTGTGCTGAACATGTGAAGGGCCGTGCCGGACAACTCGCCGGAGTGCCTCAACTCCGCTTGACCGGGGGCCCGTACAGGTCTTACGTTCTCAATGTGCGGCCTCGGAGCCGCCCAGAGACGCGAAGCCCCCGGTTGTTCCCCCGTGATCGGGGGCTTCGTTCTGTCCTCGTCCGGCTTTCCGCCCCCCGCGCGGCGCCGAACGCTCACCCTGGGTCACCGTCCACGGCCCGCCCGCACCGCTCCCACCTCCCCGAACGACCCGTGCGGCCCTCTACGGACGCGCCGCCCCCGCAGGTACGATGCCCTCGTCGCGACCTGCGGACGGTTGCTGCGTGCACGGCAACTCCGGTCCGTGGCACAGCGGTTCGAACAGGGCAGCCGGTCGGGGGACGGCTCGTTGGCATACCGACGGGGGCACGGTTCGTGGGGGACGGGATGGACTTCGGCACGCAGGGCCCTCAGGCCCCGGCCGACCTCGCCTGGCTGCGAGGCGTCGACGCCTACACCATGGGCGCCTACCCGCAGGCGGAGGAGGAGTTCCGCGCCGCGGTGCGGATGGACCCCGCCATGGCCGACGGCTGGCTGGGGCTGCACGCGCTGCGCGTCGACACGACGACCGCGCTGCTCAGGATGTTCCGCCACCGGGAGCGCTTCGGCGAGCAGCGCACCCGCTACCGCCGCACCCTCAACTCCTGGTACTGGCTGGGCTGGTGGGTGCAGCCGGTGCTGGAGAGCCCCCGGGACCTGCTGCTCGCGCACGCCTCGCACTGGCTGGACGGGCGGCACGTCCCCGAGCTGGACCGGGCCCTCGCGGGGCTGCCCCCGGTGGACGCCGACCACCAGGTCCGCTTCCTGCACGCCTGCCGCGCCTACCTCGTCAAGGACTGGGAGCAGCTGGTCCGCCACACCGACCCGCTCCTCGACGACCCGATGCTCGGCATCGAGGCGGGGCTGTTCGGCGGGATGGCCCGGGTCCGGCTGGAGATGTACGGGCAGGCCGAACCGCTGCTGTCCGCCGCGCTGATGCGCTGCCGCAGCGAGCAGCCCCAGCGCAAGGAGCTGCGCTACTGGCTGGCCCGGGCCCACGAGGGCACCGGCCGCAGCGCCGCCGCACTCCCCCTGTACCGGGCCGTGCACCGCGTCGACCCGGCCTTCATGGACACCTCGGCCCGGCTCGCCGCGATCGCCGAGGGCGACGGCTACGACGACTCCGCCGACCTCGCGGCGATCACCCTCACCGGTGTCGGGCAGGACGCCGGGGACGGGCCGGACGGGTTCGACGCGCTGTTCGGCCTGGAGGGGCGTGATCTGAGGCTGCCCGACCCGGAGCCGCCGGTCTCCGCTCCGCTGCCGCCGATGACGGGCCCGGCCGTCCGCGCCAAGGCCGGCCCGGTGCCGTCCCTGCCCACCGGGCCGACCGACCCCGCGTTACTGGAGGAGGCGCTCGCCGAACTCGAGCGCATGGTGGGCCTGGAGCCGGTGAAGCGCCAGGTCAAGGCCCTCTCCGCGCAGCTGAACATGGCCCGGCTGCGGGCCGGGCAGGGCCTTCCGGTCCAGCCGCCGAAACGGCACTTCGTCTTCTCCGGCCCCTCCGGCACCGGCAAGACCACCGTCGCCCGCATCCTCGGCCGCGTCTTCTACGCCCTCGGGCTGCTCGGCGGCGACCACCTCGTGGAGGCCCAGCGCGCCGACCTGGTCGGCGAGTACCTCGGGCAGACCGCTGTGAAGGCCAACGAACTGATCGACTCCGCCCTCGGCGGTGTGCTCTTCGTCGACGAGGCGTACGCGCTGTCCAACTCGGGCTACGGCAAGGGGGACGCCTACGGGGACGAGGCCCTGCAGGTGCTGCTGAAGCGGGCCGAGGACAACCGCGACCACCTGGTGGTGATCCTGGCCGGCTACCCGGAGGGCATGGACCGGCTGCTCGCGGCGAACCCCGGGCTGTCGTCCCGCTTCACCACCCGCGTCGACTTCCCCTCCTACCGGCCGCTGGAACTCACCGAGATCGGCAAGGTGCTCGCGGCGGAGAACGGCGACCTGTGGGACGAGGAGGCCCTCGACGAGCTGCGGTCCATCGCCGGCCACGTGGTGGAGCAGGGGTGGATCGACGAGCTGGGCAACGGGCGGTTCCTGCGGACGCTGTACGAGAAGAGCTGCGCGTACCGGGATCTGCGGCTGTCCGTGTATCCCGGGGCGCTGGGCCGGGACGACCTGGCGACGCTGCGGCTGCCCGACCTGATGCAGGCGTACGGGGAGGTGCTGTCCGGGCGGGGCCCGCAGGATCCGCCCGGACCGTGACGTACCGGCGAGAGGGCCGGGCGCTACGTCGCCAACACCTCCTCGCCCGACCTCGGCTCGGTCAGCCGTACCTCGTGCACCTGGCGATGCGCGGGATCCCGCACCTCTCCCACCAGCAGCTCCAGTACGTCCTCCAGTGCCACAAGACCGAGCACCTTCCCGGACTTGTCGGCCACCTGGGCCAGGTGCGTCGCCGCCCGCCGCATCACGGTCAGCGCGTCGTCCAGCGGCAGCTCCGGCCGCAGGGTCGTCATCGGCCGCCACAGCTGCTGCGGCACGGCCCGGTCCGAGTCCTCCAGGTCCAGGACGTCCTTGACGTGCAGGTAGCCCATGAACGCGCCGCTGTCCGCGGCGACCGGGAAGCGGGAGTAGCCGGTGCGGGCGGTGAGTTCCACGATCCGGCCGGGCGTGACCGACGGGCTGACCGTCACCAGGCACTCGCGCCGGAGCAGGACGTCCGTCACCGGGCGGGAGCCCAGCTCCAGGGCGTCCTCCAGGCGCTCGGCCTCCTCGGGGTCGAGCAGGCCCGCCTGGCCCGCGTCCTCCACGAGCCGGTTGAGCTGCTCGCTCGTGAAGACGGCCTCCACCTCGTCCTTGGGCTCGACGTTGAACAGCCGCAGGATGCCCTGGGAGCAGGCGCCGAGGGCGGCCGTGATGGGCCTGCAGAAGCGCGCGAACCAGACCAGTCCGGGGCCGAGCCACAGCGCGGCCCTCTCCGGCGCCGCCATCGCCAGGTTCTTCGGCACCATCTCGCCGATGACGAGGTGGAAGAAGACCACGGCGGCGAGGGCGATGACGTAGGTGAGCGGATGGATCACGCCGTGCGGCAGGTGGACCCACTCGAAGACGGGCTCCAGCAGATGCGCGACCGTCGGCTCGGCGACCGCGCCGAGGGTCAGCGAGCACACGGTGATGCCGAACTGGGCCGCCGCCATCATCTGCGGCAGCCGCTCCAGACCGTGCAGGACCTGCCGGGCCCGGGCCGTGCCGAGCGGCTCGATCTGGCTGCGGCGTACCGAGACCAGCGCGAACTCGGCGCCGACGAAGAAACCGTTGGCGAGTACGAGCAGCGCGGCGAAGAGGAGTTGCAGGACGCTCATCGGGCGGCCTCCGCCCTGGCGGCCACGGGGGCGGTCCGCACGAGCCGGACCCGCTCCGCACGGTAGTGGCCGACCTGGCGCACCGCCAGGCGCCAGCCGGGCAGCTCCGCCCGGTCGCCGACGGCCGGGATGCGGCCCAGCAGGTCGGCGATCAGGCCGGCGACCGTCTCGTACGGGCCCTCCGGGACGTCCAGGCCTATGCGCTGCAGGACGTCGACCCGGCAGCTGCCGTCGACGTCCCAGGCGGGCCTGCCGTCCTCCGGCGGGGCGGAGACCAGCTCGGGCAGGTCGTGCCCGTCGTGCTCGTCGCGGACCTCGCCGACGAGTTCCTCGACGATGTCCTCCAGGGTGACGACCCCGGCGGTGCCGCCGTACTCGTCGACGACGACCGCGATGGGCTGTTCGCTGCGCAGCCGGGCCAGCAGCGGGCGCACGGGCAGGGTCTCGGGGACGAGCAGCGCCGGGCGGGCGATCCGGCCGACGGGCGTGCGCAGCCGGTCCTGCACGGGCACCGCGAGGGCGTCCTTGAGGTGGACCATGCCGACGACCTCGTCGATCCGCTCCCGGTAGACGGGGAAGCGGGACAGGCCGGTGGCGCGGGTCAGGTTGACCACGTCCTCGGCGGTGGTGGAGGACTGCAGGGCGCTGACCTTCACGCGCGGCGTCATCACGTGCTGCGCGGTCAGCTCGCCCAGGGACAGGGTCCGCACGAAGAGGTCGGCCGTGTCCTGCTCCAGGGCGCCGGCGCGGGCGGAGTGGCGGGCCAGGGAGACCAGTTCGCCGGGGGTGCGGGCGGAGGCCAGTTCCTCGGTGGGCTCGATGCCCAGCGCCCGTACGAGCCGGTTGGCCACGGCGTTCAGGCCCGCGATGACCGGGCGGAACAGCCGGGCGAAGACGTGCTGCGGGCCCGCGACGAAACGCGCGACCTGCAGCGGCCGGGACACCGCCCAGTTCTTGGGCAGGAGCTCGCCGATCACCATCTGCACGGCGGAGGCCACCAGCATGCCGACGACGACCGTGACCCCGGGGACGGCTCCTCGGGGGATGCCGAGCGAGGTGAACGGGCCGTGCAGCAGCCCGGCGAGCGCCGGTTCGGCGAGCATGCCGACGACGAGGGAGGTGATGGTGATGCCGAGCTGGGTGCCGGAGAGCTGGAAGGACAGTTCCTTGAGTGACGCGACGACGCGCCGGGCGCGCCGGTCGCCCTCGGCGGCGGCCTTCTCGGCTTCCGCCCGCTCGACCGTCACGAGGCCGAATTCGGCCGCCACGAAGAATCCGTTGGCGAGAATCAGCAGGAACGCGGCTGCCAGGAGCAGCAGGGGGATGGTCATGATGCCGCCGCCTCCGCACGGTCGCGGACGCGGTCCGCGCTATGTCGGCAGGGGGCGGCGCAGGTACTGCAGGACGATCCGTCCATCGCCGGAGAGGGTCACTCCTCGGTTAGCAGGAGCCCCTGGCGCACCGGGCGGGGCGGCAGGGGCGGAGGCGCGTCCGTTCGCGCCTCCGCCAACAGATTAATCAAGACACGGCCCGGTGCGGCAGTGGCGGCCGCCCGCGGGCTCCGCCGGTCAGTCCTGGCGCGGCTCGGGGCGGGCGACGGAACGGGCCTCGGCGAGCGCCCGCAGGGCCCGGGCGTCGGTGAGGGCGCGCTGCCTGGCGATGCCGGGCTGGATGCCGAGGGCGGGCAGGCTGGTGCCGTCGCTGAGGTTGAGGAACACCCAGGGGTCGCCGGGCCGGAGGGTCACCTGGAGGATCTCCGCCCACTCCAGCCGGCGCTTGTTGGTGAGATTGACGACAGTGACGCCGTCCTCGTCGGCGACGACCTTGGGCCGCGCCAGCAGGAGCAGCACGGCGTCCAGCAGGAGCGCCGTGAAGACGAAGCTGAGCCGCTCGCCGGGGCTGAGCTTCAGCAGCATCGCGACGGCGGTGATCACCACGAAGATCGCGACGGCGGCACCGATCAGCACCGCGCGGGTGCTGCCCGGCCGGAAGGTGACGGGCAGGGTGGGCAGGTCGGACATCGGTGGGCGCCCCTCAGAGCCGGCAGGCGTGGATGGCCGTGGTCAGGATGGCCCGGGCGCCGATGTCGTACAGGTCGTCCATGATCCGCTGCGCCTCCTTGGCGGGGACCATCGCGCGGACGGCGACCCAGCCCTCGTTGTGCAGCGGGGAGACGGTCGGCGACTCCAGGCCGGGGGTGAGCGCGACGGCCTTCTCGAGCTGCTCGACGCGGCAGTCGTAGTCCATCATCACGTACGTCCGGGCGACCAGGACGCCCTGCAGGCGCCGCAGGAACTGCTGCACCTTGGGGTCGTCGCCGTCGGCGCCGGTGCGGCGGATGACGACGGCCTCGGACTGCATGATCGGCTCGCCGACGACCTCCAGGCCCGCGTTGCGCAGGGAGGTGCCGGTCTCGACGACGTCGGCGATGACCTGGGCGACGCCGAGCTGGATGGCGGTCTCGACGGCCCCGTCGAGGTGCACGACGGAGGCGTCGATGCCGTGCTCGGCGAGGTGCCTGTCGACGATGCCCTCGTAGGAGGTGGCGATCGTCCTGCCCTTGAGGTCCGCCAGGTCGCCGCCGACGGTGCCCGGCCTGGTGGCGAACCGGAAGGTCGAGCGGGCGAAGCCCAGCGGCAGGATCTCCTCGGCGTCGGCGCCGGAGTCGATCAGCAGGTCCCGGCCGGTGAGGCCGATGTCGAGCTGTCCGGACGCGACGTAGATCGCGATGTCGCGGGGGCGCAGGTAGAAGAACTCGACCTCGTTGGTCGGGTCGACGATCCGCAGTTCCTTGGAGTCGCGGCGCTGCTGGTAGCCGGCCTCATGCAGCATCTCCGCCGCAGGGCCTGACAGGGAACCCTTGTTGGGGACGGCGATGCGCAGCATGAGGTCGGCTTCCTTTGCGTATGTGTCGTGCGGGGACGGGTGCGGCTTACAGGTGGGCGTAGACGTCGTCGAGGGAGATGCCGCGGGCGACCATCATCACCTGGACGTGGTAGAGCAGCTGCGAGATCTCCTCGGCGGCTGCTTCCTTGCCCTCGTACTCGGCGGCCATCCACACCTCGGCGGCCTCCTCGACGACCTTCTTGCCGATGGCGTGGACGCCCTTCCCGACCAGTTCCGCGGTACGGGAAGTGGCGGGGTCGCCCTGAGCGGCCTTGTGCTGGAGCTCGGCGAAGAGCTCCTCGAACGTCTTCTTGGACATGGTGACGCTCAGCCTATGCCACAGGTGGCTTCCGTCAGCGCCAGGGTTCGGATACTGAGCGGAGCGTCGCCGCGGTCGCCACCGCCGCCGTCACCGCCTCGTGCCCCTTGTCCTCGCTGGAGCCCTCGATTCCGGCGCGGTCGAGGGCCTGCTCCTCGGTGTCGCAGGTCAGTACGCCGAACCCGACGGGGACGCCGGTGTCGACGGACACCTGGGTGAGGCCCTGGGTCACGCCCTGGCACACATAGTCGAAGTGGGGGGTTCCGCCGCGGATGACGACGCCGAGGGCGACGATCGCGTCGTAGCCGCGGCCCGCGAGGACCTTGGCGACGACCGGGAGCTCCCAGCTGCCGGGGACCCTGAGCAGGGTCGGCTCGTCGATGCCCAGGTCGTGCAGGGCGCGCAGGGCGCCGTCGACCAGACCGTCCATCACCTTCTCGTGCCACTGCGCCGCGATGACGGCGACCCGGAGGTCACCCACATTGCGTACGGTCAGCTCCGGTGCACCCTTGCCGCTCACGTCTCTCCCTTTGCGCTCTCTTACTGGTTGCCGCAGGCCGGCACGGTGGTCGTGTCCAGCCAGGGCAGGTCGTGGCCCATCCGGTCCCGCTTGGTGCGCAGGTAGCGGAGGTTGTGCTCGCCGGCGCTCACCGGCATCGGCACACGGGCCTTGACCGTGATGCCGTGGCGGACGAGCGCGTCGGTCTTGTCGGGGTTGTTGGTCAGCAGGCGGACGCCGCGCACGCCGAGGTCGGCGAGGATCTGCGCGCCGGCGGCGTAGTCGCGGGCGTCGGCGGGCAGGCCGAGTTCGAGGTTGGCGTCGAGGGTGTCGCGGCCGCGCTCCTGCAGTTCGTAGGCGCGCAGCTTGGACATCAGACCGATGCCGCGGCCCTCGTGTCCGCGCAGGTAGACCACCACGCCGCGGCCCTCGGACTGGATGCGGGCCAGGGAGGCGTCCAGCTGGGGGCCGCAGTCGCAGCGGGCGGAGCCGAAGACGTCGCCGGTGAGGCATTCGGAGTGGACGCGCACCAGGACGTCGTCGCCGTCGCCGATCTCGCCGTGCACCAGGGCGACGTGCTCGACGCCGTCGACCGTGGAGCGGTAGCCGTAGGCGGTGAACGTGCCGTGCGCGGTGGGCAGTTGGGTCTTCGCCTCGCGGCGCACGGTCGGCTCGCTGCTGCGGCGGTAGGCGATCAGGTCCTCGATGGAGATGATCGTCAGGCCGTGCTTGCGGGCGAAGGGCACCAGCTCGGGCAGGCGCAGCATGCGGCCGTCCTCGCCGGCGATCTCGACGATGGCGCCGGCCGGGCGCAGGCCCGCGAGCCGGGCGAGGTCGACGGCGGCCTCGGTGTGGCCGTTGCGGGTGAGGACGCCGCCGGGCCGGGCGCGTAGCGGGAAGATGTGGCCGGGGCGGACGAAGTCGTCGGGGCCGGAGACCCCGTCGGCGAGCAGCCGGAGCGTGGTGGCGCGGTCGGAGGCGGAGATGCCGGTGCTCACGCCGTGCGCGGCGGAGGCGTCGACGGAGACCGTGAAGGCGGTCTTCATCGACTCGGTGTTGTCCTCGACCATCTGCGGGAGCCGCAGGCGGTCCAGTTCGTCGCTCTCCATGGGGGCGCAGATCAGGCCGCGGCACTCGCTCATCATGAAGGCGACGATCTCGGGCGTGGCCTTCTCGGCGGCGATGACGAGGTCGCCCTCGTTCTCCCTGTCCTCGTCGTCGACGACCACGACCGGGCGGCCCGCCGCGATATCGGCGACGGCCTGCTGGACGGGGTCGAGCGCGAGGTCCTCGAACGCACCGTCGGTGCTGTACAGGATCGGTGCCGTGCTCATGCCGGCGCTCCTTCCAGGGTGGGCCGCGCGGCCTGACGCGAGCGCAGCCACCAGTCGCGCAGGCCCCACAGGACGAGCGCGCCGTAGATGACGTAGACGAAGCCGGAGAAGGCGTAGCCGTTGGCGAAGTTGAGGGGGACGCCGACCAGGTCGACGAGGAGCCAGGCGAACCAGAACTCGACCATGCCGCGGGCCTGGGCGTACATCGCGACGATGGTGCCGACGAAGATGTAGGCGTCCGGCCAGGGGTCCCAGGACAGGGTGGGGTACGCCGTGAACAGCAGCGCCACCGCGACCGTGCCCGCGGCGGCGGCCGCGGCCATCGCGGCGCGCTCGCGCCGGGTGGCGAACCGCACGGCGATCTGGCCGTCCTCCGCCCGGCCCTTGCCGCGCTGCCACTGCCACCAGCCGTACAGGGCGACGAGCATGACGACGGCCTGCTTGCCCGCGCTGCCGGTGAGGTGGCCGAAGAAGGCGCCGAAGAGGATGAGCCCGGCCAGGAACTGCACGGGCCAGGTCCAGAGGGAGCGTCGCCAGCCGAGGGCGAGGGCGGCCAGGCCGAAGAGGTTGCCGACCATGTCGGACCAGAGGATGTGCTGGCCGAAGAGGACGAACGCCTCGGAGTTCAGCGTGTTCACCGGGCCGCCCCCTGCGCGCGGTCGCCGAGCATGCGCTCGACGTACTTGGCGATGACGTCCACCTCGAGGTTGACCGGGTCGCCGGGCTGCTTGTGGCCGAGCGTGGTCAGGGCGAGGGTGGTGGGGATGAGGCTGACGGTGAAGTGGTCGGGGGCGGCGTCGACGACGGTGAGGCTGATGCCGTCGACGGTGATGGAGCCCTTCTCGACGACGTACCGGGTGAGGTCCGCGGGGAGGGAGATCTTCACGATCTCCCAGTGCTCCGACGGCTCGCGCTCCAGGATCTCGCCGGTGCCGTCCACGTGGCCCTGCACGATGTGCCCGCCGAGGCGTTCGCCGACGGCCATGGGGCGTTCGAGGTTGACGCGGGAGCCGGCCCGGAGGGCGCCGAGGCTGGAGCGGCGGAGCGTCTCGGCCATGACGTCGGCGGTGAACTCGTCGCCCTCGTGGTCGACGACCGTGAGGCAGACGCCGTTGACGGCGATCGAGTCGCCGTGCTTCGCGCCCTGGGTGACGACGGGGCCGCGCAGGCGGAAGCGACAGGCGTCGTCGAGGGTCTCGACGGCGGTGACCTCGCCCAGCTCTTCGACGATTCCGGTGAACACTTCCCGGGTCCTCCTGCCTCTTCGGGCACGGACTCCGGGGCTGCCGAGGACGGCAGAGAACACGAGCGGGGACACCGGGGACGACGCCGGAACGGAGACCGCCCAGAGGACGGACTTCATCGGCGGCGCGCATGGATGCCCGCTCGCCGCGCACTGCCTCCCATCCGGACTTTAACCGTCGGTCCAGGAATTTCACCTGGTCAACCGGCCGCTGGAGGCGACCGGGTCGCGGACTGTAACCGCCGGTTCGGACTTTCACCGACCCCGGAGTGCGCTGCTACTGGTACAGGGCCAGTGTGCCACGCCTGATCCACGTTCAGAGAGGCAGGGGGTGTGGGGTGGCTCACAGACCGTGTCCCCACCCTTCCCGTGCGCGACGGGTGCCCCGACGTCCGCTGCGGCGGCGGGGATTGACGACGCGTTGTGGTACATACCTATTGACTCAGTGGTCTAGTCCTTTCTAGGGTCGTCGCCGGGCTCGGCACCGCCCCTGTGACCGGCCCGGCGGCGGTGACGACGGCCCTTGCCCGCCGTCGGGCCTTCCACGCCTCGCGGCCCTACCGCCCGGCCGGCGGCCGCCCCGGCCGCTCCCCCGCCGTGAACAGCTCCTCCTGGGCGCGGTCGCGTGCCGTCAGGAGGGCACCGCGCAGAACGGCGCCGCCCCCGAGCCGGGTCGGCCGCACCTCGGTCGGCAGCGGTGTCATCCGGGCGAGGTGCTCCTGCACGCGCCGGGCGAGCTCCTCGCCCCCCGCCCGGCCCACCTCGCCGCCGAGCACCACGCAACCGGGGTCGAGGATCGCCACGACCGAGGCGGCACCTACGGCGAGACGGCCGGCGAGGGCGTCCAGGAAGCGGGTGGCGGGGCCGGCGCCCGCGTCCTCCTCCCCCACCAGCTCCGCGGCCGACCGCACCACCGCGGCCGCCGCGCGCACCACAGCCGGCTCCTCCCCCGCCGCCGGAGCCCCGTGGCCCTCCACGGCAAGCCCGCACTCCGCCGCCGCGTGGCCCCCCAAGGGAAGCCCGCACTCCGCCGCCAGCTCCACCACCGCGGCCGACGAGGCCAGCGAATGGAAGCCCCCCTCGCAGTCGGTCGCGGACGGCAGCGCGCTCGTGCCGGGCACCGGCAGGAAGCCGATCTCGCCGGTGCCGCCGGAGGCGCCGCGGCGCAGCGCCCCGTCGAGGACGACCGCGGCGCCCGTGCCGTGGCCCAGCCACAGCAGGACGAACGTGTCGCGGTCCCGGGCCGCCCCGTCGCGCTGCTCGGCGAGCGCCGCGAGGTTGGTCTCGTTCTCCACGCTCACCCGGGCCTCGGGCAGCCGCTCCTGCAGGGCGGCGACGAGGCGGCGGTGCCACTCCGGCAGCCCGGAGGAGTCGCGGAGTTCGCCGCTGGCCGGGTCGATCAGCCCGGGCGCCCCGATGCCGACGGTGTGCAGCCGGTCCGCGCCGGCCTCCTTCACCGCGCGCTCGACCAGCGCGACCGCCTGCTCGACGGCGGGACCGGTCCCCGCGTCGTCGCCGATCGGCACCGACGCCTCGGCCAGCACCCGGCCGACCAGGTCCGCGACGGCCAGGGCGACACCCTCCGTCCGCACGTCCAGCGCCGCGAGGTGCGCCCGGTCCGCGACGATGCCGTACACCTTGGCGTTGGGACCGCGCCGCTGCTCCCCCGCCTCGCCGACCACCGCGATCAGGCCGGCGGCGGTGAGGCGTTCGACGAGGTCGGCGACGGTCGGCCGGGACAGACCGGTCAGCTGCTTCAACTGCCCTGCCGTCAGCGGGCCCTCCTGCTGGAGCAGACGCAGGGCGAGCCGGTCGTTGATGGCCCGGGCGGTGCTCGGGGATGCGGGCATGCCGGGATCCTTCCAGATCGGCGGGTCCGCGGGCCGGGTCCGCCGGGAAACCTCTTATTATCAGGCAGGGTTCCTGATAGTTTACGCGCGCACGTCGTGTGCGCACCGCGGAGAGACCGGAGGGGGGCCGCAGAATGGGCAAGGTGGTCGACGAACTGCGCGAGGTGAAGCGGTCGCGGTACGCCGTGGCCGCCGTCTTCGCCGTGCACGGGGCGGTGACCGGTTCCTTCGCCACTCGGGTGCCGTGGATCCAGGACCACGCGGGCGTGAGCGCGGGCCAGTTGGGGATCGCGCTCGCCTTCCCGGCGCTGGGCGCGTCCGTCGCGATGCCGCTGGCCGGCAGCATCAGCCACCGCTTCGGCGCCCGCAACGCGCTGCGCGGGCTCATCGCCCTGTGGACGATGTCGCTGGTGCTGCCCTCGCTCGCCCCGAACCTGATCACGCTCTGCCTGGCCCTGTTCGTCTACGGCGCCACGGCGGGCATGGCGGACGTGGCGATGAACGCGCTGGGCGTCGAGGTCGAGAACCGGCTGCGCCGTTCGATCATGTCCGGGCTGCACGGCATGTGGAGCGCGGGCGCCCTGATCGGCTCGGCGGCCGGCACGCTCGCCGCGCACCTCGGCTCGGACGCCCGGCTGCACCACGCCCTGGCCGCCGTGGTCCTCACGGCCGTCGGTGTGCTGTGCTGCCAGTGGGTGCTCGACCTGCAGCCCGCCGAGGACGAGGCGCCGCCGCCGCGGTTCGCGCTGCCGCCCCGGTCGGCGCTGCTCATCGGCGCGATCGGGTTCTGCGCGGTGTTCGCGGAGGGCGCCAGCCTGGACTGGTCGGCGGTCTACCTGCGCGAGCAGCTGGAGACCTCGGCCGGTCTGGCGGCGGCCTGCACGACCGGTTTCACGCTCACGATGGCCCTCGCCCGGATCGCCGGTGACAAGGTCGTGGACCGCTTCGGCGCCGTGCGGACGGTGCGGGCGAGCGGGGTGTTCGCCGTGCTCGGCGGAGTGCTGATCGTCGTCGCGGAGCACCCGGCGACGGCCATGACCGGGTTCGCGCTCATGGGGCTGGGCATCGCCGTCGTCGTGCCGCTGTGCTTCGCGGCGGCCGGGCGCAGCGGCTCCAACCCGAGCCTGGCCATCGCCGGTGTCGCGACGATCACGTACACCTCGGGCCTGATCGCGCCGAGCGCGATCGGCATGCTGGCCCAGGCGACGAGCCTGATGGTGTCGTTCTGCCTGGTGACGGTGCTGTCGGGTGGCCTGCTGGCGTTCGCGGGGGTGCTGCGCCCCGGCGAGCGGTCGAGGGTCAGCCGGCCGGAAGCAGCAGTTCCCGACCCGCGGCCCTGAACTCCTCGCTCCAGGGGGCCGGGCGCAGGGTGGCGGCGTCCAGCCGGACCAGCACCCGGCTCCCCCGGGCGTACGTGGTCGCCCCGTCCGCGGAGCAGAAGCGGAAGCCGTACGTCAGCCCGGTCGTGCCCAGGCGCTCCAGCCAGAGGTGGACGGCGTAGGTGCCCGGGCGGTTCACCGGGGCCTCGTAGCCGATCCGCAGTTCCCTGACCGCGTTGCAGGCGTCGCCGGCGGCCGCCCAGTCGCCGTCGAAGCGGATGCCCCGCTCCTGCCACAGCTCGACCCAGGCCCGCTCCACCAGCAGCGGGTAGCGGGCGTTGTGCAGCAGTCCGAGCGCGTCGAGGTCGTCGAAGTGGACGGTGACGGGGACCAGCCGGCCGTGGGACAGGGCGGGGGTGGACAGGGCTTCGGCGGTCACGTGCGGGGCTCCTGGCGTGCGGGATCGGTGCTCACTACAGCGAACATCATCCTAAGCGGACGCTCACGTGTGCGAAGCACACCCGGACAGCGTCGACAATGGTCCGGACTCAGCTGCCCGCACGACGAAAGCGACACCCCCATGGATCTCGGCGTCCGCTGGAAAATTCACGGCGACGGACGCTCCCCGGCGCCCGGCGCGGTGGTCCGGCCCGATGAGCGGCTCTCCTGGCCCCGCACCGCCGGGCTCGGCGCCCAGCACGTGGTGGCCATGTTCGGGGCGTCGTTCGTGGCTCCGGTCCTGATGGGTCTGGACCCCAACCTGGCGATCATGATGTCGGGCGTCGCGACCGTCGTGTTCCTGCTCGCCACGCGTGGCCGGGTGCCCAGCTACCTCGGCTGCTCGCTCTCCTTCGTCGGGGTGGCGGCGGTGATCCGCGCGCAGGGCGGCAGCAGCGCCACGGTCACCGGCGCGGTCTTCGTCGTCGGGGCCGCGCTGTTCCTGGTGGGGCTCGCCGTGCGGCGGTTCGGGGCGCGGATCATCCATGCCGCGATGCCGCCGATCGTCACCGGCGCGGTGGTCATGCTGATCGGCTTCAACCTGGCGCCGGTGACGGCCGCGACGTACTGGCCGCAGGACCAGTGGACGGCCCTGCTGGTGATGCTGTTCACCGGCCTGGCGGTCGTCTGCCTGCGCGGGTTCTGGTCCCGGATCGCGATCTTCCTGGGCCTGGTCTTCGGCTACGGCGTCTCCTGGGTGTTCGACCTGGTCTTCGGGAAGATCCACTCGGCGGACGGCAGCGGCAAGGTCACCGACCACTGGCGGCTGGACCTGTCCGGCGTGGGCCAGGCGGACTGGATCGGGCTGCCGACGCTGCACGGCCCGTCCTTCGAGTGGTCGGCGATCCTCGTCGCCCTGCCGGTCGTCATCGCGCTGGTCGCGGAGAACGCCGGGCACGTGAAGGCGGTCGGCGAGATGACCGGCGACCCGCTGGACGACAAGCTCGGCACGGCGATCGCGGCCGACGGCGTCGGCTCGATGCTGTCCACCGCGGTCGGCGGCCCGCCCAACACCACGTACTCCGAGAACATCGGCGTGATGGCCGCGACCCGCGTCTACTCCACGGCCGCCTACTGGGCCGCCGCCGGCTTCGCCCTGCTGTTCGGCCTCTGCCCGAAGTTCGGCGCGGTCGTCGCGGCGATCCCGGGCGGGGTGCTCGGCGGCATCACCGTCATCCTGTACGGGATGATCGGCCTGCTCGGCGCGCAGATCTGGATCAACGCCGAGGTGGACCTGCGCAATCCGCTGAACCTGGTCCCGGCCGCCGCGGGCATCATCATCGGCGTCGGCAACGTCTCCCTGGAGTTCACGGACACGTTCTCGCTGAGCGGCATCGCGCTCGGCACCCTCGTCGTCATCACCGGCTACCACGCCCTGCGGGCCTTCGCACCGGCCCATCTGAAGACGCAGGCCCCGCTGCTGGACGAGGGCACCTCCTCCTACGACGACGCCAAGTCGTAGGCGTAGGACGGCGTGAACGTCCCCGGCCTGCCCCTGCAGCCGTCCGACTCGCCCGGCAGCTTGACCCACAGGCAGGCGTCGATACGGGCCTCGCCGGTGTCCAGGGTCGGGGTCCGGCCGAGCTTGCGGCCGGCCGGGTCGCACCACTCGCCCCCGGCCGGGGCGCCGTTGCCGTTGCGGCTGGTGTCGATGACGGCGCCGAGGCCGGCCGGTCCGCCGAGCGCGTCCAGGACCCTCCGGTCGTAGGCGGCTTCGTCGGCGGTGGTGTGGAAGTTGGAGACGTTGCTGAAGATCCCGTCCGAGGAACCGGGCGAGGCGGCACCGGCCTGCCGCAGCCAGGCGGCCTGCTTGCCGGGCGCGTTCCAGCCCGAGTGGCCCGCGTCGAAGTACACGCGGGCCCGCGGGCCGGCATCCTTCAGGACGCGTCCGGCCCGGGCCAGGGAGGCGAAGCGGTCGGCACGCTCAGCGGCGGAGAGGCAGGCGGCCTGGGCGACCGAGTCGGGCTCCAGGACGACGATGACCTCGCCGGAGCCCAGCCCGGCGGCGAACCGGTCGATCCAGGCGTCGTAGGCGTCCGGACCGGGCG
Source organism: Streptomyces sp. NPDC006624 (assembly GCF_040611555.1). Lineage (NCBI taxonomy): Bacteria > Bacillati > Actinomycetota > Actinomycetes > Kitasatosporales > Streptomycetaceae > Streptomyces > Streptomyces sp. NPDC006624. The sequence continues at coordinate 63,163 of NZ_JBEXOM010000019.1, read as the reverse complement.
CTCCGCCCTGGGAGTGGCCGCCGCAGTCGCGGCCGGGGATCGCGTACGGCACCAGGACGGGCACCCGGCCCTGGGCGGCTGCGCCCGAGGTGACGGCGGCGACCCGGGCGGTGACGGTGTCCGGCGCGTAGTCGGCGAACCAGACCGCGGCCGGCTGCTCGGCGATGCGGGACGCGATGACCGCGTGCCGGGGGTCGCCGGAGTGGGTGCGGACCCAGTCGAGCACCTGGGAGCCGGGATGGCGGTAGAGCCGTCCGGCCGGCGCGGTGCCGTGCCGCGGCCGCACCGCCCCGCTCCTCGACGGGGACGGCGAGGGACTGGCGCTCGCCGATGCGGGAGCCGACGACTCGGCGTCGGACGCGGACGGGGACGGCGACGGCAGCGCGGGCAGCGGCGCCAGGCGCGGGGAGGCGGTCACCTCGGGAGTCCTGGCCCGCTCCGGACCGCGCCGGTCGCCGTCGAAGGCGGACAGAGTCCCGGCGACGACTCCCGCCGCGACCACGAACGAGGCCGCCGCGACCATCGCGCCGCGCCGGGCGGCACGCCCGCGCGCGGCCCGGCGGGCGGCCAGGCGCTGCGCACGCGAGCCTGACACGGTGGTGCTCCCCCTCCCCCTGCGGCGGGCGGTGGTCCCCCGTTTCGGGGAAGCGCCGGGCCCACCGGTGCTCCCGGCAGTCTGAAGCTGGGACTCTGCCCGCATGCCGCGATGCGAACAAGTCCCCCCAGCCGTGGACACACCGGTCGACGGAGTCATCCGCCGTATGCGCGCCCTCGACGCGGCCCTGCACCCGCGGGACGGGGTGGCGGTCTTCAACCGCGTCTACCTCGCCGTGACGGAGGAGGTGGACCGGTACGTCGACACCGGGCGGTTCGCGGACCCGCGCGCCGCGATCACGCTGGACGTACGGTTCGCCCAGCGATATCTGGACGCCGTCGGGGCGGTGGCGGAGGAGCGGCTTCCGCCGGCCTGCTGGAGACCGCTGTTCCAGTTCCGCCGGCATCCCGGGGTACGCCCGTTGCAGTTCGCGCTGGCGGGCATCAACGCGCACATCGGGCATGATCTCGCGCTGGCCGTCGTCGACACCTGCCGTACGCTCGGCTGCGCTCCCGCCGAGCTGGAGGACGAGTTCGACACCGTGGGCGATCTCCTCGTCTCGTTGGAGGAGCGCATCCGCGAAGATCTGATGCCGGGCCCCGATCTCCTCCAGATCGCCGACCCGCTGACCCACCTGCTGGGCTCCTGGAGCCTGGAGCGGGCCCGCGACGCGGCCTGGACGGCGGCCCGTACCCTGTGGGCCCTGCGTGAACTCCCCGACATCGCCGGGGAGTTCACCGAGCGGCTGGACACGGCGGTGGGCTTCGCGGGGCGCATGCTGCTCACGCCCCTGGGCGGACCGCCGCTGTGCCGCTAGTCCTCCGGCAGCTCCACCGGCGCGATCTCGTCGTACACGTCGCCGGGCCCCGGGTTGGTCGGGTCGGTCGTGCCGCCGAGGTGGTGCATGACGCCCCAGACCGCGTTGAGGGCGGTCTGGATCGCGCCCTCGGCCCAGCCGGCCGTCCAGGAGATGTCGTCGCCGGCGAGGAAGATGCCGCGCTTGTCCTCGGGCAGCCGGTCCTGCATGAAGTGCGTGAACAGGCGCCGCTGGTAGCGGTAGTGGCCGGGCAGGTTCGCCTTGAACGCGCCCATGAAGTAGGGCTCGTTCTCCCAGGAGACGGTCACCGGGTTGCCGATGATGTGGCTGCGGATGTCGACCTTGGGGTAGATCTCGCCGAGCGACTTCAGCATGACCTCCATCCGCTCGTTCGCGGACAGCGGCAGCCACTTCAGGCTGTCGTCGCACCAGGTGTACGACAGGCAGATGACGGCGGGCTTGTCCGGGCCGTCGTCGAGGAGGTAGGTGCCGCGCGTCATGCGGTCGGTGAGCGTCATCGACATGACGTCCCGGCCGGTCTCCTCGTCCTTGTCCAGCCAGAAGGGCCGGTCGACGGGGACGAAGAGCTTGCTTGACTCCATGTAGTGGGTGCGCTCGATCGCCGTCCAGTGGTCGATCGGGAAGAGCGAGTCGTCGCAGGCGATCTTCGACAGCAGCATCCAGGACTGGGCGGTGAAGATCGCCGCCTTGTAGGTGCGGATGTCGCCGTCGGCGTCCGTCACCGTGATCCGGTTGCCGGCGGTGCGGTGCAGACGGGTCACGGCCGGGCGGGGCTCGCCGCCCTCGTGCAGGGTCGCGAGCGAGGTGCCGAGGGCCCAGTGGACGATCTTCCGCGGCTCGCGCTCCCACAGGCGCAGCGGCAGCTGCTGGGAGCCGCCGACGATGCCGCGGTGGTGGTCGTCGGCCTCGGTGTAGACGACGCGCAGGATCTCCAGGATGGAGTTCGGGAAGTCGGTGTCCCAGCCGCCGGTGCCGAAGCCGACCTGGCCGAAGATCTCGCGGTGCCGGAAGGACTTGAACGCCTCCGAGTCGCACAGGAAGCCGTAGAAGGTCTGGTTGTCGAGCTTCTCGACGAGCCGGGACCAGATCTCGCGGATGCGCGGCACGTCCCGCTCGCGCAGGGCCCGGTTCATGTCGGAGAAGTCGGCGCCCTCCTCCAGGCAGCGGTTCCAGGCCTCGGCGACGTCCCGGTAGACCTGCGGCAGGTCGTCGATGGTCTCGGCGTAGTGCGACTCGCCCTTGAGGTCGACGACGGTCGACGGGGTCGCCTCCGCGAGGGGGTTGGGGAACGGCCGCGTCTGAAGGCCCACCAGGTCGATGTAGTGCTGCAGGGCCGTGGAGGACGGCGGGAAGCGCATCGCGCCCATCTCGGCGGTGAGGGAGGTGTCGCACCCGTCGAAGCCGACGGTCCGCAGCCGGCCGCCGATCTGGTCGGCCTCGTAGACGACGGGCTTGAGGCCCATCTTCATCAGCTCGTACGCGGCGACGATGCCGGAGAGCCCGCCGCCGATGACCGCGACCTCCGTGCCGTGCTCGGTCGCGGGTATCTGCCCGAGACCCGCGGGGTGGGCGAGGAAGTCGTCGTAGGCGTACGGGAAGTCCGGGCCGAACATGGTGATCGGCGGCTGCTGCGCGTCTGCGTGCTCGACGGCGTTGGGCACGGTGGACGTCATGGGGTACGGACTCCTTGCACGGGGACGAACGGGCGGTTCAGGAAGGGGGGTTCAGACGAGCGGCCCGTAGAGGCCGGGCCGCCGGTCGCGCAGATACGGGTTGGCCTCGCGGGAGGCGGCGAGGAACTCCGGGTCGGCGTCGGCGAGGACGAGTTCCTCACCGCGCCCGGCCCGGGTCCGGGCGACCCCGTCGGGGCCGGCGAGCGTGGACAGCCCCACGAACTCGAACTCGCCTTCCCTGCCGACCCGGTTGACGTACGCGACGTACATCTGGTTCTCGAAGGCCCGCACCGGGATCACCGACTCCGGGACGAACTGGAACGGGTGCATCTGCGCGGTCGGGACGACCAGCAGGTCGGTGCCGGCAAGGGCGTGGGCGCGGACGTTCTCCGGGAACTCGACGTCGTAGCAGATCACGACGCCGACGCGCAGACCGCCGATCTCGGTCTGCACGACCGGCTGGTCGCCCGGCGTGAAGTGGTCGCGCTCGAAGCAGCCGAAGAGGTGGGTCTTGCGGTAGTTGGCGAGCCGGGTGCCGTCGGCGGAGATCAGCTGGGCGGAGTTGAAGACGGCGTCGCCGGACCGCTCGGGGTAGCCGTAGGCGATCGCCAGGCCGTGGCGGGTCGCGGTCTCGGCGACCGCGTCGGCGCAGTCGCCGTCGGCGGGCTCGGCGAGCCGGCCGATCCCGTCGCCGATGGCGTACCCGGTCAGGAACATCTCCGGCGTGACGAGCAGCCCGGCACCCGCGGCGGCGGCCCGGCCCGCGGCCTCGTCGAGCACCTTGAGGTTCTCGACGGTGGAGCCGGGGCTGCCGGAACTCTGGAGCAGGGCGGTGCGCATGCGTGTTCCTCACCGGGCGGAAGGGGGGGCGGAGGGCCTTTTGCGGGGCCATGTAGACGGTACGGGCGGCTGACCAGCGGGGACAAGGAGGAGCCGTTGCGCGCCGGTGGACTGTTCGTTGCGTGCGCCGGCGCCCGGGCGGCGATTCGTTGCGCGCCGTGAGGCGTAGCCCGGGTCCTCCCGGAGGCCCGGTCCGGTGCCGTCCGCCCCGCCGTGCGGCGGAGGCGGCAGCCCGCCCTGAGCCCGATGCCCGGTCCGTGCCGGGCCGGGAGAGTGAGGGCTGTCCACTCGGCCTGCGGAAAGGACGGACATGAAGCGCCGTACGAAGATCGCCGTACTCGGCCTCGCGCTGGTACTGCTCACCACCGGCGCGGCCTCGGACGCGCCGGCCCCGGACGCGCCCCGGCCGCGGGAGGCCGCGGCCCTCACCGGCACGGCCAAGCTGTACCGGTCGGCCGGGGACGACATCACGTTCTCGTTCGACGCGCATCTGGCCGCGAAGGACAAGGCCGACCCGTCGAAGGCCACCGGCACGTTCACCTTCAGCCACTACCTGAACGACTTCGGCGCCCGGGCCGAGGTGACGGTCGACTGCCTGGTCACCGGGGGCAGCGTGGCCGTCGTCTCGGGGATCGTCACCGAGTCCGACCTGCCCGGCGCCGAGGGCCGGCGGGTCGGCGTCACCGTCCACGACCTCGGGCGCCACGACCGGCTCGGCTACAGCTGGGCCGCGACGGGCAGCCCCGCCGAGGGCGACCAGCCGCCCAAGTGCGTGAGCTCCGCCCCCTTCGAGAAGGTCAGGAAGGGGACGGGCGACTTCACGGTCGTGCCGTGGCGGCCCGAGCTCTAGCCAGGGCCAGCGCGGTCACGAGGTAGGGGATCGCCAGCACCGCGAAGACGGTGCCGTGCGCCCGGTCCGTGCCGAGCAGCGCGTAGACGCCGAACGTGGCGACGGTGACCAGTTCGGTGCCCAGGCCCGCCACGGAGGTGAGCGTGGCCCGCCGGGACTCGTCGATGCGGTGCTGCAGGCGGACGTCGGCGAGCACCTCGGCCAGCTGGAACCCGGCGAAGGCGAGGCCGACGAGGGCGACACCGGGCAGGGAACGGGCCACGGCTCCCACGGCCAGGGCGAGCGCGGCGCCCGCGAGCAGGGCGGCGAGGCCGGCCGTGCCGAGCCGTTCGGCCCGTCCCGCCAGGAGGCTGCCCGCGGTCGCGCACGCCCAGATCAGCATGATCAGGTAGGGCACCGTCGCCTCGTCGACGCCGATGTCCCGGACCAGCAGCGGGGTGTACTCGTCGAGCGCGCCCCACACCGCGGCCACGGCCGGGACCAGCAGCAGGGCGCCGCGCACCGCGCGGTCCCCGCGGGCCTGGGCGAGTCCGGTCCGCAGGGTCGCCGCCCAGCCGTCGCCGGTGGTCTCCGGCCGTACCCGGTGCTCCGGGAACCGGGTCGCGAGGGCGGCGGTCAGCACGCAGGCCAGGAAGCTCGCGGCGCCGACGGCCGCGTACCCTCCCCCGGCGAAGACGGGTCCCGCGAGGCCGATCGAGGCCACGGTTCCGGCGAGCCGCGCGGCGCGGGCCCGGCCCATCACCCCGGCATAGCGGTCCGCGGCGCCGAGCCGGTCCAGCTCGTCGTACACCAGCGCCTCCAGCGCGCCGGAGCCGAGGGCGCCGCCCGCGCCCCACAGGACGAAGCCGGCCGCGAAGGCCCCGTACGACGGGACGAGCACCCACAGCGCGAAGCCGGCGGCGGTCAGCAGCGGCCCGATCCACAGCAGCCGGCGGCGCGACACGGCGTCGGCCCAGGCGCCGGACGGCACTTCCAGCACCACGGCGGTGATCGACCACAGGGCGAACAGGGAGGAGATCTGCCCGAGGGACAGGCCGGTGTCGGCGAACAGTAGCGCGTACACCGGGTAGAGCAGGACGAAGTCGTCGAGGAACGCGTAGCCGTACAGCGTGGTGGTCAGCCGGCGGACCCCGGCGGCGGGCACGCGTGCGGGTGAGAGTGTCATGAGGCCTTCCCGGAAGGGCTGGTCGGATGCCGGAGGTACGGCGTCCGAGGCGGTCCTCGGGAGGCACGGCGGGTGGATCAATGTCGCCAGGTCATGACACCGATGCTAGGCCCCGTCGGCGCGGCGCGCCGCCGATTTCAGGTGGGCGACCCCGACGAGAAGCGGCGCAGCAGCGGCGACAGCACGAGCACGGACTTGGTCCGCTCGACGAACGGCTCCCCGGCGATGCGCTCCAGGACCCGTTCGAAGTGCCGCATGTCGGAGGCGAAGACCTGGGCGATCGCGTCCGCGTCCCCGGTGACGGTGGACGCGGCCACGACCTCCTGGTAGCGCTCCAGGCCGCGCTGGATGGTCTCCGGGGAGGTGTTGCCGCGGCAGTAGATCTCGACGAACCCCTCGGTCTCCCAGCCGAGGGCGCCCGGGTCCACCCGTACGGTGAACCCGGTGATCGCTCCGGTGGCGCGCAGCCGGTCCACGCGCCGCTTCACGGCGGGCGCGGACAGGCCGACGAGGTGGCCGATGTCGGCGTAGGAGCGGCGGGCGTCCTCGGCGAGGGCGTGCACGATGCGTTCGTCGAGATCGTTCAGCACTGTGGGTCGTTCACTTCTCGGATGGTGCCAGTCGGGAGCGGCGGTAGCCGTACCCGAAGTAGAACACGAGACCGGCGGCCATCCAGACACCGAAGACCACCCAGGTCACGGTCGGCAGGCTGCCCATCATCCAGACGCAGAAGCCGAAGCCCAGTGCGGGCATGAGCGGGGAGAGCGGCACGCGGAAGGTGCGGGGCAGGTCCGGCTGGGTCCGGCGCAGCACCACGACGGCCACGTTGACCAGCGCGAAGGCGAACAGGGTGCCGATGCTGGTGGCGTCGGCGAGCTGCCCGAGCGGGATCGCGGCGGCCAGGACTCCGCAGAACAGGGAGACGATCAGGGTGTTGGCGCGGGGCGTGCCGGTCTTCGGGTGGACCTTGCCGAACACCTTGGGCACGAGCCCGTCGCGGGACATGGCGAACAGGACGCGGGTCTGGCCGTAGAGGACGGTCAGGACGACGCTCGCGATGGCGATGACGGCGCAGAACGCCAGCAGGGTGCCCCAGAAGGTCTGCCCGGTGACCTCGCGCATGATCTGGGCGAGCGCGGCCTCGGAGTCGGTGAAGCCCTCCCACGGCTTGGCGCCCACGGCGACGGCGGCGACGAGGACGTAGAGCGCGGTGATGATGACCAGCGACAGCATGATGGCGCGCGGCAGGTCGCGCTGGGCGTTCTTCGCCTCCTCGCCGGCGGTGGAGGCGGCGTCGAAGCCGATGTAGGAGAAGAACAGCGTGGCTCCGGCGGCGCTGACGCCGGCCATGCCGAGCGGCATGAAGTTCTCGTAGTTGCCGGAGCGGAAGCCCTGCACGCCGATGGCGCAGAACAGCACCAGCGCGCCGATCTTCACGATGACCATGATCGTGTTGGCGCGGGCGGACTCGCGGGCGCCGCCCAGCAGGAAGGCCATCGCCAGCAGGACGACGATCAGCGCGGGCAGGTTGAACACCCCGCCGTCGCCGGGCGGGGCGGACAGGGCGGCCGGGATGGTGACGCCTATGGTCCCGTCGAGCAGTTCGTTGAGGTACTCGCCCCAGCCGACCGCGACGGCGGCGACGGACACGCCGTACTCCAGGACCAGGCACCAGCCGCAGATCCAGGCGATCAGCTCACCCATCGTTGCATATGCATACGAGTACGAGGAGCCGGAGACCGGGATGGTGCCGGCCAGTTCGGCGTAGGACAGGGCCGAGAACAGGGCGGTCAGACCGGCGATGACGAAGGAGAGCGTGACCGCCGGGCCCGCCTTGGGGACGGCCTCGCCGAGGACCACGAAGATGCCGGTGCCGAGGGTGGCACCGATGCTGATCATGGTGAGCTGCCACAGCCCGAGGGAGCGGCGCAGCGACCCTCCCTCGCCCTGTCCCCCCTCCGCGACCAGGCGTTCCACCGGCTTGCGGCGCATGAGGCGCGCGCCGGTGCCGGGGGACGCGGGGGCGGCTGTCTGGCCTTGGTTCTGCGGGGGTGCGCCTTGGTCGAGCACGCGCTGGCTCCTTTTCGCTGCCGGTCAGGGCGGCGGGGACCGTGGGCACCCTTGAGCAGGGACCCACCGAGCGGAGTCCCCGCCACGCCACGTTCGAGGCGACAGCCTATGAGCATCGGCGTTGCTGTCGAAATGCAGCAACCTTGCGCATGAGTGCAAGATCATTGCGTTCCCGCGGGTTCGGCGGGTGTTCGTTGCGGGGTGGGTGCCGACCGTTGCACGCGGCCTCGCCGGAGGGGTTCGCGCAGGATCGTGCGAGGGGCGGCCCGCACAACGCCGAACGGCCCCCGTACGACCGCGCAGCGGTCCGGCGGAGGCCGTTCGCAAGGGTGGGCGAGGAGTGCGTCAGCTCCAGCTGGCGTGCAGCGGCTTGCCCTCGGCGTAGCCTGCGGCGCTCTGGATGCCGACGATGGCCTTCTCGGCGAACTCCTCCAGCGAGCCGGCGCCGGCGTAGGTGCAGGAGGAGCGGACGCCCGCGATGATCGAGTCGATCAGGTCCTCGACGCCGGGGCGGGCCGGGTCGAGGAACATGCGGGAGGTGGAGATGCCCTCCTCGAACAGCGCCTTGCGGGCCCGGTCGTACGCCGACTCCTCCGAGGTGCGGTTGCGCACGGCACGGGAGGAGGCCATGCCGAAGGACTCCTTGTAGGCGCGGCCCTGGGCGTCGTGCTGGAGGTCGCCGGGGGACTCGTAGGTGCCCGCGAACCAGGAGCCGATCATCACGTTGGACGCGCCGGCGGCGAGCGCCATGGCCACGTCGCGCGGGTGGCGGACACCGCCGTCGGCCCACACGTGCTTGCCGTACTTCCTCGCCTCGGCGGCGCACTCCAGGACGGCGGAGAACTGCGGCCGGCCGACGCCGGTCATCATGCGGGTCGTGCACATGGCGCCGGGGCCGACACCGACCTTGACGATGTCCGCGCCCGCCTCGACGAGGTCGCGCACACCGGCCGCGGCCACCACGTTGCCCGCGACGATCGGGACCTGCGGGTCGAGGTCGCGCACCAGCTTCAGGGCGCTGATCATCGACTCCTGGTGGCCGTGCGCGGTGTCGATGACGAGCGTGTCGACGCCCGCGTCCAGCAGCTGCTGGGCCTTGCCCGCGACGTCGCCGTTGATGCCGACGGCGGCGGCGATGCGCAGCCTGCCGCGGGCGTCGGTGGCCGGGGTGTAGAGGGTGGCGCGCAGGGCGCCCTTGCGGGTGAGGATGCCGGCGAGCGTGCCGTCCTGGTACACGGCCGGGGCGTAGCGCCGGTTGGCGTGGTCGAGGGTGCCGAAGGCCTCGCCCGGGTCCATGTCCGCGTCGACGAGCAGCAGGTCGCGGGACATGACCTCGGCGAGCTGGGTGAAGCGGTCCACGCCGGACAGGTCGGAGTCGGTGACCACGCCGACCGGCCTGTGGTCCTCGTCGACGACGACACCGGCGTTGTGCGCCCGCTTCGGCAGCAGCGACAGGGCGTCCGCGACGGTCTGGTGCGGGGACAGGATGATCGGGGTGTCCAGCACCAGGTGCCGGCTCTTCACCCAGGAGACGACGTCGGTGACCACGTCGATCGGGATGTCCTGCGGTATCACCACCAGGCCGCCGCGGCGGGCCACGGTCTCGGCCATGCGGCGCCCGGCGATGGCGGTCATGTTGGCGACGACGAGCGGGATGGTGGTGCCCGTGCCGTCCGGGGAGCTGAGGTCGACGGCCTGCCGCGAGCCCACCGAGGAGCGGCTCGGCACCATGAAGACGTCGTCGTACGTCAGGTCGTACCCGGGCTGGATGTCATTGAGGAAACGCACGTGCTGCACATCCCAGTCGATCAGAGGTGACCCCCCGACCGGCCGGCCAGGGGGAAAGAGCACGTACTTCATTCTCCCATGCCCAGGGCGCGGCTGACCCCCAGCGGATCATCCAGGCTGGTCAGGGCCCTGTTCGGAGGATTCTCCAAGGCCGAGGGTGACGAAGAGGCCGGGGCCGCGGTCCGTCGCCTCGGCGAAGATCTCCTCGGCGACCTGCCACTCCTCGGGCCGCGTCTCGGCGTACTTCCGCCACCCCTGGACGACGAGCAGGAGCCCCCGGTCCCGGGCCCCCTCCGGCCAGAGGCCGGGGTCGGAGAGGCAGTCGGCGAGCGCGTCCCAGTTGCGGCCGAACCAGTCGGGCAGGGCCAGGTCACGGGCGCAGCGGCCCATCAGGCCCGCCTTGTCCGTGACCCCGTCGAGGTCCAGAACGACCACGATCCGGCCCGCCGGGTCGTCCGGTACTCCGCGCCGGCGCCCGTCCACCCGTCAGACCCCGTCCGGGTCGGCCCGGTTGAGCGCGGACCTCGGCGTGGGGCCCGCCGTCATGAGGTAGTCCGCGGCCGAGGTGTCCGTCACCAGGCTGGTGACGAGCCCGGAGCGCAGCACCGCGTCGATCGCCGGACCCTTGCGCTGCCCGCCCGCGATCGCGACGACCTCGGGGATCCGGCGCAGCTGGTCGGCCTTGACGGTGATGCACCGCTCGCCCAGGTCGCGTCCGACGCGGCGGCCCTCGGCGTCGAAGAGGTGCGCGGACATCTCGGCGGCGACACCGAGGGAGGCGTAGTGCGCGCGCTCCTCCTCGGTGAGCATGTCGTGCACCGTGGAGATGCCCGGCTCCCAGGAACCGATGGAGACACAGGCGACGGTGACCTTGTCGAAGTGCTCGAAGGCCCGCGCGATCCCCGTCTGGTTGCGCAGGGCCGAGGCCGTGGCCGCGTCGGGCAGCAGCATCGGCGCGTAGATGGGGTAGGCGTCGCCGCCGGCCACCTGGGCGGCGCGGCGAACCGCCTCGACGGAGCCGCGCTCGGCGGTCCCGGCGTCGTACACGCCCGTCAGCTGCACCACCGTGCACGGAGGCAGCCGGTCGAGCGCCGCCGCCATGTGGATGGTGGACCGGCCCCAGGCCAGCCCCAGCACATCTCCTTCGTCGACCAGTTCGCCGAGCAGGTCGGCGGCCACTTCTCCCAGGTTCTCGGGGTCGGGTGTCTCCTCGGCCTCGGCCGGGGACTCGACCACCACGGCGTGCCTGAGGCCGTAGCGGGCGCGCAGCGCGTCCGAGCGCTCGGCGTCCAGCTCCGCAGGCACACGGATCTCGATACGTACGAGATCCCGTTCGAGGGCGGTCTCCAGGACCCGGGCCACCTTGAAGCGGCTGACGCCGAACTCCTCCGCGATCTGGATCTTGGACTTCCCCTCGAGGTAGAAGCGGCGGGCCATGGCCGCCGCCTGCACCAGCTCAGCGGGTCCCATCCGCATGGCTGACCGGCCCGCCGACATACCCGACACGGCGATCTCCTCACTGCTGTTCACACTCTGGATTCGCCGTTCATCCTTGCAGATCCGGCGCGGATGATCAGCCCTGATGAGAGCCGTTCACTTTGCTGTGGTTCAGTGGTCGCAGGCCCAGGAGGCCTTCGCCGTCGCCGCCTCGGCCTGGGTGCGTAGTGCACGTACCGCCTCTGCCGGGTCGTTTGCCCCGTAGACCGCCGATCCGGCCACGAAGACGTCGGCTCCGGCGTCGGCGCAGCGCTCGATGGTGGACGCGGAAACTCCGCCGTCGACCTGGAGCCAGAGCTCCAGTCCGTGCTTGCTGATCAACTCGCGGGTGCGGCGAATCTTCGGAAGCATGATGTCGAGGAAGGCCTGTCCCCCGAAGCCCGGTTCGACCGTCATGATCAGGAGCATGTCGAGCTCGGGGAGCAGGTCCTCGTACGGCTCGACCGGGGTCGCGGGCTTCAGCGCCATGGAGGCGCGGGCGCCCTTGGCGCGGATCTCCCGGGCGAGCCGGACCGGGGCGGCGGCGGCCTCGACGTGGAAGGTGACGGAACCGGCCCCCGCCTCCACGTACTGGGGCGCCCAGCGATCGGGGGCCTCGATCATCAGATGGCAGTCCAGCGGAGTGTCCGTCGCACGGGCGAGCGACTCCACGACCGGTACACCGAGCGTGAGGTTCGGGACGAAATGGTTGTCCATGACGTCGACGTGGAGCCAGTCGGCTCCCTCCACGGCCTTCGCCTCGTCCGCGAGGCGGGCGAAGTCGGCGGACAGGATGCTGGGGTTGATCTGCACGGCCATGGCCCAAGCCTATGCGGTGCACCGCGTGTGAGCGGTCGGGGTCCCGGAAGGCGGACGGTTCCGTTCGGCCGTGCGACCGGCGCGGCCGGTGACGTGGTTCCCCGCGCCGGTGCGGGGGCTCCTTCGCGGAGGGGGTTGCCATGAAAGGCGGCGTCGCACATCTGGTCTGCGGACGGCGGGCGAAGTGGCTGGTCCTGGCCCTGTGGCTGGTCGTGCTGCTGGTGACGGCCCCGTTCGCCACGAAGCTGACCGACGCCCAGGACAACGACGCGGCGTCCTGGCTGCCCGGGTCCGCCGAGTCGACGCGGGTGCTGGAGATCTCCAAGGACTTCCGGCCGGAGCAGATCCCGGCGGTGGTGATCTACGCGCGCGACAGCGGGCTGACGGCGCAGGACCGGGCGGAGATCGCCGAGGACGTCGCGCAGCTCGAGCAGTTGCGCGACCACGGCATCCTGGGCGGGCAGACCCGGGGTCCGGTGTTCGACCGGCAGGCCGATCCGCGGGCGGCGCAGGTCTACGTGCCGATCACCATGGACGAGAAGGGCTGGGAGCGGATCTCCCCGGCCGTGGACTCGATGCGGGACGTGGTCGGCGAGGGCGGCGGCGGGCTGGCCGTGCACGTCACCGGCCCGGGCGGTACCTCGGCGGACTTCGCGGAGAGCTTCGAGGGCATCGACTCGACGCTGCTGTTCGCGGCGATGGCCGTGGTCATCGTCATGCTGCTCATCACCTACCGCAGTCCCACGCTGCTGCTGGTGCCGCTGCTCGGGGTGATCTGCGCGCTCTTCACGGCCCAGGCGCTGATCTACCTGCTGGCGGAGAACGGGGCCCTGACGGTCAACGGCCAGAGCGCCGGCATCCTCACCGTGCTCGTCTTCGGCGCGGGCACGGACTACGCCCTGCTGCTGGTGGCCCGTTACCGGGAGGAGCTGCGCCGGCACGAGGACCGGCACGAGGCGATGGCCCTGGCGCTGCACCGCGCGGGCCCCGCGGTGCTGGCCTCGGGCGCGACGGTCGTGCTGAGCATGCTCGTGCTGCTGGGGGCCGAGATGAACTCGACCAGCAGCCTGGGCCCGGTCGCCGCGATCGGGGTCGCGGTCGCCCTGCTGGCGATGATGAGCCTGTTCCCGGCCCTGCTGGTGATCTTCGGCCGGTGGATCTTCTGGCCGGTGATCCCGCGCCTGGGCTCCCCCGATCCGACCGAGAGCGGCATCTGGGCGCGCGCGGGCCGCCGTATCGCCCGCCGCCCCCGCACGACCTGGGCCGTGACGGCTCTGGTGCTGGCGGTCTGTTCGCTGGGCCTGATCCAGCTGCGCGCGGAGGGCATCGGCAACGCGGACGCCTTCACCGGCAAACCCGACTCCATCACCGGCCAGGAGGTGTCGGCGCGCTACTTCCCGGCGGGCAGCGGCGATCCCCTGGTCATCGTCAGCAACCAGGCCCAGGCGATGCAGGTGGGCCGCACCGTCGCCGCGACCGAGGGCGTGGTCCCCCAGTCCCTCGGCCTGCCTCCCGGGGCGAAACCGGGCTTCGAGGGCAAGGTCCTCTTCGAGGCCACCATGACCGCCCCGGCGGACAGCGAGGCCGCCAAGCAGACGGTGGAGCGCGTCCGCGACGCCGTGCACGCGGTGCCGGACGCCGACGCCCTGGTGGGCGGCGGTACGGCGGCCCTGCTCGACATGGACCGGGCGACCACGCACGACAACATCCTGATCATCCCGCTGGTGCTGGTGGTCGTGCTGCTGATCCTCTGCGTCCTGCTGCGCGCCCTGATCGCCCCGCTGCTGCTGATCGGGACCGTGATCCTGTCGTTCACGGCGGCCCTGGGCATCAGCGCCCTGGCGTTCCGGTACGTCTTCGACTACGCGGGCGAGGCGACCGACTTCCCGCTGTTCGTGTTCGTGTTCCTGGTCGCCCTGGGCATCGACTACAACATCTTCCTGACCACCCGCATCCGCGAGGAGGCGACCCGTCAGGGCACCAGAGCGGGCGTCGTCACGGGCCTCGCGGCCACCGGCGCGGTCATCACCTCCGCCGGCCTGGTGCTGGCCGGGACGTTCGCCGCCCTCGGCACCCTCCCGATGGTCGCCTTCGCCGAGATCGGCTTCGCGGTCGCCCTCGGCGTCCTGATCGACACCTTCATCGTCCGCTCGATCCTGGTGACCGCGCTGTTCCTGGACGTGGGCCCGAAGGTGTGGTGGCCGCACCGGCTGGCCCGGGAGGACGGCGGCGGGTCCGTCCGGAAGGGCGTCGCGGCGGGGGTCAGCCGGTCCGGCGAATGAGCGCCAGGTACATCGCGTCAGTCCCGTGCAGATGCGGCCACAGCTGGACGTCGGGCCCCTCGCCCAGCTCCGGCACGCCGGGCAGCAGCGGCCGGGCGTCGAGGAGATCGGCGTCCGGGAACTGCTTGAGCACGTCGGCGACGACGGCCCGGGTCTCGGCGAGGTGTGGGGAGCAGGTCGCGTAGCCGACGACGCCCCCGACCCGGACCGACTCCAGGGCGGTGCGCAGCAGGCCGCGCTGCAGCGGCGCGAAGCCCTCCAGGTCCTCCGGGCGGCGCCGCCAGCGCGCCTCGGGGCGCCGCCGCAGGGCGCCCAGGCCGGTGCACGGCACGTCGACCAGCACCCGGTCGAAGCTGCCGGGCCGCCACGCCGGCCGGGTCCCGTCCGCCGCGATCACCTGGTACGGCCCGGGGTTGCCCTCAAGGGCCCTGGCCACGAGCCCCGCCCGGTGGGTCTGCTTCTCCGAGGCGACCAGCGCGGCGCCCCGCTGGGCGGCGAGGGCAGCGAGCAGCGCGGCCTTGCCGCCGGGCCCGGCGCATCCGTCCAGCCAGCGCCGGTCCGGCCCGTCCAGGGGCGCGTTGGCGAGGGCGATCGCCACGAGCTGGCTGCCCTCGTCCTGCACACCCGCGCGCCCGTCCCGCACGGCCGGGACGGCGCCCGGCTCCCCGCCCTCGCTCAGCCGCACGGCGTACGGCGACCAGCGTCCCGGCACGGCGGCGTCCTCTTCGAGCAGCTCCTCGGAGGTGGCCCGCCCGGGGCGCGCCACCAGGGTCACCTCGGGCCGCTCGTTGTCGGCGCGCAGCAGTTCCTCGATGCCGGTGCGTCCGCCGCCGAGGGAGTCCCACAGCGCGGAGACGACCCAGCGCGGGTGCGAGTGCACGACGGCCAGGTGGTCCTCGGGGTCGTCGTCGTAGGGCGGGGCGACCCGCTCGAGCCAGCCGTCCAGATCGTGCTGCGCGACCTTGCGCAGCACGGCGTTGACGAACTTGGCGCGCCCGTCGCCGAGCACGACCCGCGCGAGTTCCACGGTGGCGGACACCGCCGCGTGCGTCGGGATCCGGGTGCCGAGCAGCTGGTGGGCGCCGAGGCTGAGCACGTCCAGCACCGGCGGGTCGACCTCCCCGAGCGGCCGGTCCACGCAGCTCGACAGGACCGCGTCGTACGTCCCCTGCCGTCGCAGCGTCCCGTACACCAGCTCGGTGGCGAGCGCCGCGTCCCGCGCGTCGAACGTCTCGGGCCCCTCCTTCTCCCGCGCCTTGCGCAGCAAGGGCGGCAGCACGAGGTTGGCGTAGGCGTCCCGCTCGTCCACCGCCCTCAGCGCCTCGAAGGCGAGGATGCGGACGGGGTCCTTCTTGGGCCGGCGGTAGGTCTTGCCGGACGGGCGGGGACGACGGGGCTGGTCGCTCACGAAAAAGGTGCTCCGGTGGTGAGATGAAGTGCGCCGTCCAGCCTACGCCGCCGCGGGTGCGGGGCAGCAGCCGGAGGGCGGCGGCCCGAGCGCGTGGGCTGCCGCCCGCCGGCTCAGACCCCGAGCCGCTCCGCCTCGGCGATCCGCACCCCGCGCGCCCAGTCCGCCGCCCGCATCGGCTTCTTGCCCTGTGCCTGCACCCACAGCAGCTCGACCGCGTAGGAGCCGGTGCCGACGAACACGTTGTTCTTCCCGGCGGCGATCCGCCCCGGGGAGAGGTCCGTCCGCTCGGGCACGGGCACGGCCTGGATCAGCTTGAGCCGCTCCCCGCGGAACGTCGTCCAGGCGCCGGGCGCGGGGGTGCAGCCCCGCACCACCCGGTCGACCCGCAACGCGGGCGCGTGCCAGTCGAGGTGGGCGTCCTCCACGGTGACCTTCGGCGCCAGGCTGACGCCCTCGGCCGGCTGCGGGACGGGCTTCAGCGTGCCGTCCTCGATGCCGTCCATGGTCGCCGCGAGCAGCCCGGCCCCGGCGAAGGCGAGCCGCGTCAGCAGGTCCCCGCTGGTGTCGGTGGGCCGGATCTCCTCGGTGACCGTGCCGTACACCGGGCCGGAGTCGAGCCCTTCCTCGATCAGGAAGGTCGACGCCCCGGTGATCTCGTCCCCGGCCATGATGGCGTGCTGCACGGGTGCGGCACCCCGCCAGGCCGGCAGCAGCGAGAAGTGCAGGTTGACCCAGCCGTGCGCCGGGATGTCGAGGGCGACCCGGGGCAGCAGGGCGCCGTAGGCGACGACGGGACAGCAGTCCGGCGCGATCTCGCGCAGCCGCTCCAGGAACTCCGGGTCCCTCGGCTTCGCCGGCTTCAGCACCTCGATGCCGGCCTCCTCCGCCCGCTCGGCGACGGGCGACGCGACGAGCCTGCGCCCGCGCCCGGCCGGTGCGTCGGGCCGCGTGACGACGGCGGCCACCTCGTGCCGCCCGGAGGCGAGAAGAGCGTCCAGGGCGGGAACGGCGACCTCGGGTGTACCGGCGAAGACCAGCTTCATGGGGTGGTGGGGGCCTCTCGGGCGGGGGTCGGTGCGGGCAACGCCCAAGTCTATGAGCCGCACCGCGGAAACCCGCCGACGGATACGCGCGGTGGCGGGTGGGAGACCTCGCCGGGGGCCGCGGACCGAGGCGCACGCCCCGCGCAAACAGGCGCACGCAGATGCTCCTACGCCCCACACCGTGACCCCGGGAGCGAATCCGCGTTGGTCAAGACACAGTTGACCACAGAGGGCCGCGAGCGCGGCCCATTCCTTTCAACGCCGGTTCGAGAGGCTTGTTCATGGCCGACCACGCAACCCACGACGCCCAGGCTCGGGCCAGCCTGCACTTGCTGGTGCGGGACATCGAGCGGGTCCGCCGGCAGGTGGACGCACTGCGCACCCTCACTGCCCAGTTGGGCAACGTCTACCGCCCGCGCCGCTCCGGCCCGTCCACGGGCTTCGTCGTGTACGGGCGCGCCCCCGCCCCGACGGTACGCCTCGCCCAGGAGCTGCGGGACAGTGTCGAGACCCTGGTCACCGCGGCCGTGGACTTCGACCGCTCGCTCGGCTTCTCGTGGGACGCGGTGGGCTCCGCACTCGGCGTCACCAAGCAGGCCGTGCACCGCCGTTACGGCGCCCGCCGCGCCACGGCCCAGACGGCCGCACCCGAGCCGGACCGCACGCCGGAGCCGTCGGGCACGCGGACGGTCAACGTGCCCGCCGGCCTCCCCGCGGTCCCGACGGTCCCCGCGGCCCGCTCCATGCCGACGCAGCCGACGGCGGGCAGCCCCGCCCTCCGCGAGGAGGCACGGCCGACGGTCTTCCCCGGCCCGCGCAACGGCTGACCCCCTCCCCCCTCCCCCACCGCTCCGCCCTCCCGGGACGTCTCCGGGAGGGCGATCGCGTGTGCGGCGGGGCTCGATGGCCGGCTCGAACGGGCCGGGCGGCCCTCCCGTTCCCCCCCCACCGCTCCGCCCTCCCGGGACGTCTCCGGCAGCCGCACGCGTGTGCGGCGGGGCGGGACCGTCGGCTCGGACGGGCCGGGCGCCTGACGCGAGGCGAACGGCGCCGCCGCTCACCCGATGTCGGCCGGATCGATCCGCACCCACACCGGGGCACCGCCGCCCCCGCTGCCCCGGGCCATCCGGGCGGCCTGCGCGGCCTTGAGCGACGCGGCCAGCGCCGCCCCCTTCCCCGGGGGCACCCGCAGCAACGCCCGCTCCCACTGCTCCCCCGGCGGCGGCGCTCCCGTCCGCCGCGGGCGCCCCGCGGGGGTCACGGGCAGCGGCACCGGGCCCAGCACCTCGGCATCCGGCGGCAGCCGGGCCGCACGGAGGAACTCGGCGACCGCTTCCGCCGGACCCGACACGGCCGCCATCCGGGACACCGGCGGAAACCCCAGCTCGGCCCGCTCGGCCAGTTCCCGCACCGCGTGCCCGACGGGATCCCACCGGACGAGCGCCTGCACGGGCCGGAGCGTCGGCTCGGCCACGACCACCACCGTGCCCCCCGCCGGCTGGGGCCGGACCAGCGCGCCGGCCGCCATCCACCGGCGCAGCGCGTCCTCCCCGGCCCGCAGATCGGGCCGGGTGAGCATGGCCCACCCGTCGAGCAGCAGCGCCGCCGCGTAGCCGCCCTCGGCGACGGGCTCGGCTCCCGGCGTGCTCACCACGAGGGAGGGCGTCCCCGGCACCGTGTCGAGCACGTGCTCGCGTCCCGAGGTCCGCACCGGGACCGCGGGGAAGGCCCGTCCGAGTTCCTCGGCGGTCCGCCGCGCCCCGACGACCGAGGCGCGCAGCCGGAAGGAGCCGCACTCCGGGCAGTGCCAGGCGCTCTCCTCACGGCCGCACCAGCCGCAGCACAGGGCCCCGCCGTCCCGCGCCTGAAGCGGCCCGGAGCAGTGCCGGCAGCGCGCGGGCTCCCGGCAGGTGGCGCACGCCATGCGCGGCACGTATCCCCGCCGGGGCACCTGCACCAGCACGGGCCCCTGCCGCAACCCCTCCCTGACGACCTGCCAGGCGAGGGTGGGCAGCCGGGCGGCCCGGGCGGCCTCGTCCCGCGCGAGGTCCCCGTCCCCCACGGTGCGCACGAGCGGGGCGGCTGCCCGCACCTGCTCCCGGGTGGCGACGATCGGGCCCGCCCAGCCGGTCTCGACGAGTTGCGCGGCCTCGACCGTGCAGGCCCAGCTCCCCAGCAGGAAGCCGCACTGGTCCTGGGCTGCCCGCAGCAGGAGCACCTCGCGGGCGTGCGGCTGGGGGGCGTGCAGCTCGCTGTGGCTGTCGTCCCCGTCGTCCCAGAGGGCGACGAGCCCGAGGTCCTGGACCGGCGCGAACATCGCGGCCCTGGTTCCGATCACGGCCCGTACCGAGCCGCGCCGGACCGCGAGCCACTGCGCGTACCGCTTCTCGGGACCGGCGTCGGCGGTGAGCACGGCGTGCCGCCCCTCCCCCAGCAGGGCGGTCAGGGCGGCGTCGGCCCGGGCGACGGCCCGCCCGTCGGGCAGCACGACGAGCGCGCCGCGCCCGGAGGCCAGCGTCGCCGCGACGGCCCGGGCCAGCTCCTCGCTCCACTGCGGACCCGGCAGCGCGTTCCACACGGCCCGGGGCGCACCGCCGCAGGCCAGGGACTCCAGGAAGGCCGGACCCCGCTCGTACCGCTGCCAGGACCCGGGCCCGGGCGGCGGGGGCGGCGGGAGCGGCTCGGGCGAGGGGCGCTGCTCGGCGCGGGCGTTGCGCGGCGGTACGGCGAGCTGCAGGACGTCGGCGAGGCTGCCCGCGTACCGGTCGGCGACCGCACGGGCCAGTCCCAGCAGCTCCTCGCTCAGCACCGGCTCGGGCGAGACGACCTGGGCGAGGGCGGCCAGCGGCCCGGAGTAGTCGGACTCGGCCAGCCGCTCGACGAGGAACCCGTCGATCAGCCCGCCGCCCTCCCGGCGGCCGTCCCGCACGCGGTGCCGCCCGGCCCCGAACCGCACCCGCACCCGGACGCCCGGCTGCGCCTGCTCGTCCAACTCCTCGGGCACGGCGTAGTCGAAGTACCGGTCGAGGTGGAGCACGCCCTTGTCGACGAGCACCCGGGCGACGGGCCGCTCCTTGGCGAGCGCGGCCCCGCGCCACGTCCGCGGCTTGGCACGCGGCGTCGCGGCCTTGCGCACACTCTCCCGGATGAGCGCGAGCTGCTCGGGCGGCGCGCCCTCCGCACCGCCGTCCACCTGTTCGTTCTCGCTGCTCACGCTTGCATTCTTACCAAACCCCACTGACAGGCGGCGGCGCCCGGCGGGGAAGCACCCGGACACGACGAGGCCCGGCCCCCCACGGGGAGCCGGGCCTGAGGCCGTGGAACCGGACTACAGCCCGGCAGCCTGCCGCAGCGCGTCCACGCGGTCCGTGCGCTCCCACGTGAAGTCGGGGATCTCGCGGCCGAAGTGACCGTACGCGGCGGTCTGGGAGTAGATCGGGCGGAGCAGGTCGAGGTCGCGGATGATCGCGGCCGGGCGGAGGTCGAAGACCTCGTCGATGGCCTTCTCGATCTTCTCCGTGTCGACCTTGGCGGTGCCGAAGGTCTCGACGAACAGACCGACCGGCTCGGCCTTGCCGATGGCGTACGCCACCTGGACCTCGCAGCGGGAGGCGAGGCCCGCGGCGACCACGTTCTTCGCGACCCAGCGCATCGCGTACGCCGCGGAGCGGTCGACCTTGGACGGGTCCTTGCCGGAGAAGGCACCGCCGCCGTGGCGGGCCATGCCGCCGTAGGTGTCGATGATGATCTTGCGGCCGGTCAGGCCGGCGTCGCCCATCGGGCCGCCGATCTCGAAACGGCCGGTGGGGTTCACCAGCAGGCGGTAGTTCTCCGTGTCGATCTTGATGCCGTCGTCCAGGAGCGCCTTCAGCTCCGGCTCGACCACGAACTCCTTGATGTCCGGAGCCAGGAGCGAGTCCAGGTCGATGTCGGAGGCGTGCTGGGAGGAGACCACGACGGTGTCCAGACGGACCGCCTTGTCGCCGTCGTACTCGATGGTGACCTGGGTCTTGCCGTCCGGGCGCAGGTAGGGGATCGTGCCGTTCTTGCGCACGTCGGACAGGCGCTTGGACAGGCGGTGGGCCAGGAAGATCGGCAGCGGCATCAGCGTCGGCGTCTCGTCCGTCGCGTAGCCGAACATCAGGCCCTGGTCGCCCGCGCCCTGCTTGTCGAGCTCGTCCTCGTCGCCCTCGACGCGGGACTCGTACGCGGTGTCCACGCCCTGGGCGATGTCCGGGGACTGCGCGCCGATCGACACGGACACGCCGCAGGAGGCGCCGTCGAAGCCCTTCTTCGAGGAGTCGTAGCCGATTTCGAGGATCTTGTTCCGGACCAGCGTCGCGATGTCCGCGTACGTCTTGGTCGTGACCTCGCCGGCCACGTGCACCAGGCCGGTCGTGATCAGGGTCTCGACGGCGACCCGGGAGGCCGGGTCCTCGCGCAGCAGCGCGTCGAGAATGGTGTCGCTGATCTGGTCAGCGATCTTGTCGGGGTGACCCTCGGTCACGGACTCCGAGGTGAACAGGCGACGGGACACAACGCTCCCTGGGGTTGCAGCGGCTGCTGGCTGATCATTGGCGGACGGCGGGGGCTGCACCCGAACGCCGTCCGTGGAACAGTTTATCGGTCACGCTTCGGCCACGGCCCACCTGTCTCGCCACTCGGGAGCGCTGTGACCTGCGGCACGGGCATTCTGCCCAATGCCGAGCGACGTTGGCCAGAGGCGCCACGCCCGGATCGACCCGGTTTCAAGGGGGAGGCTCAAGAGCGGGCTGTCAGGGCAGCCGGTCGGCCACCAGGTCCCACACGGTTTCGGCCAGGGCTTCCTTGGGGCCGTGCGCCACGGGGGTCTCACTGCCGTCGGCGCCGAGCACCACGGCCTCGTTGTCCTCGGAGCCGAAGGTCTTGCGCTCCCCCACCTCGTTCACCACCAGCAGGTCGCAGCCCTTGCGCTTCAGCTTGGCGCGGCCGTTGGCGAGGACGTCGTCGGTCTCCGCGGCGAAGCCGACGACGACCTGCCCGGCGCGGGCGCGGTCGGCGGAGATCTCCGCGAGGATGTCCGGATTTCGCACCAGGGTGATCGGCTCCGGCTCCTGGTCGTCCTTCTTCTTGATCTTCCCGGCCGCGTAGGCGGCGGGGCGGAAGTCCGCGACCGCCGCGGCCATGACCACGGCGTCGGCGCCTGCGGCCGCCTTCAGGACCGCCTCGCGCAGCTGCACGGCCGTGCCGACCGGGATCACGTCCACGCCGGCGGGGTCCGGCAGGGCGCTGTTGGCGGCGATCAGGGTGACCCGGGCGCCGCGGGCGGCGGCGGTGCGGGCGAGGGCGTAGCCCTGCTTGCCGGAGGAGCGGTTGCCGAGGAAGCGGACGGGGTCCAGGGGCTCTCGGGTGCCGCCGGCGCTGACGACGACGTGCCGGCCCTTGAGGTCCGGCTCCCGCACGCCGCGGGCGAGCACCCGCCGGCAGACCTCGAAGATCTCGGCCGGGTCGGGCAGCCGGCCCTTGCCGGTGTCGACGCCGGTGAGGCGGCCCACGGCCGGTTCGATGACGAGGGCGCCGCGGCGGCGCAGCGTCGCCACGTTCTCCTGGGTGGCCGGGTGCTCCCACATCTCCGTGTGCATGGCGGGGGCGAAGACGACCGGGCAGCGGGCCGTGAGCAGGGTGTTGGTGAGGAGGTCGTCGGCGATGCCGTGGGCCGCCTTGGCGAGCATGTCGGCGGTGGCGGGGGCGACGACGACCAGGTCGGCGTGCTGGCCGATGCGGACGTGCGGCACCTCGTGGACGTCGTCCCAGACCTCGGTGGAGACCGGGTGCCCGGAGAGGGCGGACCAGGTGGCGGCTCCGACGAAGTGCAGCGCGGAGGCGGTGGGCACCACGCGCACGTCATGGCCCGACTCCGTCAGCCGCCGCAGCAGCTCACAGGCCTTGTACGCGGCGATCCCGCCACTGACCCCCAGAACGACCTTCGGCTTGTCCACCGTCTCTCCCCGAACCTCGGCAACCGGCACAGCCTACGACTCCATGACACACCACAGGCCCGGCAGAGGGCCTGCCGGGCCTGTGGAAAAGTCAGCGTCAAGCTGCTGATACTACTTACTGCGCCGGGCCCTCGACGGCCTCGGACGTCAGGAGCCCCGCGTTGATCTCCCGGAGGGCGATCGAGAGCGGCTTCTCGTGGACGTGGGTGTCGACGAGAGGACCGACGTACTCGAGGAGACCCTCGCCGAGCTGCGAGTAGTACGCGTTGATCTGGCGGGCCCGCTTGGCCGCGTAGATCACGAGGCTGTACTTCGAGTCGGTGGCCTCGAGGAGCTCGTCGATCGGCGGGTTGATGATGCCCTCGGGCGCGGAGATGGAAGAGGACACGCTCTACCTTCCGATGGATGGGAAAGATTCTGTCGGGATGATCAGCGAGGACCGGAACGATCAGCGATGGTCACACGACGTTCATCAAGGCTAGCAGCTCGCGTGCCACGTCCTCGACGGAGGTGTTGACCAGGGTCGTGTCGAACTCCGGTTCGGCGGCCAGTTCGATCTTCGCCGCCTGCAGCCTGCGCTCGATCACCTCGGGCGGTTCGGTGCCCCGCCCGGTGAGCCTGCGCACCAGTTCCTCCCAGGAGGGAGGGGCCAGGAACACCAGCTGGGCGTCGGGCATCGACTCCCGGACCAGCCGGGCGCCCTGCAGGTCGATCTCGAGGAGGACGGGCTCGCCCTTCTCCAGGCGTTCCTGCACAGCCCCGCGCGGCGTGCCGTAGCGGTTGCCGGCGAACTCGGCCCACTCCAGCAGCTCGCCGTTGGCGATCAGCTTGTCCATCTCGTCGTCGGTGACGAAGAAGTAGTGGACGCCGTGCTGCTCGCCGGGGCGCGGCTTGCGGGTCGTCGCCGACACCGAGAGCCAGACCTCGGGGTGTTCCTTGCGCATATGGGCGACGACCGTGCTCTTGCCGACCCCGGAAGGGCCGGAGAGCACGGTCAGCCGCGGACGTGCGTCCGGGGGTACGGGGGTCGTCCCCCGGGGTGTTACAGCCATGCAGCGATTATCCAGCAATCCCGGAGTGCCCGGGACTCACCGTCCCGGGCCGACCCGGTTCAGGAGCCGGTGCTGCCGAATTCGCGCTCCAGGGAGGCGATCTGGTTGGAACCGAGACCGCGCACCCGGCGGCTCTCGGAGATGCCGAGTCGCTCCATGATCTGCTTGGCGCGGACCTTGCCCACGCCCGGCAGCGACTCGAGGAGGGCGGAGACCTTCATCTTGCCGATGACGTCGTTCTCCTGGCCCTGCTTGATGACCTCGTGAAGGGAGGCGCCGGAGTGCTTGAGTCGATTCTTGACCTCGGCCCGCTCCCGGCGAGCCGCGGCGGCCTTTTCGAGCGCGGCTGCGCGCTGTTCAGGGGTAAGGGGCGGAAGAGCCACGCCTACGTCACCTCGGATGTCGAACTGTCGGATACGGACCGGTGAGGAACCTAGTCGCCCCACACCTGGGGAGCCACGAGCAACACACGCTTGCCCGCTCTCTCGTCGGAGACTAGCGGGCAAGTGCGCCAGAGTCAGCGAGAACAGCGGAAAAGTCCTGGTCAGCCTTCATCTGAACGGACATTTAGGACATACTGCCCCGGATTTGAGGATGTATTCAGACTCAGGCGGGCCCCGGACCACTCATCGGAGGTCTCGCGGTATGGTCTGGACCGCCTCACGAGGACGTCACGGCGTGCCGGATGTCCTCTGCGAAGCGTTCCGTCGCGTCACGCAGAGCGACCGCGTCGGGACCGTGGCGCAGCACGCCCCGGCTCACGTTCGGCACGACGTTGCGCACGGCCGTCCCGAAGACCGCCGGAAGATCGGCCGGGGTGGCCCCCTGCGCGCCGATGCCGGGCGCGAGGAGCGGGCCGTTGATGTCCAGGTCGTACGTCGACAGGTCACCGAGGGTGGCGCCGACGACCGCGCCGAAGGAGCCCAGCGGCTCCTCCCCCGCGTTCTCGGCGGCCAGGTGCGCGAGCATCGTCGCTCCGACGTTCCGGCCGTCGGCGCGCACGGCGTGCTGGACCTCGCCGCCCTCCGGGTTCGAGGTCAGCGCCAGCACGAACAGCCCGGCACCGCTCTCCCGGGCCAGCGCGACGGCCGGGCTGAGGGAGCCGTAGCCCAGGTAGGGCGAGACGGTCAGGGCGTCGGAGAACAGCGGCGCGTCCTTGTGCAGGAAGGACTCGGCGTAGGCGGCCATGGTCGAGCCGATGTCGCCGCGCTTGGCGTCCATCACGACCAGGGCGCCGGCCGCCCGGGCCTCGGCGACCGCCTTCTCCAGCACGGCCACGCCGCGCGAGCCGAAGCGCTCGAAGAACGCGCTCTGCGGCTTGAGCACGGCGACCCGGTCGGCGACCGCCTCGACGACCGTGCGGCTGAACCGCTCCAGGCCCGCGACGTCGTCGTTCAGGCCCCACTCGGCGAGCAGGGAGGCGTGCGGATCGATGCCGACGCACAGCGGGCCGCGCTCGTCCATGGCCCGGCGCAGACGCGCGCCGAAGGGTTCGAGACCACTCATGCCGTCTTCCTCACGTCGGCGCCCACCGCGTCGGCGAGCGTGGCGTACGGGCTGGTGCGCAGGCGCGCGGCGAGGCCCTTGTGGATCGCGCGGGCGTAGAACGGCCCCTCGTAGACGAACGCGCTGTAGCCCTGGACCAGCGTGGCACCGGCCAGGATGCGCTGCCAGGCGTCCTCGGCGCTCTCGATGCCGCCGACGCCGACCAGGGTGATGCGGTCGCCCACGCGCGCGTAGAGGCGCCGCAGGACCTCCAGGGAGCGTTCCTTCAGGGGCGCGCCGGAGAGGCCGCCGGTCTCCTGGACCAGGGCGGGGCCGGACTTCAGGCCGAGGCCCTCGCGCGCGATGGTGGTGTTGGTGGCGATGATCCCGTCCAGGCCGAGCTCCACGGCGAGGTCGGCGACGGCGTCGACGTCCTCGTCGGCGAGGTCCGGCGCGATCTTGACCAGCAGCGGGACGCGCCGCGCGGACGCCGAGCGGTCGGCGGCCTCGCGGACGGCGCTCAGCAGCGGGCGGAGCGCCTCCGTCGCCTGGAGGTTGCGCAGACCCGGCGTGTTCGGCGAGGAGACGTTGACGACCAGGTAGTCGGCGTACGGGGCGAGCCGCTCGGCGGACTTCACGTAGTCCGCGACGGCCTCCTCCTCCGGCACGACCTTGGTCTTGCCGATGTTGACGCCGACGACCGTCCTGAAGACGGGCGTACGGGAGGCCAGGCGGGCGGCGACCCGGAGCGAGCCGTCGTTGTTGAAGCCCATGCGGTTGATCAGCGCCCGGTCCTCGACGAGGCGGAACAGCCGCTGCTTGGGGTTGCCGGGCTGGGGCTCGCCGGTGACCGTGCCGATCTCGACGTGGTCGAAGCCCAGCATGGCCATGCCGTCGATGCCGACGGCGTTCTTGTCGAAGCCGGCCGCGAGCCCGAAGGGGCCGTGCATGCGCAGTCCCAGGGCCTCGGTGCGCAGCTCCTCGTGGCGGGGCGCGAGGGCGGCCGCGAGGAAGGTGCGCAGCACGGGGACGCGGGCGGCAAGGCGGATCCAGCGGAAGGCGAGGTGGTGGGCCTGCTCCGGGTCCAGCCGTTTGAAGACGAGACGGAAGAAGATCTTGTACATGGTGTCCTCACGAGGACGGGCGTCCTCACGAAGAGGGGGACACCGTTTCCGGTGTCCCCCTCGGGGCTGCTAGTCGCGGGCCGCGGTCAGGTGTTCCGCGTGTTCCTGGAGCGAGCGGACGCTCACGTCGCCGCGGTTGAGGGCGTCGATGCCCTGGACCGCCGCCGCGAGGGCCTGCACGGTGGTCAGGCAGGGCACGGAGCGTGCCACGGCCGCCGTGCGGATGTCGTAGCCGTCGAGGCGGCCGCCGGTGCCGTACGGGGTGTTGACGATGAGGTCGACCTCGCCGTCGTGGATGAGCTGGACGATGGTCTTCTCGCCGTTGGGGCCGGGGCCCTCGGACTGCTTGCGCACGACCGTGGCGTTGATGCCGTTGCGCTTGAGGACCTCGGCGGTGCCGGAGGTGGCGAGCAGCTCGAAGCCGTGCGCGACCAGCTCGCGGGCCGGGAAGATCATCGAGCGCTTGTCGCGGTTGGCGACCGAGATGAACGCGCGGCCCTTGGTGGGCAGCGGCCCGTAGGCGCCCGCCTGCGACTTGGCGTACGCCGTGCCGAAGACGGAGTCGATGCCCATGACCTCGCCGGTGGAGCGCATCTCCGGGCCGAGGACCGTGTCGACGCCGCGGCCGTGGATGTCGCGGAAGCGCGACCACGGCATGACGGCCTCCTTGACGGAGATCGGCGCGTCCAGCGGCAGCTCGCCGCCGTCGCCGTTCGCCGGGAGCAGGCCCTCGGCGCGCAGTTCGGCGATGGTCGCGCCCAGCGAGATCCGGGCGGCCGCCTTGGCCAGCGGCACCGCCGTCGCCTTCGAGGTGAAGGGGACGGTCCGGGAGGCGCGCGGGTTGGCCTCCAGGACGTAGAGGATGTCGCCCGCGAGCGCGAACTGGATGTTGATCAGGCCGCGTACGCCGACGCCCTTGGCGATGCCCTCCGTGGAGGCGCGCAGGCGCTTGATGTCGAAGCCGCCGAGGGTGATCGGGGGCAGGGCGCAGGCCGAGTCGCCGGAGTGGATGCCGGCCTCCTCGATGTGCTCCATGACGCCGCCGAGGTACAGCTCCTGGCCGTCGTAGAGGGCGTCGACGTCGATCTCGATGGCGTCGTCGAGGAAGCGGTCGACGAGCACCGGGCGGGTGGGGCTGATCTCGGTCGACTCGGCGATGTACGCCTCCAGGCGCGTCTCGTCGTAGACGATCTCCATGCCGCGTCCGCCGAGGACGTAGGAGGGGCGGACCAGGACCGGGTAGCCGATCTCGTCGGCGATGGCCTTGGCCTCGGCGAAGGTGGTGGCGGTGCCGTGCTTGGGGGCCGGCAGGCCCGCCTCCTTCAGCACCCGGCCGAAGGCGCCCCGGTCCTCGGCGGCGTGGATGGCCTCCGGGGAGGTGCCGACGATCGGCACGCCGTTGTCCTTCAGCGCCTGCGACAGGCCGAGCGGGGTCTGACCGCCGAGCTGGACGACGACGCCCGCGACGGGTCCGGCCTGCTGCTCGGCGTGGACGATCTCCAGCACGTCCTCCAGCGTCAGCGGCTCGAAGTACAGGCGGTCGGAGGTGTCGTAGTCCGTGGAGACGGTCTCCGGGTTGCAGTTGACCATCACCGTCTCGTAGCCCGCGTCGCTCAGCGCGAAGGAGGCGTGGACGCAGGAGTAGTCGAACTCGATGCCCTGGCCGATGCGGTTCGGGCCGGAGCCCAGGATGATGACGGCCGGCTTCTCGCGCGGCGCGACCTCGGTCTCCTCGTCGTAGGAGGAGTAGAAGTACGGCGTCTTCGCGGCGAACTCGGCGGCGCAGGTGTCGACCGTCTTGTAGACCGGGCGGATGCCCAGCGCGTGCCTCACCTCGCGGACGACGTCCTCGCGCAGGCCGCGGATCTCGCCGATCTGCTGGTCGGAGAAGCCGTGCCGCTTGGCCTCGGCGAACAGGTCGGCGGTCAGCTCGGGCGCCCCGGCCAGCTCGTCGGCGATCTCCTTGATCAGGAAGAGCTGGTCGACGAACCAGGGGTCGATCTTCGTGTAGTCGAAGACCTCCTCGGGCGTGGCACCGGCGCGGATCGCCTGCATGACGGTGTTGATGCGGCCGTCGGTGGGGCGGACGGCCTGCTCCAGCAGCTGCGTCTTGTCGCCCGGGTCGCCGACGAAGGTGAACTGGCTGCCCTTCTTCTCCAGCGAGCGCAGCGCCTTCTGGAAGGCCTCGGTGAAGTTGCGGCCGATGGCCATGGCCTCGCCGACCGACTTCATGGTGGTGGTGAGGGTGGAGTCGGCGCTGGGGAACTTCTCGAAGGCGAACCGCGGGGCCTTCACGACCACGTAGTCGAGCGTCGGCTCGAAGGAGGCCGGGGTCTCCTGCGTGATGTCGTTCGGGATCTCGTCCAGCGTGTAGCCGACGGCGAGCTTGGCGGCGATCTTGGCGATCGGGAAGCCGGTCGCCTTGGAGGCCAGGGCCGAGGAGCGGGACACGCGCGGGTTCATCTCGATGACGATGACCCGGCCGTCGGCGGGGTTGACCGCGAACTGGATGTTGCAGCCGCCGGTGTCGACGCCGACCTCGCGGATGATCGCGATGCCGACGTCGCGCAGCACCTGGTACTCGCGGTCGGTCAGCGTCATCGCGGGAGCGACGGTGATCGAGTCGCCGGTGTGCACGCCCATGGGGTCGAAGTTCTCGATGGAGCAGACGACCACGACGTTGTCGTGCTTGTCGCGCATCAGCTCCAGCTCGTACTCCTTCCAGCCGAGGATGGACTCCTCCAGGAGCACCTCGGTGGTCGGCGAGAGGGTGAGGCCCTGCCCGGCGATGCGGCGCAGCTCCTCCTCGTCGTGCGCGAAGCCGGAGCCGGCGCCGCCCATGGTGAAGGAGGGGCGCACGACGACCGGGTAGCCGCCGAGCTCCTCGACGCCCTTGAGGACGTCGTCCATGGAGTGGCAGATGTAGGACCGGGCGGACTCGCCGTGCCCGATCTTCTTGCGGACCTCCTCCACGACCTCCTTGAACAGGTCGCGGTCCTCGCCCTTGTGGATCGCCTCCACGTTGGCGCCGATCAGCTCGACGCCGTACTTGTCGAGGACGCCGTTCTCGTGCAGCGAGATGGCGGTGTTGAGGGCCGTCTGGCCGCCCAGGGTGGGCAGCAGCGCGTCGGGCCGCTCCTTGGCGATGATCTTCTCGACGAACTCGGGGGTGATCGGCTCGACGTACGTGGCGTCGGCGATCTCCGGGTCGGTCATGATCGTCGCCGGGTTGGAGTTCACCAGGACGACCCGCAGGCCCTCGGCCTTCAGGACACGGCACGCCTGGGTGCCGGAGTAGTCGAACTCGGCGGCCTGGCCGATGACGATCGGGCCGGAGCCGATGACCAGGACGGACTGGATATCGGTGCGCTTAGGCACGCTGGCCCTCCATCAGGGAAACGAAGCGGTCGAACAGGTAGGCGGCGTCGTGCGGGCCGGCTGCCGCTTCGGGGTGGTACTGGACGCTGAAGGCGGGGCGGTCGAGGAGCTGCAGCCCCTCCACCACGTTGTCGTTCAGGCAGACGTGCGACACCTCGGCGCGGCCGAACGGGGTCTCGGAGACCTGGTCGAGCGGGGCGTCGACGGCGAAGCCGTGGTTGTGCGCGGTGACCTCGACCTTGCCGGTCGTACGGTCCTGCACCGGCTGGTTGATGCCGCGGTGGCCGTACTTCAGCTTGTAGGTGCCGAAGCCGAGGGCGCGGCCGAGGATCTGGTTGCCGAAGCAGATGCCGAACAGCGGGGTGCTCCGCTCCAGGACGCCCCGCATGACGGAGACGGCGTGGTCGGCGGTGGCCGGGTCGCCCGGGCCGTTGGAGAAGAACACGCCGTCCGGGTTCACCGCGTAGACGTCGTCGACGGTGGCGGTGGCCGGCAGGACGTGCACCTCGATGCCGCGCTCGGCCATGCGGTGCGGGGTCATGCCCTTGATGCCGAGGTCGACGGCGGCGACGGTGAACTTCTTCTCACCGATCGCGGGCACGACGTACGGCTCGGTGGTGGCGACCTCGGCGGAGAGGTTCGCGCCCTTCATCTGCGGTGCTTCCTGCACGCGGGCGAGGAGCGCGCTGTCGTCCTGGACGGCGTCGCCGCTGAAGATGCCCACGCGCATGGCGCCGCGCTCGCGCAGGTGGCGGGTGAGGGCGCGGGTGTCGATGCCGGAGATCCCGACGACGCCCTGCGCGGCCAGCTCCTCGTCCAGCGTGCGCCGGGAGCGCCAGCTGGAGGGCACGCGCGCGGGGTCGCGCACGACGTAGCCGGAGACCCAGATGCGCCGGGACTCCATGTCCTCGTCGTTGACGCCGGTGTTGCCGACGTGCGGGGCGGTCATCACCACGACCTGGCGGTGGTACGAGGGGTCGGTGAGGGTCTCCTGGTAGCCGGTCATGCCGGTGGAGAACACCGCTTCGCCGAAGGTCTCCCCCACGGCCCCGTAGGCACGGCCGCGGAAGACCCGGCCGTCCTCCAGGACGAGTACGGCGGGAGTTTTGGCTCCCCTGGTGGAGGTGGTCATCGTTCGGCGCCTTCCGTGCTGTTCGTTTCGATCATGGTGGTGAGGGCTTCGACCCACTCGTTGTGCTCGGCCGCGTGGTCGGAGCGGAAGCCGGAGTCGATCAGCCGGTCGCCGTGCGCCCAGGTGACGACCAGCAGGCCGCCCTCGGTGAGCACCTTGCCGGCGATGCCCTTGTCGAGCCGGGCCTCGCGCAGGGCGGCGGCCGGGACGAAGAAGTCGTTCGCCCCCGGGCGTACGACGTCCAGGCCGGCGTCCGTCAGCGTGAGCTCGGCGCGGCTGCGGGTGCCCAGGCCGTGGGCGACGATCCGGTCGAGCCACTGCCCGGCGGTGGTGGAGCCGTGGTAGCGGCCGGTCAGGGTCAGGCGCGCCGGGCCCGGGTCGTCCGGGGTGACGGGCAGCTCGGGCAGGTCGCCCTGGAGGGTGCCGCGCCACTTCCAGCCCTCGCGCATCAGCCAGTAGACGAGCGCGACGAAGAGGGCGAGGCCGACGACCCAGCCGATGCGGGCGGCCCAGTCGGTCACTTCCGCCGATTCCTTCCCGGCGGCCAGCAGGATTACAGGTGTCACGTGAGCTTCCCGTCGACGAGCGTGGCCTTGCCCCGCAGCCACGTGTGCGTCACACGGCCCGGCAGCTCGCGGCCCTCGTAGGGGGTGTTGCGGCTGCGCGAGGCGAAGCCCGCGGGTTCCACGAGCCCACGGTATGCCGTGTCGACCAGGGTGAGGTTGGCGGGCTCACCTGCCGAGACGGGACGGCCGTGGCCCGTGGCCTGTCCGATCTGCGCGGGCTTGAAGGACATGCGGTCGGCGACGCCGGCCCAGTCCAGCAGGCCCGTGTCGACCATCGTCTCCTGCACCACCGACAGCGCGGTCTCCAGGCCGACCATGCCCATGGCGGCCGCGGCCCACTCGCAGTCCTTGTCCTCGTGCGGGTGCGGGGCGTGGTCGGTGGCGACGATGTCGATCGTGCCGTCGGCGAGCGCCTCGCGCAGGGCCATCACGTCGCGCTCGGTGCGCAGCGGCGGGTTGACCTTGTAGACGGGGTTGTAGGAGCGGACCAGTTCGTCGGTGAGGAGCAGGTGGTGCGGAGTGACCTCGGCGGTGACCTGGATGCCGCGGGACTTGGCCCAGCGGACGATCTCGACGGACCCGGCGGTCGACAGGTGGCAGATGTGGACGCGGGAGCCGACGTGCTCGGCGAGCAGGACGTCCCGGGCGATGATCGACTCCTCGGCGACCGCGGGCCAGCCCCCGAGGCCCAGCTCGGCGGAGACGACGCCCTCGTTCATCTGGGCGCCCTCGGTGAGCCGCGGCTCCTGCGCGTGCTGCGCGATGACGCCGCCGAAGGCCTTCACGTACTCCAGGGCCCGGCGCATGATCACGGCGTCGTGGACGCACTTGCCGTCGTCGGAGAAGACGGTGACGCCGGCGGCCGACTCGTGCATGGCGCCCAGCTCGGCGAGCTTCCTGCCGTCGAGGCCGACGGTGACGGCGCCGATGGGCTGCACGTCGCAGTAGCCGTGCTCCTTGCCGAGCCGCCAGACCTGCTCGACCACGCCGGCGGTGTCGGCGACCGGGAAGGTGTTGGCCATGGCGAAGACGGTGGTGTAGCCGCCGGAGGCGGCGGCCCGGGTGCCGGTGAGGACGGTCTCGGAGTCCTCGCGGCCGGGCTCGCGCAGGTGGGTGTGCAGGTCGACCAGGCCCGGCAGCAGCACCTTGCCGCCGGCCTCCACGACCTCGGCGCCCTCGGCGGACAGCCCGCTGCCCACCTCGGCGACGGTCCCGCCGTCGATCAGCACGTCCTGCGGCTCGCCGCCGAGCACCTTCGCACCACGGATCAGGGTCTTGCTCATCTGTCTTACTTCTCCTCGGCCGCAGAAGGGGTGTGCGCGGAGCGCTCGCTGGAAGGGTGGTGGTGGGCGACGGGCGGGCGGGTGACGGCGGGCTCGTTTCCACCGAGCAGCAGGTACAGGACGGCCATGCGGATGGAGACGCCGTTGGCGACCTGCTCGACGACCGTGCAGCGGTCGGAGTCGGCGACCTCGGCGGTGATCTCCATGCCGCGGACCATCGGGCCGGGGTGCATCACGATGGCGTGCTCGGGCATCCGCGCCATGCGCTCGCCGTCGAGGCCGTAGCGCCGGGAGTACTCGCGCTCGGTCGGGAAGAACGCGGCGTTCATGCGCTCGCGCTGGACGCGCAGCATCATCACCGCGTCGGACTTGGGCAGCGTGCTGTCGAGGTCGTAGGAGACCTCGCAGGGCCAGGTCTCGATGCCGACCGGCAGCAGGGTCGGCGGGGCGACCAGGGTGACCTCGGCGCCGAGGGTGTGCAGCAGGTCAACGTTGGAGCGGGCGACGCGGCTGTGCAGCACGTCGCCGACGATCGTGATGCGCCTGCCCGCCAGGTCCTGGCCGAGTCCGGCGTCGTGGCCGACCAGGCGGCGGCGCATGGTGAAGGCGTCCAGCAGGGCCTGGGTGGGGTGCTGGTGGGTGCCGTCGCCGGCGTTGACGACGGCCGCGTCGATCCAGCCGGAGTTCGCCAGGCGGTAGGGGGCTCCGGAGGCGCCGTGCCGGATGACCACGGCGTCGACGCCCATGGCCTCCAGGGTCTGGGCGGTGTCCTTCAGGGACTCGCCCTTGGAGACGCTGGAGCCCTTGGCGGAGAAGTTGATCACGTCCGCGGACAGCCGCTTCTCGGCGGCCTCGAAGGAGATCCGGGTGCGGGTGGAGTCCTCGAAGAAGAGGTTGACGATCGTGCGGCCGCGCAGGGTCGGCAGCTTCTTGATCGGCCGGTCGGCGACCCGGGCCATCTCCTCGGCGGTGTCGAGGATCAGGACGGCGTCGTCGCGGGTGAGGTCGGCGGCCGAGATGAGATGACGCTGCATCTGTCAGGCTCCGTAAGGCAGTTCAAACGGGAGATTCGGGGCAGACGGGCGCGCGCGAGCGCGCACTGAGCCGGCGTACGACGGCGGCGTACGCCTGAGGCGCTACTGGGCGGCCGGCTTGGCGCCGAGCAGCACGGTGTCGCGACCGTCCTCCTCGGCGAGCTGGACCTTGACCGTCTCCCGCAGCGACGTGGGGAGGTTCTTTCCGACGTAGTCGGCGCGGATGGGCAGTTCGCGGTGGCCGCGGTCGACGAGGACGGCGAGCTGCACCGCGCGCGGGCGCCCGATGTCGTTCAGCGCGTCGAGGGCGGCGCGGATGGTGCGGCCGGAGAAGAGCACGTCGTCGACGAGGACGACGAGCTTGCCGTCGATGCCGTCACCGGGGATCTCGGTGCGGGCCAGCGCACGCGGCGGGTGCATGCGCAGGTCGTCGCGGTACATGGTGATGTCGAGCGAACCGCACGGAACCTTGCGCTCGGTGATCTGCTCGAGCTTGTCGGCGATCCGCCGGGCGAGGAAGACGCCCCGGGTCGGGATGCCGAGGAGGACCACGTCGTCGGCGCCCTTGGCGCGTTCGACGATCTCGTGGGCGATGCGGGTCAGCACCCGCGCGATGTCGGGCCCTTCGAGAACGGGCCGGGCATCGGACTGCGTGTCGTGCGTGTCCATACGAAACGGACCTCCTTCTCCGCCTCACGGGACGGACCTTAAAGGACGTCGGGATGTGCGCCATCCACCGTAGCAGGCCCCCGGGATCGCCCGAACGGCCCCCTCGGATCACCCGTTCGGCCCAGCGCCGCGTCGATACCACGGAAGAGTCGGTGCGGACCATTCGGCTTGACGCAGCAGAGTAACGCTGCGTAACCTCACAGTGAGTTACCAGCCGCGCGGCACGGCAACACTGCCGGCCGCGTCGACACAGTGCCGGGGAGCTATATGTCCAGCGAATACGCCAAACAGCTCGGGGCCAAGCTCCGGGCGATCCGCACCCAGCAGGGCCTTTCCCTCCACGGTGTCGAGGAGAAGTCCCAGGGACGCTGGAAGGCGGTCGTGGTCGGTTCGTACGAGCGCGGCGACCGTGCCGTGACCGTGCAGCGCCTTGCCGAGCTGGCGGATTTCTACGGCGTTCCGGTGCAGGAGCTGCTTCCGGGCACCACCCCGGGCGGCGCCGCCGAGCCGCCGCCGAAGCTGGTCCTCGACCTGGAGCGGCTGGCCACGGTGCCGGCCGAGAAGGCGGGCCCCCTGCAGCGCTACGCGGCCACGATCCAGTCGCAGCGCGGTGACTACAACGGCAAGGTGCTCTCCATCCGCCAGGACGACCTGCGCACACTCGCCGTCATCTACGACCAGTCGCCCTCGGTGCTCACCGAGCAGCTGATCAGCTGGGGCGTCCTGGACGCGGACGCGCGCCGCGCGGTCGCGACCCACGAGGACGCCTGACCGCTCGGCGGTCACAGCAGAAACGTGCCGCCGGGGTGGCCGGAACCATCGGGTTCCGGCCACCCCGGCGCCGTTGTGCGGGCCTGGCGGCGACCGAGCGTACAGGGACCGCCGGGGACGCCGGAGGGCCCGCAGCGTGGGTGCTGCGGGCCCTCCGGCGTTCTGTCGTGCTCCGGCCTTCGTCGCCGGCCTCCAGAGGGCCGTCCCGGGCCTGGTCCTCAGGCCTCGTCGCGGCGGAGCGAGGGCTTGAGTTCCTTCAGCCGGCCGAGCAGGCCGTTCACGAACGAGGGCGACTCGTCCGTGGAGAACTCCTTCGCGAGCTGCACCATCTCGTCCAGGACGACGGCGTCCGGCGTGCCATCGACCCAGATCAGCTCGTAGGCGCCGAGGCGCAGGATGTTCCGGTCGACGACGGGCATCCGGTCGAGCGTCCAGCCGACCGAGTACTGGGCGATGAGCTCGTCGATGCGCTTCGCGTGCTTCGCGTAGCCCTCGACCAGCTCCATCGTGTACTCGCTCACCGGCGGCTGCCGGGTGTCGGCCCGGGAGAGCCGGACCCAGTCCGCGAGGACCGTCAGCACCTCGGCGCCGCGCTGGTCTCCCTCGAAGAGGATCTGGAAGGCGCGCTTGCGGGCCGTGTTGCGGGCAGCCACGGTTAGCTGTTCACCCGGCCGAGGTAGTCGCTGGTGCGGGTGTCGACCTTGATCTTCTCACCGGTGGTGATGAAGAGCGGGACCTGGATCTGGTGGCCGGTCTCCAGGGTGGCGGGCTTGGTGCCACCGGTGGAGCGGTCGCCCTGGACGCCCGGCTCGGTCTCCTGGACGGTCAGCTCGACGGCGGCCGGCAGCTCCACGAAGAGCACCTCGCCCTCGTGCTGGGCCACGGTGGCCGTGAAGCCCTCGATGAGGAAGTTGGCCGCGTCGCCGACGGCCTTGCGGTCGACCATGAGCTGGTCGTAGGTCTCCATGTCCATGAAGACGAAGTAGTCGCCGTCCATGTAGGAGAACTGCATGTCGCGCTTGTCGACGGTGGCCGTTTCGACCTTGACGCCGGCGTTGAAGGTCTTGTCGACGACCTTGCCGGAGAGCACGTTCTTGAGCTTGGTGCGCACGAAGGCCGGGCCCTTGCCGGGCTTGACGTGCTGGAACTCGACGACGGACCAGAGCTGGCCGCCTTCGAGCTTGAGCACCATGCCGTTCTTGAGGTCGTTCGTGGAAGCCACGGTTGCGGAATCTCCTGGACTGACGTACGACCCCGGGGCACGCACCTGCCTACAGGGCGAGCAGCTCCTTGGTCGTGATGGTGAGTAGCTCGGGTCCGCCGTCCGCCTCGGGGCGGACGACGAGCGTGTCATCGATCCTGACACCGCCCCGGCCCGGGAGGTGGACCCCCGGTTCGACGGTGACCGGCACGCAAGCGTCCAGTTTACCCATGGCCGCGGGGCCCAATTGAGGGTCCTCGTCGATTTCGAGTCCGACCCCGTGTCCGGTCAGGGCCGTGAGGCCCTCCTTGTACCCCGCGGAGTCCAGGACCTGGCGTGCGGCGCGGTCGACGTCGCGGCAGGCCACGCCGGGTACGAGGCTCTCCCGGCCGGCCCGCTGCGCGGCGAAGACCAGGTCGTACAGCTCGATCTGCCAGTCCGCGGGTGCGGTGCCGATGACGAAGGTGCGGCCGATCTCGCAGCGGTAGCCGCGGTAGGTCGCGCCGAGGCAGACGGAGAGGAAGTCGCCCTCCTCCACGCGGCGGTCGGTGGGGCGGTTGCCCGGGCGGCCGGCGTGGGGGCCGGTGGCGACGGAGGTCGGGAAGGCCGGTCCGTCCGCCCCGTGGTCGACGAGGCGCCTTTCCAGTTCCAGGGCGAGGTGGCGCTCGGTGCGGCCGACGAGGATGGACTCCAGCAGTTCGCCGAGGGCCTGGTCGGCGATCTCGGCGCCGATGCGGATGCAGGAGATCTCCTCCTCGTCCTTGACGACGCGGAGTTGCTCGACCGCGTGGCCGAGGTTGGTGAGGCGCAGGCCGGGGGCGACCGAGTGCAGGGCTCGGTGCCGGGCGACGGTGAGGTGGTGCTCCTCGACGGCCAGGGAGTCGGCGCCCTGGCCCTTGGCGGTGTCGGCCGCGGCCACGGCCGGGTCGCCGCCGCCGGAACCCGGCAGGGTCAGTACGCGCAGGTTCTCGTCGGGGCGCTCCTGGGCGGGGCGCTCCGCGTCCGGTCCGGCGCGGACGAGGAGGTCTTCTGTCTTGCCCAGCAGCAGGACGGCGCCGTGCGGGGCGGCGCCCGCGAGATAGCGGACGTTGGCGGGGCGGGAGACGAGCGCCGCCGCGCTGCCGCCCGCGTTGCAGTATTCCCTCAGGCGCGTCCGGCGGGCCGCGTACACCTCTGACATGACCCGAGCCTACGAGCGCTGGGGGGATGTCGCCGGTCGGGTGGGGCCGAGTGGGGGTGACTGGGGGTGGGCCGGGGGTGGGGTCGGGAACGGTGGGGCGGTGAGGGCTGGTGCGCCTGTTGTGGGCCGAGGGCGTGGCGGTGCGGCGAGTCCTCCGCGGGGCGCGCCCCGCAGCGCGCTGCCGGGCTTGTGCCGATGGAGACCGGCTGATCGGCGGGCTGCGCCGCACCGGCACGCCCCGCGCGCTGCGCCGGCGGCTGCGGCCTCGCCGTACTCCCCGTGCCGGGCGGGCTCCCGGCGTCACCAGGCCGGCGGGCTCGCTATCGATCGTGCCAGGACTTCGTCCAGGACCCTCGCCGTCTCGGGGACGTCCAGCTGGGAGTTGTCGATGATGGGCAGGCCCGAGCCGTACCAGCCGGCCATGCGGCCGTGGATGCGGGCGACCTCCTCGTCGGTCAGCCGGCGGTTGCCCGAGCGCTCCGCGTTGCGCTCCAGGACGATGTCCAGTCCGGGCAGGAGGACGACCGGCAGCAGGCCGGGGCCCACGTGGCGCTTCCAGCCGCCGAGGCCGACGACCGGGCGGTCGGGGAAGACCGCGTCGTCGAGGACGCAGGAGATGCCGTTGGCCAGGAAGTTGCGCGCGGCGAAGCCGCAGGTGCGGCGGGCGAGGCGGTACTGGGCCTCGCTGTTGTCGTTCCAGCCGGACTGGGGGTCGGCGAATCCGGAGCGGACCCATT
The DNA here is from genome assembly GCF_040611555.1 of Streptomyces sp. NPDC006624. Lineage (NCBI taxonomy): Bacteria > Bacillati > Actinomycetota > Actinomycetes > Kitasatosporales > Streptomycetaceae > Streptomyces > Streptomyces sp. NPDC006624. Next base: position 24,723 of record NZ_JBEXOM010000019.1, on the reverse strand, counting down.
CGCGTACGTCGTCGAGGCTGATGTGCGCGGTGGGGACGCGGCGGTGGTCCGCCCAGTACTTGGCGACGCTGGTCTTGCCCGCGCCCGCGGGGCCGATCAGCAGCACCGCGAGCGTCGTGCCCGTGGGGTCCAGGGCCGTCGGGGCGCTCGGCACGGCGACCGGGCCGCCCGGCGGCAGCGGGACGTGGCCGGTGGTCTCCGGGGCGGGGGGAACGTGCCCCTGCGGGAGCGGTGCGGGAGGGGGCGCGGGATAGCCCGGCGCCGGGGGCGGCGGGGGCACCGGCGCGGGGCCCTGGTGGTGCGGACCCGGGTGGTGTGCGGCCGGCGACCAGCCGGCGGCCGGTCCGTGCCCCGACTGGTGGGGCGGCGGCAGCGGAGAACCCACTGCGTGCTGCATCCGGTGCCACTCCGTCTCGTACAGGCGATGGGCGCTGACAGCGGGGCGGAACCCGCTGGTACCGAACGGTACCGCCCCCGGTCGTCGATGTGTGAACGGCCGGGGGCGGTCCGAAGTGCCCGCCCCGCGAGGCGATTTCGGGCGGAAGGCGCGCTGCGGGACTTACTGCCCGACCTCGCCGTACGCGGCGAGCAGCACGGCCGGGTCGGGGCCTTCCAGGACGGTGGGCTTGGCCAGGCCGTCGAGGACGATGAAGCGCAGCAGGTCGCCGCGGGACTTCTTGTCGACCTTCATGGTCTCCAGCAGCTTGGGCCACTGGTCGTGCCGGTAGTGCAGGGGCAGCCCGACCGATTCGAGGATGGTGCGGTGGCGGTCGGCCGTCGCGTCGTCCAGCCTGCCCGCCAGGCGGCCGAGTTCGGCGGCGAAGTGCATGCCGACCGAGACGGCCGCGCCGTGGCGCCACTTGTAGCGCTCGTTCTTCTCGATGGCGTGGCCGAGCGTGTGGCCGTAGTTGAGGATCTCCCGCAGGCCCGACTCCTTCAGGTCCGAGGAGACGACGTCGGCCTTGACCCGGATGGAGCGCTCGATGAGCTCGGCGGTGTGCGGCCCTGCCGGGGTGCGGGCGGCCTCGGGATCGGACTCGATGAGGTCCAGGATCACCGGGTCGGCGATGAAGCCGGCCTTGATGACCTCGGCGAGGCCGGAGACGTAGTCGTTGACCGGGAGGGAGTCCAGCGCGGCCAGGTCGCACAGGACCCCGGCGGGCGGGTGGAAGGCGCCCACCAGGTTCTTGCCCTCGGCGGTGTTGATGCCGGTCTTGCCGCCGACGGCCGCGTCGACCATGGCGAGGACGGTGGTGGGGATGGCGATCCAGCGCACCCCGCGCAGCCAGGTCGCGGCCACGAAACCGGCCAGGTCCGTGGTCGCGCCGCCGCCGACGCCGACGATGACGTCGGTGCGGGTGAAGCCGGACTGGCCGAGCGCCTTCCAGCAGTAGGCGGCGACCTCGGCGGTCTTGGCCTCCTCGGCGTTGGGCACCTGGATGGCGACCACCTCGTAGCCCTGCTCGGCCAGGTCGGCGCGCAGCGCGTCGCCGGTCTCGGCCAGGGCCTCGGGGTGGACGATCGCGACCCGCTTGGCCTTGTCGCCGATCAGTCCGCCGAGCTCGCCGAGGAGCCGGCGGCCCACCAGGACCTCGTAGGGGTCGGTGCCCGCGGTGCCGCCGATCCGGATCCGCGTCACTGCCTCGCTCATGCTTCCTTCAACTCCAGTGCGTCCAGGGCGGCTTGGGTGACCTCTTCGGGGGTGCGGCCGTCGGTGGCGACCACGGCCGTGGCGACCTCCTCGTAGAGGTGCCGGCGGGCCTCCATCAGCTCGCGCCACTGCTTGCGCGGGTTGACCGCGAGCAGGGGGCGGGCCGCGTTGAGGCCGGTGCGCTTGACCGCCTCCTCGACGTCCATCGACAGGTAGACCACCCGCTGCCCGGCGAGCAGCACACGCGTGCCGGGGTCGAGGATCGCTCCGCCGCCGAGCGCCAGGACGCCGTCGTGCTCGGCGAGCGCCCGCCGCACGGCCGCCTTCTCGACGGCCCGGAAGGCGGGCTCGCCGTCGTCGACGAAGATCTCGGCGATGGTCCGGTTCTGCTCGGCGACGATGTCGTCGTCGGTGTCCCGGTAGGAGACGCCGAGCCGTTCGGCCAGCAACTGCCCCACGGTGGACTTGCCCACGCCCATCGGGCCGACCAGGACGACCAGCGGCCCGCTCATCGGATGGCGAGGTTGTCGAGGTACGAGGTGACGTTGCGGCGGGTCTCGGTCACCGAGTCGCCGCCGAACTTCTCGGCCACCGCGTCGGCGAGGACGAGGGCCACCATGGCCTCGGCGACGATGCCGGCGGCCGGGACCGCGGAGACGTCGGAGCGCTGGTGGTGGGCCTGCGCGGCCTCGCCCGTGGTGACGTCCACGGTCTGCAGGGCGCGCGGGACGGTCGCGATGGGCTTCATCGCGGCGCGCACGCGCAGCAGTTCACCGGTGGTCAGGCCGCCCTCGGTGCCGCCGGAGCGGCCGGAGGTGCGCCGGATGCCCTCGTCGGTCTTCACGATCTCGTCGTGGGCCTGGGAGCCCGGGACGCGCGCCAGCTCGAAGCCGTCGCCGATCTCGACGCCCTTGATCGCCTGGATGCCCATGAGCGCGCCGGCCAGCCGGGCGTCGAGCTTGCGGTCCCAGTGCACGTGCGAACCGAGGCCGACGGGCACGCCGTAGGCGAGGATCTCGACGACGCCGCCCAGGGTGTCGCCGTCCTTGTGGGCCTGGTCGATCTCGGCGACCATCGCCTTCGACGCGTCCGCGTCCAGGCAGCGCACCGGGTCCGCGTCCAGCTTCTCCACATCGGCCGGCGTCGGGTACACGCCCTTCGGCGCCTTGGCGGCGGCCAGCTCGACGACATGGCTGACGATCTCGATGCCGGTGGTCTCCTTCAGGTACGACCGGGCCACCGCGCCCAGCGCCACCCGGGCGGCGGTCTCACGCGCCGAGGCCCGCTCCAGCACCGGCCGGGCCTCGTCGAAGCCGTACTTCTGCATACCGGCGAGGTCGGCGTGGCCGGGCCGCGGGCGGGTCAGCGGGGCGTTGCGGGCGAGACCGGCGAGAACGTCCGGGTCGACCGGGTCGGCCGCCATGACCTGCTCCCACTTCGGCCACTCGGTGTTGCCCACCATGATCGCGACCGGGGAGCCGAGGCTCAGGCCGTGCCGGACGCCGCCCAGGAAGGTGACCTCGTCACGCTCGAACTTCATGCGCGCACCGCGTCCATAGCCGAGCCGGCGCCGGGCCAGGTGGTCCGCCACCATGTCCGTGGTGATCGGTACGCCGGCGGGAAGTCCCTCCAGCGTCGCGACGAGTGCGGGACCGTGGGACTCCCCCGCGGTCAGCCAGCGCAACCTGCTCAACGGTGCTCCTCAGTGCTCGCGCCCTGGTACTGCCCGGCGTACGCACCTGATCGCGTACGGCGACGGCCCGACCGGGTGCGCGGCCCGGTCCGCCTCATCCGATCCTCCCACGTCCGGGCCGTCCGCCCGGTGGGCGGTCCATCAAGCGGACGCGTTCGCGGACGGACCCTCACCCGGGCGCCGCTGCGGCGCGTACGCCCCCAGGAGGTCGGCACCGCTGGGCTGCGGCGCGGGCTGCGCCTGCTGCGGGGCGTACGCGCCGAGGTGGTCGGCCCCGCTGCCCTGCTGAGGCTGCGGCTGCGGCTGCGGCGCGTACTGCCCCAGGTGGTCGGCCCCGCGCCCCTGCCCGTACCGGGCCGCCGCGTGAACCGGCTGCCCGGTGCGGACGGCGCGACGGTAAGCGATCTTCCGCTTGATTTTGACGGCCCAGGACACGACGACGGCGAGCACGATCAGCGCGAGCACCGTGATCTGCACCCAGTCGGGCAGGAACCCCAGCACGGCGTCGAATATCTGGGTCTTGACCGATGCCTGGGTCAGGCCTGCGGACATGACGTGGTCTCCCCTCCCCTGTTCCGCCCCCTGCGGAACCGAGAGCGGATCCTAGCGGTCGGCGAGCGCCGTCTCGCCCGCTTTTCGCATGGCGTCCAGGGGCGCCGGGGCCAGCCCCGTCATCTGCTCCACCTGCAGCACGGCCTGGTGCACCAGCAGGTCGAGACCGCTGACCACAGCGCCGCCGTGCGCCGACCAGCGGGCGGCGAGGGCGGTCGGCCAGGGGTCGTAGAGCACGTCGAAGAGGGCCGCCGGCCGCTCCGGGACGGACCGGGCGAGGGCGTCGGTGACGCCTGCGGGCGTGGTGCTGATCACCAGGGGCGCGCGCAGGGCCCGCCCGGCGTCCGCCCAGTCCGCGACGCGCACCGCGACGCCCAGCCGCTCGGCCCACCGCCGCATCTCGGCTGCCCGGGCCTCGCTGCGCACATAGGCGGTGATCTCGCCCGGGCAGATCCGGGCCAGCGCGGCCAGCGCGGAGGACGCGGTGGCACCGGCGCCGAGGATCGCGGCGGACTCGGCCTTGTCGATGCCGTGCTCGCGCAGCGCGGCCACCATGCCGGGGATGTCGGTGTTGTCGCCGGTCGCGCGGCCGTCCTCGGTGAAGACGACCGTGTTGACCGCGTCGACCGAGGCGGCGGTGTCGCTGATCCCGTCGAGCAGCGGGATCACGGCCCGCTTCAGCGGCATGGTGAGCGACAGCCCCGCCCACTCGGCGCCGAGCGTCCGGAAGAAGCCGGGCAGCCCTTCCTCGTCGACCTCGAACCTGTCGTACGTCCAGCCGGCCAGGCCGAGTTCGCGGTAGGCGGCGCGGTGCAGGACCGGGGAGAGCGAGTGGGCGATCGGGGAGCCGAGTACGGCGGCCCGGCGTGGTGCGGCCATCGAAGGTTTCCTCAGTTGTTCCGCGAGGCGTTGAACTGGTCGACCAGCTTCTGGTGGTCGGCGTTCGTCTTCGTGAACTTGCTGGTCTTGCCGTCGAGCGAGATGAAGTAGTACCAGCCCTCGTCCGTCGGATCGAGTGCGCCCTTGATGGCGTCCTCGCCCGGGTTGTCGATCGGACCGGGCGGCAGCCCCTTGTGGAAGTACGTGTTGTACGGGTTGTCGTACGTGCGCAGTTCGCTGAGGCTCAGGTCGATCTTGCTCTGGTTCTTGATGTAGTTGTAGGTGGAGTCGAACTCCAGCATCCCGTTGGTCTGCGGGTTGCCCGCCTTCATCCGGTTGTAGACGACCTCGGCCATCTTGCGGAAGTCGTCGTGGCTGGTGCCCTCGGCCTGGACCAGGCTGGCGATGGTGACCAGCTGCCAGGGGTCCTCGAGTCCGAGGCTCTCCGCCTTCTCCACCACGCCGAGCTTCTCGTACGTCTGGCTGGCCCGCTTCACCATCTGCTTCAGGACGTCCGCGGGCTTCTGCCCCTCGCTCACGCCGTAGCTGGAGGGGTAGAGGAAGCCTTCCAGCGGGTCCTTGACGTTCGCGTGGCCCTGCGCCCAGCTCGGCAGGCCGAGCTTCTTGTAGTCCTTCTTGGCGACCGCGGCGGTGGTGCCCTCCTCGACCTTCAGCCGCTTGTCGATGAGGCGGTAGATGTCGGCGTTGCGCTTGCCCTCGGCGATGATCAGGTTGTCGCGGCTCTCGGGGCTGAGCATCAGGTCGACCGCGCTGGCGGCCGACATGTGCTTCTGCAGCGTGTAGACACCGGCCTGGATGTTCCGGCCGTCGGGGTGGCCGGCCTGGGCCGAGACGAAGGCGTCCACGCTCTTGACGACACCGGCGGCCTTCAGCGCCCGGCCGATGGCGTAGCCGTCGGAGCCCTCGGGGATCTCGACGGACACCTCCTGCCCGCTGCCGTCGCCCGCGAAGTCCGGGGCGTCGCCGAAACGATCCTGGAAGAACTGGTAGCCGAAGTAGCTGACGCCCACCAGACCGCCGCCGAGGACCAGCACGACGACCAGGCAGGCCATGCCGTTGCGCCGCTTCTTCGGCTTGCCGCCGCGTCCGCGCTTGTCCTCGCGTCCGCGCCGGCCGTCCGGCTCGTCGTCCTCGTCGTCGTCCCCGCCCGCGAAGAAGGCGTGTTCGCCCTGGTCGGGGCCGGGGTCCCAGTCGGTCTCCGGTTCGGGAGCGGCCTCGCGGCGGCTCTGCGGCCCGGCGGGCGGATACGCCTCGGGCGTGCCGTAGTAGTCCTGCCGGCCCTCGTCGTAGGAGCCGGACTGCTGCCCGTAGGGGTCCGGGGAATCGCCCGGGTACGGCACCTGCTGGTGGGCGCCGGTGCTCCAGCCGCCGTCGTCGTACTGCTGCTGGTGGTACCCCTGGTCCTGCGGGTGCCCGTGGCCCTGCTGTCCGGGGTACTGCTGATGCCCTTGGTGCTGTGCCGCGTACTGCTGCTGGTCGTACGGGTACTGCTGCGCCTGACCGTAGCCGGGCTGCTCACCGGTGCCCCAGTCGCCGTACTGCGGCTGCGGCTGCTGCGGATAGTGCTGCGGCTGGCCGTCGTAGGGGGACTGCTGACCCTGGTGGGCCTGCTGGCCTCTCCATCCGCCGTCCCCGTACAACGGGTCCTCCGGATGCCACGGTTCGGAGCCTGGGCCCCGGCCATACTCAGTCATCGATCCCCTAGAGCCGCGAGGCGGCGGTCGCGGCTCGCTTCCGGCTCCGCTCCCGTTCCGCCTCTTGCTGTGCGGTGGCTGTTCGAACGCCGCCGCATCGCGCGGAACGTTACCGTATCGCGATCAGATGACCACTTCGACGCCTTCGCCGGGTGCTTTACCTGACACCCGTTCGGATTCGAGGGCCTGTTGCAGGATGATCACGGCCGCTGCCTGGTCGATGACGGACCGCCCCTTCTTGGATTTCACGCCGGAAGCGCGCAGTCCCTGACCGGCGGTGACGGTCGTCATCCGTTCGTCCACGAGTCTGACCGGGATCGGCGCGATCATGCGCGCCAGTTCCTGGGCGAAGCCGCGCACCTTGACCGCGGCCGGCCCCTCGCCGCCCTTGAGGGAGCGCGGGAGGCCGACGACGACCTCGATCGGCTCGTACTCCTCGACGAGTTGCCTCAACCGCCGGTGAGCGGCGGGGACGTCCCGCCCGGGGACCGTCTCCACCGGGGTGGCGAGGATCCCGTCGGGGTCGCACGAGGCGACCCCGATGCGGGCGTCCCCGACGTCGATCGCGAGTCGACGTCCTCTGCGCATGCTTGCGGCCCGTCCCTTACTTGGCGGTCTCGACGACCAGGCGCTCGACGGCGTCGACGGCGTCCCCAATGGCGGCCGGGTTCTGGCCACCGCCCTGGGCGACGTCCGGCTTGCCGCCACCGCCGCCGCCGAGGGTCTTGGCGGCCGTGCGGACCAGGTCGCCGGCCTTCAGGCCGCGCTCGCGAGCGGCCTCGTTGGTGGCGATGACCGTCAGCGGCTTGCCGTTCGCCACCGTGAACAGGGCGACCACGGCGGCCCGTCCGCCCTGGATGCGCCCGCGCACGTCGAGCACGAGCTTGCGCAGGTCGTCGGCGGTCGTGCCGTCCGGGACCTGACCGGTGACGACGGCGACGCCCCGGACGTCCTTGGCGGACTCGGCGAGACCGGCGGCGGCCTGCAGGACCTTCTCGGCGCGGAACTTCTCGATCTCCTTCTCGGCGTCCTTCAGCTTGCCGAGCATGGCGGAGACCTTCTCCGGGAGCTCCTCCGGGCGGCCCTTGATCAGCTCCTGGAGCTGGGCGACGACCGTGTGCTCCCGGGCGAGGAAGTTGTAGGCGTCCACGCCGACCAGGGCCTCGATCCGGCGCACACCGGAGCCGATGGAGGACTCGCCGAGCAGCTTCACCAGGCCCAGCTGGGCGGTGTTGTGCACGTGCGTGCCGCCGCACAGCTCCTTGGAGAAGTCGCCGATGGTCACCACGCGCACGCGCTCGCCGTACTTCTCGCCGAACTCGGCGATGGCGCCCTGCTTCTTGGCCTCGTCGATGCCCATGACGTCGGCGCGCACGTCGAGGTCGCGGGCGAGTACCTCGTTGATCTTCTGCTCGACGTCGGTCATCACGGCCGTCGGAACGGCGGACGGGGAGCCGAAGTCGAAGCGGAAGCGGCCGGGCTGGTTCTCCGAACCGGCCTGGGCGGCCGTCGGGCCGAGGGCGTCGCGCAGGGCCTGGTGGGTCAGGTGCGTGGCCGAGTGGGCGCGGGCGATGGCCTTGCGGCGGCGGTCGTCGATGGCGGCGTGGGCCTTGGCGCCCACGGTGACCTCGCCGACCTGCACCACACCCTTGTGCACGTAGACACCCGGGACCGGCTTCTGGCAGTCGCGGACCTCGATGACGGCACCGGAGTCGACCTTGATCTTGCCGGTGTCGCCGATCTGGCCGCCGCCCTCGGCGTAGAACGGGGTGCGGTCGAGGACGATCTCGACCTCGTCGCCCTCGGTGGCGGCCGGGGAGGAGACGCCGTCGACGAGGATGCCGACGATCGTGGACTCGCCCTCGGTGTCGGTGTAGCCGATGAAGTCGGTGGCACCGGCGCGGTCGGCGATCTCGCGGTAGGCGCCCATGTCGGCGTGGCCGGTCTTCTTGGCCTGGGCGTCGGCCTTGGCGCGCTCCCGCTGCTCCTTCATCAGGCGGCGGAAGCCGTCCTCGTCCACGGACAGCCCCTGCTCGGCGGCCATCTCGAGGGTGAGGTCGATCGGGAAGCCCCAGGTGTCGTGGAGCAGGAAGGCCTTGTCGCCGGGCAGCACGCTGGAGCCGGCGGCCTTGGTGTCGCTGACGGCCGTGTCGAGGATGTTGGTGCCGGCCTTCAGCGTCTTGAGGAAGGCGTTCTCCTCGGCGAGGGCGACCTTCTCGATGCGCTCGCGGTCGGTGATGAGCTCCGGGTACTGCTGGCCCATCATGCCGATGACGACATCGATCAGGTCCTTGACCACCGGGCCCGTGGCACCGAGCAGCCGCATGTTGCGGATGGCGCGGCGCATGATGCGGCGCAGCACGTAGCCGCGGCCCTCGTTGCCCGGCGTGACGCCGTCGCCGATGAGCATGGTGGCGGTGCGCATGTGGTCGGTGACCACGCGCAGGGAGACGTCCGAGGCCTGGGCGTCGCCGTAGCGGACGCCGGTCAGCTCGGTGGCCTTGTCGATGACGGCCATCGAGGTGTCGATCTCGTACATGTTCTGCACGCCCTGCAGAATCATGGCGAGGCGCTCGAGACCGAGGCCGGTGTCGATGTTCTTGCTGGGCAGTTCGCCGAGGATCTCGAAGTTGTCCTTGCCGGTGCCCTCGCCCCGCTCGTACTGCATGAAGACCAGGTTCCAGATCTCCACGTACCGCTCGTCGTTGACGGCGGGGCCGCCCTCGGCGCCGAACTCGGGGCCGCGGTCGTAGTTGATCTCGGAGCACGGGCCGCAGGGGCCGGGGACGCCCATGGACCAGTAGTTGTCCTTCATGCCCAGGCGCTGGATGCGCTCCTTGGGCACGCCGACGACCTCGTGCCAGATGCGCTCGGCCTCGTCGTCGTCCTTGTAGACGGTGATCCACAGGCGCTCGGGGTCGAGGCCGTAACCGCCCTTGTCCTGAGGGCTGGTGAGCAGCTCCCAGGCGAGCTTGATGGCGCCTTCCTTGAAGTAGTCGCCGAAGGAGAAGTTGCCGCACATCTGGAAGAACGTGCCGTGCCGGGTGGTCTTGCCGACCTCTTCGATGTCCGGCGTGCGCACGCACTTCTGCACGCTGGTGGCGCGGGCGAAGGGCGGCTTGACCTCGCCCAGGAAGTAGGGCTTGAAGGGCACCATGCCGGCCGGGACGAGCAGCAGAGTCGGGTCGTCCGCGATGAGCGACGCCGAAGGGACGACGGTGTGACCGCGCTCCTCGAAGAAGCTCAACCAGCGGCGGCGAATCTCAGCCGACTCCATCAGTGGTCCTCATTCCGGTTGTACGGGTTCGTCTGGTACGCCGAGCCCTCGACGTACTTCGGATGGTTGCGGTTCTCGATGGCGGCGTACCGCCGGGGTCCGGGGAGTTCGGGGTTCTCGTTGATCCCGAGGGCGTCACCCAGCTCGGCCTCGCGGACGGCCATGTTGTCCCGGACGTCGAGCGCGAAGCCCACGGCTCGGTCCTTGAGGCGGTGACCGGCCTCGATCGCCTTGTTCCCCGCGGTGCGTGCCAGGCTCTCGGGCGTCAGCTGCTTGAGCTTGCGGTTGACCTTGGTGGTGGCCCACACACCGGCGGCGACGCCCGTGGTGAACCAGAAGGTACGGCGGAACATCGCTGGCTCTCAGTCCCTCTTCCCTCGGGCGCCGCGCCGCGAGACCGTACGCCCCACGATCACGGTGCGCCTCGACGCCTGGGCGGGCACGTCGTCCTTGCGGCCGCCGAGGGCCCGGCGCACGCCGTAGCCGAAGGCGGCGACCTTGACCAGGGGGCCGCCGAAGGTGGAGGCGACGGTGGTCGACAGCGCGGAGGCGTTCGACGTGACCTCCTGGACGTCGGAGGCGATCGCGTCGACCCGGTCGATCTGGGTCTGCGCGGAACGCACCGCCGTGGAGGCGTCTGCCAGGAGCGGGACGGCCTGGTCGGTCACCTCCGCGACGAGCTTGGTGGTCGCCTTGAGCGTCTGGGCCAGCCTCGCCAGCGCGACGGCGAGGAAGGAGACCAGGATCGCCCAGAAGACGGCCACCAGGATCCCGGCAACCTCTCCACCGGACACTGTGTGCACCCGCTCCCTGAAACGTGCCTGAACATCGAAAAAGTCGTGCGACGAGCCTATCGCGCCGGGGATGGCGCTCCGTACCGGATTACCGCCCGGCGGCGGCGCAATCGCCGAAGCCCGCCGCCTCGCCCGCCCGGAGGGGCGGGGAGACGGCGGGCTGAGGTACCGCGTGCCTGCCGTGGATCAGCGGGCGTAGTACTCGACGACGAGCTGCTCGTCGCAGATCACCGGGATCTCCTTGCGGTTCGGCTCGCGGTCCAGGCGGAACGCCAGGGCCTTGAGGTTCACCTGGAGGTAGCGCGGGGTCTCACCGTCGGGGGCGAAGCCACCCTCACGGGCGATCGTGAAGAGGGTCTTCTCCTTGGAGCGGTCGCGGACCTGCACGACGTCGTCCGGGCGGACACGGAAGGACGGCTTGTCGACCTTCGTGCCGTTGACCTGGATGTGGCCGTGCGTGACCATCTGACGGGCCTGGTAGATCGTGCGGGCGATGCCCGAACGCAGGACCAGGGCGTCGAGACGGCGCTCGAGCTCGATGATCAGGGCCTCACCGGTCTTGCCCTGGACCTTGGAGGCACGCTCGTAGGCGCGCACGAGCTGGCGCTCGGACACGTCGTACTGCGCACGCAGACGCTGCTTCTCGAGCAGACGGACCTTGTAGTCCGAGTTCTGCTTGCGGCCGCGGCCGTGCTCACCCGGCGGGTAGGGACGGGCCTCGAAGTACTTGACGGCCTTCGGGGTCAGCGCGATGCCGAGAGCACGCGACTTCTTGACCTTGGGGCGGGACTGGTTCGCCACTGTCTCTGTCTCTTTTCCTAATTTTCCGGCTTGTCAGGGTTGAGGGAGGTCGCATCCGCAGCCGGGGAGACCCGCCACGCCCTCTCGGGCGGGGTGGGCAGCCGCTCCCCTGATCTGGGCACATACGTGCAGCACGCGAGTGGCCCACCGACCGTGGCCGCCTTGCGGCGGATGGTGGTGGGCTGCCCGCGACACCGTTCGACGGTGCGCGACGCTCCTGGAGCCGGTGGCCGGGACTGCGTCCCTGGCCGGCTCCGGCCGGATGTCCCGTTCTGACTGCACGGGACGCGGCACTCCGACCGAGTTTACAGGGTGCTCAGGACCGCTTTCGACCGAGGTTCTTCCGGGTCCACTCGACCGCGTCCGCGTAGCGGGCCTCCGCGCCGTGCCGGGTCGGCGCGTAGTACTCGCGGTCCTTCAGGGCGTCCGGGGCGTACTGCTGGGCGGCGATGCCCTCGGGCAGGTCGTGCGGGTAGACGTAGCCCTGGCCGTGGCCGAGCTGGCCGGCGCCCTTGTAGTGGCTGTCGCGCAGGTGCGCGGGGACGGGTCCGGCCAGGCCCTTGCGGACGTCCTCCAGGGCGGCGCCGATGGCGGTGGTCGCGGCGTTGGACTTGGGGGCGAGCGCGAGGGCGATCGTGGCGTGGCTGAGGGTGAGGGCGGCTTCGGGGAAGCCGATCAGGGCGACGGCCTGGGCGGCGGCGACGGCCGTCTGCAGGGCGGTGGGGTCGGCCAGGCCGATGTCCTCGCTGGCGGAGATCATCAGGCGCCGGGCGATGAACCGGGGGTCCTCTCCGGCCTCGATCATGCGGGCCAGGTAGTGCAGCGCGGCGTCGACGTCGGAGCCGCGGATGGACTTGATCAGGGCGCTGGCCACGTCGTAGTGCTGGTCGCCGTCGCGGTCGTACTTCACGGCGGCCCGGTCGACCGTCTCCTCCAGGGTGGTCAGGGCGATGTCCGTCTCGCCCTTGTCGAGGGCGGCTCCGGCGGCCGCCTCCAGGGCGGTCAGGGCGCGGCGGGCGTCGCCGCCGGCGATGCGCAGGAGGTGGCTCTCGGTCTCCTCGGGGAGGGCGACGGCGCCCTTGAGACCGCGCTCGTCGGTGAGGGCGCGCCGCAGGAGGCCCCTGATGTCGTCGTCCGAGAGCGGTTCGAGGGTGAGCAGCAGGGAGCGGGACAGCAGGGGGGAGATCACCGAGAAGTACGGGTTCTCCGTCGTCGCCGCGATCAGGGTGACCCAGCGGTTCTCGACGGCCGGGAGCAGGGAGTCCTGCTGGGCCTTGCTGAAGCGGTGGATCTCGTCGAGGAAGAGGACGGTGTCCTTGCCGAATCCGCCGGAGGCGCGGCGGGCGCCGTCGATGACCGCGCGGACCTCCTTGACGCCGGCGGTGATCGCGGACAGCTCCACGAAGCGGGCGTCGGTGGCCTTGGAGACGACGTAGGCCAGGGTGGTCTTGCCGGTGCCGGGCGGGCCCCAGAGGAGCACCGAGGAGGGGCCGGCCGGGCCGGAGGCGGCCTCGCCGACCAGTCTGCGCAGGGGCGAGCCCGGCTTCAGCAGGTGCTGCTGGCCCACGACCTCGTCGAGGGTGCGCGGGCGCATGCGCACGGCCAGGGGGCTGCTGGACGGCTCCTTCTCCTGGCGTTCTTCGGCTGCGGCGGTGAACAGGTCGGGCTCCACGACTGAAACCCTAAAGGACGGCACTGACAGTCCGGCCGGGCCCCGCGACGGGCCGGGTCAGCTGAGCCAGAAGTCCCACCAGCGGGTCAGGATCAGCATGCCGATGACGCCGATGTGCAGCACGGGCATGACCCAGGTGAACTCGCCGAAGAAGCTCTTGAGCCAGCCCGGCGCGGGCAGGAAGCCCGTGCGGATGTTGAACGACGTCACGTACCAGAACATGAGGATCGTGGCGACCCAGGCCAGCGAGCACCACAGGCACAGGGCGTTGATCCGGTACAGGGACTGGAAGGTCAGCCAGGCGCAGAAGACGACGCCGAACAGGCAGCCGGCGTTGAAGGTGAGCCAGTACCAGCGCGGGAAGCGGGCGCCGGCGAGCAGGGCCACGCCGACGCCGATGACGATGCCGTACGTGACCAGGCCGAGCATCGGGTTCGGGAAGCCGAAGACCGAGGCCTGCTCGCTCTCCATGACGCTGCCGCAGGAGACGACGGGGTTGAGGCTGCAGCCGGGCGTGAACGTCTTGCCCTCGACCTTGGCCTCGAGGATCTTGAACTTGTCGATCGTGATGACCCACGCGGCGAGCAGTCCGGCCGCGCCGGTGAGCACCAGCAGCAGGGCGAGGGCCCGGCCGGCGCCTTCCGCGCGGGGCGCGGTCGAGGCGCGCTCCGGCTCGCGCTCCGTGGAGACGTCCTTGACTGTCGTCTTGCTCATCACGCCGATTCCGTCACTTGAGACCTGGGGAACTTCGGGCAGGGCCATTGTGCCGCACAGCCTCGTTGATCCACCGTTCGCAGGACATAAGGAGGTGTGCGCGGTCGCCCCTGAGGGTTGTGTTTCGGCCGACGTGTGTGCCCCCTGCGCACAGGTGAGCGACAGCGCGGCGTGCGGGCCGGACGGCGGGTGCCGTCCGGCCCGCCCCCGTCACCCGAGCCGCGACTCCAGCTCGGCCACGATCTCGTTCACGCCGACCGCCGTCTGCTCGCCGGACTCCAGGTCCTTGAGCTGGACCACGCCCTCGGCGAGGTCGCGTTCGCCCAGGAGCAGGGCGTACCGGGCGCCCGAGCGGTTGGCCGCCTTCATCGCGGCCTTCAGGCCCTTGCCGCCGTAGGAGAAGTCCGCGGCCACGCCGTTCTTGCGCAGCTCGGTGACCTTGGCGAACAGGATCCGGCGGGCGTCCTCGCCGAGCGGGACGGCGAACACACTGGTGCTCGCGGGCAGTTCGAGCTCGACGCCCTCCGCCTCCAGGGCCAGGACCGTGCGGTCGACGCCGAGGGCCCAGCCGACGGACGGCAGCGCGGGGCCGCCGATCATCTCGGACAGACCGTCGTAGCGGCCGCCGCCGCCGACGGCGGACTGGGAGCCGAGGCCGTCGTGGACGAACTCGAAGGTGGTGCGCGTGTAGTAGTCCAGGCCGCGCACCAGCTTGGGGTCGTCCTCGAAGGCGACGCCCGCGGCCGTGATCAGCTCCCGGACCTCCTCGTGGTACGTCTTGCAGGCGTCGCAGAGGTAGTCGCGCAGCAGCGGGGCCTGGCCCAGCTGCTTCTGCACCGACTCGCGCTTGTCGTCCAGGACGCGCAGCGGGTTGATCTCGGCGCGGCGCAGGGTGTCCTCGTCGAGGTCGAGTCCGCGCAGGAAGTCCTGGAGCGCGGCCCGGTAGACCGGCCGGCACTCCTTGTCGCCGAGGCTGTTGAGCAGGATGCGGAAGTCGCTCAGCCCCAGCGAGCGGTACGCCTGGTCTGCCAGGATGATCAACTCGGCGTCCAGCGCCGGGTCCTCCGCACCGATGGCCTCGGCGCCGACCTGCGAGAAGTGGCGGTAGCGGCCCTTCTGGGGGCGCTCGTAGCGGTAGTACGAGCCGGAGTACCAGAGCTTGACCGGCAGGTTGCCCGCCTTGTGCAGGTTGGCCTCCAGCGCGGCGCGCAGCACCGAGGCCGTGCCCTCGGGGCGCAGGGCGAGCCGGTCGCCGCCCTTGGTCTCGAAGGCGTACATCTCCTTGGTGACGATGTCGGTGGACTCGCCGACGCCGCGCGCGAAGAGCTCCACGTTCTCGAAGCCGGGCGTCTCGATGTAGCCGTAGCCGGAGTTGCGCAGGGGGGCGGCGATGGCCTCGCGGACGGCGAGGTACTTCGCGCTGTCCGGCGGGATCAGGTCGTAGGTGCCCTTGGGGGCCTTGAAGGTGCTCACGGAAGGTCTCGTCACATTCCTCGTCGGGGAGCCGGGGATGCTCCCTGGCCGGCCGCCACCTGCCGCAAGTACGGGTTGGTGGCGCGCTCCTGGCCGATGGTGGTCTGGGGGCCGTGGCCGGACAGCACCACGGTCGAGTCGTCGAGCGGCAGGCACACGCGGGCCAGCGAGTCGAGTATCTCGGCCATGTCGCCGCCGGGCAGGTCGGTGCGTCCGATGGAGCCGGCGAACAGCAGGTCGCCCGAGAAGAGGATCGGCGGGATGTCCGCCGCCTCGGGCAGGCCGAAGGTCACCGACCCCTTGGTATGGCCCGGCGCGTGCGCGACGGACAGCTCCAGGCCGGCGAGTTCCAGCTTCGCCCCGTCCGTCAGCTCCTTGACGTCGTCCGGCTCCCCGACGGTCAGCTCGCCCAGCAGCGGCATGCCGATGGACCGGCCGATCCCCTTCGCGGGGTCGCTCATCATGTAGCGGTCGTCGGGGTGGATCCAGGCCGGCACGTCGTGCGCGCCGCACACCGGGACGACCGAGGCCACATGGTCGATGTGGCCGTGGGTGAGGACGACGGCGACGGGCTTGAGCCGGTGCTTCGCGATCGCCTCCGCGACGCCGTCGGCGGCCTGATGGCCGGGGTCGATGATCACGCACTCCTCACCGGCGGCGGGGGCGACGAGGTAGCAGTTCGTCCCCCAGGCCCCGGCGGGGAACCCGGCAATGAGCACGATCGTCCTTCGTTGTGTCGATACGGGAGGCTGCGGCTGCCGTCAGAGCCTACCGGCGCTGCCGATTCCACAGCGAACCCATATACGGTACGGGGCACACGCAGGCGGTCGGCGCACAGGACCCGCGCGTACCGGTCGACGTATCAGACGCATAGGAGAGAACCCGGTGGTCAGCCAGGAACAGCGGCGGCGTCAGCTCGCCCGGGAGAAGTACCTGCGGCAACAGCAGCGACGCACCGACGCGCGGCGCAAGTCCCGCATCCGCAACTCCGTGATCGCCTCGGTCCTCGGTGTGGTCGTGGTGCTCTCGGTGACGGTCTTCCTGACGAAGCCGTACGAGGACGACGGCAAGGAGAACGCGAACGCGGAGGTCACCCCGAGCGCTTCGCCCAGCAAGGCCCCTGACCCGTGCGAGAAGCCCGCCCCGGGCAAGGTCAAGTCGGAGACCTGGAAGAAGGAGCCGGCGATGACCATCGACAAGTCGGCGACGTACACGATGAAGCTGGACACGACCTGCGGCGGGATGGACATCGCGCTGAAGGCGTCGGCGGCGCCGCGCACCGTCAACTCGTTCAACTTCCTGCTGGACAAGGGCTATCTCGACCACACCAAGTGCCACCGGCTCACCGACCAGGGCATCTACGTCCTGCAGTGCGGTGACCCGCAGGGCACCGGCATGGGCGGGCCGGGCTACACCATCCCGGACGAGAACCTGAAGGACAAGAGCCTCAAGGGCGGCGTCTACCCGGCGGGTACGGTCGCGATGGCGAACCAGTACAACGCGCAGACGAAGCAGGGCCGCGACAGCGGAGGCAGCCAGTTCTTCCTCGTCTACCAGGACAGTCAGCTGCCGCCCGACTACACACCGTTCGGCACGGTGTCCGAGGCGGGCATGAAGGTGCTGCAGAAAATCGCCAAGGCCGGGGCGCAGGCTCCCGACCCTCAGACGGGCAATACGGCGCCCAACGCGACGGTCGTGATCAACAAGGCCACGGTCACCCGATCCTGACCCTCATCTGCGTAATTTCGGTCGCGCGGGATGCGGACAGGCCCCCCGCCGGTCGCCTATGTTGGCCGTGACGAAACTGTGGACGATGCCCGGGGGTGCTGAGGCCCCTCGCAGGCATCATGTGGAGGAGGCGCTGTGAGCAGCGACCCGTGGGGCCGCGTCGACGAGACGGGGACCGTGTACGTGCGTACGGCCGACGGCGAGCAGGTCGTCGGTTCCTGGCAGGCAGGCTCCCCCGAGGAAGCACTGGCCTACTTCGAGCGCAAGTACGAGGGCCTGGTTGTCGAGATCGGCCTCCTCGAGAAGCGAGTGAAGACCACCGACCTGTCGGCGAAGGACGCCCAGGCCGCCATCGACCACATCAGGGAGCAGGTCGACGCGCATCACGCGGTGGGCGACCTGGACGCCCTGCGGGTCCGGCTGGACAAGCTCGTGGAACTGGTGGAAGCGCGCCGCGAGGAGCGCAAGGCGCAGCGGGCGAAGCAGTCCGACGAGGCCCGCAAGGCCAAGGAGGCTCTGGTCGCCGAGGCGGAGGAGCTGTCGCAGTCCGACCAGTGGCGGGCGGCCGGTGAGCGGCTGCGGGCCCTGGTGGACACCTGGAAGGGCCTGCCGCGGCTGGACCGCAAGTCCGACGACGAGCTGTGGCACCGGTTCTCGCACGCCCGGTCGGCGTTCTCCAAGCGGCGCAAGCAGCACTTCGCGCAGCTGGACGCGCAGCGCGAGGAGGCCCGGCGCACCAAGGAGCGGCTGGTCGCCGAGGCCGAAGCACTGTCCGGTTCGACGGACTGGGGTGTCACGGCCGCGCGCTACCGCGAGCTGATGGCCGAGTGGAAGGCCGCCGGCCGTGCTCAGCGCGAGCACGAGGACGATCTGTGGAACCGCTTCCGCGGTGCCCAGGACGTCTTCTTCGCGGCCCGCAGCTCGGTCTTCGCCGAGCGGGACGCCGAGCAGGCGGAGAACCTCAAGCTCAAGGAGGAGCTGGCCGAGGAGGCCGAGAAGCTCCTGCCGATCACGGACCTGAAGGCGGCCCGGGCCGCGTTCCGGAACGTGAACGAGCGCTGGGAGGCCATCGGCCACGTGCCGCGCGACGCCCGGCCGAAGGTCGAGGGCCGTATGCACGCCGTCGAGCGGGCCATCCAGGAGGCCGAGGAGGCCGAGTGGCGCCGGACGAACCCGGAGGCACGCGCGCGTGCCGAGGGTCTGACCGGTCAGCTGCAGGCCGCCGTGGACAAGCTGCGGGGCCAGATCGAGCAGGCCCGTGCGCAGGGCAACAACGCCAGGGCCGACAAGCTCGAGCGTGAGCTCGAGGGCCGCCAGGCGCTGCTGGACCAGGCGCTGAAGGGCCTGCAGGAGTTCGGGGGCTGACAGCCGGCCGGAGAAGGGCTCCCGTACACGCCGTACGGGAGCCCTTTTCGTATGCCCGCTACGGGCTGTTACGTCCGGTTGCGCGCCGACGTCACCCGGTACACGTCGTAGACGCCCTCCACGCCCCGGACGGCCTTCAGGACGTGGCCGAGGTGCTTCGGGTCGCCCATCTCGAAGGTGAAGCGCGAGGTGGCGACGCGGTCGCGGGAGGTCTGCACGGCCGCGGAGAGGATGTTGACGTGCTGGTCGGACAGCACGCGCGTGACGTCCGACAGCAGCCGGGACCGGTCGAGGGCCTCGACCTGGATGGCGACCAGGAACACCGAGGACTGGGTGGGCGCCCACTCGACGTCGAGGATGCGCTCGGGCTCCCGGGACAGCGAGTCGACGTTCACGCAGTCGCTGCGGTGAACGGATACGCCGCTGCCGCGGGTGACGAAGCCGATGATCGGGTCGCCCGGGACGGGGGTGCAGCAGCGGGCCAGCTTGACCCACACGTCCTCGACGCCCTTGACGACGACGCCCGGGTCGGCGCTGGAGCGGCGCTTGCGGCTGCGGCCCCGGGCCGGCGGGACCGACTCGTCGATCTCCTCGGTGGCGGCCTCCTCGCCGCCGAGCGCCTGGACCAGTTTCTGCACGATGTTCTGCGCGGAGACGTGGCCCTCGCCGATCGCCGCGTAGAGCGCGGAGATGTCGGCGTAGCGCATCTCGTGCGCGAGGGTCACCAGGGAGTCGCCGGTGAGGATGCGCTGGATCGGCAGGTTCTGCTTGCGCATGGCGCGGACGATGGCGTCCTTGCCCTGCTCGATCGCCTCGTCGCGGCGCTCCTTGGAGAACCAGGCGCGGATCTTGTTGCGGGCACGCGGCGACTTGACGAAGCCCAGCCAGTCGCGGGAGGGGCCGGCGCCGGGTGCCTTGGAGGTGAAGACCTCGACCAGGTCGCCGTTGTCGAGGGTGGACTCCAGCGGGACGAGGCGGCCGTTGACGCGGGCGCCTATGGTGCGGTGGCCGACCTCGGTGTGCACGGCGTAGGCGAAGTCCACGGGGGTGGCACCCGCGGGGAGCGCTATGACGTCGCCCTTGGGGGTGAAGACGAAGACCTCGTTGCGGGACAGGTCGAAGCGCAGGGACTCCAGGAACTCGCCCGGGTCCTCGGTCTCCTTCTGCCAGTCCAGGAGCTGCCGCAGCCACGCCATGTCGTTGATGGCGTCCTTGTCCTTGCCGGAGGACTTGGGGGCGTCGGTGCGCACCTTGGAGGCGCCGGCGACGGCCTCCTGCTTGTACTTCCAGTGCGCGGCGATGCCGTACTCGGCGCGGCGGTGCATGTCGAAGGTGCGGATCTGCAGCTCGACGGGCTTGCCGCCGGGGCCGATGACCGTCGTGTGCAGCGACTGGTACATGTTGAACTTGGGCATCGCGATGTAGTCCTTGAACCGGCCGGGGACCGGGTTCCATCGCGCGTGCACCGTGCCGAGGGCCGCGTAGCAGTCGCGGACGGTGTCCACGAGGACGCGGATGCCCACCAGGTCGTAGATCTCCGCGAAGTCACGGCCGCGGACGATCATCTTCTGGTAGACGCTGTAGTAGTGCTTGGGGCGGCCGGTGACGGTCGCCTTGATACGGGCCGCCCGCAGGTCCTGCTGGACCTCGTCGGTGACGATGGCCAGGTACTCGTCGCGCTTGGGGGCCCGCTCGGCGACCAGCCGGACGATCTCGTCGTACATCTTGGGGTAGAGGATCGCGAAGGCGAGGTCCTCCAGCTCCCACTTGATGGTGTTCATGCCCAGGCGGTGGGCGAGCGGCGCGTAGATCTCCAGGGTCTCGCGCGCCTTCTTCTCCTGCTTCTCGCGCTTGAGGTAGCGCATGGTGCGCATGTTGTGCAGGCGGTCGGCGAGCTTGATGACCAGGACGCGGGGGTCCTTGGCCATGGCGACGACCATCTTGCGCACGGTCTCGGCCTGGGCGGCCTCGCCGAACTTGACCTTGTCCAGCTTGGTGACGCCGTCGACCAGCAGCGTGACGACGTCGCCGAAGTCGCGGCGCAGGTCCTCCAGCCCGTACTCGGTGTCCTCGACCGTGTCGTGCAGCAGCCCGGCCATCAGCGTGGCCGGATCCATGCCCAGCTCGGCGAGGATGGTGGTGACGGCGAGGGGATGCGTGATGTACGGGTCGCCGCTCTTGCGCTTCTGACCGCGGTGCCAGCGCTCGGCGACCTGGTAGGCGCGCTCGATCTGGCGCAGCGTCGCCGTCTCGATCTTCGGGTCGTTGCTGCGCACTATCCGCAGCAGCGGCTCCAGCACCGGGTTGTACGGGTTCGCGCGCTGCACGCCGAGCCGGGCCAGCCGGGCGCGGACGCGGTTGGAGGAGCCGGAGCGGGACGGCTGGCCGCCGGCCTGGCGGACCGCGGGCGGGACCGGCTTGGGGCGGGACTGCTCGGCGGGCTTGTCGACCGGGGCCGACGGGGCGTGCTCGACCGCCCCGCGGGAGTCGTTCTTCGCGTGGGGCGCGCTCGGCGCGGGCTTGGCCGCGGCAGCCGAGGCGGACTCGGGCTTGGCGGCGGTCAGGTGCTGGGCCTCGTCTGGCAAGAGGACTCCTCGTGCGCGATCCGGGTCCCCCGGTCAGGCTCCGGAGACCCCATGGTAGCCATCCTGGGCCTCGGGATCGCCTTCAGGCCACTGTGAGGACCGTCAACCCGGGAAACGCGAGGGGCGGGCTCCCGATTCCCGGGGGCCCGCCCTTCGCGGTGTCGTGCCGGTCCGCGCCGGGCTGCTCGGGGCGCTAGACCGTGAGCAGTGCCTCCAGCGGGGCGCCGTTCAGCGCCGGTTCCAGGCGGCCGCGGCCGCTGAGGAAACCGAGCTCCATGAGGACGGCGAGTCCCGCGACCTCGGCGCCGGCCCTGCGGATCAGCTGGATCGAGGCCTCGGCGGTGCCGCCGGTGGCGAGGACGTCGTCGACGATCAGCACACGGTCGCCGACGGCGAGGTCCTCGGCGTGCACCTCGATCTCCGCCGAGCCGTACTCCAGGTCGTAGGCCTGGGCGAGGGTGGCGCCGGGGAGCTTGCCCGCCTTGCGCACGGGGATGAAGCCCAGCCCGGCGCGGACGGCGACCGGGGCGCCCAGGATGAAGCCCCGGGCCTCCAGGCCGACGACCTTGGTGGCGCCGCTGCGCTGGGCGATCTCGGCGAGGGCGTCGGTGAGCGCGGTGAACGCCGACGGGTCCGCCAGGAGCGGGGTGATGTCCTTGAACATCACGCCCGGCTCCGGGTAGTCGGCCACGTCCCGGATGCGGCTGAGCAGCAGCTCCCTGATGTCGGTCATCGGCGCTTCCCCGAAGGGCGGCCCCGGCCGCGGTTGCGGGCCGCGGGCTGGTTGCGGGGGCCGACGACCGCGGGCGCGGCGTCCTCCGGCTCCTCGGCGTAGCCCTCCTCGCCCGCCGCGTCCTGCGGGCTCTCGCCCTTGGCCTCGGCCTGGGCGCGCTTGGCCAGGACGCGCTTCTTCAGGGCCTTCATCGCCGGCTCGCGCTCCTTGAGGTCGGCGACGAGCGGCGTGGCGATGAAGATCGAGGAGTACGCACCGGCGGCGAGACCGACGAACAGCGACAGCGAGATGTCGTTGAGCATGCCCGCGCCGAGGACACCGCCACCGATGAACAGCAGGCCCGCGACCGGCAGCAGCGCGACCACCGTGGTGTTGATGGAGCGGACCAGGGTGCTGTTGATCGAGCGGTTGGCGATGTCGCTGTACGTCCAGCGGGTCTGCTTGGTGATGTCCTTGGTCTGTTCCTTGAGGCTGTCGAAGACGACGACCGTGTCGTACAGCGAGTAACCGAGGATCGTGAGCAGACCGATCACCGTGCCCGGGGTGACCTCGAAGCCGACCAGGGCGTAGATGCCGACCGTGATCGTGATGTCGTGGATCAGGGCGACGAACGCGGCGAGCGCCATGCGCCACTCGAAGGCGATCGCCAGGTAGATCACCACGAGGACCATGAAGATGCCGAGGCCCTGCCAGGCCTTGTTGGCGATCTGGTCACCCCAGCTGGGGCCGACCAGTTCGGCGTTGATCTGCTCCGGGTCGATCTTGAGGTCGTCGGCGAGCGTGTTCTTGATCTCGTTCGCCGCGCCCGTGTCGATGCCGGCGACCTGGATGCGCAGGCTGCCGTCGCCGAGCTTCTGGACGATCGCGTCGTGGCCGGAGGCCTCTTCCGCGTACTCCTCCGCCTGGGACACCGAGACGCTGGTGTTCTTCGGGGTGTTGAAGACGGCGCCGCCCTGGAACTCGATGCCCATGTTCAGCCCGCGGACCGCCAGGCCGACGATGGCCGTGATGGTGATCAGGATCGACAGGCCGTACCAGATCTTGCGGTTCTTGACGAAGTCGTAGCCGATCTCGCCACGGTGCAGCCGGGCGCCGAGGTTGCCGAGTTTCGACATCTCAGGCCTCCTTCGGGTCGACGGGGGCGGCGGGACGGCGGGTGCGGCGCAGCGGCGGCTGCGCACCCAGGCTCTTCGGGTCGAGACCGGACCACTTGTGGCCGCTCGCGAAGAACGGGCGCCGGGCCATCAGCGTCAGCAGCGGCTTGGTGAAGAGGAACACGACCACCACGTCGAGCAGGGTGGTCAGGCCGAGCGTGAACGCGAAGCCCTGGACCTTGCCGACGGTGACGATGAACAGCACCGCGGCGGCGAGGAACGACACGAAGTCGGAGACGAGGATGGTGCGCCGGGCGCGCGGCCAGGCACGCTCGACGGCGGGCCGCAGCGAGCGGCCCTCCCGGATCTCGTCGCGGACGCGTTCGAAGTAGACGATGAACGAGTCCGCCGTGATGCCGATGGCGACGATGGCACCGCACACCGCCGGCAGGTTCAGCGCGAAGCCGATGGCCGGGCCGAGCAGGGACATGAGCGTGTACGTGAGCGCGGCGGAGACCAGCAGCGACAGGATCGCGATGAAGGACAGGCCGCGGTAGTAGACCAGCAGGTAGATGACGACCAGCGCGAGGCCGATGGCGCCGGCGATCAGGCCCGCCTCCAGCTGGTCACCGCCCAGCGCGGCGGTCACGGTCGTCATGCTGTCGACCTTGAACGTCAGGGGCAGCGCGCCGTACGTCAGCATGTTGGCCAGTTCCTGGGCCGACTGCTGGGTGAAGTTGCCGGAGATCTCGGCGTTGCCGCCGGTCAGGGCCTGCCGGACGTACGGGTCGGAGACCACGTCGCCGTCGAGGACGATCGCGAACTGGTTCTGCGGCGACTGGTTCTGCGCCAGCTTGCCGGTGATGTCCGCGAACTTCTTGGCGCCGCCGTCCGTGAAGTCCATCGTGACCGTCCAGCCGGCACCGGTCTGCGTGTTCAGCACGGCCTGGGCCTTGTCGACGTCCGTGCCGTCGACCTCGGCGGGGCCGAGGATGTACTTCTGCCACTGGCCCTGCGCGTTCTTGCCGCAGGCCAGCGTCGCGTCGGTGGCCTTGGCGCTGTCGCCCACGGTGGAGCGGGTCTTGGCGTCGGTGCAGTCGAGCTTGGCGTACTGCTCCTGGAGCTTGCTCGCGTCGTCCCCGGAGGTGCCGCCGGTCGCGGACGGGGTGGGGCTGGCCTTCGCCTGGCCGGAGGCGGCCGCGGACGGCGTCGCGTCGGCCTTCAGGGCGTCCGTGACGGCGCGGCCCTGCGTGGTGGGCGAGGCCGACGGGGAGGCGGAGTCCTTGTCGGTGGCCTCGGGCTTGTCGGTGGCCGCGGGCTTGTCGGTGGCCTTGCCGGACGGCGTGCCCGAAGGGCTTCCGGTGGGACTCGGCGAGGGGACCGTGCCGCCGCCGGAGACCTCGGTGGCGACGACCGGGCGGAAGTAGAGCTTTGCGGTGGTGCCGACCTGCTTGCGGGCCTGTTCGGAGTTCGTCCCCTTGGGGATGTTGACGATGATGTTCTCGCGGCCCTGCGTCTGGACCTCGGCCTCCTGGACGCCCAGACCATTGACACGGCGCTCCATGATGGAGACGGCGGTGTCCATGTTGGTCTTGTTGATCGCCGCCTCGTTGCCGGCCTCGGGGACCGCCCGGAGCGTGATGCTCGTACCGCCGGCGAGGTCGATGCCGAGTCGCGGTTTCGTGTGCCCCGAGGCGAACATCCCACCGGTGAGCGCCACGAGCGCGATCAGGATCAGGGCCAGCGAGCGCCCCGGCTTGCTCTGGGCGCTCGCGCTCCGGCCCTTTTTAGGTGTGGCCACCTTCTCGTACTCCCTCTCGGGCCACCTCGCTCCACGGTCGGCGGACGGGCGGCCATGACTAAGGTCGGGATTCCGTGCGAGCTGGGCGTGGGCCGGGGGGGGGGGGGCCGGGCGCGGGCGCCCCCCCCCCGCCCACAAGGAGCCACCGACGGCGCGGGGGGGGGGGGGCTGGGGGGTGCCGGGCGGCCCCCCCCCC
>NZ_JBEXOM010000018.1:0-160597 GCF_040611555.1 Streptomyces sp. NPDC006624 | reverse complement strand
GTCACCGTCGACCCCACCCCCTCGGTGTGCGGACAGACCGTCACCGTGTGCGCCACGGTCACGGCCCTCGCCCCCGGCAACGGCACCCCCACCGGAACGGTCACCTTCACCGGCCCCGGCGGACTGAACCAGACCGTGGACCTGGCCCCCGACGGCACCGCCTGCCTCACCACCACGGTGCTGGAGACCGGCATCGTCAGCGCCACCTACAACGGCGACACATGCTTCACCCCGTCGGCCGGTACCGCACCGGTGACCGTCGACCAAGCGGCCAGCACCACCACCGTCACCGTCGACCCCACCCCGTCGGTGTGCGGACAGACCGTCACCGTGTGCGCCACGGTCACGGCCGTCGCCCCCGGCAACGAGACACCGACCGGAACCGTCACGTTCACCGGCCCGGGCGGACTGAACCAGACCGTGGACCTGGCCCCCGACGGCACCGCCTGCCTCACCACCACGGTGCTGGAGACCGGCATCGTCACCGCCACCTACAACGGCGACACATGCCTCGCGCCGTCGACCGGCACCGTACCCGTGACCGTCGTGCCGGCGGCCAGCACCGTGTCGGTGACCGTGAACCCGAGTCCCTCGGTGTGCGGACAGACCGTCACCGTGTGCGCCACGGTCACAGCGGTCGCCCCCGGCAACGGCACCCCCACGGGAACCGTCACGTTCACCGGCCCGGGCGGACTGAACCAGACCGTGGACCTGGCCCCCGACGGCACCGCCTGCCTCACCACCAGCAGCCTCACCACCGGCACCGTCACCGCCACCTACAACGGCGACACATGCCTCGCGCCGTCGACCGGCACCGCACCCGCGACCGTCGGCCAGGCGGCCAGCACCGTGTCGGTGACCGTGAACCCGAAGCCCTCGGTGTGCGGACAGACCGTCACCGTGTGCGCCACGGTCACAGCCGTCGCCCCCGGCAACGGCACCCCCACCGGCTCGGTCACCTTCACCGGCCCCGGCGGACTGAACCAGACCGTGAACCTGGCCCCCGACGGCACCGCCTGCCTCACCACCAGCAGCCTCACCACCGGCACCGTCACCGCCACCTACAACGGCGACACGTGCTTCACCCCGTCGACGGGCACCACGACGGCGATCGTGAACAACGCCCAGACCACGACCGTGCTCACCCTCACGCCCAGCCCTGGCGGCTGCGGCGGACCGGTGACGTTCTGCGCCCAGGTCACGACCGTCGCGCCCGGCAGCGGCACTCCCGCCGGGACGGTGACCTTCAACGGTCCCGGTGGCTTCACCCAGACCGTCCCGCTCGACGCGAGCGGCAAGGCCTGCGTGACCACTACCGCGAACACCAGCGGCACGGTGACCGCCGTCTACAGCGGCAGCTCCTGCAACAGTCCGTCAGCCGCGACGGCGAACCTGACCGTGACCGCCACTCCGACGACGCTGACGGCGTCCACGGCGCAGATCCGGCTGCGGATGAACGGCTCCTTCGTCATCCCGTCGATGAGCGCCACGCTCAAGGTCACGTCCACCGCGGCTCCGGTCGCGGGACGAGTGGTCGTCTTCTCGGCGAACACCGTCGCGGGACCGGTCCTGCTCGGAACCGCGCTCACCGACGCCTCCGGGGTGGCGACACTCGCCCCGCCGGCGCTGACGGTTCCCAGCACGGTGATCACGGCGACGAGCTACACCGCGTCCTTCGCCGGAACTGGCTGCTACGCCCCGTCCTCCGTGACGGCGCCGTTGTCCCTCGTCCTGTTCCCGCTCCTTCCCTGACCGCACACCGGTCGCCACGCCGGGGCCGCCGCGCAGGCCCCGGAGAGGAGGAGGACTCAGCAGCGTAGAACCCGAGGAGAGTCGTCGGCACCACCGGCGGCCGGAAGGAGAGCGTCTCGTCCGACAGTGGGGCGGTGCCTGCCGAGCGGGCACCGCCCTCGGCGTGGCGGCGGGCGGGCGACCCCCCGCCGTTACCACGGCCGCGAGATGACGCCCTCGGGCTAGGAGACGACGTCCTTGCGGGCGAAACCCCGGAAGGCCAGGGCGAACAGCACCAGCGCGTACGTCACCGAGAGGGAGGTGCCCTGGATCATGTCCGACCACTCCAGCTGCGGCCGGACGGCGTCGAGCCAGGCGTACTGCCAGTGCGCGGGCAGGAAGTGGCGCCAGTCGCCGAGGGCCGTCACCTCGTCCAGGACGCTGCCGATGATGGTGAGGAACACCGCGCCGCCGACCGCGCCGAGCGGGGCGTCGGTCCGGGTCGACAGCCAGAACGCCAAGGCGGCGGTGACCAGTTGGGACACCATGATGTACGCGACGACGATCAGCAGCCGCTGGGCCGCCGTGCCGGTGGGCAGGCTGCCTCCGGTGGGCAGCTGGAGCGGGCCCCAGCCGTAGGCGGCCGTGCCGGCGAGCAGGGCGACGACCGGCAGCAGGACCAGGGCGGCCAGGCTCAGGGAGAGTCCGACCGCGAGCTTGGACCACAGCAGCCGGGCCCGGGGCACCGGGGCCGCGAGCAGGTACCGCAGGGAGGACCAGCTCGCCTCCGAGGCGACCGTGTCCCCGCAGAACAGGGCGACGGGGATGACGAGCAGGAAGCCGGCGGCGGCGAAGAGGTTCACCGCGGCGAAGTTGGTCCCGGACGCGGTGGCCGTGTCCATGAGGTTGACGCGGTTGTTGTTGCCGCCCGGGTCGCCGCCGATCTGGAAGGCGACGAGCAGGATGACCGGCAGGGCGAACAGGACGCCGCCCATCACCATCGTGCGCCGCCGCTTCAGCTGCCGGACCAGCTCGACGCGGAAGGGCAGGGTGCGGCCCGCGCGGTAGCCGTCGGCGACCTCGACGGGCGGCTCGGCGAGCGTGCTCATGCTTCGGCTCCGATCAGGGTGAGGAAGGCGTCCTCCAGGCGGCGGTGCGGGCCGACCGAGGCGACCGCCACGTCCAGCCGTACGAGGTCGGCGACCAGGCGCTGCGGGCTGCCGTCGGCGTCGAGCTGGACCAGCAGGCCCTCGTCGGCGCGGACGGCCGAGGCGACGCCGGGCAGGGCGGCGACCTTCTCCAGCACCGGCTCGTCCACGGGCGCGGCCGTGCCCACCAGGAGGGTGTCGCCGGAGCCGACGATGTCGGCGACCGGGCCCGCCTGGACGAGCTGCCCGTGGTCCATGACGACCAGGTGGGTGCAGGTCTGCTCGACCTCGGCGAGGAGGTGGCTGGAGACGATGACCGTGCGGCCGGCGGCGGCGTAGCGGATCATCACCTCGCGCATCTCGCGGATCTGGGGCGGGTCGAGGCCGTTGGTCGGCTCGTCCAGGATGAGCAGGTCCGGCAGGCCGAGCATGGCCTGGGCGATGGCGAGGCGCTGGCGCATGCCCTGCGAGTAGGTGCGCACCGCGCGGGCGAGCGCGTCGCCCAGGCCCGCGATCTCCAGGGCCTCCTCCATGTGCGCGTCCTCGGCGGGGCGGCCGGTGGCGCGCCAGTACAGCTCCAGGTTCTCCCGGCCGGACAGGTGCGGCAGGAAGCCCGCGCCCTCGACGAAGGCGCCGACCCGGGAGAGGACCGGGGCGCCCGGTGCGATGGCGTGGCCGAAGACGCGGATCTCGCCGCCGTCGGGCCTGATCAGGCCCATGAGCATGCGCAGGGTGGTGGTCTTGCCGGCGCCGTTGGGGCCGAGCAGGCCGAGCACCTGGCCCTGCTCCACGCGGAACGACAGGTCCTTCACGGCGTACCGGTCGGAGGACTTGGCGTAGCGCTTGGTCAGGCCGGTGATCGTCAGCGGGACGTCGGCGAGCGCGGGGTCCGGCGGGGCCGGGGCGGTGGTGCGGCGGCGGCCCGTCAGGAGCAGCGCCAGGGCGATGCCGGCGCCGGCCAGGGGCAGCCACCACACCCAGGCGGGCAGCCCGGCCCGGGAGTCGCGCTGTCCCAGGGCCGAGGGGACCTGCAGGTCGCCCTTGAGGGAGACGGTGTAGGTCGCCGGGGCCGCCGGGGAGGCGTAGCCGAGGTCGGTGGAGGCGAGGACCAGGCGGAGCCGGTGGCCGTCGTCGAACTCGTGGTCGATCGCCGGGAGGGTGACGCGGACGTCCTTGCCGTCCTTGGCGCCCTCGACGCGCAGGGGCGTGACGAGCTGGGAGGGCAGGACCGGCTGGGTGCCGCCCGGGCCGACGTCGTAGAGCTTGGCGAAGAGGACGGCGTCGTCGCTGGTGGACTGCACGCGCACGGTCGCGGTGGGCGAGCCGGTGATCTGGAGGTCCTCGCGCAGCGGCGCGGACTCGAACGCGGCGAACTGGCCGGGGAAGTCCAGGGAGACGCCGACGCCGAGGGAGGAGAGCTGGCTGAGGCCGCCCGCGCCGCCGAGGCCGGGCAGGGCGGAGACGCCGGGCGGGCTGGCGCCGGGCGGGTTGCCGAAGCTCTGCTCGCGGCCGGCCAGGGCGAGGGGGCTGCGCTTGCTCTCCAGCCCCGGGTAGCGGTCCGCGGTGACGCCGGTCAGGCGGGGTTCGCCGTCGCCGGAGCCGAGGCCCAGGGTGCGGGTGACGCGGAAGGCGGGGCCGGTGCCGGCGCCCTTGTCGTCCTTCAGGTAGCGGTCGAACCAGGACGTCACGCGGCCTTGGACGCGGCCGGTCTCCATGTCGCCACCGTCGTGGCCGCCGGAGATCCAGTCGACGTCGACGGGGGCGCCGTTGGCGCGGATGGTCCTCGCGGCCCGGTCGGCCTCGCCGAGCGGGAAGAGGGAGTCGGACTGGCCCTGCATCAGCAGCGTCGGCACCTTGATGTTCTCGCCGACGGCGGACGGCGAGCGCTTCTCGAGCAGTGCGCGCGCCTCCGTGTCGGGCGTGCCCGACTCGGCGACCCGCTCGTACATCCGGCACAGCGCGGGTTCGAATTTCTCGCAGCCGCCGCCGGAGTTGACGAAGATGCCGGCCCAGAGCTTCTTGAACACGCCGTTCGGGAAGAGCGCGTCGGCGAGGTTCCAGTACGTGATCGCGGGGGCGATGGCGTCGACGCGGGGGTCGTGGCCGGCCGCGAGCAGGGCTATGGCGCCGCCGTAGGAGGCACCGGCCATGCCGACGCGCGGGTCGCCCTTGCCGTCCAGCTCGACCTGGGGCTGTGCGGCCAGCCAGTCGATGAGCTTCGAGACGTCGGCGACCTCGCCCTCGGGGTCGTTGAGCCCGATCCTGCCGTTCGACTTGCCGAAGCCGCGGGCCGACCACGTCAGGACGGCGTAACCGTCCCTGGCGAGGTCCTCGGCCTGCTGCCGCACGTCCTTCTTGCTGCCGCCGAAGCCGTGCCCGAGCAGGACGGCGGGGCGGCGGCCGTCTCCTGTGGAGGTGAAGAAGGAGGTGTCGATCCGGACGCCGTCGTGCGTGGCCAGGAGGCGGTCGGAGCGGTGGACGGGGGGCACGTCGTCGTCCGCGACGGCCGTCCAGGTGCCTGCGCCGGCGAGGACGACGACGGCGGCCCCGGCGGCCAGCAGCCTCCGGGGCCTCCGAAGCAGCCCGCTGAGTCCGGGCAGTCGAAGATCCATGCGTCAACGGTACGGGGTGAACCTGTCGAACAGGTGTCGACCGGAGACCGAAGTGGGGGACCCTCCAGGGGTGTACACGCGGTTCCCGGCGTACTGCGGGTGGTGTACGGCGTCCGGCCCGGGTGGTGCCGTGATCGGCCGTGTGCGGGTGCGTCGTGGTTGTTCGCGCCGTTCCCCGCGCCCCTAGGCCTGCTGATCCTCCGGGATCGAGACGAGCCAGCGCGTGTCCCTGCGCGGGTGCAGGTACAGGGCCCAGTACAGGGTCGCCGCCGCCGTGATGCCGCCGGTCCAGAGCAGGTACGCCGGCTCCTGCCGGCTCAGGACGTACACCAGGACCACGATCAGCAGGAGCGGGGCCGCGGGCCACAGGGGCATGCGCCAGGCCCGGGTGTGGCGGTGGGTGCTGCGGCGGGTGAGGAGGGCGGCGATCGCGACCAGCAGGTACATGCCCGTGACCGAGACGCCGGTGACGCCGTACAGGGTGTCCAGGTTCACGAAGCACAGGGCCGCGCCGGGGATGCCGACGGCGAGGGTGGAGACCCAGGGGGAGCCGAAGCGGCCGAGGCGGGAGAAGAGGGTGTTGACCGGCTCGGGCCAGGCCTTGTCGCGGGCCGAGGCGAACAGGACGCGGGAGTTCTGGATGACCATGACGATTCCGGCGTTGATGATCGCGAGGGCCACGCAGAGGCTGACGAACGTGCCGACGGCGGAGTCGGACCATGCGGTGACCATGGTGCCGATGTCGCCGCCGGTCAGGGCGGCGAGGTCCGGGGCGCCCAGGGTGATCGCGGCGACCGGGACGAGGATGACCACGGCCGAGATGGCCAGGGTCGCCAGGACCGTGCGGGCCACCGTGCGGCGGGGGTTCTCCAGTTCCTCGGAGAGGTAGACCGCGGTGGAGAAGCCCTGCGTGACGAACAGGGCGATCGCGAGGCCGGAGACGACCAGGAGGGCCGTCACCGTGTCCGGCGTGCCGTCGGGTCCCGCCACCTGCATCGACACCAGGCTGCCGGCGCCGCGCTCGGCGTGGGTGAAGCCCAGGACCGCCACGACCGCCGCCGCGATGACCTCCAGGACCAGGAAGACGCCGGTGATCCAGGCGTTGGCGCGCAGGTCGAGCAGGCCGGCGAGGGTCGCGAGGAGCATCACCGAGGCGCCTGTCCAGGACGGGTCGAGGTGCACGAGCGGGGCGAGGTAGTCGGCCGTGCCCATCGCGATGACCGGCGGGACGATCATCACGACCAGCAGCGAGAGCACGAACACCAGCCAGCCGGCGAGGCGTCCGGCCAGCGTCGAGACCATGGCGTACTCGCCGCCGGCGCTGGGGATGAGGGTGCCCAGCTCCGAGTAGCAGAACGCCACCGCGACGCAGAGCAGCGAGCCGATGGCGATGGTGAGGGCGGCGGCGGTGCCGAGCGTGCCGAACAGGTCGGGGACCACCACGAACAGCGTGGAGGCGGGGGTGACGCAGGAGAGGGTGAGGAGGGTGCCGCCGACGACTCCGATGGAGCGCTTGAGCTTCCTGGGGTGGCCGTCCGGCGCGTGCGCGACGGCGGTCTCGACAGGGCGGAGCGTGTCGGTCATGCGGCGGTTCCCATCGGCTCGGCGGCTCGGCGGCTCAGCAGTGGAGGTGCGACGTGTGCTGTGCGACGACGTGTGATGTGCGCAGCATCGAACCCCGACGAAAAGCGGAACGTCAATGGGTGTTTACCTACGGAATCCGCAGCGGGAACGCGCTTCCACTGTTCATTTGGGCATCAAGGGGCCGTGGAGACACGTGCGGGGGCGCCTGCGGGAATCGCAGGCGCCCCCGGAGAAAAAACCTCGGCGATTCCTCAGTGGTTGCGCGGGAAGCCCAGGTCCACGCCCGTCGGGGCGTCGGCCGGGTCCGGCCAGCGGGTGGTGACGACCTTGCCGCGGGTGTAGAAGTGCGTGCCGTCGTTGCCGTAGATGTGGTGGTCGCCGAAGAGCGAGTCCTTCCAGCCGCCGAAGGAGTGGTAGCCCACGGGGACCGGGATCGGGACGTTCACGCCGACCATGCCGGCCTCGACCTCCAGCTGGAAGCGGCGGGCCGCGCCGCCGTCCCGGGTGAAGATCGCGGTGCCGTTGCCGAACGGCGAGTTGTTGACGATGTCCAGGGCCTCCTCGTAGGTCTCCGTGCGCAGCACGCACAGGACCGGGCCGAAGATCTCGTCCTGGTAGGCCTTGGCGGAGGTGGGCACCTTGTCGAGGAGCGAGATGCCGATCCAGTGGCCGTCCTCGTAGCCGTCGACGGTGTGGCCGGTGCCGTCCAGGACGACCTCGCAGCCCTCGGCCGCCGCGCCCTCGACGTAGGACGCCACCTTGTCGCGGTGGGCCTTGGTGATGAGGGGGCCCATCTCGGAGGCCGGGTCGCTGCCGGGGCCGATCGTGATCTTCTCGGCGCGCTCGCGGATCTTGTCCACCAGGGCGTCACCGATGGCGCCGACCGCGACGACCGCGGAGATGGCCATGCAGCGCTCGCCCGCGGAGCCGTAGGCGGCCGACACGGCGGCGTCGGCGGCCGCGTCCAGGTCGGCGTCCGGCAGGACCAGCATGTGGTTCTTGGCGCCGCCCAGCGCCTGGACGCGCTTGCCGTTGGCGGAGGCGGTGGTGTGGATGTAGCGGGCGATCGGGGTCGAGCCGACGAAGGAGACGGCCTTGACGTCCGGGTGCTCCAGGAGGCGGTCGACGGCCACCTTGTCGCCGTGGACGACGTTGAAGACACCGTCGGGCAGGCCCGCCTCGGCGAGCAGCTCGGCGATCCGCATCGACGCCGACGGGTCCTTCTCGGACGGCTTCAGCACGAAGGTGTTGCCGCAGGCGATGGCGAGGGGGAACATCCACATCGGCACCATCGCCGGGAAGTTGAACGGCGTGATGCCCGCGACGACGCCGAGCGGCTGGCGGATCGAGGCCACGTCCACGCGGCTCGCCACCTGCGTCGACAGCTCGCCCTTCAGCTGCACGCTGATGCCGCAGGCCAGGTCGACGATCTCCAGGCCGCGGGCGACCTCGCCGAGGGCGTCGGAGTGCACCTTGCCGTGCTCGGCGGTGATCAGCTCGGCGATCTCGTCGCGGTGGGCGTCCAGCAGCGCCCGGAACGCGAAGAGGATCGAGGTGCGCTGGGCCAGCGAGGACTGGCCCCAGGTGGCGAAGGCCTCCTTGGCGGCGGCGACCGCCGCGTCCACCTCCTCGACCGAGGCGAACGCGACCTTCGTCGTCACCGCGCCGGTCGCCGGGTCGGTCACCGGCCCGTGCGTGCCCGAGGCGCCCTCGACGGCCTTGCCGCCGATCCAGTGGTTGACGATCTTCGTCATGGCCGGGAACTCCTTCACAGATGGCGGCGTCGGGTGGAGACGTGCCGTTCGTACAGCTCACGGGCCTTGACCGCGGACGGCCGTGTCGCGGTCTCGGCCACGGGTACATCCCACCAGGCCTGGGCGGGAGGCGCGCCCGACACTGTGTCTGCCGTTTGGGTCTCCACGTAGACACATGTGGGAGTGTCGGCGGCCCGGGCCTCGGCGAGGGCCTCCCTGAGGGCCCGTACGGTCTTCGCGCGCAGGACGCGCATGCCGAGGCTGGCCGCGTTGGCGGCGAGGTCCACGGGCAGCGGCGGGCCGGTGTGGGTGCCGTCCTCGGCCGGGAAGCGGTAGGCGGTGCCGAAGCGCTCGCCGCCCACCGACTCCGACAGTCCGCCGATGGACGCGTAGCCGTGGTTCTGGATGATCAGGAGCTTGATCGCGACGCCCTCCTGCACGGCCGTGACGATCTCCGTCGGCATCATCAGATAGGTGCCGTCGCCGACCAGTGCCCACACGGGCCGGTCCGGGGCGGCCATCTTGACGCCGATGGCGGCCGGGATCTCGTAGCCCATGCAGGAGTAGCCGTACTCCAGATGGTATTGGTCGTACGACCGGGTCCGCCACAGTTTGTGCAGGTCGCCGGGGAGGGAGCCGGCCGCGTTGACGAGGATGTCCGAGGCGTCGACCAGGGCGTCCAGGGCGCCGAGGACCTGCGGCTGGGTGGGGCGGGTGTCCGGTTCGTCCGCCTCGTAGCAGGCGTCGACGCGCTGCTCCCAGCGCTCCTTGTCCTCGGTGTACTCGGTGGCGTAGCCGCCGGCGACCCGGTGGGCGTGCAGGCGCAGGGCCGAGGTCAGCTCCTGCAGACCGCTGCGGGCGTCCGCGACGAGGGGCCGGCCGGCGAGCTTGTGGCCGTCGAAGGAGGCGATGTTGAGGTTGAGGAACCGGACGTCCGGGTGGGCGAAGAGCGTGCCGGAGGCGGTCGTGAAGTCGGTGTAGCGGGTGCCGACGCCGATCACCAGGTCGGCGGTGCGGGCGAGTTCGTCGGCCGTCGCCGTGCCCGTGTGCCCCACTCCCCCGACGTCCTGGGGGTGGTCGTGGCGCAGGGAGCCCTTGCCCGCCTGGGTGGAGGCGACCGGGATGCCGGTGGCCTCGGCGAACTCGGCGAGGGCCTCCTCGGCGCGGCTGTGGTGGACGCCGCCGCCCGCGATGACCAGGGGCCGCTTCGCGGCGCGGATCGTGTGCACCGCGTCCATGAGCTCCGCGGGGTCGGGACCGGGACGGCGTACGGTCCAGGTGCGCTCCGCGAAGAAGTCCTCGGGCCAGTCGTACGCCTCGGCCTGCACGTCCTGCGGCAGGGCGAGGGTGACGGCGCCGGTCTCGACGGGGTCGGCGAGGACGCGCATCGCGTGCAGCGCCGCGGGGACGAGGGCCTCGGGCCGGGTGATCCGGTCGAAGTACCGGGAGACCGGGCGCAGGCAGTCGTTGACCGAGACGTCGCCCGCGTGGGGCACTTCGAGCTGCTGCAGGACCGGGTCGGCGGGGCGGGTGGCGAAGACGTCGCCGGGCAGGAGCAGCACCGGCAGGTGGTTGACGGTCGCCAGGGCGGCGCCGGTGACCAGGTTGGTCGCGCCCGGGCCGATGGAGGTCGTCACCGCGTGCGTGGACAGCCGGTTGCGCTGGCGGGCGTAGCCGACGGCCGCGTGCACCATGGCCTGTTCGTTGCGGCCCTGGTGATACGGCATCACCTCGGCGTGCTCCAGGAGCGCCTGGCCGATGCCGGCGACGTTGCCGTGGCCGAAGATGCCCCAGGTGGCGCCGATGAGCCGCTGCCGGACGCCGTCGCGCTCGGTGTACTGGGCGGCGAGGAAGCGGACGAGTGCCTGGGCCACCGTCAGCCGGGTCGTCTGCAGGGTCATCGGTACCCCTCCGTGCTCTCTGCGTGGGCCGGGTGGAAGCGGATCCGCCGCCCGCGCGGTGCGGAGCGGACCCCGGTGAGGACGCCTGGTCCGTCCTCACGCGAGGGGAATACGCGCCGGCGGCCGGACCCGTTCGGGGTGGCGCCGCGTTCCTCGGCGGGGACCTCCGGCGCGGGGCCGTAGCGGGCGGGGAGTTGTCGCTCGCACTTCGCTCCTGCCAAAGCAAAGCGGCCTCCCGCGCCGGAGGCGATCTGGGCCCGGGTGCCACGGGGCGCGTACGTCGCGCGGTCGGTGACCGACGCGAACACGCTCCGTCCGCCCGGGAGGGGGGACTGCTGGTCTTCCGTGCGCACCGTGCGCACCGTGCGGCCGCCTCGGACGTGCCGCGTCTCGCGGACGGTGTCCTCGGGGGCGCACGGCTCACCGGTCATGGCCCGGCCCTCACAGCAGTCCCACGGCGGTGTCCACGGCGGCGGCCACATCGCCGTCCGCCGGGTACAGCAGTGAACGGCCCACGACCAGCCCGCGCACGGTGGGCAGGTGCAGGGCGCCGCGCCACTTCTCGTACGCCCCGTCCTGGTCGTCCCCGACCTCCCCGCCGAGCAGTACGGCGGGCAGCGTCGAGGTCGCCATGACCTCGGCCATGTCGTCGGGGTCGTCGGTGACCGGCACTTTGAGCCAGGTGTAGGCGGAGGTGCCGCCCAGGCCCGAGGCGACGGCGATCGACGTGGTGACGGCCTCGGCGGAGAGGTCGTTGCGCAGCCGGCCCGTCTCGTCGCGGCGGCTGATGAACGGCTCGACGAACACCGGCAGCCGCCGCTGCGCCATGGCGTCGACGGCCCGGGCGGTGGACTCCAGGGTGGTGAGGGAGCCCGGGTCGTCGTAGTCGATGCGCAGCAGCAGCTTGCCGGCGTCGAAACCCAGGCGCTCGATGTCCTCGGGCCGGTGGCCGGTGAAGCGGTCGTCGAGTTCGAAACGGGCGCCCTGGAGGCCGCCGCGGTTCATCGAGCCCAGGACGACCTTGCCGTCGAGGGCGCCGAGCAGGAGCAGGTCCTCGAGGATGTCGGCGGTGGCGAGGACGCCGTCGACGCCGGGGCGGGACAGGGCAAGGCAGAGGCGTTCGAGGAGGTCGGCGCGGTTGGCCATGGCCAGGGCGCGGCCGCCTACGGCGAGGGCGCCGCGGGCCGGGTGGTCGGCGGCGACGATCATCAGGCGGCCGCTCGCGTTCAGCAGCGGCCGGCGGACACGGCGGGCGGCGGCCTCGGCGACGGCCTCCGGGCGGTGGCTGCGCAGGCGGACGAGTTCGGAGACGTCGACGCTCACCGCACGGCCCCCGCGGTGACGGCCGCCTCGATCTCGTCCGGGGTGGGCATGGCCGAGGAGCACTCCAGGCGCGAGGCGACGATCGCCCCGGCGGCGTTCGCGTGCCGCATCGTCTTCTCCAGGTCCCAACCGGCGAGCAGGCCGTGCACCAGGCAGCCGCCGAAGGCGTCGCCCGCGCCCAGGCCGTTGAGGACGTGCACGGGCAGCGGCGGGACCTCGACGGTCTCACCGTCGCCGGTCACGGCCAGAACGCCCTTGGGGCCCTGCTTGACGACGGCGAGCTCGACACCGGCGTCCAGCAGGGCGCGGGCGGCGGCGTGCGGTTCGCGTACGCCGGTGGCGACCTCCACCTCGTCGAGGTTGCCGACCGCGACGGTGGTGTGGCGCAGGGCCTCCCGGTAGAAGGGGCGGGCCGTGTCCGGGTCGGTGCGGTCCGAGTCGTTCCAGAGGACGGGGCGCCAGTCGAGGTCGAAGACCGTGGGGCCGGACCTGGCGCGGTGGGCGAGGGCCGCGAGGGTCGCCGTGCGGCTGGGCTCCTCGCTCAGGCCCGTGCCGGTGACCCAGAAGACGCGGGCGTCGCGGATGGCGTCGAGGTCGAGCTCGTGGGCGTCGATCTCCAGGTCGGGGGCCTTGGGCCGGCGGTAGAAGTACAGCGGGAAGTCGTCCGGCGGGAAGATCTCGCAGAAGGTGACCGGGGTGGGCAGGCCGGGCACCGGGGTGACCCAGCGGTCGTCCACGCCGAAGTCCTGCAGAGCCTCGTGCAGATAGGCGCCGAAGGGGTCGTCGCCGGTCCGGGTGATCACCGCGGTCCGCCGCCCGAGGCGGGCCGCCGCGACCGCGACGTTGCTCGCCGAGCCACCGAGGAACTTGCCGAAGGACGTGACCTGCGGCAGGGGGACGCCCGTCTGGAGCGGATACAGATCCACTCCGATCCGCCCCATCGTGATCAGGTCGTACGCCATCGGATACCCCTCGGTGTCGGCTCTCCCCGGCTTTGTAGCCCCCTTCATGAAGCGCTGTCAATGTTTTGTCCGGACATTCGGACCACAACATGACAGCGCTTTCCGTGGAGGGCGTCGCGGAGGGCGTCCCTGTCGTCGCCGCCTTCTCAAGTCTTCGGCGCCGCGCGCCGGTCCGCCTCCCCGGCGGGACGCTCGCGCCGGGGAGGCGGACCGGCGCGCGCTCCGTCAAGGCGCCACGCCGATGCTCCGGCGTACGCCTTTGCCCCGGCTGTGTCACAAACACCCCCCTTCTGTCACACGTGTCCCGTGTAAGCGGGTCTTCCGTCACATACGGCCCACAGGCCCTGCCCCATGTCACCGGGCGTCGTTGGACCCGTCACAGGCTTGTTGATCGCCAGCGCAGCGCCCGGCTCCCCCTGACGGCTGTTCCCGGCCGCCTCCGGGTGCTCGCGGGGAGGTATACGCACGTCATGACCGACCGAAGGCTCTGGTCCTACAAAGAGATCGCGGCACACATCCGGGTGCAGCCGGACACCGTGCGGTCCTATCGCAAGCACGGGCTGCTGCCGCCGCCCGACCACGTCGAGGGCGGCAAGCCCTTCTGGTACGCCGACACCGTCCGGGCATGGGTCGCCGCCCGGCCCGGCAACCGGGGCCGCAGAGCCGACTGAGCCTTCCGGGCCTTCTCTTCCCGGCTCTTTCTTCCCTGTCCTCTGCTCCTGGCCCTGTCCTCCCTGTCCGCTCTTCCTCCCGTGCCCCACGCCGTCGACTCGCGGCGCGCGTAGGGCACGGCAGTTTCGCGGCGCGCGAGGGCTCTGGGCACCGAGGGGCGGTTCTGGCTGCGCGGGGGCGCGGGCCCTTACGGGAAGGCGTCGGCCGCCACGCGCGGGGCCGTCAGCGCCAAGGCTCGATGACCGTCACTCCCGCTCCCGGCGCCGTGTCCATCCTCGTCAGCGCCGCGGGCGTCTCGTCGAGGGAGATCGTGGATCTCACCAGCAGGTCGGGGCGCAGGATGCCGCTGCGGACCAGTTCCAGCATGGGCGGGTAGGTGTGGGCCGCCATGCCGTGGCTGCCGAGGAGTTCGAGCTCCAGGGCGATCGCTCGGGCCATCGGCACCGGGGTCGTGCCCTCCGGTGAGGGCAGCAGCCCGACCTGGACGTGCCGGCCGCGGCGGCGCAGGCCGTTCACCGAGGCGGCGCAGGTGGCCGGTGAGCCGAGGGCGTCGAGGGAGAGGTGCGCACCGCCGCCCGTCAGGTCGCGGACCGCCGCCGCCGTGTCCGGGGCGGCCGTCGCGTCGACGGTGTGCGCCGCCCCGAACCGCCGCGCCAGCTCAAGCGCCGGGGCCGACACGTCGACGGCCACCACGCGTGCGCCCGACGCCGCCGCGATCATCACCGCCGAGAGCCCGACCCCGCCGCAGCCGTGCACCGCCACCCAGTCGCCTGCCGCGATCCGGCCCTGCTGCACGACCGCCCGGTACGCCGTGGCGAACCGGCAGCCGAGCGAGGCCGCCGTCGCGAAGGACAGCTCTTCCGGGAGCGGCACGAGGTTCACGTCGGCGTGGTCCAGCGCCACGTACTGGGCGAAGGAGCCCCAGTGCGTGAAGCCCGGCTGGGTCTGGCGCTCGCACACCTGGTGGTCGCCCGCCGCGCAGGACGGGCAGGTGCCGCAGGCGCAGATGAACGGGACGGTGACCCGGTCGCCCGGCCGGTGGCCGGTCACCCGCGCTCCCACCGCCTCGACGACACCGGCGAGTTCATGGCCGGGCACGTGCGGCAGCACGATGTCCGGGTCGTGGCCCTGCCAGCCGTGCCAGTCGCTGCGGCACAGCCCGGTGGCCTCGACCCGCACGACGACACCGTGCTCCGCGGGCTCCGGGTCGGCCACCTCCCGCACCTCGGCCGCTTCCCCGTACCGCTCGAACACCACGGCCCGCATGCCGTACCGCCTTCCGTCGCCGCCTGTGGACCCGCCCGGTGCCCCGCGCCCGGGGGCCGCCGGCCCCTGGCACGCTAACCGGTGCCCCTGCGCGAGTGGGCGTGTGGTGGGTACCGCCGCCCGGCCGGCGGGCCCACTTCAGCCGGCCGCCGCTCCGACCTTGTCCCGGTCCGGTTCCGCCGCCCCGGCCGCCGACGGCTCCCCCTCGGTCAGGCCGAACCGCTGGTGGAAGCGGCGCAGAGGTCCGGGGGCCCACCAGGTCGCGCGGCCCGTGAGGCGCATGACGGCGGGGACCAGGAGGCTGCGGACGATCATCGCGTCCATCAGGACCGCCAGGGCTATGCCCAGGCCGAGCATCTTGGTGTTCGTGACCCGCGAGGTGCCGATGGCGACCATGACCACGGCCAGGATGACCGCCGCCGCGGTGATGAGCCCGCCGGTGCGGGCCAGGCCGTGCCGGACGGCCTGGTCGTGGTCCCCGGTGTGGTCGTACTCCTCCTTGATGCGGGAGAGCAGGAACACGCCGTAGTCCATCGACAGACCGAAGGCCACGCAGAACATCAGGACCGGAAGGGTCGTCTCGATGGAGCCGGGGCTGGTGAAGCCGAGCAGGCCCGAGAGGTGGCCGTCCTGGAAGACCCAGACGAGCGCGCCGAACATGGCGGTCAGACTGAGCGCGTTGAGCACGACCGCCTGGACCGGGATCAGCACGCTGCCCGTGAGGAGGAAGACCAGCAGCAGCGTCACGATCGTGATGAAGACGGCGGCGAGCGGCAGGCGCTCCCCTATGGCGTCCTTGGAGTCGACCAGGACGGCGGCCGTGCCGGTCACCTTGGTGTCGAAGGGGGCGTCGAGTCCGCGCAGGTCGCCGACGAGGCGCTGGGCCGGGGCGTCGACCGCCTCGCCCTTGGGCAGCACCGTGAAGTACGCCGCGTCGCCCTTCACCAGCGGTCCCTCCACCCGCAGCACTTCGGGCAGGCTCTCGATGCGCTCCTTGTAGGCGCCGTACTGCGCCCGCGTCGCACGGCCCTCGGCGAGCACGTCGAGGCCGCCACCGGGGCTGCCCGGGAAGCCCTCCCTGATGTGCTGCTGCACGACGTGGGACTCGGAGGACGAGGGCAGCTGGCGGTCGTCGGCGGTGCCGAACTTCACGCCCAGGAAGGGCAGGCCGAGCAGGACGAGGACGGCGGTGGTGCCCAGGGCGAAGAAGGGGGCGCGGCCCATCACCAGCGACGCCGTGCGCGCCCAGGCCCTGCCCTCCTCCGCGGCGGGCCGGGGGCCGCGGCCGCGGCGGAACACCCTGCGCAGGTCCAGGGAGTTGACGCGGTGGCCCAGCAGCATCAGCGCCGCCGGGAGCAGGATGAGCGCGGCCGCCGCGGCCAGCAGCACCACGGCGATACCGGCGTAGGCGAAGGACCGCAGGAAGTACTGCGGGAAGACCAGCATCGCCGCCAGGGAGACCGCCACCGTGAGGGCGGAGAACAGCACCGTGCGCCCGGCGGTGCGCAGGGTCGTGCCGATGGCCGCCAGGGGCTCGGCGCCCGTGGACAGCTCCTCGCGGAAGCGGCGGACGATGAACAGCGCGTAGTCGATGGCCAGGCCGAGGCCCAGGGCCGTGGTGAGGTTGATGGCGAACACGGAGACGTCGGTGAACTCGCTGAGGCCGCGCAGGATGGCGTTGGTGCCGAGGATGGCGACGATGCCGATGCCGAGCGGCAGCAGGGCCGCGACCGCGCTGCCGAAGACCATCACCAGCAGCACCAGCGTGACCGGCAGGGCGATGAGCTCGGCGCGGATCAGGTCCTCCTGGATGACCGTCTGCATCTCGTGCCGCACGGCGACCGGGCCGCCGATGCCGACCTCCACCGGGCCCCGCACCCCGCGGTAGTGGGGCGCGATGCGGTCCAGGGTCTCGCCGGCGGTCTTCTCGTCGCCGGTGATGCGCGCGGCGATCAGCGCCTCGTGACCGTCCTCCGCGCGCAGGGCCGGGGCGCCGGACTGCCAGTAGGAGCCGACGCCGGTGACGCCCCGCTCGGACGCCAGGCGCTCGGTGAGGCGCTCGGCCTCGGCGACGACGGCCGGGGCGTCGACCGAGGCCTCGCCCGCGTCGAGCAGGAGCAGCAGATTCGGCTGGGAGCCGGGGAACTCGCGCTCCAGGGCCCGGGTCGCGTACGTGGACTCGGCGGCCGGGTCCTCCCAGCCGCCGGCGCCGAGCCGGTCGGCGACACCGCTGCCGGCCAGCACGGCGAGCGCGGTGAGCACCAGGGCCACCAGCAGCGACAGCCTGGGCCGGGCCGTGACGAAGCGGGTCCAGGCCCCGACGCGTGGTGGTGTGTCGACTTCGGTCATCGTGCGGTGTCCCCTTCACCGAGACCCGTGTCCGGGCACAGCCTGGCAGCATGGAGCTGCCCTAGACTGGCGAACACGAGAGATCGCTCGCATTCCAGCCCCACCAGAATGCGAGCGACCACTCGCGTTTGTCAATCGCGTCCTGACCACCTGGGGAAAACGCGTGCCCGAGAAGACCGAGAAGCCCGGAACCGAGAAGCCCGCGGGCGAGGCGGCGCGGACGGCCGAGGAGCGGCCGCGCCGCCGCCAGGCCCGCGGCGAGCGCCGGATCGCCCAGCTGCTCGAAGCCGCCGCCGCGGTCTTCTGCACGACCGGGTACACGGCCGCCAGCACCAACGCCATCGCCCGCGAGGCGGGCGTCTCACCGGGGACGCTGTACCAGTTCTTCCCGAACAAGGAAGCGATCGCGATCGAGCTCGGCAGCCGGCTCATGCACGAGATGCGGGAGTCCTACGACGAGGTCCTCGCCCCGATCGACCCCGCGACCACCTCGATCGACGAGGTGATCGCCGGGACCGTCGACCGCTTCATCGCGTTCAACTGCCGCCACCCGGCCTTCTTCGCACTCATGCACGGCCCCGACATCCCGGGGCGCATCGCCGAGGAGCACGACGCGCTGCACACCACCCTGGCGGCCCGGGTCGAGACGATCCTCGCCCCGTTCGCGCCCGACGCGCCCGCCCCCGCCGTCACCCGCACCGCCCGGATGTGCGTCGGCATCTACAAGGCAGGACTGGAGCTGATCCTGGCCCACGAGGGCGCCGAGCGGGAGGCGTACGTGCAGGAACTGAAGGACGCCCTCCTGCGGTACCTGCGACCGCTGGTGGGTTCGTCGTGAACTGATACCCCCTAGGGGTACAGTGGGAAGACGGGTGGCCCTCAGGGCCCCCCGCTGCCCCACACGCCTCGACGAGGAGTAACGACATGACCGCCCAGACCGACACCACGGGCCCCGTCACCACCGTCTACAAGGTGAGCGGCATGAGCTGCGGACACTGCGAGGGCGCCGTCTCCGGCGAGGTCTCGCAGATCCCCGGCGTCAGCTCCGTGACGGCCGTCGCCTCCACAGGTGAGGTCACCGTCGTCTCCGCGGCCCCGCTCGACGAGGAGGCCGTGCGCGCCGCGGTCGACGAGGCCGGTTTTGAACTGGCCGGCCGGGCCTGAGCGCCGCCCCCGGCCCTGCCGCCCCGGCACCCCGGAACCACCAGGCCTGAGACGCCTCGGTCCTGGCACTCGTACCCCCGTACGGGCCGTACGCCGCCGCCCCGGCCCGTACGGCCCGTTCCGCTTCCCGGGCGCCCCGCACTTCCTGGAGTCACGGACATGACCGGCACCACCACCGAGGCGACGCCGGACCGCGCGCCGGACCTCGCCGAGGTCGAGCTGCTCATCGGCGGGATGACCTGCGCCTCCTGCGCGGCCCGCGTCGAGAAGAAGCTCAACCGCATGGACGGCGTCACCGCCACGGTGAACTACGCCACGGAGAAGGCCCGGATCGCCTACCCCGCGGGCATCGAGGTCGCCGACCTGATCGCCACCGTGGTGAAGACCGGGTACACCGCCGAGGAACCCG
This sequence comes from Streptomyces sp. NPDC006624, assembly GCF_040611555.1. Lineage (NCBI taxonomy): Bacteria > Bacillati > Actinomycetota > Actinomycetes > Kitasatosporales > Streptomycetaceae > Streptomyces > Streptomyces sp. NPDC006624. Next base: position 141,722 of record NZ_JBEXOM010000018.1, on the reverse strand, counting down.
CACCCCCGCGCGAGGAGACCCCCGCGGCCGACGAGGCGGACCCCGAACTCGCGGCGCTCGCCGGGCGGCTCGTGGTCTGCGCCGCCCTCGCGCTGCCCGTCGTCCTGCTGGCCATGGTCCCGGCGCTGCAGTTCGACAACTGGCAGTGGCTCTCGCTCACCCTCGCCGCGCCGGTCGTGGTCTGGGGCGGGCTGCCGTTCCACCGCGCGGCCTGGACGAACGCCCGGCACGGCGCCGCCACCATGGACACGCTGGTCTCGGTCGGCACGCTGGCCGCCTTCGGCTGGTCCCTGTGGGCGCTGTTCCTCGGTGACGCGGGCATGCCCGGCATGCGGCACCCCTTCGAGCTGACGGTCTCGCGCGGTGACGGCGCCTCCGCGATCTACCTGGAGGTCGCCGCCGGTGTCACGGCGTTCATCCTGCTGGGCCGCTATCTGGAGGCCCGTTCCAAGCGCCGCGCCGGGGCCGCGCTCAGGGCGCTGATGGACCTGGGCGTCAAGGACGTCGCCGTGCTGCGGGACGGCCGCGAGGTGCGGATCCCGGCGCAGCGGCTGGCGGTGGGCGACCGGTTCGTCGTACGGCCGGGCGAGAAGATCGCCACCGACGGCACGGTCGTCGAGGGCACCTCCGCGGTGGACGCCTCGATGCTGACCGGCGAGTCGGTGCCGGTGGACGTCTCGGCCGGGGACACGGTCACCGGCGCGACGGTCAACGCGGGCGGCCGGCTCGTCGTGGAGGCCACCCGGGTCGGCGCCGACACCCGGCTCGCGCGGATGGCGAAGCTGGTGGAGGACGCGCAGAACGGCAAGGCCGAGGTGCAGCGGCTCGCCGACCGGATCTCCGGGATCTTCGTGCCGGTCGTGCTGCTGATCGCGGTCGCGACGGCCGGCGCGTGGCTGGGCCTGACCGGCGACGCGGTCTCCGCGTTCACCGCGGGCGTGGCCGTGCTGATCATCGCCTGCCCGTGCGCCCTGGGGCTGGCCACGCCGACCGCACTGATGGTCGGCACGGGCCGCGGCGCCCAGCTCGGCATCCTCATCAAGGGCCCGGAGGTGCTGGAGTCCACGCGCCGGATCGACACGGTCGTGCTGGACAAGACCGGCACGGTCACCACCGGCCGGATGACCCTGAAGGAGGTGTACGCCGCCGAGGGCACCGACGAGAAGGAGGTGCTGCGGCTGGTGGGCGCCGTGGAGCACGCCTCCGAGCACCCCGTGGCGCGCGCGATCGCCGCGGGCGCCGAGGAGCGGGCCGGGCGGCTGCCGGAGGTCGAGGAGTTCCGCAGCGTCCCCGGGCGGGGCGTGCGCGGGCGCGTGGAGGGTCGCGAGGTGTGCGTGGGGCGGCTGTTCGACGACGTACCGGCGGAGCTGGCCCGCGCGCGGGACGAGGCCGAGCGGGCCGGGCGTACGGCCGTGCCGGCCGGCTGGGACGGGACGGCGCGGGCCGTGCTGACGGTGGCGGACGCGGTCAAGGAGACCAGCGCCGAGGCGGTGCGCGAGCTGCGCGCCCTGGGGCTGACGCCGGTGCTGCTGACCGGGGACAACCGGGCGGTGGCCGAGGCGGTGGCCCGGGCCGTGGGGATCGACCGGGTGATCGCCGAGGTCCTGCCCGAGGACAAGGTCGCGGCCGTGCGGCGGCTGCAGGCCGAGGGGCGGGTGGTGGCGATGGTCGGCGACGGCGTCAACGACGCGGCCGCGCTCGCCACCGCCGATCTGGGCCTGGCGCTGGGCACCGGCACGGACGCGGCGATCGAGGCGGGCGACCTGACGCTGGTGCGCGGGGACCTGCGCGTGGCCGCGGACGCGATCCGGCTCTCCCGCCGGACACTGGGGACGATCAAGGGCAATCTCGTGTGGGCCTTCGGCTACAACGTCGCCGCCCTGCCGCTGGCCGCCGCGGGACTGCTCAACCCCATGATCGCGGGGGCCGCGATGGCCTTCTCCTCGGTCTTCGTCGTGTCCAACAGTCTGCGACTCCGGACATTCAGGTAAATCGCGCTGAAATCACCCTAAGTTCGCGGCGAACCTGATATGAGCCCCTCTGGAGTCCTGAGCCGGGCTCACATAAGCTCTTCACAAGGCTCGCGCATCTTCCTTACGCTTGAGAGCCCCGGAGTGCATTTCCGGGCTCTTGCGCATCTAAAGGACATACGCAAGAGACGCAGATCACAGTGATGTGAACGTAACCATCGAAGGGGTTCGAAGGTCTAAGTTGACGATGTCAGGGAGCGTCTTGGGGGGCGCGATCTGACGTCTGGAGATGTCTTGGGGGACTTCTCCGGAGATGCGTTGCCGGGGCACGTACACCGGGAAGCTTTGAGCGGCCCTCCCGGGCGTGCGCTGTCCCGGCAGATCGCACCCACAGCACCACGGCGGGTTCCGCTCGCCTTGCTCAACAGCGGTTCAGGCGCTGTCCTCACAGACGCCCGGCCGGATCCCGTGGGGGGAATCCGAACCGGGACTGGGAAGGCGCCCTGGTCGTCGGCCCGTGGGGGGACCGGCGCCGGGGCGCCTTCTTCATGCGCTCCTCCGCGCACCCCGGCCCGCGCGCCCTCCGCGCACCCCTGTCCGCTCCTTCGCGCCCCCCTCCGCTTCTTCGCGCCTCGCCCCTTTCCGCGCGCCCCCCATGGGCTTCTCCACCCCTCCGCTTCTCCGCGCCCCGCGCCCCGCGCCCCGCGCCCCGCGCACGCGAAAGCCCCTGCACCCACCCGGCGGCGGATACAGGGGCCCGAAGCGGCGAGGCGCGTCAGCGCTCCTCGACGGGAACGAAGTCGCGCTCGACCACACCCGTGTAGATCTGGCGCGGGCGGCCGATGCGGGAGCCCGGCTCCTTGATCATCTCGTGCCACTGGGCGATCCAGCCCGGCAGCCGGCCGAGGGCGAACAGGACCGTGAACATCTCGGTCGGGAAGCCCATGGCCCGGTAGATCAGGCCCGTGTAGAAGTCGACGTTCGGGTAGAGGCTGCGCGAGACGAAGTAGTCGTCGGAGAGCGCGTGCTCCTCCAGCTTCAGGGCGATGTCCAGCAGCTCGTCGGACTTGCCCAGGGCGGAGAGGACGTCGTGCGCGGCGGCCTTGATGATCTTGGCGCGCGGGTCGAAGTTCTTGTAGACCCGGTGGCCGAAGCCCATCAGGCGGACGCCGTCCTCCTTGTTCTTCACCTTGCGGATGAAGGAGTCGACGTCGCCGCCGGCGTCGCGGATGCCCTCCAGCATCTCCAGCACCGACTGGTTGGCACCGCCGTGCAGCGGGCCCCACAGGGCGTTGATGCCGGCGGAGATCGAGGCGAACATGTTCGCCTGCGAGGAGCCGACCAGGCGGACCGTGGAGGTCGAGCAGTTCTGCTCGTGGTCCGCGTGCAGGATCAGCAGCTTGTCGAGCGCGGAGACCACGACCGGGTCGAGCTCGTACTCCTGCGCGGGGACCGAGAAGGTCATGCGGAGGAAGTTCTCCACGTAGCCGAGGTCGTTGCGCGGGTAGACGAACGGGTGGCCGATCGACTTCTTGTACGCGTACGCCGCGATCGTCGGGAGCTTGGCGAGCAGGCGGATCGTGGAGAGGTTGCGCTGGCGCTCGTCGAACGGGTTGTGGCTGTCCTGGTAGAACGTGGACAGCGCCGAGACGACCGAGGACAGCATGGCCATCGGGTGGGCGTCGCGCGGGAAGCCCTTGTAGAAGTTCTTGACGTCCTCGTGCAGCAGGGTGTGCTGCGTGATGTCGTTCTTGAACGCCGAGAGCTGGTCGACCGTCGGCAGCTCGCCGTTGATCAGCAGGTAGGCGACCTCCAGGAAGGTGGAGCGCTCGGCCAGCTGCTCGATCGGGTAGCCGCGGTAGCGCAGGATGCCCGCTTCACCGTCCAGGTAGGTGATCGCGGATTTGTACGCGGCCGTGTTGCCGTAGCCGCTGTCCAGCGTCACCAGACCGGTCTGGGCGCGGAGCTTTCCGATGTCGAAGCCCTTGTCACCGACGGTGCTGTCGATCACCGGGTAGGTGTACTCGCCGTCGCCGTACCGCAGTACTACAGAGTTGTCGCTCACGTCTTCCCTCACCGACGTTGTGCCTCATCTTCGAGGTGCCCTGACTGTCTCTACCATCCCCCACTTGGCTCAGGAGAGTGCACTCGGGGTCGACCATCGGGCCTACTGACGGCACTGAGTGCCGCCAACTTGCCCATCCTGCCCCCTGTGATCCCCTTCCGGAAGTGGCTTGTGACCTTCACGACTCATTTGATCGATCATTTTTCGTTGAAACCGAGCCGGAAGTCGAGTGCCGTGCACCGCCGGCCCGCCGAGACGGTGCGCACCGCCTGGCCGATCGCCTTGCGCGAACCGACGAGGACGACCAGCCGCTTGGCCCGGGTGACCGCCGTGTAGAGCAGGTTCCGCTGGAGCATCATCCAGGCTCCCGTGGTCACCGGGATGACGACCGCCGGGTACTCGCTGCCCTGGGAGCGGTGGATGGTCACGGCGTACGCGTGGGCGAGTTCGTCGAGCTCGTCGAACTCGTAGGGGACCTCCTCGTCCTCGTCCGTCAGCACCGTCAGACGCTGGTCGACCGGGTCGAGCGAGGTCACCACGCCCACGGTGCCGTTGAAGACTCCGTTCTTGCCCTTCTCGTAATTGTTGCGAATCTGGGTGACCTTGTCGCCGACACGGAACACACGTCCACCGAATCTCTTCTCGGGCAGGTCGGGGCGGCCCGGGGTGACGGCCTGCTGGAGGAGGCCGTTCAGGGTGCCCGCGCCGGCCGGGCCGCGGTGCATCGGCGCCAGCACCTGGACGTCGCGGCGTGGGTCGAGCCCGAACCTGGCCGGGATCCGGCGCGCCGCCACGTCCACGGTGAGCCGCCCGGCGGCCTCCGTGTCGTCCTCGACGAAGAGGAAGAAGTCCTTCATGCCGTCGGTCAGGGGGTGCTGTCCGGCGTTGATCCGGTGGGCGTTCGTCACCACGCCCGACTGCTGGGCCTGCCGGAAGACGCGGGTGAGGCGGACGGCAGGGACGGGACCGCCGTCGGCCAGCAGATCGCGCAGGACCTCGCCCGCGCCGACGCTGGGCAGCTGGTCCACGTCCCCGACGAACAGCAGATGGGCCCCGGGCGGGACGGCCTTCACCAGCTTGTTGGCCAGGAGCAGGTCGAGCATGGACGCCTCGTCGACCACCACCAGGTCGGCGTCCAGCGGGCGGTCCCGGTCGTAGGCCGCGTCGCCGCCGGGCTTGAGCTCCAGCAGGCGGTGGACGGTGGAGGCCTCGGCGCCGGTGAGCTCGGACAGGCGCTTGGCGGCCCGGCCCGTGGGGGCGGCGAGCACGACCTTGGCCTTCTTGGCGCGGGCCAGCTCCACGATCGAGCGGACCGTGAAGGACTTGCCGCAGCCGGGGCCGCCGGTCAGGACGGCGACCTTCTCGGTCAGCGCCAGCCTGACCGCGGCCTCCTGCTCGGGCGCGAGGTCGGCGCCCGTACGGCCCTTCAGCCAGCTCAGCGCCTTGTCCCAGGCGACGGTCCGGAAGCCCGGCATCCGGTCCTCGCCGGTGCGCAGCAGGCGCAGCAGCTGGGCGGAGAGGGAGAGTTCGGCGCGGTGGAAGGGGACGAGGTAGACGGCGGTGACCGCCTCCGGGCTGCCGTCCGGGCCGGGGACCTTCTCGCGTACGACCCCGGGGTCGCCGCCGTCCTCGGGGACCTCGGCCAGCTCCGCGAGGCACTCGATGACCAGTCCCGTGTCGACCTGGAGCAGCTTGACCGCGTCGGCGATGAGCCGCTCCTCGGGGAGGTAGCAGTTGCCCTGGTCGGTGGCCTGGGACAGCGCGTACTGCAGGCCCGCCTTGACGCGCTCCGGGCTGTCGTGCGGGATGCCGACGGACTGGGCGATCTTGTCGGCGGTGAGGAAGCCGATGCCCCAGACGTCGGCGGCGAGCCGGTAGGGCTGGTTCTTCACCACGGAGATGGAGGCGTCGCCGTACTTCTTGTAGATGCGCACGGCGATGGACGTCGACACCTCGACCGTCTGGAGGAAGAGCATGACCTCCTTGATGGCCTTCTGCTCCTCCCAGGCGTCGGCGATCTTCTTCGTCCGCTTGGGACCGAGGCCGGGGACCTCGATGAGCCGCTTGGGCTCCTCCTCGATGATCTTCAGGGTGTCCATGCCGAAGTGCTGGGTGATGCGGTCGGCGAAGACCGGGCCGATGCCCTTGACGAGGCCGGAGCCGAGGTAGCGGCGGATGCCCTGGACGGTGGCCGGCAGCACCGTCGTGTAGTTCTCCACGTGGAACTGCTTGCCGTACTGCGGGTGGGAGCCCCAGCGGCCCTCCATGCGCAGGGACTCGCCGACCTGGGCGCCGAGCAGTGCTCCGACGACCGTGAGCAGGTCGCCGCCGCCTCTGCCGGTGTCGACCCGGGCGACCGTGTAGCCGTTCTCCTCGTTGGCGTAGGTGATGCGCTCGAGCACGCCTTCCAGCGTGGCCATACGCCGCTCGCCCGTCCGGGAGGCCCCCGCCTGATCGGTCATGATCCGACCGTACCGCCCGGGTACGACAGCGGAGGCGGACGCGGACCGGAAAGGGGGCTCGTATAAAGCGACCGGCCAGTATGCGGGCGGCCGTTCACTTTTCACGGCGGATGCACAAGGAAAACAGAAGCTTTACGGTTCAAGCATCCGGGAATCGTCTGCCTGGAGCCTTTCCCGTGGGAGAATCCAGGAGTTCACCGATGGGGGCGGAGTCGATACCGGAGCGACCGTGATGCCGATGCCTCCCTCCCCAGGGTCCGCACCCCCTCCCCGGTGCCGAAACCCCCTGGGACCGTTGCCCGTCGGGCCGTGCGCCGCCGGCACGCCGGAGCGACGCCCCGGGCCCCCGGAGGGCAATTCCGCCCCCTGCCGATTCGGGGACTGGCCCGATTCCGCCGTGTCGTTGATTCCCCCGATTCCTCCGATTCCCCTGATTCCGCCTGCCCGGTGAAATCCCCCCGGACCGAATGACAACGAGGAACGATGTCACCCCAGGCTCAGAGCGTCGCCCTGTGGATCCTCGCGCTGGCCGTCAACGTCACGGCGGCGTGCGCGGGGATCGTATGGGGGTGGGAGGCCTTCGCGCAGTTCCTGCTGCCGGCGTTCGGGTCGGTGGTGGGGGCGTCGGTGGTGAGCTACAGCCTGCGGCGGTGAGGCCCCCGGATGTGGCCCTCCTTCACGGCGGCCACGAACGCGGTCCAGCCTCCGGCCGAGAAGAGGACGACCGGGCCGTCGGTGCTCTTGCTGTCGCGGACGGGGACGTCGGGGTGGTTCCGGGCGACTTCGAGGCACTCCGCCTGGCTGCCGCCGCTGTAGCTGGACTTGTACCACCCAGTGGGCTCACCGCTGCTCACGCGCATGATCCTCCGCTGCCGATCTGACGAGGGCCAGTGACTCCTGCTGCGACAAGGCATCGCTCAGGGCCAGAGCGTAGGCGGTCTGACAGGACCTCACCAGCGCCGGATCGTCCATCAGACGTCCGGTCTCAAAGGCGTCGACGTATGCCACCGGGGCGGAATCCTCGAAGCTCATCAGCGTCAGCAGACTCTCCATGAGGGGGTGCGCACCGACGCGGTACGGAAGGACGTGCAGTCGGATCCGTCGCGACCGGGCCAGGTCAGCGATTTTGTGCAGTTGTTCCGCCATGACCTGCGGGCCACCCACGGCGCGTCGCAGCACGGCCTCGTCCAGAAGCGTCCAGATGACCGGGGCTGATGGCCCGTCGAGGATTCGGGCGCGCTCTGTTCGAATGACAACTTGTCTGTCAAGTTCCTGGTCTGTGGTGGTGGGGCGGTAAGCGGCGAACACGGCCCGGGCGTAGTCCGGTGTCTGCAGCAGTCCGGGAACCAGTGCGAGGGCGAACTGCTGGATGAGCGTCGCCTGTTGCTCCAGTTCAGCGGCGGCAGCGAAGCGTGGGTCGTACTTGTTCTCCAGATCCTCCAGCCACCGCGCGAAGAAACCGTCCGTTCCCAGCGCACGGTCGATCCGCTGCGCGTCCTCCGGCTTCGGAAGGCGTCTGCCGGCCTCGAAGTGGCTGATCAGCGTCGGCGAGCACACCACCTGCTCGCCCAGTTCCTCCTGGGTGAGGCGCGCGGCCGAGCGCCGCAGCCTCAGTTCCTCCCCGTACTTCTCCCGGAGTGTTCGAGGCGTACGACGTTCGTCCATGCGGCCAACTCCCTTTCCTGACAGACGCGATGTCAAGCTCCACCCCCTGGCAGCGTAGCCACCGCCGACCCCACTCTGTGAGCGGTTCACCACAGAACGCAGTCACCACAGGTCGGAAGACGGACAGACATGACAGACCTCCTCGCCCGAGCCCTCGAACCGCTTCTGCGCGTCCTGTTCCCTCCACGCGGACGGCGACGGCGGCCCCCGGAGCGGCTCCCGTGCCCGTACTGCGGAGACGGCGCCTACGGCGCGGTCGACCGCCGGCCGTCGGAGCCCCTGCTGCGGGGCGAGGACAACCGGCTGGTCCGGCCGTACCTGCCGGCGGAGGCGAGCGCATGACCGACGGACGGCCCGGGCGTCTCCTGCCGTGGACCAGCCCGGAAGGCAAGCCCTGCTACCTCGTCGGCGACGGGACGGGGCACGTCTCGCGCCTCGCCGACGAGATCGAGGACGTACACCTCGGCATGGCGGACGACCTCCTCGGCCACGCCGACGCGCTCCTCGCCGAGCGCCGTGTGACACATGCGGAACTGCACTACCTGGCTCTGCGGCTCACCGAATGCCTGCGGGCCGTCACGCGGGTCGCGGACAGCAGAGGGGCGCGCCTGCGCCCGCCCCCTCCCCGTGCGGACTGACGGCGGCGTTGCTCACTTCCTCCAGAACAAGTGATGCACCACCCCGCTCGGACTCGGCACCACGTCGCAGTGGAAGCGGTCGAGCAGTTCCTCGGGGGACACCCACAGGCGTGAGCCGGCGCCGAGCACCACGTCGGGTGAGACCGCCACGTGCAGGGTGTCCACCAGGTCGGCGTCGAGGAACTGGCGGATCGTGGACGCGCCGCCGCCGAGCCGGACGTCCTTGCCGTCGGCCGCCTTGCGGGCCTGTTCGAGGACGTCCGCCGGGTCGCCCCCGACGAAGTGGAACGTGGTGTCGGAGAGCGTGAACGACGGGCGCTCGTGGTGGGTCATGACGAACACCGGCGTGTGGAACGGCGGCTCGTCGCCCCACCAGCCCTTCCACTCGTGGTCCTGCCAGGGGCCCCGCTGCGGGCTGAACTTGTTGCGGCCCATGATCTCGGCGCCGATGTTGTTCGCGAAGTCGCGGGTGAGGTAGTCGTCGAGGCCGCGGCTGCCGCCGGGGGCGGTGCGGTTGGGCCAGCTCGCCGTGGCGCCGGCCCAGGCGAACATCGTGGCGGGATCGGCGTGGCCGAACGGCCTCTCCAGGCTCTGGTGCTCACCGGCACCGTAGCCGTCGCTCGAGACGTTGAAATTCTGCACGCGCAGCAGCTGGGACACAGCGCTCCTCCTGTGGTCGACGAGGGGTGGACCGCCCGGGCCGCCGAAACTCATCGGTCCCGCGCGTACGACCGGCCCTCGCCCCTCCACCCTGGAACGGCGGACCGCTCCCCGCCACATCACGATCCGGTCAAGAGGCACCGCCGGGGGCTTGCGTTCCGGCCGTGTAATCGATTCCATCGGGCCGTCGATGTAATCGATTCCATCGATTCCGCGAGTGCCCGAGGCACTCCCCGGACTGATCCCGACTGATCCCGACTGATCCACGAGGAGGTGGAGCGGCGGTGGCCAGCATCAAGGACGTCGCTGCCGAGGCCGGCGTCTCCGTCGCCACGGTCTCGCGCGTCCTGAACGACCACCCGTCGGTCAGCGCCGACGCACGCACCCGCGTGCTGGCCGCCGTCGAGTCCCTGGGCTACCGCCCGAACGCCGTCGCCCGCTCCCTGCGCACCGACCAGACCCACACCCTCGGCCTCGTCATCAGCGACGTGCTCAACCCGTACTTCACCGAACTGGCCCGTTCCGTGGAGGAGGAGGCCCGCGCGCTCGGCTACAGCGTGATCATCGGCAACGCCGACGAACGGCCCGACCTCCAGGACCACCACGTGCGGAACCTGCTGGACCGGCGGATCGACGGACTGCTCGTCTCCCCCACCGACGGCGGCTCGCCGCTGATGCTGGACGCCGCGCGGGCCGGGACGCCCATGGTGTTCGTGGACCGGTGGATCCCGGGCGTGGACGTGCCGGTGGTCCGGGCGGACGGGCAGGCGGCGGTGCGGGACCTCGTGGCGCATCTGCACGGGCTCGGGCACCGGCGGCTGGCGATCATCGCGGGCCCGGCGGCGACCACGACCGGCCGGGAGCGCGTGGAGGCCTTCCGGGAGGCGCTCGCCGCGTTCGGGCTCGACCTGCCCGACGCCTACACAGGGCAGGGCGACTTCCAGGCCGAGAGCGGGCGCCGGGTCACCGAGGGCTTCCTCGACCTGCCCGAGCCGCCCGAGGTCGTGTTCGCGGCCGACAACCTGATGGCGCTCGGCGCGCTGGACGCCGTACGCGCGCGGGGGCTGCGCGTGCCGGACGACCTCGCGCTGGCCGCCTTCGACGACATCCGGTGGTTCGTGCACACCGATCCGCCCATCACCGCGATCGCCCAGCCCACGGGCGAGCTAGGCCGGGCCGCCGTACGGGCCCTTGTCGACCGCATCGAGGGACGGCCCGGCCGGTCCGTGACCCTCCCCGCCCGGCTCGTCGTACGCCGCTCGTGCGGCGAGCACCCCACTCCAGTGCAAAGGAGCACGTCGTGAGCAACGCGGACGAGTTGCTGCGCATCGAGGGCATCCGCAAGACCTTCCCGGGCGTGGTGGCGCTGGACGGCGTCGACTTCGACCTGCGCCGGGGCGAGGTGCACGTGCTGCTCGGTGAGAACGGAGCCGGCAAGAGCACCCTGATCAAGATGCTCTCCGGTGCCTACACGCCCGACGCAGGGCGGATCCTGGCCGGCGGTGAGGAGGTGCGCATCCAGGGTGCGCAGGACTCCGAGCGGCTCGGGATCGCCACCATCTACCAGGAGTTCAACCTCGTCCCCGACCTGACGGTCGCCGAGAACATCTTCCTGGGCCGGCAGCCGCGCCGCTTCGGGATGATCGACCGGGGGCGGATGGAGGCCGACGCCGAGGAACTGCTGCGGCGGGTCGGCGTGCACGTGTCGCCCCGCGCGCGGGTCCGCGAACTCGGCATCGCGCGCCTGCAGATGGTCGAGATCGCCAAGGCGCTCAGCCTGGACGCACGCGTGCTGATCATGGACGAACCGACCGCCGTGCTCACCACCGAGGAGGTCGACAAGCTGTTCGCCATCGTGCGGCGGCTGCGCGAGGACGGGGTCGGGATCGTCTTCATCACCCACCACCTGGAGGAGATCGCCGCCCTCGGCGACCGGGTCACCGTCATCCGCGACGGCAGGAGCGTCGGGCAGGTCCCCGCCGCCACCCCCGAGGACGAACTGGTCCGGCTCATGGTGGGGCGCTCGATCGAGCAGCAGTACCCGCGTGAGCGGGCCGGCCGCGGCCCCGCGCTGCTCACCGTCGAGGGGCTCACCCGCGACGGCGTCTTCCACGACGTCGGCTTCGAGGTGCACGCCGGTGAGGTCGTCGGCATCGCCGGGCTGGTCGGCGCCGGGCGCACCGAGGTCGTCCGGGCGGTCTTCGGGGCCGACCCCTACGACCGGGGCACCGTGAAGGTCTCCGGCAGGCCGGTCGCCAAGGACGACGTGAACGCGGCGATGACCGCGGGCATCGGACTCGTCCCCGAGGACCGCAAGGGGCAGGGCCTGGTGCTGGACGCCTCGGTGGAGGAGAACCTCGGCCTGGTGACGCTGCGGTCCTCGACCCGCGCCGGGCTCGTCGACCGCAGGGGTCAGCGCGCGGCCGCGGAGCGGGTCGCCGGGCAGCTCGGCGTGCGGATGGCGGGACTGGAGCAGCACGTGCGCACGCTCTCCGGCGGCAACCAGCAGAAGGTCGTCATCGGCAAGTGGCTGCTGGCCGACACCAAGGTGCTGATCCTCGACGAGCCGACGCGCGGCATCGACGTCGGCGCCAAGGTCGAGATCTACCAGCTCGTCAACGAACTGACCGCCGCCGGCGCGGCCGTCCTGATGATCTCCAGCGACCTGCCCGAGGTGCTCGGCATGAGCGACCGGGTGCTGGTGATGGCCCAGGGGCGGATCGCCGGTGAACTCTCCGCCGACGAGGCGACCCAGGACGCCGTGATGGCACTCGCCGTCAGCACTCCCACGACCACCAGCACGACCGGAACGGAGGCCTCCCGTGGCCACTGACACGCTCAAGAGCACGACGGGCGCGGGTGGCGCCCCGGGAGGCCTGCGCCGCCTCCTGCTCGACAACGGCGCGCTCACCGCGCTCATCGTCCTCGTCATCGCGATGTCGGCGCTGTCCGGCGACTTCCTGACGGCGGACAACCTGCTGAACGTGGGTGTGCAGGCGGCCGTGACCGCCATCCTCGCCTTCGGTGTCACCTTCGTGATCGTCTCGGCGGGCATCGACCTGTCGGTCGGCTCGGTGGCCGCGCTGTCGGCCACGGTCCTCGCCTGGAGCGCCACCTCGGCGGGCGTCCCGGTCTTCCTCGCGGTGCTCCTCGCCATAGCGACGGGCATCGTCTGCGGGCTGGTCAACGGCGTCCTGATCTCCTTCGGCAAGCTGCCGCCGTTCATCGCCACCCTCGCCATGCTGTCCGTGGCCCGCGGTCTGTCCCTGGTGATCTCCGAGGGCTCGCCGATCCCCTTCCCCGACTCGGTCTCCCACCTCGGCGACACGCTCGGCGGCTGGCTGCCCGTGCCGGTGCTGGTGATGGTCGTGATGGGGCTGATCGCGGCCTTCGTGCTGGGCCGGACGTACATCGGCCGCTCCATGTACGCGATCGGCGGCAACGAGGAGGCCGCGCGGCTGTCCGGGCTGCGCGTGAAGCGGCAGAAGCTCGCGATCTACGCCTTCTCCGGTGTGTTCGCCGCGGTCGCCGGTGTGGTCCTCGCGGCCCGTCTGTCCTCCGCGCAGCCCCAGGCCGCCGACGGCTACGAGCTGGACGCGATCGCCGCCGTCGTCATCGGCGGCGCGTCCCTCGCGGGCGGTACGGGCAAGGCGTCGGGCACGCTGATCGGCGCGCTGATCCTGGCCGTGCTGCGCAACGGGCTGAACCTGCTGAACGTCTCCGCGTTCTGGCAGCAGGTCGTCATCGGTGCCGTCATCGCGCTGGCGGTGCTGTTCGACACGCTGCGGCGCAAGGCGGGGGCGACCCCGGTGGCGGCCGGGACCGGCGGGCCCAAGGGCCGGCAGGCGGTCACGTACGGGCTCGCGGCCGTGGTCACCGCCGCGATCGTCGGCGCCACGTCCTTCCTGCACAACGGCTCCTCCCCGGCCGGCTCCCCGAAGGTGGGCCTGTCGCTGTCCACCCTCAACAACCCCTTCTTCGTGCAGATCCGGGCGGGCGCCCAGGCCGAGGCCGAGAAGCGGGGCGTGGACCTGACCGTCACGGACGCCCAGAACGACGCCTCCCAGCAGGCCAACCAGCTGCAGAACTTCACCACGTCGAAGCTGGACGCGATCATCGTCAACCCGGTGGACTCCGACGCGGCGGGCAACTCCGTGCGGGCCGCGGGCACGGCGGACATCCCCGTGATCGCCGTGGACCGGACCGTCAACGAGGCGGCGGTGGACACCCTGGTCGCCTCCGACAACGTCGCCGGCGGCGAACTCGCGGCCAGGTCCCTCGCCGACAAGCTGGGCGGCAAGGGCAAGATCGTGATCCTGCAGGGCCAGGCGGGCACGTCCGCGGCCCGTGAGCGGGCGCAGGGCTTCGCCAACGGCCTCAAGGCCTACCCGGGCATCAAGGTCGTCGCCCAGCAGCCCGCCGACTTCGACCGCACCAAGGGCCTCGACGTGATGTCGAACCTGCTCCAGGCGCACCCGGACGTCCAGGGCGTCATCGCCGCCAACGACGAGATGGCCCTCGGCGCGATCAAGGCGCTGGGCTCCAAGGCCGGCAAGTCCGTCTCGGTCGTCGGCTTCGACGGCACGCCTGACGGACTGAAGGCGGTCGAGGGCGGCACGCTGTACGCGTCGGTGGCGCAGCAGCCGTCCCAGCTCGGAAGGATGGCCGTCGACAACGCCCTGCGCGCCCTGGAGGGCAAGAAGGTCGAGGAGACGGTGAAGGTGCCGGTGAAGGTGGTCACCGAGGAGAACGTGGCCGGCTTCAGCGGCTGACATCGGGGAACGGCGGGCGGTCGTCCACCAGGTGGGGGACCGCCCGTCCATGTCACTCACATGGGGAGACAACGCATGTACGACTACGACCTCCTGGTCGTGGGGTCGGCCAACGCCGACCTGGTGATCGGAGTGGAGCGCCGGCCCGGTGCCGGCGAGACCGTGCTCGGCTCCGACCTGGCCGTCCACCCCGGCGGCAAGGGCGCGAACCAGGCGGTCGCCGCCGCCCGGCTCGGCGCCCGTACGGCGCTGCTGGCCCGGGTGGGCGACGACGCGCACGGCCGGCTGCTGCTGGACTCGCAGCGCAAGGCCGGCGTCGACACGGTGGGCGTGCTGGTGGGCGGGGCGCCGACGGGTGTCGCGCTGATCACCGTCGACCCGTCCGGGGACAACAGCATCGTCGTCTCGCCCGGCGCGAACGGCCGGCTGACCCCGCAGGACGTCAGTGCCGCCGGGTGCCTCTTCCAGAGCTCCCGGGTGGTCTCGGCGCAGCTGGAGATCCCGCTGGAGACGGTGGTGGAGGTCGTGCGGAACCTGGCTCCGGGGAGCCGTTTCGTCCTCAACCCCTCGCCGCCGCGCCCCCTGCCGCAGGAGGTGCTGGCGGCCTGCGACCCGCTGATCGTCAACGAGCACGAGGCGAAGGTGATCCTGGGCGACTCCGCCGTCGGGGACACCCCCGAGGACTGGGCGCGGATCCTGCTGGCCAAGGGCCCGAAGTCGGTCGTCGTGACACTGGGCGCGCGGGGCGCGCTGGTCGCGTCGGCGCGGGAGGTCGCCCGGGTCGCCGCCGTGCCGGTGGACGCCGTGGACACCACGGGCGCGGGTGACGCGTTCACCGCGGCGTTGGCTTTCCGGCTGGGCGCGGGCGAGTCCCTGGCCGAGGCGGCCGCGTACGCGGCGCGGGTGGGCGCGGTGACGGTGACGAGGCAGGGCGCGCAGGCGTCCTTCCCGACGGCGGCGGAGGTCGCGTCCCGGGGTGGGGCGCGGTGAAGAGGGCCGGAATACTGAACCGCCACCTCGCCGGTGCGCTGGCCGGGCTCGGGCACGGGGACGGGGTGCTGGTCTGCGACGTGGGCATGCCCGTCCCGGACGGGCCGCGGGTGGTGGACCTGGCCTTCCGGGCCGGGGTGCCGGCGTTCGCGGAGGTCCTGGACGGGCTGCTGGAGGAGTTGGTGGTCGAGGGCGCGACGGCCGCGGAGGAGGTGCGCGAGGCCAACCCGGAGGCGTCGGCGCTGCTGCACGAGCGTCTGCCCGCGCTGGTCCTGGTGCCGCACGAGCGGCTCAAGGAACTGTCGGCCGAGGCCCGGCTCGTCGTGCGCACGGGCGAGGCACGGCCGTACGCGAATGTGCTGCTGAGGTGCGGGGTGTTCTTCTAGCGAAGTCCGCGGGGAGAGCCCGCGCGGGTTCCCGCCCGCGCAGGTGTGCGAGCATCCGCGCCGCTCCAGGCCGGTGTGCGACGATCGGCGCAACGACCGTGCGCCTGCGGTTGCGTGAACTGCGCGTCAGAGGCTTGCTGAGGGAGAGATCCGCAAACGGATCGATCGTGCGACCGTCCGCCGGTGCGGCGGCGTGACCAAGGGAGTCCTCGATGCAGTCATCTCTGTCCGAAGCGGTCGTTGCCGGCGCGGGGGGCGCGGAACTGGAAGCACTGCCCCTGCCGGACTACTTCCGCGCCGCGACGGTTCGGGCAGAGGACGTGGGCGTCTTCCGTGCCATGGAGGACAAGGACGTGCGCAAGTCGTTGTCCGTCGATGACGTGCCCATGCCTGAACTGGCGCCCGACGAGGCACTGATCGCGGTCATGGCGAGTTCCATCAACTACAACACCGTCTGGACCGCGATGTTCGAGCCGGTCCCCACGTTCGAGTTCCTCAAGCAGATGGGTCGGAAGGGCGGTTGGGAAGCACGTCACGATCTCCCCTACCACATCGTGGGCTCCGACGCCTCGGGGGTCATCGTGCGCACCGGATCGTCCGTGCGCAAGTGGAAGGTCGGCGACCACGTGGTCGTGTCGCCCGCCTACGTCGATGAACAGGACCACGACACCCATCGGGACGGGATGCTCGGCGAGGGGCAGAAGGCCTGGGGGTTCGAGACGAACTTCGGCGGGCTGGCCCACTACGCGGTGGTCCGGGCCAGTCAGCTCCTGCCCAAGCCGGCCCTGCTCAGCTGGGAGGAAGCCGCCGTCAACCCCCTGTGTGCGAGCACGGCCTACCGCATGCTCGTCGGTGAGCGCGGTGCGCAGATGAAGCAGGGGGACGTCGTCCTCGTGTGGGGAGCGACCGGCGGCCTGGGCGCCTACGCGGTGCAACTCGTCCTCAACGGGGGCGGGATCCCGGTGGGCGTGGTCAATTCGGCGGAGAAGGCCGACGTCCTCGCGGCCCTGGGGTGCAAGGCGGTCATCGACCGCAGCGAGATCGAGGACGGGGACCCCTCTCTTCTGCAGCGGCCCGAGGGCTGGAAGAAGTTGGGCAAGGCCATCCGCGCCGCCGTGGGAGAAGACCCCCACATCGTGTTCGAGCATGTCGGCAAGAAGACGTTCGCCGCTTCCGTCTTCCTCGCCCGGCGTGGCGGCACCATCGTCACGTGCGGCTCCAGCACCGGCTACGAGCACGTCTACGACAACAGGTACCTGTGGATGCGGCTGAAGCGGATCATCGGCAGCCACGGCGCCAACTTCCACGAGCAGCACGCGGTCAACCGGCTCATCGCTCTGGGCCACCTGGTCCCGGCGCTGTCCAGAACCTACGCGCTCGACGAAGTCGGCGCGGCGGCGCGAAGCGTCCAGACCAACGAGCACATCGGCAAGGTCGGGGTCCTGTGTCTCGCGCCCGAGGAGGGAATGGGCGTCACGGATCCGGAGGGCCGCGCACAGCTGGGCGAACGACGCCTCAGCGTGTTCCGCAGATGAGTCCGCGGGCTGCGGCCGGCACCGGCTCGCACGCCACGCGCACCGGCTCCCGCGCCCGTGGGTAGAGGATTCCGAGGATCCGCTCCACGGCGCGGGAGCCTCGCGCGTTCCCGACAAGAGGAATGCGAATAAGGGTGATTTTCGCCGACCGGCGTGTCCTGCGGGTGACCGCCGGTTTTGTTTCGGCATTGTGGGCAGCCGAGTTCGGCCTTGACATTCCACCAGATGTCACACCCCAAGAATCTCCGTCCAAGGAGTCCTCGCCCGCATGACTTGCCCTTTCAAGTGGCCCGCCCTCCATGCGTCCGCCCGCATGCGGGCGAGTGCCGCGCTTCTCTCTGTGCTCGCTCTCTTCCTCACGGCCGGCATTCCGGCACACGCCCGCGCTGGGGAGAACGCGCCACAGCGTGCCGGTGGCGCCGCGCACATCGTCACGACCCGGAAGATCGACCATCGTACGCAGGACATCCAGGTCTACTCACCCGCCATGCGGGCCACCATTCCGGTGCGGATCATCCTGCCGAAGAGCTGGAAATCGAAGCGGAACGCACGTTTTCCCGTGGTGTACCTGCTGCACGGCGGGGACGACGACTACACGTCATGGACCCGCGAGACCGACGTCGAAGACCTGGCACGGTATTCCGAGGCCCTGATCGTGATGCCCGACGGCGGGAGAAACGGGTACTACAGCGACTGGTTCGCCGGTGGCCCGCGCTGGGAGACCTTCCACATCCGGGAACTCGTTCCACTGATCGGGCGGGCGTACCGCGGGAGTTCGTCCCGCGCCGTCATCGGGCTGTCCATGGGTGGTTTCGGAGCCCTGATCTACGCGGGCCGCCATCCGGGGATGTTCCGCTACGCGGCCGCCATGAGTTCCTATGTGGATCTCACTGATCCTTCTGTTCTTCTCGCACTCCAGCTCGGATCCCGGAGAGAAGGCATCGACATCAGGGACGTCTGGGGCGACCCCGTCGCGAACCGGGACGTGTGGAAGGCACACAACCCCGCTTCGATGGTCACGTCGTTCCGGCGGACGCACGTGCATCTCTCGGCGGGCGACGGGTCGCACGGAGCAGCGGACAGAGGCCGCACACCGGATGTCCTGTTGGTGAGCAAGGTGGCGGAGTGGATGCTTCCGAGGCAGATCTCGAAGTTCGCCGCCGCCCTCAGGTCGGAGGGCGTCAGCACCACCACGCACTTCTACCGTCCCGGCACCCATTCCTGGCCCTACTGGCAGCAGGAACTGCATGCCGTCTGGCCCGACGTGACCCGGATCCTCGAGCGCTGACCCGGGCGCACTCGCGTATCCCTCCACAGGAAGGCCGAAGAGTATGGGGCGGCGAACGGTCATGATGTTCGCTGCGGGGTCGCGCGGGGACGTGCAGCCGTGTCTGGCCCTGGCGCGGTCCCTGATGCAGCACGGACACGCCGTGCGCGTCCTCGCCAGCGCGCGTTACGAACAGCTGATCACGAGCACCGGAGCCGGGTTCCACCCGGTGGCGGCGGACCCCTCGGACATCGTCGGGTCCGCCACGGGACAGGAACTGCTGGGAAGCCGTCAGGGTCCTCTCGCCTTCGTGCGCACCATGAGCAAGGTGCTGCGGCCTCATGTCGAGAACCTCCTCGACGAGGCCTTCGCGTGTGCCGCGGGAGCCGACCTGGTCCTGGCTCCCACCTTCGGCCTGTTCGGGGCCCACCTGAACCAGCGGCTGGGCATCCCCCACGCCGTCGTCCACTTCCAGCCGAGCCAGCCCACCCGGGCCTTCCCTCACCCCTTCGTACCAGCCGCGCGGAAACTGGGAGGGCTCGGCAACCGCGTCAGCTACGACATCGTCGACGCCGGGACCTGGCTGCTGTCCCGCCGTCACGTCAATCGCTGGCGACTGCGGCACAACGGACAGCCACCCCTGCCCGTGCTCTCCCCCCTGCGCGCGACACGCCGGTCCACGGTGCTGTGCGCCTTCAGTCCCACGGTCGTCGCCCGCCCCTCCGACTGGGGCCCCAACGTCCACGTCACCGGGTTCTGGGACTTCGCGCAGCCGGACTGGCAGCCACCGCAGCGGCTGCGCGACTTCCTCCTCGCCGGGCCACCGCCCGTGTACGCGGGGTTCGGCAGTATGCGCTCCGGTGACCCCCGGCGAACCGACCGCTCCGTGCGGGCGGCCCTGAGGCGTGCGGGGCTGCGAGGGGTGCTCCTCGGCGATCCGTCGACGGGTGAGGACGACATGCTGGTCCTGGCCGACGCGCCGCACGACTGGCTGTTTCCCCGGATGGCCGCGGTCGTCCACCACGGAGGCGCGGGAACCACGTGCGCGGCCCTGCGCGCGGG
Organism: Streptomyces sp. NPDC006624; assembly: GCF_040611555.1. Classification (NCBI taxonomy): domain Bacteria; kingdom Bacillati; phylum Actinomycetota; class Actinomycetes; order Kitasatosporales; family Streptomycetaceae; genus Streptomyces; species Streptomyces sp. NPDC006624. The sequence continues at coordinate 122,250 of NZ_JBEXOM010000018.1, read as the reverse complement.
TGTGCCCGCAGTCGTGTGTCCCTTCTTCGGCGACCAGCCGTACTGGGCCGCCCGGGTGCACGCGCTGGGAGCGGGCCCGCCACCGCTTCCCGCCCGGACGCTGACCGTCGAGGCACTGACGGAACGCCTGACGGCGGTGACCAGGGACGCCGTCTACGCAGAGTCCGCCCGACGGGTCGCCGGCGCGCTGCGGGCGGAGGACGGAGCGAACCGCGCGTGTGACGTCCTGCGGCACACCTTCGCCCTGGACTGACGTCCTGCGGGCCGAGGTGACACGGCGGATCGACGCGGAGTCAGGGTCCGGGGGGTGTCCGTGCGGTCGCCGTGCCCCGCAGAGACCATCGGGCCACCGGCACTCCTGCCCCCACCAGCACGGCCGCCAGGTACAGCCCGGCCTGATAGCCCGCGGAGAGCGACTGGCCGGCCGGGGCTCCGTCGGCGAGTCGGGCATCCTGCACGAAGGTGACCACGGCCCCCACGACCACGACGCCGAACACGCCGGACACCTCGCGTGTCGCGCTGAACAGGCCCGCGGCGAAGCCGGACAGGTGCTCCGGCGACGCCCGCATGGCTCGTGTGGTCAGCGGCAGGGCCAGTGCGGACCCCGCCCCGACGCTCACCAGACCCGGCAGCAGACCGGCCAGACGGCCGCTCCTGCTGCCCAGCGCGACGAGGAGCAGGCCGAGGGCGACGAAGAACAGGCCCGAAGCGGCCACCCGGGAATCTCCGAACCGCCTGGTGAGAGCGGTGACGAAGGGAACCGTCGCGAACAGGGCGCAGACAACCGGAGTGAAGGCCAGGCCGGCTTCGGTCGGGCTGAGACGCAGTCCGTTCTGCAGGAACTGCGACGTGTAGAAGTACACCCCCGTCACGCCCAGCCCCCACAGCAACTGGGTGAGCAGCCCGCCGGTGAAGGCGCGCCTGCGCAACAGCAGGGTCAGCGCGGGGCTGCGGCCCTGTCTCCTGGAGCAGTACAGGGCCAGGAGGCCGCCCCCGGCGGTGACCGCGCAGAGCAGGACCGACGGCTCGGTGAAACCGTGGCTGGGCCCCTGGATCAGGACGTAGGCGAAGGCGGCCACGGACACACAGGCCAGTGCGTTCACGGGCAGCGGCACGGCGGACGGCGCCTTCCGGCCGGCGCCCTCGGTGCAGCGGGAGGCGCGCGGCAGCACCAGGGCGCACAGCGCGCAGACGACCAGTCCCAGGGGAAGGTTGAGCGCGAAGAGCCACTGCCAGCCCAGGCCCTGCGTCACCACACCCGAGACCACCGGCCCGAACGCCAGCGCGGACGCCATCGACGCCGTCAGCGCTCCGAACGCCGCGGTCCTCATCCGGTGCGGAAGGTCGTGCGACGTAATGGCCAGGGACGCCGGAAGGACGAACGCGGCGCCGACGCCCTGAAGGGCACGGGCACCGAGCAGTGCCGCACCGGTGGTCGACACGGCGCACAGCACGGAGGCCACGGTGAAGGTCGCCACTCCGGTCAGCAGGGCACGGCGCCGCCCCACGGTGTCCGTGAACTGCCCTGCGACGAGCAGGAAACTCGCCAGGGCGAGGGGGTAGGCGGCCGCGGCCCATTTCAGGCCGGCATCCGACAGGGCGAGTTCGCGACCGATCCGGGGCAGCGCCACATAGACGACGCTGTTGTCGAGGGCGATGAGAAAGGTGGACAGACCCGTCGTGGCCACGATGCTCAGGACACGTAGTCGGTTCACGGTCTCCTCTCAGAGCGCTGTGCCACAGCGCCAGGAAATGGACTGCGGGCCCGCTCCACGCCCGGCAGAACGGTGTCACCCCAATGTCCGCGCGCAAGTGGCATACAGCAACTCCACCATGCTTTGATGCGGTATCAGTGGCCCGGCGGCGCGTGAATGTGTTTTTCCAGCTCCCAGTCACACACCCTGGAGGCGCACGGGTGGCCGACGCCACGGTGACCACCGACACCGAATGGACCGTCGACCGGGCCGTGAAGCTCCTGCGGGACATTCTCGCCCATTCAACGAAAGTGCAGTGAACACGTGCCAGCACTGACGCCGAACACACTAAGCCATCGTCTCGCCCACGTCACGGCTCTCGCACCCGACGAAAAGGCATTCACATTCGTGGACTACCGGGCGGACATCGCCGGGGTGACCAGTTCACTGACGTGGCAGGAGCTCGAGCAGCGGGTTCGTATCGCAGGTTCGGGGATGCGGCAGTTCTGCGCGGCCGGCGACAGAGTGGCGGTGGTTGCTCCGCAGAGCCTGGAATACGTCGTCGGATTCCTCGCATCAGCGTGTTCGGGCACGGTTGCCGTCCCGTTGTTCACTCCCTCTCTGCCGGGACACGCGGAAAAACTCGCGGCAGCACTCAAGGACGCGAGCCCCACCCTTCTGCTGACCGTCGAAGAACACCGCAAGGAACTCGAAGAATTCTGCACTCGGTATGGCGTTCCTTCCACCTCCCGCATCGTCACGGAAGCGGAACTGCGGGACGCCGCAGGGGATGCCGCGGTGGTTTTCGACGTCGACCCCGCCGATCTGGCGTACCTGCAGTACACCTCGGGTTCCACTCGTGTTCCGTCCGGTGTGGAGATCGCGCATGCCCACGTGTGTGCCAACGCGCGCCAGGCCATGGACGCGTACGACCTCCAGCGGGGGCGCAACTGCACCGTGGGGTGGCTGCCGCTCTACCACGACATGGGCCTGGTGCTCGCCATCGCCATCCCCGTCCTCGGTCACCTGCCCTCCGTCCTCATGGATCCTCTGGCCTTCGTCCAGCAGCCGGTGCGGTGGCTGCGGCTGCTGACCCGGCACCCCGGCGCGCTGACGGCGGCTCCGAACTTCGCCTACGACTACTGCGTGCAGAGGCTCGAGGAAGGGGACCTGGCCGAACTCTCGCTCGGATCCGTCGCCGCCATGGTCAACGGCAGCGAGCCCATCGGAGCGCGCACCATGGAGCGCTTCCATGCCGCGTTGTCCGGCACCGGACTGAACCGCATCACCCTGCGTCCCTCCTACGGGCTGGCCGAGGCCACCGTCTTCGTCTCGGCCTCTCCCCTCGGCGAGGAACCGACCGTCACGTCCTTCGCCCGTGACGCCCTGGGCCAGGGAGTCGCGCTCGCGGTCGACACGGCCGACGAGAAGCCGTCCGTCGACATCGTGGCGTGCGGGCGTCCCACCGGTCAGGAACTCGCCATCGTCGATCCCACGACCTGCCGACGTCAGAAGGACGGTCACATCGGTGAGATCTGGCTCCGCGGCCCGAACGTCGGCCGCGGCTACTGGAACCGTCCCCAGGACACCGAAGCGACGTTCCGGGCGACGCTGCAGGGGGAGGGAGACGACGGCGGGTGGCTGCGCACAGGGGACCTGGGCGTATGGCACAACAAGCAGATCTACATCACCGGCCGCCTGAAAGACCTTGTGATCATCGACGGCACCAACCACTACCCGCACGACATCGAAGAGACGGTCGAGAACGCACACCCGGCCGTTCGGCCGCACCACGTCGCCGCCTTCGCCGTCTCCACCGCGGCGGGGGAACAGCTGGTCGTGGTGGCCGAACACGGCCGGGACCGGACCGTCGACGGGGCCACCGCCGGCGAGGTGACGCAGGCGGTGCGCAGCGCGGTCGCCGCGCGGCACGGCATCGCCGTCCGTGATGTCGTCCTGGTACCGCCCGGCAGCGTCCCGCAGACCACCAGTGGCAAGGTGGCCCGCGGCGCATGCCGCGATCAGTACGCGGCGGGCCGGTGGACGGCCGTCGCCGAGCCGGGGGCAGACCCCCGGACGTCGCTCGAGCGCCGGCGAGGAGAGGCACATGAATGCGGGTAGCAAAGCGGCTTCGGCACCGGACCGGCGGGTGATCACGGCCGCTGAGCTGCGGTCGCTGCTGCGCCGGCTCGTCTCCGAGAACGTCGGTGTGCCGGAGGCGGAGATCGACGACAGCCGTCTCCTCGTGGACTACGGGCTGACCTCGCGTGCCGCGGTCGGGCTGGCCGGCCGTCTGGAGCAGGTGCTGGGACTGCCGCTGCGGGCCACACTGATGTGGGAGGCCCCGACCATCGAGCAGCTCACCCAACGTCTCTGCGAGGTCCAGGAGTCGGCGGCACAGGAGACGGATGACGACGTGCCGGGAGAGCGGCAGCCGGTACCGGGGGAGCCCTGCCCCATCGCCGTGGTCGGCCTGGGCTGCCGTCTCCCGGGGGGTGTCACCGGGCCGGAATCGTTCTGGAAGCAGCTTCTGGACGGGCGTGACTTCGTCGGGGACGTGCCGCCCGGGCGCCGGCACGCCTTCGCGGGCGCTCTCCGTGGCGCCGCGCGTGGCGAGCGGGGCGCCTTCCTGGACGATGTCGACTCCTTCGACGCGGGTTACTTCGGCATCACCCCCCGGGAGGCGGAGGTGATGGATCCGCAACAGCGTCTGATCCTCGAAGTCGCCTGCGAGGCCCTGGACCATGCCGGACGGCCTGCCCCCTTGCTCGCGGGCAGCGACACGGGCGTCTTCGTCGGGCTCAGTGCCCTTGAGTACGGGCATCTGACCACCGCCGACCCCCGCCGCCTCACGCCGTGGACCACCACCGGTGCCGCGGGAAGCATCACCGCCAACCGGCTGTCCTACCTGTTCGACCTGCACGGCCCCAGCGTCATGCTCGACACTGCATGTTCATCCTCCCTGGTGGCAGTGCACCAGGCCTGCCGCAGCCTGAGCACCGGCGAGTGCGACACCGCTCTGGCCGCCGGGGTCAACGTCCTGCTGCTGCCCACCGTCACGGCCTCGTTCGAACAGGCGGGTGCGCTGGCGGCGGACAGGCGCTGCAAGCCGTTCGACGCGGCGGCGGACGGCATCGCCCGTGGCGAGGGCTGCGCGGTCGTCGTCCTGCGGCGACTGGCCGACGCCGAGCGCGACGGCGACCGGGTCCTGGCCGTCATCAGGGGCACGGCGGTCAACAGTGACGGCAGGTCGGCCGGTCTGATGGCACCCAACCCGGCGGCTCAGGAGAACCTGCTGCGCGCGGCACTCCGGAACGCCCAGGTCGAGCCCACCACCATCGACTACGTCGAGACACACGGGACGGGCACCCTTCTCGGCGACCCGATGGAAGCCGGTGCGCTCGGTGCTGTCATCGGACACGGCAGACCCGACGGCCGGCCGCTGCTCATCGGCTCCGTGAAGAGCAACCTGGGACATCTCGAAGGCGCGGCGGGGATCGTCGGCCTGGTGAAGACCGTCCTCGCCCTGCATCATCGCCGTATCCCGCCCACCCTGCATTTCCGGACGCCGAACCCGCACATCGACTTCGACGAACTGCGGCTGCGGGTCGTCTCGTCCCCCACCGCCTGGCCCGAGCGGGGTACCCGGCCGGCCCGTGCGGGCGTGTCGGCATTCGGCTTCGGGGGCACCAACGCGCACGTGGTGCTCGAACAGGCACCCGCCGGCGCCTCGCGCAGCCGGGACGCACGCGGGCACGACTCCGAAGAGACCCCGCGGCACCGGCATGTGCTGGTCGTGTCCGCCAGGTCCCGGCAACGCCTGGGGGACGCCGCGACCGCACTCGCCCGTCTGACGGCATCCGACGACGCCCCTCCCCTGCGGGACCTCGCGCACACCCTCGCCCGGTACCGGAGGGGAGAGGTCTGCGCCGCCGTGGTCGCACGTACCCACGAGGAGGCGGCCGGCCTGCTGGCGGGTCTCGCACGCGAGGACGAGGGTGTGGGCATCGTCCTGCCCGGCCCGGACCGTTCGGCGGCCCGCCCGGCCGAGGACCGCAGGGCGGTCTTCGTCTTCTCGGGGCATGGCTCCCAGTGGCAGCACATGGGACGGCGGCTCCTCGCCGGCGACCCGCTCTTCGAAGCGGAGGTGCGCGCCCTGGACCCCGTCTACCTGGAGGAAACCGGCCGCCACACGCTGAGCGGCCTCCTCGACTCGCAGGCCGGACAAGGAGTCGACCACACGCAGCCCGCGCTGTTCGGCCTGCAGGTCGCACTGGCTCGCACCCTCACGGCCTACGGTGTCCTGCCTGCCGCCGTCATCGGCCACTCCGTGGGGGAGGTGAGCGCCGCGGTGATCGCCGGTGCGCTCACCCCGGCCGACGGACTGCGCGTCGTACGCAACCGCTCGGCGCTGCTGTCCGCCATCGACACCCAGGGTTCCGGCGCCATGGCCGCCATCGAACTGCCGGCCGAGGAACGGGCCGGTGTCCTGGGGCGGTTCCCGGGGGTGGAGATCGCCGTGTACTCCTCTCCGTACCGGTGCACCGTCTCCGGGCCGGCGGAGGCCGTACGCCGGCTGGTGGACGAGCTGTCCGCAGCGGGCCGGCTGACGCGTGTGCTGAACGTGGGCGGGGCGGGCCACTCCCCGGCGGTGGAAGGCGTTCTCCCGAAGCTGCGCGAGGCCCTCACCTCGCTGTGCCCGCGCCCTGCCGAGGTCCCCTGGTACTCCACCGTGCTGGACGAACCGTGCGCGGTCGCCGCAGACGCCGCCTACTGGTGCGCCAACGTCCGGCGCCCCGTACGGCTGCACCAGGCGGTCGAGGCAGCCGTGCGCGACGGGAACGACGTCTTCGTGGAGATCTCGCCGCACCCCATCGCCCTCGTGCCGGTCAGCGAGTCCGCCCGGGCCGTGGAGGGTGCCCCGGAGCCGTTGGTCGTCCCGACCCTCGACAAGCGGGGCGACGAGCCGACCGACCTGCGCGCCGCTCTCGTCCGCCTCCACTTCGCGGGTGTGCGCGTGGACGGGGAACTGCTCTGGCCGGCGGGCCGCCGGGTCGCGCTCCCCAGCCCGGCGTGGCGCCACGAGCGTTTCTGGTTCGACCGTGCCATGACCGGCGCCCCCGCCGGCTCCGCGTACGGCAACGGCCCGCTCGGCGTGCGCACGGACGACCCCCGCGGCGACACCGTGCTGTGGCAGACCGACCTCGGGACAGCGGGCACGGACCGTCCCGAGCGTCTCGTCCACGGACAGCCGGTGCTCACCCTCCCGCAGGCTGCCGCGCTCGTGATCGCCGCAAGCCAGGATGTCCACGGGCAGGACGGCGTCACCGGTCTGTGCCTCGAGGACGTCGCCATCCACCGGTGGCTCCCCCTCGCCCGGAGCACTCCGGTCACCATCGTGTGGGAGCCCGCGGACGATCAGGCGACCGTCACGGTCAACGCACGTGCCGCTGACGGTTCGTGGCACTGTCACGCGTCGGCCCGGGTGCGTGTCCGCACGGACGCACCCGTGGGGGAACCCGATGGCGCCGCCGACGCACCGGCTGTCATCGGCCGGTGGGTACCCGCTGATCCCGAAGCCGGCGAACCGGCGTCCGCACGCTGTGAGGACCTTCTCACCGCGCTGCTCTGCGCGCCGGTGCGTACGCCGGAGCCCACTGAGCACGGCCTCCTCGCACCCGACCGGTCCCCGCTTCCCACTGCCGTGCGCCTCCTCCACATCGAGCGGTTCGCGACGGACGAACCGGTCACCATCGAAGGGCTGCGGACGGAACCCCCGCCGCCCGCGCGGCGCGAAGCCGGCGCCCCTGCCGTTCCGGGCGACGCCGGCATGGCCTGGAACCTCGTGGCGCGCGGCGCCCGGACCCGGGTGAGCGCCCGGGGAGTGGAGTTCCACTCCGCCGACCGTCACGAGGTTCCCAGGCCCCTGGAGGCACTCAGCTACGAGGTCCAGTGGCGGAAGTCGCCCGTTCCGCTGCCCGGACGACTGGACCGTGTGCTGCTGCTGTCCGATGAGCCCACCCCACACGGCGAGGGCGGTGTGACGGCCGCTCTCGAAGCGGCGCTGCGACGCAAGGACGTCAGGACCACCACGTGCGCGAGCTCCTCCCACGACGTGGAGCGGGTGCTCGCGGACTGGCTCGGCGGCATCGGCCAGGACGAGCGCACGGCAGTGGTGCTGCTCCTGCCCGGGCCGTCCACCGGTCCCGGGGACACCGGCGCTCTGCACACGGCGTTCACGATCGCGCGACGGCTCTGCGCCGACGCGGCCGGCGGGACCCGTCCCCGGCTGTGGTTCGTCACGCAGGGGGCCCGGTCCGTGACCCCTGGGGAACCCGGAGAGCCGGGGCTGGCCTGCCTGCGCGGGCTCGTGCGGGCGCTGGCCCTGGAGCAGCCCGCCCTGCGGGCGAGTCTCGTGGACGCGGCACCCGCTTCGGCCGACGAGCTCCTGCAGGAACTGCTCGGCGACAGCCACGAGGACGAGGTCGCCTGGCGGACGGGGACCCGGCTCGTCGCCCGTCTGTCGCCCGCCGACCTGACCGCCCAGCAGTACGAGAAGCCCTTCGTGCGGCGGGACGGCGCCTATATCGTCACCGGTGGCCTCACCGGGCTCGGACTGGCGACCGCCGGGCGCCTGGCCGGCCAGGGCGCGGGACACCTGGTCCTCAACGGCCGACGCGCTCCCGAGCCCGAGGCGCAGCGGGTCATCGGCGAACTGCGCGGCCGGGGAACGGCCGTCACGGTGGTCCAGGGCGACATCGCGGAACCCGGAGTGGCCGCACGCCTGGTGCGGGCCGCGACAGAGCGGGGACACGAACTGCGCGGCGTCGCACACTGCGCGGGCGTCCTGCACGACCGGCTGATCACCGACGTCGACGCGGACGACGTCGACACCGTGCTCCGCCCCAAGGTGATCGGTGCGATGCGCCTCGAAGAGGCCCTGCGCACCCATGACATCGACTGGTGGGTCTTCTACAGTTCGGCGGCCGCCCTCCTGGGCTCGCCCGGCCAGTCCGCCTACGCGGCCGCCAACGCTTGGCTGGACGCCCTGGCGCAGCGCCGCCGGTCCGAGGGCAGGCCTGCGACGTCCATCGCCTGGGGTCCGTGGAGCGGCACCGGTGGCGTCCCCGAGGACCGCGCCACGGTGCTGCGGCCTCTCGGTACGGAAGAGGGGCTGGACGCCCTGCAGGCGCTCGTCGTCCACGATCGGACCCACACAGGGGTCGCGCACTTCGACAGCGACATGGTGCTTGCGGCCTACCCCGGTGTCTCCTCCCTTCCCTTCTTCGCCGACGCCGTGCGGGACGGCGGCGCTGCCGAGGAGGACGGCTGGGCGGGACCCGAGGGCATCGAGGCGCTGGGGGACGGCGCGGCGGAGAAGGTCCACGGGCGTCTGGTCACACGAGTCGCGGCCATCATGGGCTTCGGGGTGACCGACCTCGACGAGACGGCGCCCCTCCCCCGCCTCGGCCTGGACTCACTCATGGCGGTCCGCATCCGGCACGCGGTCCAGCAGGACTTCGGCGTCGATCTGCCGCCCGACCTCATGCTGCGGGGCGCGACGCTCCAGGAGGTCGGCGGCTTCGTCCGCGAAAGCCTCGGGTTGGCGGGGGAGCGGGCCGGCACCGGCACCGCTGCCGGGGCACCGCGCGAGGCGACGGCTGCGGATTGCGCCCCGCCCTCCGCGCCCGCCCTGCCCACCTCGATCCAGCCCCGTGACGCAGCCGAGCGGCTGGTGGCCGGGGCCTGGGGCGAGGTCCTGGAAGAGCGCCCCGAGGACGTCTACAGCGACTTCGCCGCAGCCGGTGGGAACGAGCGCACGGCCCAGCGCCTGGTGGAGACCGTCCGTGGCCGCCTGGGCGGTGTCCCCCTGGATCTCACCGCCGAGTCGGTGCTGGCGGAACGGACGGTGGCCGCCATCGCGGAGCTGATCCGGCCGGCGGTCAACTCACGCGGGACACACGCCGTCTCGGTTCTCCGGCCCCCGGTGGCGGGGACCGCGAAGCGTCCCCTGTTCACCTTCCACCCGGCCGGGGGCCCCACGTCCGTCTACCAGCCCCTCACCCAGCTTCTGCCCTCCGACCAGCCTGTGTACGGAATGGAACGGCTGGACGACAGGGACACGCTGGAGGAGAAGGCCGCAGCGTACGTCTCCCTCATCCGGGATCTGCAGCCGGAAGGCCCCTACCACCTCATCGGCTGGTCCTTCGGCGGCTGCCTCGCCTACGAGACCGCGCTGCAACTGCGGGATTCCGGGGCCCGCGTCGGGTTCCTCGGACTCATCGACACGATCCTTCCCGCCGCGCTGCCCGACCTCGGCGCGGACGAGCTCCTCGAACGGTTCAGGCGGTTCACGGAGTACGTGCGCACCACCTACGGACGCGATCTGGACCTCTCGTACGACGAACTGGCACGCACTCCCGAGCGGCAGCACATCGACGTCGTCATGCGCAAGGTGGCCGAAGCCGGTCTCGACATGAGTCCCGGCATCATGGAACACCAGCGCACGTCGTACATCGACGCGCGTGTCGGAGAACGCTACACGCCGCGGCCCACCGACCTCCCCGTCGTGCTCTACCGGGCACAGCAGCCGCAACCCCTGACGACCGCTCTCGACCCGCGGTACCTGAGGACGGAGGCGGACCTCGGGTGGGCACCCTTGTGCCCCCGTCTTGACGTCGTGCCCGTTCCGGGCGACCACCTCTCCCTCATCGACCCCCCGCATGTCACCGTCATCGCCCGGCACCTCACCGAGGCGCTCGACGCTGCCCATGGCCAGCCCTGAGTCCGCCGGTGGCCGCCCCTCGGGTCCTCGGCGGTCCCTCCGTGGTGCGCGGCCGGGCGGCCGGCCGGCGGCGCACCACGCCCGGTGGGGTGCCGCACCGGACGCCGGCGTCCGGTGCGGCACCCTGCGGCTCGCGCTCCGGGTACGGAGGCGTGGCGGCTCTACGCCGCGTGCCGCAGGAAGCGCTCCGCGGTCTCGGCGAGCACCTCGCGGCCGTCCCGGGCCCACAACGCGTCGTTGAACAGTTCGACCTCGATGGCACCGGTGTATCCGGCCGCCTCCACGTGGCCCTTCCACTCCCTCATGTCGATCGCGCCGTCGCCGATCTGGCCGCGGCCGGTCAGGACGCCCTCGGGGAGCGGGGTCGTCCAGTCGGCGAGCTGGAAGGTGTGGATGCGGCCGGACGCGCCCGCGCGGGCGATCTGCGCCGGGGCCGTGTCGTCCCACCAGATGTGGTACGTGTCGACCGTGACGCCGACCTGCCGCGCCGGGAAGCGTTCCGCGAGGTCCAGGGCCTGGGCCAGCGTGGAGACCACGCAGCGGTCCGAGGCGAACATCGGGTGCAGGGGCTCGATCGCCAGGCGCACCCCGTGCCGCTCGGCGTAGGGGCCCAGTTCCGCCAGGGCCTCCGCGATGCGCTCCCGCGCGCCGTGCAGGTCCTTCGAGCCGGCCGGGAGACCGCCCGAGACCAGCACCAGGGTGTCCGTGCCGAGCGTCGCCGCCTCGTCGACCGCGCGGCGATTGTCGGCCAGCGCCTCGGCCCGCTCGCGCGGGTCGATCGCCGTGAGGAAGCCGCCCCGGCACAACGTCGTCACCGTCAGGCCCGCGTCCCGGACCAGCTTGGCGGTGGCCTCCAGGCCGTGGCCCTGGACCGGCTCCCGCCACAGGCCGACGTTGCGGACACCCAGCTCGCCACAGGCGTCGACCAGTTCCGGCAGCGACAGCTGCTTGACCGTCATCTGGTTGATGGAGAAGCGCTCCGGCGATCCGCTCACTGTTCCACCCCGTACACGCCCAGCAGCGTCCTCATCCGCTCCTCCGCCAGCTTCGGGTCGGGGAACAGGCCCAGTCCGTCGGCGAGTTCGTAGGCCCGGGCGAAGTGCGGCAGCGAACGGGCCGACTGCAGCCCGCCGACCATCGTGAAGTGCGACTGGTGGCCGGCCAGCCAGGCCAGGAACACCACGCCCGTCTTGTAGAAGCGGGTCGGGGCCTGGAAGAGGTGGCGGGACAGGTCGACCGTGGGGTCCAGCAGGCCGCGGAAGCCCTGCACGTCACCGGTGTCCAGGACCCGGACCGCCTCGGCGGCCAGCGGGCCCAGCGGGTCGAAGATGCCGAGCAGGGCGTGGCTGTAGCCCTGGTCGTCGCCCGCGATCAGCTCGGGGTAGTGGAAGTCGTCGCCCGTGTAGCAGCGGACGCCCTTCGGCAGCCGGCGGCGGATGTCGATCTCGCGCCGGGCGTCCAGCAGGGAGACCTTGATGCCGTCGACCTTGTCGGGGTGCGCGGCGATGACGTCCAGGAAGGTGCGGGTGGCGGCGTCCAGGTCCGCCGAGCCCCAGTAGCCCTCCAGCGCCGGGTCGAACATCGGGCCCAGCCAGTGCAGGATCACCGGCTCGGACGCCTGGCGGAGCAGGTGCCCGTAGACCTCCAGGTAGTCCTCGGGGCCCTGGGCCGCCGCGGCCAGCGCACGCGAGGCCATCAGGATCGCCTGGGCGCCCGACTCCTCGACGAGGGCGAGCTGCTCCTCGTAGGCGCGGCGGACGTCCTCCAGCGTCCCGGAGGCGAGCTGGTCGGTGCCCACGCCGCAGGCGATCAGGCCGCCGACCGCCCTGGCCTCGGCGGCGGAGCGGCGGATCAGCTCCGCCGCGCCCGCCCAGTCCAGGCCCATGCCGCGCTGGGCGGTGTCCATGGCCTCGGCGACGCCCAGGCCGTGCGACCACAGGTGGCGGCGGAAGGCGAGGGTGGCGTCCCAGTCGACGGCGGCGGGCGAGTCGGGCGACACGTCCGCGTACGGGTCGGCGACGACGTGCGCGGCCGAGAAGACCGTGCGGGAGGTGAAGGGGGCACCGGACGTGACGGCGAGCGGCTCGGTACGGGGCTCGTAGGTCCGCGTCGAGCCGTCGCCGTCCGGGAGTCGGATGGTCACAGCGAGATCTCCGGCACCTCGATGCGGCGGCCCTCGGCCGAGGAGGCGAGGCCCAGCTCGGCGAGCTGCACACCGCGGGCGCCGGCCAGCAGGTCCCAGTGGTAGGGGGCGCCGGTGTAGACGTGCTTGAGGAACAGCTCCCACTGGGCCTTGAAGCCGTTGTCGAACTCGGCGTTGTCCGGGATCTCCTGCCACTGGTCGCGGAAGACCTCGGTGACGGGGATGTCCGGGTTCCAGACCGGCTTGGGGGTGGCCGAGCGGTGCTGGACGCGGCAGTTGCGCAGGCCGGCGACGGCCGAGCCCTCGGTGCCGTCCACCTGGAACTCGACCAGCTCGTCGCGGTTGACGCGCACGGCCCAGGAGGAGTTGATCTGGGCGATGGCGCCGCCCTCCAGCTCGAAGATGCCGTAGGCGGCGTCGTCGGCGGTGGCGTCGTAGGGCTTGCCGTTCTCGTCCCAGCGCTGCGGGATGTGGGTGGTGGCGGTGGCCTGGACCGACTTCACCCGGCCGAACAGCTCGTGCAGCACGTACTCCCAGTGCGGGAACATGTCGACGACGATGCCGCCGCCGTCCTCCGAGCGGTAGTTCCAGGACGGGCGCTGGGCGGCCTGCCAGTCGCCCTCGAAGACCCAGTAGCCGAACTCGCCGCGCACGGACAGGATCCGGCCGAAGAAGCCGCCGTCGATGAGGCGCTTCAGCTTCAGCAGGCCGGGGAGGAAGAGCTTGTCCTGGACGACGCCGTGCTTGATGCCGGCCTCGTCGGCCAGCCGGGCGAGCGCGAGGGCGCCTTCCAGGCCGGTGGCCGTCGGCTTCTCCGTGTAGATGTGCTTGCCGGCGGCGATGGCCTTCTTCAGGGCCTCCTCGCGGGCCGAGGTGACCTGCGCGTCGAAGTAGATGTCCACCGTCTCGTCGGCGAGGACCGCGTCCAGGTCGGTGGAGACGTGCTCCAGGCCGTGCCGCTCGGCCAGTGCCTTCAGGGCGTGCTCACGGCGGCCGACCAGGATCGGCTCGGGCCACAGCACGGTGCCGTCGCCGAGGTCGAGGCCGCCCTGGTCACGCAGGGCGAGGATGGAGCGGACCAGGTGCTGGCGGTAGCCCATGCGCCCGGTGACGCCGTTCATGGCGATACGCACCGTCTTGCGTGTCACGTCGTTCCCTTCGTACGCGGTCGTCGCGCCGCGTACGCCCGACTGGTGAGCGGTACAGCAAGCGCTTTCTATACAGAGAGAAGCTAGCCTCTGACGGCGGTCCGGACAAGACCGTGACCAGGACGAGTTGTTCGAGGGGGCGAACAAGTGGGGGCCGGGGGCTTAAGGTCTGCTCGGAACCATGGCCAAGGGTGAGTGCGGCGAAAGCCCTCGACCTGCCCGGAACCATGACCACGGGTCTGGATGTGTACGAGGGCGTACGACGAGATGCGCGACCGGAGGACGACGAGATGACGGTGACCCTGGCGGACGTGGCGGCCCGCGCGCAGGTCTCGCCCGCGACGGTGTCGCGCGTGCTGAACGGGAACTATCCCGTGGCGGCCTCCACCCGCGAGCGGGTGCTCAAGGCCGTGGACGAGCTGGACTACGTGCTCAACGGGCCCGCGAGCGCCCTGGCCGCCGCCACGTCCGACCTGGTCGGCATCCTGGTGAACGACATCGCCGACCCGTTCTTCGGGATCATGGCGAGCGCGATCCAGGCCGAGATCGGGGGTCCGGGGGGACGCGCGGGTGGGGAGAGGCTGGCGGTGGTCTGCAACACCGGCGGCTCCCCCGAGCGGGAACTGACGTATCTCACCCTGCTGCAGCGGCAGCGGGCCGCGGCCGTGGTGCTCACGGGCGGGGCGATCGTGGACGCGGCGCACCAGGCGGCGATGGACGCGAAGGTGCGCAAGCTGATCGACGCCGGGACGAAGGTCGTGCTGTGCGGGCGGCCCCCGGCGCCGGACACCGGGGCGATCGCGCTGACCTTCGACAACCGCGGGGGCGGGCAGGAGCTCACCGAGCACCTCATCGGGCTCGGGCACCGGCGGCTCGGATACATCGCCGGCCCCGAGGAGCGGACCACCACCCGGCACCGGCTGGAGGGACACCGGGCCGCACTCGCCGCGCACGGGATCGAGGAGGACCCCCGCTGGACCGTGCACGGGCGCTACGACCGGCAATCCGGCTACGAGGCGACGCTGGAACTGCTGCGGCGGGACCCGTCCCTGACGGCGGTCGTCGCGGCGAACGACTCCGTCGCACTGGGGGCGTGCGCGGCCCTGCGGGACTCGGGCCTGCGGATCCCGGAGGACGTGTCGGTGGCGGGCTTCGACGACCTGCCCTTCAGCATCGACGCCGTGCCCTCGCTGACGACCGTGCGCCTGCCGCTGGCGGAGGCGGGGGCCCGGGCCGGCCGGATCGCGATGGGCCGCGAGGAGGCACCGCCCGGGGGGATCGCCTCGGTGCGGGGGGAGTTGATGGTGCGGGGGTCTTCGGGGGTGCCGCGGGTTTCCTGAGGGGTGGGGGGTGAGCGCGGGGGCGCGTTTCACTTGGGGCGCCTTCCGTCCGGGGCGCCGCCGGGGGGCTGCCAGGGGGCGCTGCCGCTCCCGCCCGTCGCCACGAACGGCCGCGTACGAAGGACACGCGAACCGGTGGGGGAGGCCGACGCGGGTCCGACCGCACCCGCCCGGCCGGCACCGGCGTCCGGATCTTCACGCAACACCAGAGTGGTGAAGGGGAATCGAGGGCGGGGGTCGCGGGTAATCTCCCTCGACATGAAGCTGGCGTTCTCCACCCTCGGTGTCCCCGGCCTGCCCCTGCCCGACGTGCTGCGGCTCGCGACCGCGCACGGCTACCACGGAGTCGAGCTGCGCGCCCATCCCGAGGAACCGGTCCATCCCGGCCTCGACGCGCAGCAGCGGGCCGAGGTGGCGGCCGAGTTCAAGGGCTCGGGCGTAGAGCTGCTGGGCCTCGCGGGCTACACGCGGGTCGCCGCGCCGGGCGACGACGAGCCCGTCCTGGCCGAGCTGCGCGCCCTCCTCGACCTGGCCCGTGACCTCGGTGCCCCGTACGTCCGGGTCTTCCCCGGCGGCGACCTGGACGTCCAGACCCCGGAGGAGGCCGACGCGACGGCCGCCCGGCGCCTGGGCACGGCCGCCGAGCACGCGAACGACCTGGGCGTGCGCATCCTGCTCGAGACCCACGACTCCCACCGCACCGCCGCCGACGCCATGCGCGTCCTGGGCCTGGTCGGCCACCGTCAGGTCGGCGCGCTCTGGGACGTCATGCACACCTGGCTCGGCGGCGAACAGCCCTCCGAGTCCTACGCGGCCCTCTCCCCCCACCTCGGCTACGTCCAGGTCAAGGACATCGCCTCCCCGGAGGACACCACCCCCCTCCCCCTGGGCGAGGGCGTCCTCCCCCTGGCCGAGTGCGTCGAGGTGCTCTCCCGCCACGGCTGGGACGGCTGGCTGTGCTGGGAGTACGAGAAGCGGTGGTACGAGTCGGCGGCACCCCTGCCGGACCTGCTCGGCCCCGGGCGGGACCATCTGTCCCGGCTGCTGAACGAGTCGGCGTGAGCGGTGGGGCGGCCCGCTCCGGTCCGCTTCAGGACTCCTGAGGCGCCGCTCCCGCCGTGCTGACCCTCCCGGCAGGCGCCGCGGGGGCGGGTCCGGCGTGCCGCGGGCTAGACGGTGTGCCGCGGCGCGGGGTCAGTGACGTCAGGGCCACCCCGCCCACCAGCAGCGCCGCCGCGCCCCAGCGCAGCGGGCTCACCGGCTCGCCCAGGAACAGGAACGCCGAGGACATGCCGAAGACCGGGACCAGCAGGGAGAAGGGCGCCACCGTCGAGGCCGGGTGGTGGCGCAGCAGCAGGCCCCACGCGCCGAACCCGAAGACCGTCGTGATCCAGGCGACGTAGACGACCGTGCCCGCGCCCTGCCAGTCCAGGGCGCGCAGGGCCGCCAGGTCGCGGGCCGGGCCCTCGGTCAGGAGGGACAGGACCAGCAGGGGCAGGACCGGGACGGTGCTGACCCACACCATGAAGTTCAGGGCGTCCGGGGGCGCCGCCCTGCGGGTGAGGACGTTGGAGGCTCCCCAGCAGGCCGCCGCCGCGACGACCAGGGCGAAGGCGCCGAGCGGGCCGGAAGCTCCCTCGTCCGCCGCCGCCACGGCGATGCCGGCCAGGGCGACGAGCATGCCCAGCAGCCGGACGCGGGAGGGGCGTTCGCCCAGGGTCAGGGCGGCGAACCCGGCCGTGAAGACCGCCTGGATCTGCAGGACCAGGGACGACAGACCCGCCGGCATGCCCGCGTCCATGCCGACGAACAGCAAGCCGAACTTGGCCACCCCCAGCACCAGGCCCACCGCCACGATCCACCGCCACGCCACCTTCGGGCGGCCCACGAGGAACACCGCCGGGAGCGCCGCCGCCAGGAAGCGCAGGGCGGAGAAGAGCAGGGGCGGGAAGTGGTCCAGGCCGATCTCGATGACCGTGAAGTTGACGCCCCAGACGGCGGCGACGAGGACGGCGAGAGCGGTGTGTGACGGGCGCATGCCGTGAGCATCGCCGCCCGCGACCGTGAAGCACCAGCGATGATTGCTGCATGGTTGGATGAAGCAGCGCTAAGCATCGGCTTCGCCGAGCTCATACGGAACACGGGAGGGCCCATGCTCGATCTCCAGCGGCTGCGCGCCCTGCACGCCGTCTCCGTGCACGGCACCGTCGGCGCCGCCGCCGTCGCGCTCGGGTACACGCCCTCCGCCGTGTCCCAGCAGATCGCCAAGCTGGAGCGGGAGACCAGGACCGTGCTGCTGGAGCGCGAGGGGCGCGGCGTGCGGCTCACCGACGAGGCCCGGCAACTGGCCGCCACCGCACGGGAGTTGCTGGCCATCGTGGAGCGTGCGGAGACCGAGCTCGAGCAGCGGCGGGGCCTGCCTGCGGGGCGGCTCACCGTCGCCGCGTTCGCGTCGGCGGCGCGCGGGCTGATGCCGGCCGTGCTGGCCGAGCTGGGCCGCAGGCACCCCGCCCTGGACGCCCGGCTCTCCGAGGTCGATCCGCATCTGTCCGTGGACCTGGTGGCGAAGGGGGCCGTCGACCTGGCCGTGGCGCACGACTGGGACATCGCGCCGCTGCCCGCCCCGCCCGGCGTCGAACAGGCCGTCATCGGCGACGACCTGTGCGACCTGCTCGTCCCCGAGGGGCATCCCTTCGCCGGGCGCGACGACGTACGGCGGGAGGAGCTGGGCGGCGAGCGGTGGATCTGCCAGCCGCCGGGGCGGGTCTGCCACGACTGGCTGCTGCGCACCCTGCGCGCGGCCGGGCACGAGCCGGACATCGTCCACCAGGCCGACGAGAACCCGACCCTCGTCGCCCTGGTCGCGGCCGGGCTCGGCGTCGCCCTCATCCCGCGACTGGGTCGCGGGCCGCTGCCCCCGGGGGTGGTGGAGGTGCGGCTCGACCCGATGCCGGTGCGGCGGCTGTACGCGCTGTGGCGGACGGGGGCCGCCCGGCGTCCGGCCATCGCCGAGACCGTGCGGACGCTGGGCGAGCAGTGGCCGAAGGCGTCGGCACACACGCCTCGCTGAGCCCTTGGCCCACACCCGTCCCGACGTGCGAGACATCCGGCCGGGCCGCTACCGCCATGAAGCGGCGTGACGGCGATGCCGCTCGTCCCGATGCCCGGCCGGCGGCTGTACGCGCTGCGGTGGACCGGAGCCGCCCGGCGTCCGGCCATCGCCGAGACCGTGCGGACGCTGGGCGAGCAGTGGCCGAAGGCGTCGGCCCACACGCCTCGCTGAGCCCTTGGCCCACACCCGTCCCGACCTGCGGGAAACCCGGGCGGGGCAGGGAACCCGGGTGGGGCCGGGACCGTCCCATCCGGGACCGCCGGAGAGTCACCGCGGTGCGGTGTCGGCCCTCGCTGCCGCAGCGTTCGCCGACCACCCTCTCCGCCGCACCGGGGCCGGCGGCACCGCCGCCATCGGTGCGCTCCCCTCCAGCCGCGCCGGTGGCGGCCCGCCGTGTGGGCGCGCGTTCCCTTGACTGGCAGAAACTTCCCGGTTATTGGTGGCCTCTTGGAAGTTTCCTTCAGCGGATCCGAGGGACCCCCCTCCGGAAGGAGCCCACGTGCACGACACCGGCACGGGAAGCACGGGAAACACCGCACAGCCCTCCAGACGCACCGTCCTGGCCGCCACCGCCACCGCCGGCGTCACCGCCGCCCTCGCGGCCGCGACGCCCTCCCACGCCGGCCCGGCCGGCGACCGCGAACTGCGCTCCCTGCTTTCCCGCATGACGCTGGAGGAGAAGGTCGGGCAGCTGTTCGTCATGCGGGTCTACGGCCACTCCGCCACCGACCCGGACCAGGCCGACATCGACGCCAACCTCAAGGAGATCGGGGTCCGGACGGCCGCCGAACTGGTGGCGAAGTACCGGGTCGGCGGCATCATCTACTTCGCCTGGGCGCACAACACCCGCGAGCCGCACCAGATCGCCGCGCTGTCCGACGGCATCCAGCGGGCCTCCCTCGGGCTGCCGCGCGGGCTGCCCGTGCTCATCTCCACCGACCAGGAGCACGGGATCGTCGCCCGGGTGGGCAAGCCCGCGACGCTGTTCCCGGGGGCCATGGCCGTCGGGGCGGGCGGGTCGCGGTCCGACGCCCGGACCCTCGGGCGCATCGCCGGACGCGAGCTGCGGGCCATGGGGATCCGGCAGGACTACTCCCCCGTCGCCGACGTGAACGTCAACCCGGCCAACCCCGTCATCGGCGTGCGCTCCTTCGGCGCCGACCCGCGGGCGGTCGCCCGGCTGGTGGCCGCCGAGGTGGCCGGGTACCAGGGCTCCGGGGTCGCCGCGACCGCGAAGCACTTCCCGGGGCACGGGGACACCAACGTCGACAGCCACACCGGCTTCCCGACCATCACGCACAGCCGGGAGGAGTGGGAGCGGCTGGACGCGCCGCCGTTCCGGGCCGCGATCGCCGCCGGCATCGACTCGATCATGACGGCCCATCTGATGGTCCCGGCCCTGGACGACTCCGGCGACCCGGCCACCCTCTCCCGCCCGATCCTCACCGGCATCCTGCGCGAGCGGCTCGGCTTCGACGGCGTCGTGGTGACCGACTCGCTCGGCATGGAGGGCGTACGGACCAAGTACGGCGACGACCGGGTGCCGGTGCTCGCGCTGAAGGCGGGCGTCGACCAGTTGCTGAACCCGCCCGACCTGGACCTCGCCTGGAACGCCGTCCTGACGGCCGTGCGCGAGGGCGAGCTGACCGAGCAGCGGCTCGACGAATCGATCCTGCGGATCCTGCGGCTGAAGTCCCGGCTCGGGCTGTTCCGTTCGCCGTACGTCGGTCAGGACGGGGTCGGCCGGCACGTCGGCACCCGGCCGCACCTGGCGGCGGCCGACCGCATCGCCGAGCGCACGACGACCCTGCTCGTGAACGAGGGGCGGCTGCTGCCGCTGTCCCGGCTGCGGTACCCGAAAGTGCTCGTGGTGGGCGCGGACCCGCTCTCGCCGTCGGGGACGACCGGCCCGCCCACGGGCGTCCTCGCGGGCGCGCTGTCCGAACTGGGCTTCTCCGCCACCGCCCTGTCGACCGGCACCGCCCCCTCCGCGGCGACCGTCGCGAAGGCGGTCGCGGCGGCGGGCGAGGCGGACGCGGTGCTGGTCGCCACGTACAACGTCACGGCGACCAGCAGTCAGAAGACGCTGGTGGAGCAGCTCGTGGCGACCGGGAGGCCGGTCGTGGCGGTCGCGATCCGCAATCCGTACGACGTGGCCCACCTGCCGTCCGTCCCGGCCTGCCTGGCCGCCTACTCCTGGACCGACGTCGAGCTGCGGGCAGCCGCACGGGTGATCGCCGGGCGGGTGGAGCCGCGCGGGAAGCTGCCGGTCGCGGTGCGGCGGGCGGACGACCCGGAGCAGGTGCTGTACCCCATCGGGCACGGTCTGTCGTACTAGACGTACGCCAGGGAACGGGCGCACCACCCCCAACGTGCGCAAACCGCCCCAGGTGCCTGGCGTGCGCCCGCCGCGGCGGGCCACGCTGGGCGGGGGCACTTCGGGGGTTCGCGATGCGTGAGAGAAGGTCCGCGGGGGTGGTCCGGGGACTGCTGGTGCTGCTGGGTGTGGTGCTGACCGGGTGCCAGAGCCCGGCCGGCGGCGCGGCGGAGGACGGGCGGCTGGGCGAGCCGGCGGCCGGGAGGGCCACCGCGCTCTCCCCGGCGCCGGCCCGGCCGTCCGGGTACGGGGCGGTGTTCCTGGGGAGCGGCGAGTGCAGTTCCTTCGGCACGACGAGCTTCACCGAGGTGCCGTGCACCGGCGAGCGGGCGGCGGCCCGGGTCGTGGCGCGGCACGACGGCGCGGTGCGGGACGGGCCGCGCTGCCCGGGCACCACCGACTTCGTGCTGCACATCAGCGAGCAGCGGCCCTCCTTGGACGAGGACGGCGACGGCGTGGTGCCGCAGGGCTACGCCTGTATGCGCAACCTCCAGCCGCCGCACCCCGGAGACCCGGGCGGCGGGGGCGGGCCGCGCACCATCGTCGGCGACTGCGTCTACAGCGTCGGGGACGGGCAGGTCCGCGAGACCGCGTGCGA
The DNA here is from genome assembly GCF_040611555.1 of Streptomyces sp. NPDC006624. NCBI lineage: Bacteria > Bacillati > Actinomycetota > Actinomycetes > Kitasatosporales > Streptomycetaceae > Streptomyces > Streptomyces sp. NPDC006624. The sequence continues at coordinate 101,053 of NZ_JBEXOM010000018.1, read as the reverse complement.
CGGCGAGGGCGGCCGGAAGCCGGAGTACGAGGTGACCCGGGCGGTGGCGAAGCGGTCCGGCTGTCCCGGCTCGACCGCGCTGTACGTCCGGCTCGGCGGGGACCGGCCCGTGGGGTGCGCCCGGCCGCTGTGAGCGACCGGGCGCGGGTGACGGGTGACCGGAGGCCGGGCTTACGGACGCAGCGTCATCTCGCGCTGCGGGTCCCGCTTGTCCAGCTTGGCGTCGAACTTCGCGAGCGGCTTCGCCGCCTGCGGGTCGGCCTGCACCGTGCCGGAGGCGACGCCGGCCCAGTCCAGGATGCGGGCGGTGGCGAGGGCCTTCTGCTCGGGCACGAGGCCGGCGACGTTGGCGCCGTGGTTCATGCCGGGGGCGGTGAAGACGTACGAGTCCTTCGCGCCCTTGCCGAGGCGGAACGGCTCGGCGCTCCACGGGTCGTTCTCGCCGTTGACGAACATCATCCGGCGGGCGTTGTGCCGGACCCAGGTGTCGACGTCGCGCATCGCCCACGGCTGGAACCGCATGGGGATGTCCCGCGGGACGAAGTTGCGCGGCGGCTGGTAGCCGTAGCGGATGTACTGCTTCTCGATGTGCGGGAAGCGGATGGTCGGCGCGCCGAGCTGCGTGCCGGCCTGGTAGTAGTACGGCGTGTAGTTCGACAGGCCCTGGTCGGCGTAGGCGGAGAAGCCGGAGATGGTGTCGACGGAGGTCCAGATCTCGTCGTCGGTGGCGTTCTTCGCGTCGGCCGGGATCTGCTCGCAGTCGGAGAGCCGGCTGTACTGCCAGAAGCCCCACACGTAGTCCAGGACGGTCGCCTCGTAGGCCTTGTCCAGGCTGCCGATGGTCGTGAAGGTGAGGCCGTTGTCCTGGGCGAAGGCGGCGTACTTCTTCTCCAGCGGCTCGCGGCGCACCAGCGCCTCGCGCTGCACGGCGTTCAGCCGGTCACGGCACTCCTTGGTGCCGACGGTGGCGAAGAAGCGGTCGTAGGCCGAGTCCTCCTTGTTCACGACGTCGTTGGGGGCGACGTAGGCGACGACGCCGTCCATGTCGCGGGGGTAGAAGCGCTCGTAGTAGGTGGCGGTCATGCCGCCCTTGGAGCCGCCCGTGGAGATCCACTTCTTGTCGTAGATGCCCTTCAGCGCCGTGAAGACGCGGTGCTGGTCGCTGGCGGCCTGCCAGATGTCCAGCTTGGACCAGTCGGCCGGGTCGGGCCGCGACGGGGTGAAGAAGCGGTACTCCAGGGAGACCTGGTTGCCGTCCACGATCTGGGTCGGCTCGCTGCGGCGGGGCGTCGTGGAGACGTTGTAGCCGCTGGTGAAGAACACCGTCGGGCGGGCGACGTCCTTGTGCAGCACGGTGATGCGCTGCTGGAACGTGCCCTTGGACGGCTTGCGGTGGTCGACCGGCTGCGTGTAGTTCAGGACGAAGAAGCGGTAACCGGTGTACGGCTTCTCCTCCACCAGGCTCATGCCCGGTACGGAGAGCAGTCTCTCCTTGATGTCGGTCGGGCCGGTGGCCTCCGGCTCGGCGGCGGTGGCCGCTCCGGCCGTGCTCAACGTGCCTATGAGCACTGTGAGCGCCAGCAGCCATCTGAGCGCCTTGCGCATGCGCACTCCCCTGTGAGACAGATGTGCGCCGGAAGCTAGCGGACCAACTCGCCCCAGCACCAGGGGACATGGGGAAAACCCTCGGTGCGGGCGGGCGCCGGGGGGTGCCGTGGCGTCAGCACAGGATCCAGCCGGAGCTGTACCGTCCCGCGCCCACCCTGCCCTTGAGCCACACGCAGCGGCGTCCGGCGTGCACGGTCACCGGGCCCGCGTGGTAGGCGTAGCGGCCCTCGTCGACGACCGGCCGGTTGCCGCGCGCCTGCACGCTCACCGACATCTTCCGCTTCACGCCGGGCTTCTTGGTGACGGTGACGGCGCAGACGTAGCCGCCGCGCTTGTAGACGAGCACGGTCCCGGTGGCGAACGGCAGGGTGCGGACCTTGCGGCCGGGGCACTGCGAGGCCGCGGCTGCCTGCGCCTCCCCCGGCGCGGCGACGGCGAGCAGCCCGGAGGCGGTCAGCACGGCCAGACCGAGGGCCAGCCGCCGGCGTATCGCTCCACTGTCCACTGTCGTCCTCCCGCACCGCGTCGTCCGCGTCCATCGGCGTACTGCTGTACGGACGCATGACGTACGCCGGACGGTTGCGCGGCCGACGCGGACCCGCCGGGCGGCGTCCGTCCGTCGGCGGCGCCACGGACGGACGGGACAGGCCGCCCGGCCTCCCGGCGTCAAGGAAGGGCGGGGACCCGCCACCGGCCTCCCGGCGGCACGGGAGGGCGGCAACCCGTCACCCGGCCCACCGGCGGCACGGGAACCCGGCAACCCACCATCCAGCCCACCGGCGGCACGGAAAGGCAGCAACCCGCCCGCCCTCCAGCCCACCGGCGGCACGGAAAAGCGGCGACCCGCCACCCGGCCCACCAGCGGCACCGGCGGGACACCGCGTCAAGCCCCCGGCACCGTCCGAGGCGGCACGCGACGCTCGGCCGATCCAGCCCCCGGGCTTCAGCGGCGGCACCTGCGGGAACACCACGCCCGGGCCTCCGGCCCGGCGGCGCGGTCAGCGGGAGGCGCCGACCGGCTCCTCCGGCTCGGCCGCGCCGATGAACGTGCGCCACAGCCGCGCGTAGCGGCCGTCGCGGGCCAGCAGTTCGTCGTGGGTGCCGTCCTCGGCGACCCGGCCGTGGTCCATGACGACGACCCGGTCGGCGCGGGCCGCGGTGGTGAGGCGGTGGGCGACCACGAGAGTGGTGCGGCGGCCGGCGAGGCGGTCGGTGGCCTGGTTGACCTGGGCCTCGGTGGCCAGGTCCAGGGCGGCCGTCGCCTCGTCCAGCAGCAGCACGTCCGGGTCGACCAGCTCGGCGCGGGCCAGGGCGATCAGCTGGCGCTGGCCCGCGGAGAGGTTGCGGCCCCGCTCGGCGACCTCGTGGAGGTAGCCGCCCTCCAGGGTGGCGATCATGTCGTGCGCGCCGACCGCGCGGGCCGCCGCCTCGACCTCGGCGTCGGTGGCGTCCGGGCGGCCGTAGGCGATGGCGTCGCGGACGGTGCCCTTGAACAGGTACGCCTCCTGCGGGACGACCCCCAGACGGTGGCGGTACGACGTGAGGTCCAGGTCCCTGAGGTCGGTACCGTCGACGGTGACCCGGCCGCCCGTGGGGTCGTAGAAGCGGGCCACGAGCTTCACCAGGGTCGACTTGCCCGCGCCGGTCTCGCCGACGAACGCGACGGTCTGCCCGGCCGGGATGCGCAGGGAGACCCCGTCCAGGGCCGCGTCGCCCGCGTCACCGGCGCCGTAGGCGAAGCGCACGTCCTCGAAGGCGATCTCGCCGCGCAGGGCGCGCACGCCCAAGGGCTTCTCGGCGGACTTCGTCGACGTGGGCTCGCGCAGCAGTTCCTGGATGCGGCCCAGCGAGACGGTCGCCTGCTGGTAGCCGTCGAAGACCTGGGAGAGCTGCTGCACGGGCGCGAAGAACAGGTCGATGTAGAGCAGGTACGCCACCAGCGAGCCGATGGCGAGCGTGCCGTCGTCGACCCGGGCGCCGCCCACGACCAGCACGGCCGCCGCCGCCACCGACGACAGGAACTGCACGAACGGGAAGTACACGGAGATCAGCCACTGGCCGCGGATGCGCGCCCGCCGGTAGCTGTCGCTGCGCTCGGCGAAGCGCCGCCCGCCGTCCCGCTCGCGCCGGAACGCCTGCACGATCCGCAGCCCGGACACCGACTCCTGAAGGTCGGCGTTGACCGCCGAGACCCGTTCCCGGGCCAGTTCGTACGCCTTCACGCTCGCCCGGCGGAAGAAGAACGTGGCGATGATCAGCGGCGGCAGTGTCGCGAACACGACCAGGGCGAGCTGCACGTCCAGCACCAGCAGGGCGACCATGATGCCGAAGAAGGTGACGACCGAGACGAAGGCGGTGACCAGGCCCGTCTGCAGGAACGTCGACAGCGCGTCGACGTCCGTGGTCATCCGGGTCATGATCCGGCCGGTCAGCTCCCGCTCGTAGTAGTCGAGCCCGAGGCGCTGGAGCTGGGCGAAGATCTTCAGGCGGAGCGAGTACAGGACCCGCTCGCCCGTCCGCCCGGTCATCCGGATCTCGCCGACCTGGGCGGCCCACTGCACGGCCACCGTCAGCAGCGCCAGCAGGGACGCCGCCCACACGGCGCCGAGCGCGGCCTCGGTGACGCCCGAGTCGATGCCGTGCCGGATCATGATCGGCAGCAGCAGGCCCATGCCCGCGTCGACGGCGACCAGACCGAGGCTGACCAGCAGCACCGCCCCGAAGCCGCGCAGCAGCCGGCGCAGGCCGTAGGACTCCTCCGGGCGCACGGCCCGTGACTCGTCGACGTCGGGCACGTCGGTGGCCGGGGGCAGCGCCTCCACCTGGGCGAGCAGTTCGGGGGTGGCGGGGCTCTCGGCGAGGGCGGTGTCCTTTTGCTCGCGGTCGCCGCTCCACAGCCGCGGGGTGACGCCCCGCTCGGCGTCGAACTCGGCGTCCAGCTCGTCCCGGACGGAGGTGTCCTCCCGGGGGCCGGCCGCCGGGGTGTGGCCCGGGGAGACGCCGCCCAGCTCGTCCGGGTCGGTGAGCAGCCGCCGGTAGAGGGCGGAGCGGCGCTGCAGCTCGTCGTGGGTGCCGATGTCGGCGAGCCGGCCGCCGTCCAGGACGGCGATGCGGTCGGCGAGGTTCAGGGTGGAGCGGCGGTGGGCGATCAGCAGGGTCGTGCGGCCCCGCATGACCCCCTTGAGGGCTTCGTGGATCTCGTGCTCGACCCGGGCGTCCACGGCGGAGGTGGCGTCGTCCAGGACCAGCAGGCGCGGGTCGCTGAGGATCGCGCGGGCGAGGGCGACGCGCTGGCGCTGGCCGCCGGAGAGGGTGAGTCCGTGCTCGCCGACGGTGGTGTCGTAGCCGTCGGGCAGCTCGCTGATGAAGCCGTGCGCCTGGGCGGCTCGGGCGGCCTTCTCGATCTCCTCCTGGGTGGCGTCCGGGCGGCCGTAGGCGATGTTGCTGCGGACGGTGTCGGAGAAGAGGAAGGAGTCCTCCGGGACCAGCCCGATCGCGGCCCGCAGCGACTCGGTGGTCAGCTCGCGCACGTCGTGCCCGCCGACCAGGACGGCACCGCGGGTGACGTCGTAGAAGCGCGGCAGGAGCAGGGAGACGGTGGACTTGCCGGAGCCGGAGGAGCCGACGACGGCGAGGGTCTCGCCGGGCCGGATGTCGAAGGAGAGGCCGTCGAGGACCGGGCCGGTGCTGCCGGGGGTGGCCTCGTAGCCGAAGGAGACGTCGTCGAACTCGACCGTCGCGGGGGCGTCGGCCGGCAGTTCCTTGTGGCCGTCCTTCAGGAAGGGCTCGGTGTCGATCAGCTCCAGGACGCGCTCGGTGCCGGCGCGGGCCTGCTGGCCGACGGTGAGCACCACGGCGAGCATGCGGACCGGGCCGACGAGCTGGGCGAGGTAGGTGGAGAAGGCGACGAACGTGCCGAGCGTGATGTCGCCGCGCACCGCCAGCCAGCCGCCGAGCGCGAGCATGGCGACCTGCCCGAGGGCGGGGACGGCCTGCAGGGCGGGGGTGTAGAGGGAGTTCAGGCGGATGGTGCGCATCCGGCCCGCGAAGAGCCTGCGGCTGACCTCCCGCAGCTTGCCGGTCTCCTGCTCCTCCTGCCCGAAGCCCTTCACGACGCGTACGCCGCTGACGGAGCCGTCGACCACGCCCGCGACGGCGGCGGCCTGGGCCTGGGCGTACCAGGTGGAGGGGTGCAGCCGGGTGCGGCTGCGCCGGGCGATCCACCACAGGGCGGGTGCGACGGCCAGCGCGACCAGGGTCAGCGGCACGGACAGCCACGCCATGACCACCAGGGAGATCACGAACAGCGCGATGTTCCCGATGGTCATCGGGAGCATGAAGAGCAGGCCCTGGATCAGCTGGAGGTCGCTGGTGGCGCGGCCGACGACCTGGCCGGTGGACAGCTCGTCCTGGCGGCGGCCGTCGAGCCGGGTGATCGTGCCGTACATCTCCGTCCGCAGGTCGTGCTGGACGTCGAGGGCGAGGCGGCCGCCGTAGTAGCGGCGGACGTAGGTGAGGACGTAGACGGCCAGGGCGGCGACGATCAGCAGGCCGGCCCAGGTGGTCATGGACCGGGTGTGGTCGCTGATGACGTCGTCGATGATCACCTTGGTGATCAGGGGGACGAGGGCCATGACGGCCATGCCGGCGAGGGAGGAGCCGAGGGCGAGTACGACGTCCTTGGGGTGGCGCCAGGCGTAGCCCCACAGTCGTCGTGCCCATCCCCGTTGCGGTGTCACGCCGGTGCCTTCCTGTCGTTCTGGTCTGCGTTCTGGTCTGCGTTCTGGTCTGCGTTCTGGTCTGCCGGAAGGCTCCAACGCCGCAGGCGGCGGTTTTCATCCCCGCCGACACGCAATCGCCACGTCCCGTCCATTCCCTCGGCTACATGTTCATGTCACGCTCTCGGCATCCCCTTCGTGCAACCCGCGTAGATCGGACACCCCACATGCTCGCGACACGCATCCGGCGCCGGAAGGCGTCGGCGCTCGCCACGGCCGCCGTACTCGCCGTCCTCGCCGCTCCCGCCGTCGCCGCCACCCCGGCCACGGCCACGGAGACCGCCCCGACGGCCGTGACGACGGCGGCGGACTACGACCCGGCGTACTACGAGGACGCCGTCGGCAAGAGCGGTGACAGCCTCAAGGACGCCCTCCACACGATCATCAGCGACCAGACGAAGCTGTCGTACTCGGCGGTCTGGGAGGCCCTGAAGGTCACCGACCAGGACCCGGCCGACAGCGGCAACGTGATCCTGCTGTACTCGGGCATCTCCCGCAGCAAGTCCCTCAACGGCGGTGACGTCGGCGACTGGAACCGCGAGCACGTGTGGGCCAAGTCCCACGGCGACTTCGGCACCTCCACCGGCCCCGGCACCGACCTGCACCACCTGCGCCCCGAGGACGTCCAGGTCAACTCCGTGCGCGGCAACAAGGACTTCGACAACGGCGGCGGCTCGTTCACCGACAGCGGCGGCAGCCTCACCGACTCGAACTCCTTCGAGCCGCGCGACGCGGTCAAGGGCGACGTGGCCCGCATGATCCTCTACATGGCCGTCCGCTACGAGGGCACCGACGGCTGGCCCGACCTGGAGCCCAACGACTCCGTCAGCAACGGCAGCAACCCGTACCACGGCCGCCTCCCGGTCCTGAAGCAGTGGCACCAGGAGGACCCGCCGAGCGCGTTCGAGCAGAACCGCAACAACGTCATATACGACTCCTACCAGCACAACAGGAACCCGTTCATCGACCACCCGGAGTGGGTCGAGGCGATCTGGTAGGCCGCCTCGGACGTCCCGCACGAGGCCGTCGTCGACTCCGCCGACTTCGAGGATCTCGCTTTCCGTAGCGATCGAGTCACGGAGTGGGACGGCGCGGTCTAGGCTCGCCAGGGGGTCGGATGTGACCAGTCATTCGTCACAAAGGAGTGGCCATGACCAGCACGTACGGTGACTGGCTGAGGCAGCGGCGGGAAGCGGCGGGGCTGACGCAGCAGCAGCTCGCGGACATGACGGTGATGACGCGTTCGCACATCGCCCACATCGAGGCGGGCCGCCGCGTCCCGTCCAAGGAGGACGCCCGGCGACTGGACACGGCCCTGAACACCGGCGACGTGCTGAGCAGTTTCCTGCCGACGGAGGACGTGGCGGTCGCCGACTACTTCGAGTCGGCCCGGCAGCTCGAACAACAGGCGGTGATGATCCGCGAGTTCGCCCTGTCGTTCGTTCCCGGCATCCTCCAGACGGAGGCGTACGCGCGAGCGGTCCTGAACACGGCGTTCCCTCGGGTGAGTGACGAGGAATGCGACAGGCGCCTTGTCACACGCCTTGAGCGGGCGAGGATCCTCGACGATCCGGTGACGCCGGTGGTGTGGGTGCTGCTGGACGAGGCGGTGCTACGCCGGGCTGTGGGCGGGCCGGAGGTGATGGCGGAGCAGGTCATGCACATGGTCCGCCTGGCGGAGAGAGGCCGCGTACGCGTTCACGTTCTGACGTTCGAGCTGGGTTTTCACCCACTGATGGAGAACATGCTCAGCCTCATGTGGTTCGACGACCAGCCACCCGTCGCGTACAGCGAGGGCCTCCGCATGGGGAGATTGCACGACTCCCCGTCCGTGGTACAGGAGTTGCAGGGCCGCTACGATCTCGCGATGAGTGATGCGCTGCCGCTCAAGGAGTCGATGTCCCTGCTGCGGGCCACAGCCGAGGAGTACGGACGCCGCCATGACTGATCCGATAGCCGCCAGGGCCGAAGCATCGCAGGGCTGGCGCGCGTCGTCCCACAGCAACAGCGAGGGCGGCAGCTGCCTGGAGGTGCTGGACGGACACCCGGCAGGCGTACCCGTCCGGGACTCCAAGGTCCCGGACGGCCCGGCCCTGGTCTTCGGCGCCGGAGCGTGGTCGCCGTTCGTGTCGGCCCTCAAGGCGGGTTTCCCCTCCTGGCAAGGAGAGCGACCACGGCAAGAGCACCAACTCGCAGTCGACTTGCGGCTCGCAGACCGCCGCCTCTCGCGGCCGGGCCAGTCGACGATCCACCGTCCGGACCCGTCCGACATCGGCTGATTCCCCGGCACCCGCCCTACCGGCGCACCCTGACGACCTCGGGCCCCCGGTCCGGGGCCGGCGGCGCGTCCCCGATCATGGACACCGGGTGTCCGGCGAACGGTGAAGGGAAGCACGCGGTGGGCCACTGCCTCGAGATGAGCACCGGCGACATGAGAACGGTGGTGCGGCTGCTCACCTCGGTGGAGCGGAGCGAGCAGCAGGAGCGCACGCTGGCCCGGATCCGCGCGGAGTGCGCGCGCACGGACGCCCGCTTCCGGGAGCAGGGCATCGACCTGGAGGTGTCCATCCGCCAGGCCCTGGACGAACTCGTCGACGGCACCCCGAGCACCGACCTCTGCCCCGCGTACAGCTACGCCTTCTACCAGGCCGTCGCCGCGCACTTCTCCGACCCCACCGACCTCGGCACCTGGCGGCGGCCGTCGTGGTTCTACGCGCTGGACGACGAACTGGCCCACCACGGCGTGCCGTCCGACCTGCTCCCCGGCACGTTCCTGTTCAGCGGCCCGCCGCTGCGCCTGCCCCACCCGGGCGACGCGGTGCCCGCCATCGGCACCCTGCCGGCCCGGCGGGCCGCCGCCCTCGCGGACGCCTACGAGTCCGTACTCGTCCGGCTGAGCCCCGAATTCCGTGACGCTGCACGCCGGTTCGCCGAGGCGATGCGGTTCGAGGCGGCGGAGTGGGAGAGCGCGCGCAGGCGCGGGACGAACCCGGACACGCTGCTGTTCTGGTTCCACTGACCGCTGCGGGAACGCCCGACGCCGCTCCTCGTACGGAGCGCCGCCCGTGCGTAGCAGGGGTGCGCCGGGGCCTCGCTCAGTCCAGGTGCGTCGGCGCGAACATCCGCAGCACCGCGGGCAGCAGGACCACCGAGGGCCCGGGCGTCCGCAGCGCCTTGGCGAGGTCCCGCTCCAGGCTCTCCGGGCTCGTCCGGACCCCGGGGACGCCGAAGGACTCCGCCAGGGCCACGTAGTCGGGCCGGGTCAGCTCCGTCGCGGTGGCCTGGCCGAACGCGTCGTTCATGTACTCCCGCAGGATGCCGTAGCCGCCGTCGTCGACGATGAGCCAGGTGACGTCCAGGTCGTACTGGCGGGCGGTGGCCAGCTCGGCGATGGAGTACAGGGCGCCGCCGTCGCCGGAGACCGCGAGGACGGGCCGGGTCGGGTCGGCCGCCGCCGCGCCGAGTGCCGCCGGGAAGCCGTAGCCGAGGCCGCCGGCGCCCTGGGCGGAGTGCATGTGGTTGGGGCCCTTGGCGTCGAAGGCCGACCACGCCCAGTACGCGAGGATCGTCATGTCCCAGAAGGACGGCGAGTCGGCGGGCAGCGCCCTGCGGACGGACGCCAGCACGTCCTGTTCCAGGGTGAGTTCCTGGGCGGCGATGCGGTCGGCGACCTTGCCGAGCAGCTCCCGGACCCGGTCCGGCGCCGTCCCGTCCTCCCTGGGCGACACCGTCTCCAGCAGCGCCTGCAGGGCCAGGCGGGCGTCCGCGTGGATGCCCAGGCCCGGGTGGTTGGACTCCAGCTTGCCGAGGTCGGCCTCGATCTGGACGACCCGGCCGCGCGGCCTGAACGTGTGGTAGTTCGAGGAGAGTTCGCCCAGTCCCGAGCCGACGACCAGCAGGACGTCCGCGTCCTCCAGGAAGTCGGTGGTGTGCCGGTCCTCGATCCAGGACTGCAGCGACAGGGGGTGCGTCCAGGGGAACGCGCCCTTGCCGCCGGGGGTGGTGACCACCGGGGCCTGGATCAGTTCCGCGAGCTGCCGCAGCTTGCCGCTCGCGTCCGCCCGCACCACTCCGCCGCCCGCGATGATCGCCGGCCGGATGGCCTTCGACAGCAGGTCGGCGGCGACGGCGGTCAGTTCGGGGCGCGGCGGCAGTTCCTCCGGGAAGGCGTCACCGCCCGTCACCACCGGGATCGCCGTCCCGGCGAGCAGCACGTCCTGCGGGATCTCCACCCACACCGGGCCGTGCGGGGCCGACAGCGCCGACTTCCAGGCCGCCTCGATCGCGGACGGGATCTGCGACTGCGTGCGGACGGTGTGGACGGACTTGACCACACCCCGGAACGAGGCCGCCTGGTCGGGGAGTTCGTGCAGATAGCCGTGCCGCCCGCCGCCCAGGCCCGCCCGCGGGACCTGGCTGCTGATCGCCAGCACGGGCGCGGAGGCGGCCGCCGCCTCCTGGAGCGCGGCGAGGGACGTCAGCGCGCCCGGCCCGGTCGACAGCAGCAGCGGCGCGGCCTCGCCGGTGATCCGGCCGTAGGCGTCGGCCGCGAACCCGGCGTTGTTCTCCACGCGCAGGCCGATGTACCTCAGGTCGGAGCGGCGCAGCGCGTCGAACATGCCGAGGGCGTGCTGGCCGGGCAGGCCGAAGACGGTCGTCGCGCCGAGGGCGGCCAGGGTCTCCACGACCAGGTCTCCGCCGTTGCGGCCGTCAGGAGGGTTCAGCGCGGCCTCCGTCTGGGCGGGTGTCGGGCGGAGCACCAGGTCGTGGTCGTGGGTCACTTGGCTTCCGAGTCCTTCCGGGCCGCGGCGATCTGGCGGGACATGATCGTGGTCAGTTCGTACGCCGTGTGGGACGCGGCCACCGACGTGATCTCCGCGTGATCGTACGCGGGCGCCACCTCGACGACGTCCGCGGAGACCAGGTTGCAGGAGGCCAGGCCGCGCAGGATCTCCAGCAGTTCGCGCGAGGTCATGCCGCCGGCCTCGGGCGTGCCGGTGCCCGGGGCGTGGGCCGGGTCGAGGCAGTCGATGTCGATGGAGATGTACAGCGGCCGGTCGCCGATGCGCTGGCGGAGCTGGTCGGCGACCTCGTCGGCGCCGCGCCGGTAGACGTCGGCCGAGGTGACGATGCCGAAGCCCATCTTCTCGTCGTCGGTGAGGTCCTGCTTGCCGTAGAGCGGGCCGCGGGTGCCGACGTGGGAGAGGGCGGAGGTGTCGAGGATGCCCTCCTCGACCGCGCGGCGGAACGGGGTGCCGTGCGTGTACTCGGCGCCGAAGTAGGTGTCCCAGGTGTCGAGGTGGGCGTCGAAGTGCAGCAGGGCGACCGGGCCGTGCTTCTTCGCGACCGAGCGCAGCAGGGGCAGCGCGATGGTGTGGTCGCCGCCGAGGGTCATCAGGCGGGCGCCCGTGCCGAGCAGGTCGTCCGCGGCGGCCTCGACGGTCTCCACGGCCTCGTTGATGTTGAACGGGTTCACCGCGATGTCGCCGCCGTCCGCGACCTGGGCGAGGGCGAACGGGGAGGCGTCCTGCGCCGGGTTGTACGGGCGCAGCAGCCGGGACGCCTCGCGGATCGCGTTGCCGCCGAAGCGGGCGCCCGGCCGGTACGAGACACCAGAGTCGAACGGCACGCCCACGACGGCGACGTCGGCCCGGCCGACCTCGTCCAGCCGGGGCAGCCGGGCGAAGGTCGCGGGACCGGCGTACCGGGGGACGCGGGAGGAGTCGACGGGCCCGCGGGGAGTCTCGTTGCTGCTCATGGAGAAATGCCTTCTTTCCTACGCTTCATCGCGTATGTGCTGCTTGCTCTACGACTCTACTGGGAAGCCGGGACCGGTTCGGACGGGCGTTCGGGAGAGCGCCCGGCGAGCCGCTCGCGCCAGGCGGCGAGCACGGCGGCGTCGGTGGCGGGGGTGGCCAGGGAGACGACCAGGTAGGCGGCGAGGGAGGCGAGCAGGCCGTAGTAGACCGGCTCGTTGGCGAGGATGCCCCGGGTCGCCATCAGCACGATCACCGCGACGCCGCCGACCACCACGGAGGCCAGGGCGCCGTGCACCGTGCCGCGCCTCCACACCAGCCCGCCGAGGATCGGCACGAGCAGACCGCCGACGAGGAGGTTGTAGGCGACGGTCAGGGCCTCCACGACGTTGTCGATGGCGATGGCCGTGGCGATGACGGCGAGGCCCATCAGCAGGATGAAGGCGCGGTTGCCCTTCACCTCGTCGCGGTCCTCCGCGGCCTCCGTCCTGCCGAGGCCGCGCAGCCGGGACCAGATGTCGTTGTTGGCGACGGTGGCGCAGGCGATCAGCGCGCCGGAGGACGTCGACATCACGGCGGCCAGGGCGGCGGCCAGCACCAGGCCGCGCACCCCGACGGGCAGCTCGTCCTTGACGATCGTCGCGAAGGCGTCGTCCGCGCTTCCCAGCTTCGGGTACAGCACCTTGGCGGCCGTGCCGATCACGGCGCCGGCGAGGGCGTAGGCGAGGCAGTAGGTGCCGGCGACGGTCCCGCCCCACTTGGCGGTGCGGTCGCTGCGGGCGGTGAAGACGCGCTGCCAGATGTCCTGCCCGATGAGCATGCCGAAGGTGTAGATCAGCACGTAGGTGAAGATCGTCTCGCCGCCGATGCCGAGCGGGTCGAAGTACTCGGTGGGCAGTTGGGCCTTCATCTCGGCGAACCCGCCGGCCTTGACGACGGCGATGGGCAGCAGCAGGAGCAGCACGCCGACGGTCTTCACGACGAACTGCACCATGTCCGTCAGGGTGATCGACCACATGCCGCCGAGCGTGGAGTACGCCACCACGATCGAGCCGCCGAGCACGATCGCGAGGGTGCGGTTCAGGTCGAACAGGACGTCGAAGATCGTGGCGTACGCGATGGTCGAGGTCACCGCGAGCATCAGCGTGTACGCCCACATGACGACACCGGAGATGATCCCGGCCCGGCCGCCGCCGTACCGCAGGTCGAGCATCTCGGAGACGGTGTAGACCTTCAGCCGGGCGATGCGGGCGGAGAAGAAGACGGACAGCGCCAGCAGGCCGAGGCCGATGGTGAAGACCATCCAGGCACCGGAGAGGCCGTACTGGTAGCCCAGCCCCACCCCGCCGATGGTGGAGGCGCCGCCGAGGACGATCGCCGCCATGGTGCCGGAGTACATGGTCGGGCCGAGGCGGCGGCCGGCCACGAGGAACTCGCTCTTGGACCGGGCGCGGCGCATGCCCCACCAGCCCATGGCCAGCATTCCGGCCAGGTAGACGACGATCACGAGGTAGTCGACGGCCATGGGGCCTCCTTCGCACACGCTCGCTCGTGGGGACGAGGTTGACGAGGACTGACCCTAGGTGGCCGGAAAGCGACTGCGAAGTGTACGTTTCATCCATTCGAGCCGCACCGAGTGGAGGGAACGCACACCATGCCGGATCCGGCGGTCCCGCCCACTCCGCCGGTCGCGCTGCCCGCCCTGCTGGCCCGGGAGGACCTGGCCCTGCGGCACATCGCCGGGCCGTCCGCGCCCGGCGTCGTCGTCCACTGGGTGCACACCTCCGAGATGGCGGACCCGTACCCGTATCTGCTGGGCGGGGAGCTGCTGCTCACGGCGGGCGTGCACGTCCCGGAGGGGGCGGGGCCGGACTACTTCGACGGGTACGTGTCCCGGATCGTGGCGGCGGGCGGCGCGGCGTTGGGCTTCGGGCTCGCGCCGGTGCACGACACGGTGCCGCAGGCGCTGGCCGCGGCCTGCGACCGGCACGGGCTGCCACTGCTGGAGGTGCCGCCCCGGACCACGTTCTCAGGCGTGGCCCGCGCGGTCTGGCAGCTGATGGCGCAGGCCCGCCTGTCCGAACTGCGCCGGGTGACGGAGGCCCAGCAGAGCCTCGCCTCGGCCGCGTCCCGTCCCGACCCGGTCCCCTCCGTCCTGCGCCGGCTCGCCCAGCGGCTGGGCGGGTGGGCGGCGCTGTACGGGCCGGAGGGGACGGAGATCGCGGGAGCGGGGCGGGAGCCGGAGGACGAGGCGCGCCAGGCGCTGGCACGGCTCGCGGAGGTGGTGCGGCCGGGCGAGGGCCCGGGCGAGCGCGCCGCCCCCGCCTCCGCGACCGACTCCGCCGCCGGCCTCCACCTCGCCGCCTGGGGTCTGGGCGCCGGGCAGGGATTCGTGCTCGCGGTCGCCACCCCGCGGCGGGCCCCCGGCGACCACACCGTCGCCTCCGTCGCGGCCGTGCTGCTGACCCTGCTCACCGGCGAGCAGCTCAGCGGCACCGGCACGGCCCGTTCCTCCGCCCTGGTCCGGCTGCTGCTGGGCGCCCGGCCCGAGGAGGTCGCCCCGCTGCTGGGCGACGGGCCGTGGGTCGTCGTGCACGCGCGGCCCGACACGGACGGCGCCCCCGGCCCCGTCGCGGCCTCCGCGGTGGGTGCCGCGCTCGGTTCCGCCCTGGCCGACCCGGCGGGCGAGACCGTACGCGTCCTGGTCCCGGCCGGCCGGGCACCGGACCCGCTGCCCGGCTGGACCCTGGGCGTCAGCGCCCCCGCCGGCCCGGAGGACTGGGCCGCCGCCGACACCCAGGCAGCCCGCGCCCTGGCCCGGGCCCGCGCGACCCGCGCCCCGCTGGTCCGGCACAGCGCCCGCCCCGCCCTGGCCGACCTGGTGCCGCCCGGCGAGGCGGCGGCCCACGCCCGCACGCTCCTGGCCCCCGTCACGGACCACCCGGCCCTCACCGAGACCCTGCGCACCTGGCTCTCCCTGCACGGCAGTTGGGACCGCACGGCCGTCGCCCTGTCCGTGCACCGCAACACCGTCCGCCAGCGCGTCGCCCGCTGCGCCGCCCTGCTGGGGGCGGACCTCGACGACCCGGACGTCCGGATGGAACTCTGGTTCGCGCTGCGGCGGCTGTGAGTACCCGAGCGGGGTCCGTCTGAGTACGTGACGCACGTCCCAGCGTGCGATACGCCAGGGACGCCCACAGGCGGCTGCCCCACAATGGATGCCATGCCGATATCCGGGACACCCAGCCGCGCCGAACTCGTCGAACACCTCGTCAGGACGCGCATCGCGGGCGACGTCGCCACCCCCCGCGAGAACAACCTCTCCCACTACCGCAAGCTGGCGAACGGCGACCGCCACTACTGGCTCGGCCTGGAACTCGGCGACCGCTGGAGCGACGAGCAGGACGTCCTCGCGGTGATGGCGGAACGGGCCGGTGTGAACGACGACCCGGAGCACCGCTACGGGCAGGACACCATCGACCCCGAGCTGACGGTCGCGGCCCTGGAGCGCCTCGCCGGCCGGCTGCGCAAGGCGGCGGACGGCGGCCAGCGCGTGCTGTTCGCCACCGGCCACCCCGGCGGCCTGCTCGACGTGCACCGTGCGACCGCGCAGGCCCTGCGCACGGCCGGCTGCGAGATCGTCGTCATCCCGGACGGCCTGACGACGGACGAGGGCTACGTCATGCAGTTCGCGGACGTGGCCGTCCTGGAGCACGGCGCCAGCCTGTGGCACACCCACTCGGGCGAACCGATGAAGGCGATTCTCACGGGCCTGGAGCGCGAGGGCCGCCCGCTGCCCGACCTGGTCGTCGCCGACCACGGCTGGGCGGGGTACGCGGGGCAGCACGGCGTCGACTCCGTCGGCTACGCCGACTGCAACGACCCGGCCCTCTTCATCGCCGAGGCGGAGGGCACCGTGCAGGTGACGGTGCCCCTCGACGACCACGTGGTCAGCCCGCGCCACTACGACCCGATGACGGCGTACCTGCTCGCGGAGGCGGGCCTCAGCTAGCGCCCGGCCCGCCGGCGCCCGGCCCGCGCGGGACGCGGACCACGCCCTCCTGGATGACGGTGATGGCCAGCCGCCCGTCCTGCGTGTAGATGCGGGCCTGGCCCAGTCCCCGGCCGCCGGACGCGGACGGGGACTCCTGGTCGTACAGCAGCCACTCGTCGGCGCGGAACGGCCGGTGGAACCACATCGCGTGGTCCAGCGAGGCCCCGACGACGTCCCCCACGGCCCAGCCGCCGCGCCCGTGCGCGAGCAGCACCGAGTCGAGCAGCGTCATGTCGGAGACGTACGTGGCGAGGACGACGTGCAGCAGAGGACCGTCGGCGAGCTTGCCGTTGGTGCGGAACCAGACCTGCGAGTGCGGCTCGCGCGGCTCGCCGAACCTCCCGTACGGCGGCTCGTCGACGTACCGCAGGTCGACGGCGGCCCGTGCCTCGAGGAACCGCTCCACGACCCCCGGGTCGAGGTGCGCGTAGCCGCGCAGCCGCTCCTCACCCGTGGGCAGCGTGGCCGGATCGGGCGAGGGGGGCATGGGCTCCTGGTGGTCCAGGCCGTCCTCGGCCACCTGGAAGGAGGCCGAGAGGTGGAAGATCGGCTTGCCGTGCTGGACGGCGACCACCCGCCGGGTGGTGAAGGAGCGGCCGTCGCGGATCCGGTCGACGGTGTAGACGATGGGCGCGCCGGGGTCGCCGGGACGCAGGAAGTACGCGTGCAGCGAGTGCGCGGGACGGTCCTCGGGGACCGTCCGCCCGGCGGCGACGAGCGCCTGGGCCGCGACCTGCCCGCCGAAGACCCGCGGGACGACGGCGGACCGGGACCGGCCGCGGAAGATGTCCTCCTCGATCTGCTCCAGGTCGAGCAGATCGAGGAGGTCCTGAAGTGCCTGGCTCATGAGGACTGTTGTACCGGCCAATGACTACGGCCGGCTTACAGCCCCATGTCCTTCGCGATGATCGACTTCATGATCTCGCTGGTGCCGCCGTAGATGCGGTTGACGCGGTTGTCCGCGTACAGGCGGGCGATCGGGTACTCGTTCATGTAGCCGTAGCCGCCGTGCAGCTGGAGGCAGCGGTCGATGACGCGGTGCGCGACCTCGGTGCAGAACAGCTTCGCGGAGGCGGCCTCGGCGGGCGTCAGCTCACCGGCGTCCAGGGCCTCGGTGGCGCGGTCGGCGACGGCCTCGGCGGCGTCCACCTCGGCCTGGCAGGCGGCCAGTTCGAACTTGGTGTTCTGGAAGGCCGCGACCGGCTTGCCGAAGACGGTGCGCTCCTGCACGTACTGCTTGGCGAACCGGACGGCGGCCTTGGCCTGGGCGTAGGCGCCGAAGGCGATGCCCCAGCGCTCGGAGGCCAGGTTGTGGCCGAGGTAGGAGAAGCCCTTGTTCTCCTCGCCGAGGAGGTCCTCGACGGGGACCTTGACGTCGACGAACGCGAGCTCGGCGGTGTCGGAGGTGCGCAGGCCGAGCTTGTCGAGCTTGCGGCCGACGGAGTAGCCCTCGGACTTGGTGTCCACGGCGAACAGGGAGATGCCGTGCCGGCGGTCCTCGGCGGTGGGCGCGGAGGTGCGGGCGCACACGATCACGCGGTCGGCGTGCACGCCGCCCGTGATGAAGGTCTTGGCGCCGTTGAGGACGTAGTGCGTGCCGTCCTCGCTCAGCTTGGCGGTGGACTTCATGCCCGCGAGGTCGGAACCGGTGCCCGGCTCCGTCATCGCGATGGCCCACATCTCCTCGCCGGTGACGAACTTCGGCAGGTACCGCTTCTTCTGCTCGTCCGTCGCCAGCATCTTGATGTACGGCAGGGCGAGCAGCACGTGCACGCCGGAGCCGCCGAACTGGACACCGGCGCGGGCGGTCTCCTCGTACAGCACGGCCTCGAACTTGTGCGACTCCAGGCCGGCACCGCCGAACTCCTCCGGCACGTTGATGCCGAAGATGCCCAGCTCACCGAGCTTGTAGTAGAAGTCGCGGGGCGCCTGACCCGCCGCGAACCACTCGTCGTACACGGGTACGACCTCGGCCTCGATGAAGGCGCGGATGGTCTCCCGGAACGCCTCGTGATCCTCGTTGAACACCGTACGGCGCACGCCGCCACCTCCACGGACCTCAGCATGTCTAAGCGCTTGCTCACTCAAGATACCGGCGAGTATCAACCACCGTCCAGGGTGGGGGCGGGGTAACGCTCGTCACGCCGCGGGGACGCCGGGTGAACCCGGGGCGAGGTGCACCTGTCGAGGCACCCGAGGTGCCGGAGGGCTGAGATGCCGAGGGGCCTGAGATACCGGGAAGCCCGAGATGCCGAAGGGCGTGAGGTCAGCCCTCCGCCGCCGCGAACGCCCCCCGCGCCATCCGGTGCAGCAACTCCGCCGTCGCCCCCCGCCCCGGCAGCGACCCGCCCCTCCCCAGGTGCGGCGTCGAGTTCAGCAGCCCGAACACCGAGTGCACGGCGGACCGCGCCGCCGGCTCCCCCAGCCCCGGGTAGACCTTCCGCACGACCTCCACCCACAGCTCCACGTACTGCCGCTGCAGCTGCCGCACCATCTTCCGGTCGCTGTCCCGCAGGCGGTCCAGCTCCCGGTCGTGCAGGGTGATCAGAGGCCGGTCGTCGAGCGCGAAGTCGATATGCCCCTCGATCAGCGAGTCGAGCACCCCCTCCGGCCCACCCCCGTCCGCCTCCGCCAGCCTCCGCTTCGCCCCGGTCAGCAACTGCCCGCTGATCCCCACCAGCAGCTCCGCGAGCATCGCGTCCTTGCCCGCGAAGTGCCGGTAGAGACCGGGCCCGCTGATCCCGACCGCGGCGCCTATCTCGTCGACTCCGACCCCGTGGAAGCCCCGCTCGGCGAACAGCCGCGCGGCCTCCTTGAGGATCTGCTCACGGCGGGTGGGGGCGTCGGTTCTGGTGGCCATGAAATCAATTCTAGACAGGGAGGTTAGCGGTCGTTAACCTGAAGGAAATGCGTTAACGCTCATTAACACGTGAGGGGACCCGCAGGATGCACGAGGCACCGGAGCTCACGAGCGCGGCAGACCCCGCGTCGGAGGCCTTTCGGGCCAACGAGGAGGCGCACCGCACCCTCGTGGAGGAGCTGCGCACCAAGCTGGCCGCGGCCGCACAGGGCGGCGGCGAGAAGGCCCGCGCCCGCCACACCGCGCGCGGCAAGCTGCTCCCCCGCGACCGGGTGGACACCCTCCTCGACCCGGGCTCACCGTTCCTGGAGCTGGCCCCGCTCGCGGCCGACGGGATGTACGAGGACCAGGCCCCGGCCGCGGGCGTCATCGCCGGCATCGGCCGGGTCAGCGGCCGCGAGACGGTGGTCATCGCCAACGACGCCACGGTCAAGGGCGGCACGTACTACCCGATGACGGTCAAGAAGCACCTCCGCGCCCAGGAGGTCGCCCTCGACAACCGCCTCCCCTGCGTCTACCTGGTGGACTCGGGCGGCGCCTTCCTCCCGATGCAGGACGAGGTCTTCCCGGACCGCGAGCACTTCGGCCGGATCTTCTACAACCAGGCCCGCATGTCCGGCGCCGGCATCCCCCAGATCGCCGCCGTCCTCGGCTCGTGCACGGCCGGCGGGGCGTACGTCCCGGCGATGAGCGACGAGGCGGTGATCGTCCGCAACCAGGGCACGATCTTCCTCGGCGGTCCGCCCCTGGTGAAGGCGGCCACCGGCGAGGTCGTCACCGCGGAGGAGCTCGGCGGCGGCGAGGTCCACTCCCGGATCTCGGGCGTCACGGACCACCTCGCGGAGAACGACGCGCACGCCCTGCGCATCGTCCGCACGATCGTCTCCACCCTCCCCACCCGGGGCCCCCTCCCCTGGGAGGTCACGCAGGCGATCGAGCCCAAGGTCGACCCGCAGGGCCTGTACGGCGCGGTCCCGGTCGACTCCCGCACCCCGTACGACGTGCGCGAGATCATCGCCCGGGTCGTCGACGGCTCCCGCTTCGCCGAGTTCAAGTCCGAGTTCGGCCAGACCCTGGTCACCGGCTTCGCCCGGATCCACGGCCACCCGGTGGGCATCGTCGCCAACAACGGCATCCTGTTCTCCGAGTCCGCCCAGAAGGGCGCCCATTTCATCGAGCTGTGCGACCAGCGCGGCATCCCGCTGCTGTTCCTGCAGAACATCTCGGGCTTCATGGTCGGCAAGGACTACGAGGCGGGCGGCATCGCCAAGCACGGCGCCAAGATGGTCACGGCCGTGGCGTGCACGCGCGTGCCGAAGCTCACGGTCGTCGTCGGCGGCTCGTACGGCGCGGGGAACTACTCGATGTGCGGCCGGGCGTACTCCCCCCGTTTCCTGTGGATGTGGCCGAACGCCAAGATCTCGGTCATGGGCGGCGAGCAGGCCGCCTCGGTGCTCGCGACCGTCAAGCGCGACCAGCTGGAGGCGCGCGGCGAGTCCTGGCCCGCGGAGGACGAGGACGCCTTCAAGGCCCCGATCCGCGCCCAGTACGAGCGCCAGGGCAACGCCTACTACGCGACGGCCCGCCTCTGGGACGACGGTGTGATCGACCCGATGGACACCCGTCAGGTCCTCGGCCTGGCCCTGACCGCGTGTGCCAACGCGCCCCTGGGTGACCCCCAGTTCGGCGTCTTCCGGATGTGAGGGGACGGACGACGATGTTCGAGACAGTACTGGTGGCCAACCGGGGCGAGATCGCCGTGCGCGTCATCCGGACGCTGCGGTCGATGGGCGTGCGCTCGGTGGCCGTCTTCTCCGACGCGGACGCCGACGCCCGGCACGTCCGCGAGGCGGACACGGCGGTGCGGATCGGCCCGGCCCCCGCGTCGGAGAGCTACCTGTCGGTGGAGCGCCTCCTGGAGGCCGCGGCCCGCACCGGCGCCCAGGCCGTCCACCCGGGCTACGGCTTCCTCGCCGAGAACGCCGCCTTCGCGCGCGCCTGCGCCGAGGCCGGACTGGTCTTCATCGGCCCCCCGGCGGACGCGATCGCGCTGATGGGCGACAAGATCCGCGCCAAGGAGACGGTCCGCGAGGCCGGGGTGCCGGTGGTTCCCGGCGGCCGGGACCCGGAGCTGGCCGAGGCGGCCCGCGAGCTGGGCGCGCCGGTGCTGCTGAAGCCGAGCGCGGGCGGCGGCGGCAAGGGCATGCGCCTGGTGCGGGACCTGACCCGGCTGGAGGAGGAGATCGCCTCGGCCCGCCGCGAGGCCCGCGCCTCCTTCGGCGACGACACGCTCCTCGTCGAGCGCTGGATCGACCGCCCCCGCCACATCGAGATCCAGGTCCTGGCCGACGGCCACGGCAACGTGGTGCATCTGGGCGAGCGCGAGTGCTCCCTCCAGCGCCGCCACCAGAAGATCATCGAGGAGGCGCCCAGCGTGCTCCTCGACGAGCGGACGCGCGCGGCGATGGGCGAGGCGGCGGTCCAGGCGGCCCGCTCCTGCGGCTACCGGGGCGCGGGCACGGTGGAGTTCATCGTCCCGGGCACCGACCCGTCGTCGTACTACTTCATGGAGATGAACACCCGCCTCCAGGTGGAGCACCCGGTCACGGAGCTCGTCACCGGCCTGGACCTGGTCGAGTGGCAGCTGCGGGTGGCGGCCGGGGAGCCCCTGGGCTTCACCCAGGAGGACGTACGGCTGACGGGCCATGCGGTGGAGGCCCGGATCTGCGCCGAGGACCCCTCCCGCGGCTTCCTCCCCTCCGGCGGCACGGTGCTGAGGCTGCGCGAGCCGCAGGGCGACGGCGTCCGCACGGACTCGGGCCTCACGGAGGGCACCGAGGTGGGCAGCCTCTACGACCCGATGCTCTCCAAGGTCATCGCGTACGGCCCCGACCGCGCGACCGCCCTGCGCAAGCTCCGCGCGGCCCTGGCGGACACGGTCACGCTGGGCGTGCAGACCAACGCCGGCTTCCTGCGCCGCCTGCTCGCCCACCCGGCGGTGGTCTCCGGCGACATGGACACCGGCCTGGTCGAGCGCGAGGTGGAGGACCTGGTCGCCACGGAGGTGCCGGAGGAGGTCTACGAGGCGGCGGCGGCCGTCCGCGGGGAGGCCCTGCAGCCGGAGCCGGGCGGCTGGACGGACCCCTTCTCGGTCCCCAGCGGCTGGCGCCTGGGCGGCACACCGAAGCCGCCGGCCTTCCACCTCCGGGTGCGGGAGCCGCTGGAGTACACCCCGCGCGGTACGGCGACGGTCACCGGCGACCGGGTCGTGGTGACCCTGGACGGCGTCCGCCACACCTTCCACCGCGCCGCCGACTGGCTCGGCCGCGACGGCGACGCCTGGCACGTGCGCGACCACGACCCGGTGGCCGCGTCCCTCACCCGGGCGGCCCACGCGGGCGCCGACTCGCTGACCGCGCCGATGCCGGGCACGGTGACAGTGGTGAAGGTGGCCGTCGGCGACGAGGTGAGCGCCGGTCAGAGCCTGCTCGTGGTGGAGGCGATGAAGATGGAGCACGTCATCTCCGCCCCGCACGCCGGCAAGGTCACCGAGCTGGACGTCTCGCCCGGCACCACGGTCGCCATGGACCAGGTCCTGGCGGTCATCGCACCGAACGAGGAGGCGGCGGAATGACAGTCCCGGGGCTCCCGATGACCGTCCCGGCCGCGGACCTGCCCGCCCGGGTCCGCATCCACGAGGTGGGCGCGCGCGACGGCCTGCAGAACGAGCAGGCGGCCGTCCCCACCGAGATCAAGGCGGCGTTCATCCGCCGCCTGGCCGAGGCGGGCCTGACCACGATCGAGGCGACCAGCTTCGTCCACCCCAGGTGGGTCCCCCAGCTGGCGGACGCCGAGCAGCTGTTCCCGCTCGTCAGCGACCTCCCGGTGGCCCTGCCGGTCCTCGTCCCGAACGAACGGGGCCTGGACCGCGCCCTCGCGCTGGGCGCCCGCCGTGTCGCGGTCTTCGCCAGCGCCACGGAGTCCTTCGCCAAGGCCAACCTCAACCGCACGGTGGACGAGGCGCTGGCGATGTTCGAGCCGGTGGTGGCCCGGGCGAAGGCGGACGACGTCCACGTCCGCGGCTACCTGTCCATGTGCTTCGGCGACCCCTGGGAGGGCGCGGTCCCGGTCCCCCAGGTGGTCCGGGTCTGCCGCGCCCTGCTGGACATGGGCTGCGACGAGCTGAGCCTGGGCGACACGATCGGCGTGGCGACCCCGGGCCACGTGGTCGCGCTCCTCGCGGCCCTGGACGAGGCGGGAATCCCGGCCTCTGCCCTCGGCGTCCACTTCCACGACACCTACGGCCAGGCGCTGGCCAACACCCTCGCTGCCCTCCAGCAGGGCGTGACGACGGTCGACGCCTCGGCGGGCGGCCTCGGCGGCTGCCCGTACGCGAAGTCGGCGACCGGCAATCTCGCCACCGAAGACCTCGTGTGGATGCTGCGGGGCCTCGGCATCGACACCGGCATCGACCTCGGCCGCCTCGTCGCCACCAGCGCGTGGATGGCCGCCCACCTGGGCCGACCCAGCCCGTCCCGCACCGTCCGAGCCCTGTCCCACGAGGACACCGAGGAGCAGTGACCACCATGGACTACCGCCTTCCCCCCGAGCTGGAAGAACTCCGCCGCACGGTCGAGGAGTTCGCGCACGAGGTCGTGGCGCCCAAGATCGGCGACTTCTACGAGCGGCACGAGTTCCCCTACGAGATAGTCCGGGAGATGGGCCGCATGGGCCTGTTCGGCCTGCCGTTCCCGGAGGAGTACGGCGGCATGGGCGGCGACTACCTGGCGCTGGGCGTGGCCCTGGAGGAGCTGGCGCGGGTCGACTCCTCGGTGGCCATCACCCTGGAGGCCGGCGTCTCCCTCGGCGCGATGCCGATCCACCTCTACGGCACGGAGGCCCAGAAGCGGGAGTGGCTCCCCCGCCTCTGCTCGGGCGAACTGCTGGGCGCGTTCGGCCTGACGGAGCCGGACGGCGGCAGCGACGCGGGCGCGACCCGCACGACGGCGCGGCTGGACGAGTCGACGAACGAGTGGGTCATCAACGGCACCAAGTGCTTCATCACCAACTCGGGCACGGACATCACGGGCCTGGTGACGGTCACGGCGGTCACGGGCCGCAAGCCCGACGGCAAGCCGCTGATCTCCTCCATCATCGTCCCCTCCGGCACCCCCGGCTTCACGGTCGCGGCCCCGTACTCGAAGGTCGGCTGGAACGCCTCGGACACCCGCGAGCTGTCCTTCACGGACGTCCGCGTCCCGGCGGCGAGCCTCCTGGGCGAGGAGGGCCGCGGCTACGCCCAGTTCCTGCGCATCCTCGACGAGGGCCGCATCGCGATCGCGGCGCTCGCCACCGGCCTGGCCCAGGGCTGCGTCGACGAGTCGGTCAAGTACGCCAGGGAACGCCACGCCTTCGGCAGGCCGATCGCCGCGAACCAGGCGATCCAGTTCAAGATCGCGGACATGGAGATGAAGGCCCACACGGCCCGCCTCGCCTGGCGCGACGCGGCGGCCCGCCTGGTCGCGGGCGACCCCTTCAAGAAGGAAGCGGCCCTGGCGAAGCTCCACTCCTCCACGGTCGCGGTCGACAACGCCCGCGAGGCCACCCAGATCCACGGCGGCTACGGCTTCATGAACGAGTACCCGGTCGCCCGCATGTGGCGCGACTCCAAGATCCTGGAGATCGGCGAGGGCACGAGCGAGGTCCAGCGGATGCTGATCGCGCGGGAGTTGGGGTTGGTGGGCTGACCTCGAGCGCGGCCTGCGCCGACCTCGGTGCAGGCCACCACCGGGCGCCGCCCAGGCACGGAGAAGGGGCCTTCCGCACTACATGCGGAAGGCCCCATCCTTTGTTCACCTCAGCGTTCCGGCTTCTCCGCCTCATCGCTGGCGGAGCCCTCAGCCACCCTTTCGAAGAGGGCGTCCACGTCACGAAGGGCCAGAGGACTGCAGGCCGCCTGGAAGACTTTCCCATCACTCCATGCGATCATCCATTCTCCGCCTGAGAGATCGCGCCTTTCGCGCGGAACGAGAACACCTTCCAAATTCGTTTCGCTCACATCGATGTGAATGTGCCAACCGGGATTGTCCGTCGTGGCGATCCTGATGCCGAACTCGTGCTCCCATTCACCATCGCAGTTGGCTGCGTACCAGGACTGGATGTAACGCATACCTCGGTCCTCATCACGGGCACCCGAGGGGCCTTTCCCAGTCTTCCGGCGCACGCGCGTCACCCCCGTTCGGAAGATTGATGTGCGGCGTTTCTACCACCGTACCGTCCGCATTCGTATGCGCGGGCCCTTCGAGGTCGAACCTTTTCACGAGTTCCCAAGGAGCCGGATTACGCGGGTTGGACTGCGGCGCCCACTCCGCATACTTCTTGATCTGCCCCGTTCCGCCGTGGCGGACAAAGGTGGTGTGAGGACCTTCAGCATCGTAATTGGGTCGCTGACCAGGCTTTCGTCCTCCCATATTGTGCACGAGAAGACTTTCGTCACCCGCCACCACATAGTAGGTGTGCAGATCACGGACTGTGAGGTTGTGAACCGCGGCCGAACCGACCGTCCACCGCTCCAGGGAAGCGACCTGGACACGCGCCCCCTCACGGGTCCGCAGCCATGCTCCGGCCTTCAGATCGGTGGCATCGACCCACTCCCCGAGCTCCGGCACCCAGAACGGATACGTCTACGACAAGGCCGGTTTCGAGGTCGCCGTCGACCTCACCACCGCCTGCGACGGCGCACCGCTTCCCGAGGGACTCTGGGACATCTCCCTCGCCATCGGCGCACAGGGCGTCTCCCGCGAGGTCCGCATCGGCAGCAACCGGGGCGCCCAGGTCTCCGGTGCCCCGACGACGCATGTCGTCGACACCGGCGACGACATGCGCGCTGTGACGCTGTACGCCACCACACCGCACGGCAACTTCACGCTCGACATCGGCGAGCGGAAGCACGCCGTCCTGCCGCAGCTGAACGTCGCCACTGTGCGTTGGGCCCCCGACTCGCCCACGGAACTGGAGTTCGCCGGCCGCTGCACACTGGCCGCCGCCCCGGACGGCGCTCTCGCCGTCCACCTGGAGGACGGCTGCGGCCACAGCGCCGACTTCCCGGCCCGACCGGCCTCGCAGGCCGGTGGTGACTTCCTGGTGCGGGTGCCCGTCACGGAGTTGCCTTCCGGGCTGTGGAAGGGGCGGCTCCGGCTGGGCCCCTGGACCGTGCCGCTGCCGCCCGCTCCCCCGCACCTCGCCCCCGCCAAGTGGCGCCGCCGCGGCCTGCCCTGGTACGCGAAGCCGACGGTGGAAGGCGGGGAGGAGTTCGCGCTCCAGGTCGCCCGCACCGACCTGGTACGGGCCGTGACGCGGCGCCTCAACTCCTAGGCGGCGCGGCCGGGAAGCCCTGGTACCCGTGATCCGGATCACGGGTTCCGCCGGCATTCCCGCCCCCTCCCCCGGGCACGCATATCAACGCCCCCTGGACAAGATCTGAGGTTAGGCTAACCTAATCCTCGTTACCTCGTTCCAGCCGGGCGGGTCTTCGCCGTGCCCCGCCGTGGCTCCGTACGCACGAAAGCAGACCCCGTCATGCCGAACGCCAGCACCGCCCGCTTCTCCCGCCGCGGCATCCTCGCCGCCGGCGGCGCCCTCGGACTCGGCGCCCTCGTGACCGCGTGCGGCAGCGGGGACTCCGAGGACGGCGGCTCGGACGCGACGGGTGCCGCCAAGTCCGGTCCGTGGTCCTTCAAGGACGACCGCGGCACCACGGTGAAGCTCGGCAAGGTCCCGGCGAACATCGTCGCCTTCACCGGCGTCGCCGCCGCCCTCCACGACTACGGCATCTCCGTCAAGGGCGTCTTCGGCCCCACCAGGACGCCGGACGGCAAGCCCGACGTCCAGGCCGGCGACATGGACATCAGCAAGGTCACCGTCCTCGGCAACACCTGGGACCAGTTCAACGTCGAGAAGTACGCGGCCCTCGCCCCCGACGTGCTGATCTCCACGATGTTCGACGACGCCGGCACGCTCTGGTACGTCCCCGAGGCCTCCAAGGACAAGATCGCCAAGCTCGCCCCGAGCGCCGGCATATCGGTGTACGACCGTCAGCTCACCGCCCCGCTGCAGCGGATGTGGGAGCTGGCCGAGTCCCTCGGCGGCGACATGAAGGCCGCGAAGGCCGCCGACGCGAAGAAGCGGTTCGAGGAGGCGTCCGAACGGCTGCGCAAGGCCGCCAAGGCGCACCCCGACCTCAAGGTGATGGCCGGCTCGGCGAGCCAGGAGCTGTTCTACGTCTCCGGCACCAACCTCTCCGTGGACCTGGAGTACTTCAAGGCCCTCGGCGTGAACTTCGTCGAGCCGCCGGAGAAGGCCAAGTCCGAGGGCGGCGGCTGGTTCGAGAGCCTGAGCTGGGAGAACGTCGACAAGTACGCGGCGGACATCATCATGATGGACGACCGCACCTCGGCCATCCAGCCGGACGACATCACCGAGGCGACGTGGAAGAAGCTGCCCGCGGTCAAGGCCGGTCAGGTCATCCCGCGTTCCGCCGAGCCGATCCTGTCCTACGACAAGTGCGTGCCGCTCGTCGAGAACCTGGCCAAGGCCCTCGAGACCGCGAAGAAGGTCAGCTAGGCGCTCAGCACCGCGGGGACGCCGCCCGGGGCGCCCCCGTCCCTGACGACGACTCGGGAGTCCCTTCATGACCACCGCCGTAGCCGCCCCGTTCCGCTTCTTCTCCCTCCAGGTCGCGCGGACGAGGCGGCTCGGGCCGTCTCTGGTCCGGGTCACCTTCGCGGGGCCCGATCTACACGCCTTCCACTCCGACGGGCACGACCAGTCGCTGTCGCTGTTCCTGCCGCACCCCGGGCAGCCCGAGCCGGTCGTGCCGCTCGAACTCGGCGACGGCTGGTGGCAGGGGTGGCGTGAACTGCCGGACGACGTCCGGGCCGTGATGCGGTCGTACACGCTGCGCGGGCTGCGCCGCGACCCGGACGAGATCGACATCGACTTCGCCCTGCACGGCATCGGGCCGGGCGCCGGCGTCCAGGCCGGCCCGGCCTCCCGCTGGGCCGCCCGGGCCGCCGCGGGCGACCGTGTGCTGCTGCTCGGCCCCGCCGTCGCCGACAACCGGGCCATCCGCTTCCGGCCGCCGGGGGACACCGATCTCGTGGTCGTCTGGGGCGACGAGACCGCCGTACCGGCCGCCTCGGCCATCGTCGAGGCGCTGCCGCCCGGCACCCGGGCCCGCGTCTGGCTGGAGGTCCCGCACGCCGGGGACATCCAGGACCTGGTCACCGAGGCCGACGCCGAGATCACCTGGCTGGTGCGCGAGGACCGGGGCGCCGAGGGCTCCCCCATGGCCCTCGACGCCCTGCGCGCCGCCCGGCTGCCGTCCGCCGGGCGGCCGTACGTCTGGATCGCCGGTGAGTCCGGGTGCGTGAAGGAACTGCGCCGGCACTTCGTGCGGGAGCGCGGGATCGACCGCCGCCGGGTCACGTTCGTCGGCTACTGGCGTCGCGGGATGAGCGAGGAGCAGTTGCGGGCGGAGCGCTGACCCCTGCTCCTCGCCACCTCTCGGGCACCACGCGTGATCATGGTCACGACTCCGACTGATCCACAGGCGACTTAGGTTAGGCTAACCTAAGTCAGACCGCGGCTCGGCCCGCTCCCTGACCCGCACCGGACTGTCCCCACCGGAGGACCCCCACATGCGCTCGCACCTGCTCAACGACACCACCGCGGAGCGGTATCGCCGCTCCGTGACCGCCGGAGTCGAGCGGGTGGCCGCCAAACTCGCCGCCACCGACCGGCCGTTCACCGGCGTCACCGTCGACGCCCTCGCCCCCCGCATCGACGGGATCGACCTCGACCAGCCGCTGCACGACACCGCCGCCGTGCTGGACGAACTGGAGGAGGTCTACCTCCGGGACGCGATCTACTTCCACCACCCCCGATACCTGGCCCACCTCAACTGCCCGGTCGTCATCCCGGCCGTCCTCGGCGAGGCCGTCCTGTCCGCCGTGAACTCCTCGCTGGACACCTGGGACCAGTCGGCCGGCGGCACCCTCATCGAGCGGAAACTGATCGACTGGACGGCTGAGCGCATCGGCCTCGGCCCGGCCGCCGACGGGGTGTTCACCTCCGGCGGCACCCAGTCCAACCTCCAGGCGCTGCTGCTGGCCCGCGAGGAGGCCAAGACCCAGGACCTGGCGAAACTGCGCATCTTCGCCTCCGAGGTCAGCCACTTCAGCGTGAAGAAGTCCGCGAAGCTGCTCGGGCTCGGCCCGGACGCCGTGGTGTCCGTCCCCGTCGACCACGACAAGCGCCTGCAGACCGTGGCCCTCGCCCGCGAGCTGGAGCGCTGCCGGCGGGACGGTCTCCTCCCCATGGCGGTCGTGGCCACCGCCGGCACCACCGACTTCGGCTCCATCGACCCGCTGCCCGAGATCGCCGGGCTGTGCGAGCAGTTCGACACCTGGATGCACGTCGACGCCGCCTACGGCTGCGGCCTGCTCGCCTCCCTGAAGCACCGGGACCGCCTGGACGGCATCGAGCGCGCCGACTCCGTCACCGTCGACTACCACAAGTCCTTCTTCCAGCCGGTGAGTTCCTCGGCCCTGCTGGTGCGCGACGCCGCCACGCTGCGCCACGCCACCTACCACGCCGAGTACCTCAACCCCCGCCGCATGGTGCGGGAACGCATCCCCAACCAGGTGGACAAGTCCCTGCAGACCACCCGCCGCTTCGACGCCCTCAAGCTGTGGATGACGCTGCGCACCATGGGCGCCGACGGCATCGGGCAGCTCTTCGACGAGGTGTGCGCGCTGGCGCGGGAGGGCTGGAAGCTGCTCGCCGCCGACCCGCGCTTCGACGTGGTGGTCGAGCCGAGCCTGTCCACCCTGGTCTTCCGCTACATCCCGGGGTCCGTCACCGACCCCGCCGAGATCGACCGCGCCAACCTCTACGCCCGCAAGGCCCTGTTCGCCTCCGGTGACGCCGTCGTCGCGGGCACCAAGGTCGGCGACCGTCACTACCTGAAGTTCACCCTGCTCAACCCCGAGACGCAGACGTCCGACATCGCGGCCGTCCTCGATCTGATCGCCGGCCACGCCGAGCAGTACCTGGGAGAGTCCCTTGACCGCGCGTCCTGAAAGCCCCGCCTTGGTCCATGACTTCGTGGGGATCGGGCTCGGCCCGTTCAACCTGGGCCTCGCCTGCCTGACCGAGCCGATCCGCGAACTCGACGGCGTCTTCCTGGAGTCGAAGCCCGACTTCGAGTGGCACTCGGGCATGTTCCTCGACGGCGCCCATCTGCAGACCCCGTTCATGTCGGACCTGGTCACCCTCGCCGACCCGACGTCCCCGTACTCCTTCCTCAACTACCTGAAGGAGAAGGGCCGCCTCTACTCGTTCTACATCCGCGAGAACTTCTACCCGCTGCGGGTCGAGTACGACGACTACTGCCGCTGGGCCGCCCAGAAACTGAGCAGCATCCGCTTCGGCACGACCGTCACCGAGGTGACCCACGAGGACGGGCTGTACGTGGTGCGGACCGCCGGCGGCGACACCTACCGGGCCCGCCACCTGGTCCTCGGCACCGGCACCCCGCCCCACATCCCCGACGCCTGCCGGGGCCTGGGCGGCGACTTCATCCACAACTCCCGCTACCTGGAGCACAAGGCGGAGCTGCAGCGGAAGGACTCGATCACCCTGGTCGGCTCGGGCCAGTCGGCCGCCGAGATCTACCACGACCTGCTCGGCGAGATCGACGTCCACGGCTACCGGCTGAACTGGGTCACCCGCTCCCCGCGCTTCTTCCCGCTGGAGTACACCAAGCTCACGCTGGAGATGACGTCCCCGGAGTACGTCGACTACTTCCACGCGCTGCCCGAGGCCACCCGCTACCGCCTCACCGCCGAGCAGAAGGGCCTGTTCAAGGGCATCGACGGCGACCTCGTCAACGAGATCTTCGACCTGCTCTACCGGAAGAACCTCGGCGGCCCGGTCCCCACCCGGCTGCTCACCAACTCCGCGCTGCACAGCGCCCGGTACGAGGACGGCACCTACCGGCTGGGCTTCCGCCAGGAGGAGCAGGGCAAGGACTTCGAGCTTCAGTCGCAGGGCCTGATCCTGGCGACCGGCTACCGGTACGCCGAGCCGGAGTTCCTGGCGCCGGTCCGGGACCGGCTCGTCTACGACTCCCAGGGCAACTTCGACGTCGCCCGCAACTACGCCATCGACGTCACGGGCCGGGGGATCTTCCTGCAGAACGCGGGCGTCCACACCCACAGCATCACCAGCCCGGACCTGGGCATGGGCCCGTACCGCAACGCGTACATCATCCGGGAGATGCTCGGCTCCGAGTACTACCCGGTCGAGAAGACCATCGCCTTCCAGGAGTTCGCGGTATGAGCACCACCCGCCCCATCGGCGCCCTGACCGTACGCCCGCTCGACCCGCTGAAGGACGCCGCGCTGCTGCACTCCTGGGTCACGCACCCCAAGGCCGCCTACTGGATGATGCAGGACGCGACCCTGGAGGACGTCGAGCGCGAGTACCTGCGCATCGCCGCGCACGAGCACCACCACGCCTGCCTCGGCCTGCACGAGGGCCGGCCGGCGTTCCTGATGGAGAAGTACGACCCGCGGTACGTGGAGCTGGCCGGGCTGTACGACCCGGAGCCCGGCGACGTCGGCATGCACTTCCTGGTCGCCCCGACCGACCGGCCGATCCACGGTTTCACCCGGGCCGTCATCACGGCCGTGATGGAGGAGCTGTTCGCCGACCCCGGCACCCGGCGGGTCGTGGTGGAGCCCGACGTCCGCAACAAGGCGGTGCACGCCCTCAACGAGGCCGTCGGCTTCGTCCCCGAGCGCGAGATCGACAAGCCGGAGAAGCGCGCGCTGCTGAGCTTCTGCACGCGTGAGCAGTTCTCCGCTGCCCGAGGAGTGGCGATATGACCCTGTCCGACGCCGTGGCGCACCTGTCCCCCGAGCGCTGGGACCTGGCCAACCGCCTGCTGATCCGCAAAGCGCTCGCCGAGTTCGCGCACGAGCGGCTCCTCACCCCCGAGCGGGACGGCGACCAGTACGTCGTCCGCAGCGACGACGGCGCGACGAGCTACCGCTTCACCGCCGCACGCCGGGCCCTGGACCACTGGCAGGTGGCGCCCGAGTCGATCACCCGCCACCGCGGCGGCGCCGAACTGCCGCTCGCCGCACTGGACTTCTTCATCGAACTCCGCGAGTCCCTGGGCCTGAGCGACAGCATCCTGCCGGTCTACCTGGAGGAGATCTCCTCCACCCTGTCCGGCACCTGCTACAAGCTCACCAAGCCGGAGACGACGGCCGCCGAGCTGGCCCGCGCCGACTTCCAGACCGTCGAGTCCTCGATGACCGAGGGCCACCCCTGCTTCGTCGCCAACAACGGGCGGCTCGGCTTCGGCATCCACGAGTACCTCTCCTACGCGCCCGAGACGGCGAACCCGGTCCGCCTGGTGTGGCTGGCCGCGCACCGCTCGCGGGCGGCGTTCACGGCCGGTGCCGGCATCGCGTACGAGTCGTTCCTGCGCGGGGAGCTGGGCGAGGCGACCGTCGAGCGCTTCCACGGCGTGCTGCGCGAGAAGGGCCTGGACCCGGCGGACTACCTGTTCATCCCGGTCCACCCCTGGCAGTGGTGGAACAAGCTCTCCGTCACCTTCGCGGCGGAGGTCGCCCGGGAGCACCTGGTGTGCCTGGGCGAGGGCGACGACGAGTACCTGGCCCAGCAGTCCATCCGCACCTTCTTCAACCGCACCAGCCCCGAAAAGCACTACGTGAAGACGGCCCTGTCCGTCATCAACATGGGCTTCATGCGCGGACTGTCGGCCGCCTACATGGAGGCCACCCCCGCGATCAACGACTGGCTGGCCCAGCTCATCGAGGGCGACCCGGTGCTGAAGTCCACCGGCCTGTCGATCATCCGGGAGCGGGCCGCCGTCGGCTACCGGCACCTGGAGTACGAGCAGGCGACCGACCGGTACTCGCCGTACCGCAAGATGCTCGCCGCGCTGTGGCGGGAGAGCCCGGTGCCGTCCCTGAGGGAGGGCGAGTCGCTGGCCACCATGGCCTCCCTGGTCCACGTCGACCACCAGGGGGCGTCGGTCGCGGGTGCGCTGATCGAGCGGTCGGGCCTGGCACCGGCGGAGTGGCTGCGCCGCTACCTCCAGGCGTACTTCACCCCGCTGCTGCACAGCTTCTACGCCTACGACCTGGTCTTCATGCCGCACGGCGAGAACGTCATCCTGGTGCTGAAGGACGGGGTCGTGCAGCGCGCGATCTACAAGGACATCGCCGAGGAGATCGCGGTCATGGACCCGGACGCGGTGCTGCCGCCGGCGGTGGAGCGGCTGCGCGTGGAGGTCCCGGAGGACAAGAAGCTCCTGTCCATCTTCACGGACGTCTTCGACTGCTTCTTCCGCTTCCTCGCGGCGAACCTCGCCACCGAGGGGATCCTGGCGGAGGACGACTTCTGGCGCACGGTCGCCGAGGTCACCCGCGCGTACCAGGAGTCGACGCCCGAACTCGCCGACAAGTTCCGGCAGTACGACATGTTCGCCCCCGAGTTCGCGCTGTCGTGCCTGAACCGTCTCCAGCTGCGCAACAACCAGCAGATGGTGGACCTGTCGGACCCGTCCGGCGCGCTCCAGCTGGTGGGCACCCTGAAGAATCCCCTAGCGGACTTCTGACCTCCCGGCGGACGGGCACCCCGGAGTACGGTCCTCCGGGGTGCCCGTCGTTTCCAGGGGCGCGCGGCAGAGCCCCCTCAGGGGCGGGGCCGTGTCGATGTGCGGCGGCTCCGCCGCGCGGGCGCGGCCAGCCCCCACGCACCCGCGGAGACTCACCCCCCGCCGGAACCCCACGGCACCTGCGGCGACCGATACCACTCCATGCCCAGCGCATCCCACCGCTCGGCCTGCGCGGCGAGCCGCACCCTGTACCGCTCCCAGTCGTGCGTGGCCGCCGGCGACCAGCCCAGCTCGGCGACGCCCGGCAGGCGCGGGAACGCCATGTACTCGATGTGCCCGGAGTTCTCGATCGTCTCCGACCACATCGGCGCCTCCACGCCCCGTACGGCATCCGCCGGCACCCCGGGCAGATACGCCCCCGGGTCCCAGTCGTAGGACCGCCGCACCTCGACGTACCCCGCCCAGGACAGCCCCAGCGGCGTGTCCTCGGTGTACTTCATGTCGAGGTACACCCGGTCGGCCGGGGACAGGATCAGCCCCGTCCCGCTCTGCGCGGCCTTGACCACCCGCGCCTTCTCCTCCGGGCTCGTGCGGTCCAGTCCCCAGTACTGCGCGAGGGCGCCCTTCGCCGGGTTCGCGCCGGTCAGCTGGTGCCAGCCGACGACCGTCTTGCCGTACTTCGCGACGACCGGCTGCACCCGGTCCATGAACGTCACGTAGTCCTCGTGACTGGTGGAGTGCGCCTCGTCGCCCCCGATGTGCAGGTAGCGGCCCGGCGTGAGCGCGGCCAGCTCCCGGATCACGTCGTCGACGAAGTCGTACGTGATCTCCTTGCCGACGCACAGCGAGCTGAAGCCCACCTCGGTGCCGGTGTACAGCGGGGGTGCCACGCCGTCGCAGTTCAGGTCGGCGTAGGAGGCGAGGGCCGCGTTGGTGTGGCCCGGCATGTCGATCTCGGGGACGACCTCCAGGTGGCGGGAGGCGGCGTACCGCACGATCTCCTTGTACTGCGCCTTGGTGTAGTAGCCGCCGGGGCCGCCGCCCACCTGCGTGGAGCCGCCGTGGGTCGCCAGGCGCGGCCAGGAGTCGACGGCGATGCGCCAGCCCTGGTCGTCGCTGAGGTGCAGGTGCAGCTTGTTGAACTTGTAGAGGGCGAGCTGGTCGACGTAGCGCTTGACCTGGTCGACGGTGAAGAAGTGCCGGGAGACGTCCAGCATGGCCCCGCGCCAGCCGTAGCGCGGGCTGTCGGTGATGGTGCCGCCGGCGACCGGCCAGGGGCCGGGCTGGACGGTGTCCTTCTCGACGGCCGCCGGGAGGAGCTGGCGCAGGGTCTGGACGCCGTGGAAGAGGCCGGCGGGGGTCCCGGCGCTGATCGTGACGCCGCGGCGGCCGCTGTCCAGCCGGTAGCCCTCGGGCCCGTGGTCGCCCCGGTCGAGCCGGAGCCGGATGCCGCCCGCCCCTTCGGTGGTGACCGGGAGGCGGTAGCCGGTGGAGGGCCGCAGGACACCGGCGAGGTACTCGGCGACGCGGTGTGCCTCCCGCGGGCCGTCGACGCGGATGTGGGTGCCGCGGGTGATGCGGTACGGGCTGCCGCCGGGTTCGGCGGAGGCGGGGGCCGGTACGACCCGGTCGAGCGGGGTGGGGGTCACCGCCTGCGCCGGAGCGGCCCCGGTGACGCCGACGCCCACCGCGACGAGCAGCAGGGATCCGAGAAGGCGAAGCGCTCTGTGGTGCTGTCGTGCGAGACCGTCTCTCACAAAACCGTCCCTTCCGTGAGCCGTTGAGCTCCAAGAGGTCTGGACCACTATCCCGGGACACTGATGGAACAATCCACCCCATGGCGGAAATCATCCAGAAGGACGGCTCGTGGATCTTCGACGGCGAGACCCTGCGACTGACTCCCGGACGGGACAAGAACGTCGGCCTGTTACGCCGGGAGCTGGGGGAACTGGTCGTCCCGCTGGGCGCGTTGGCGGGGATCTCGTTCGAGCAGGGCAAGAGGAGCGGACGGCTGCGGCTGCGCCTGCGGGACGGCGCCGATCCCCTGCTGCAGGCGACCGGCGGACGGCTCACCGAGCCCCATGACCCGTACCAGCTGACGGTCGAGTCCGACCGCTACGGGGTCGCCGAGTACGTCGCGGACGAGGTCCGCAACGCGCTGCTGCTGGACCAGGTGCCGTCCGGCCCCGTGACCGAGTACCTGCTGCCGGGCCCGGCCGTCCCGCTGTCGGTCTCCGCCGGGGACGGCACCGCCGGTTTCGACGGGGAGCGCATACGCCTGGAGTGGAACTGGAAGACGGAGGACGCCAAGGCCGCCGCCGGCGCCCGCACCCTCGCGCTGGAGGACATCACGGGCGTGGAGTGGCAGCCCGCGGCCGGACTGGAGAACGGCCACCTCCGCTTCACCGTGCGGAACGCGCCCACCAAGGCCCCGCCCAAGTACGACCCGAACGCCGTGGAGCTGTGGGGCTTCAGGAAGGACCCGCTGATGGCCCTGGTCGCCGCGGCGGTCCAGGCGCGGCTCCCGCACCCGGCCCGGGCCGCCCTCCCGGCCGGCACCCGGCCGGAGCCGCCCGCCGCACCGGCCGCCAGCGCCGAGGACGATCACGACGCCCTGCTGCGCCGCCTGCGCGAGCTGGGCGACCTGCACCGCACGGGCGTGCTGACCGACGACGAGTTCGCCCTGGCCAAGCAGGCGGTCCTCAAGCGGATGTGAGACCTGCGGGGCGTCCCGCAGCCGCCCCGCCCGGGTCACCTGTACGGAAAGCTCATATATACAGGAAGCTCGTAGGCCGCTGCCCGAAAACGGGCAGAATTCTTGCGAAAGGCGCGCCCGTGCTTCAGGATCTACCGGGTGCACGACGAACTCGTTGATCATCTGACGCGGTCCAGCCCTCTCAGCAGGGGCGAGGCGCTGCGGGTGATCCAGGACGTGCTCGCCTACTTCGACGAGACGACCGAGGAGTACGTCCGTCGCCGCCACCGCGAGCTCCAGGCCCAGGGCCTGGTCAACGCGGCGATCTTCGAGCGGATCGAGGCGGACCTCAAGTACCGCGCGGTGGCCCCGCCGGAGCTCTCGCTCCGGCAGCTGCGGCGCATCGTCTACGGCTAGGAATACGTATACATGTGCGGAATCGTCGGATACATCGGGAAGCGTGACGTCGCTCCCCTGCTCCTGGAGGGCCTGCAGCGCCTGGAGTACCGCGGCTACGACTCCGCGGGCATCGTCGTCACCTCCCCGAAGGCCTCCGGCCTGAGGATGGTCAAGGCCAAGGGCCGCGTCCGCGACCTGGAGGCCAAGGTCCCGGCCCGCTTCAAGGGCACCACCGGCATCGCCCACACCCGCTGGGCGACCCACGGCGCCCCCTCCGACGTGAACGCGCACCCGCACCTGGACGCCGAGGGCAAGGTCGCCGTCGTCCACAACGGCATCATCGACAACGCCTCCGACCTGCGCCGCAAGCTGGAGGCGGACGGCGTCGAGTTCCTCTCCGAGACCGACACCGAGGTTCTGGTGCACCTCATCGCCCGCTCGCAGGCGACCAAGCTGGAGGACAAGGTCCGCGAGACCCTCCGGCTCATCGAGGGCACCTACGGCATCGCCGTCATGCACGCCGACTTCCCCGACCGCATCGTCGTCGCCCGCAACGGCTCCCCGGTCGTCCTCGGCATCGGCGAGAAGGAGATGTTCGTCGCCTCGGACATAGCCGCGCTGGTCACCCACACCCGCCAGATCGTCACCCTCGACGACGGCGAGATGGCCACCCTCAAGGCCGACGACTTCCGCACCTACACCACCGAGGGCACGCGCACCACCGCCGAGCCCACCACCGTCGAGTGGGAGGCCGCCTCCTACGACATGGGCGGCCACGACACCTACATGCACAAGGAGATCCACGAGCAGGCCGACGCCGTGGACCGCGTGCTGCGCGGCCGCATCGACGACCGCTTCTCCACCGTGCACCTGGGCGGCCTCAACCTGGACGCCCGCGAGGCCCGGCGCATCCGCCGCGTGAAGATCCTCGGCTGCGGCACCTCGTACCACGCGGGCATGATCGGCGCCCAGATGATCGAGGAGCTGGCCCGCATCCCCGCCGACGCCGAACCGGCCTCGGAGTTCCGCTACCGCAACGCGGTCGTCGACCCCGACACCCTCTACGTCGCCGTCTCCCAGTCCGGCGAGACCTACGACGTGCTGGCCGCCGTGCAGGAGCTGAAGCGCAAGGGCGCCCGCGTCCTGGGCGTGGTGAACGTGGTCGGCTCGGCGATCGCCCGCGAGGCCGACGGCGGCATCTACGTGCACGCCGGCCCCGAGGTCTGCGTGGTCTCCACCAAGTGCTTCACCAACACCACGGTCGCCTTCGCCCTCCTCGCGCTGCACCTCGGCCGCACCCGCGACCTGTCGGTGCGCGACGGCAAGCGGATCATCGAGGGCCTGCGCAAGCTGCCCGCGCAGATCGCCGAGATCATGGAGCAGGAGGAGGACGTCAGGAAGCTGGCCCAGCAGTTCGCGGACGCCCGCTCGATGCTCTTCATCGGCCGCGTCCGGGGCTACCCGGTGGCCCGCGAGGCCTCCCTGAAGCTCAAGGAGGTCTCCTACATCCACGCCGAGGCCTACCCCGCCTCCGAGCTCAAGCACGGCCCCCTGGCCCTGATCGAGCCGGCCCTGCCGACGGTCGCGATCGTCCCCGACGACGACCTGCTGGAGAAGAACCGCGCCGCCATGGAGGAGATCAAGGCCCGCAGCGGCAAGATCCTCGCGGTGGCCCACCAGCACCAGGAGAAGGCCGACGAGACGATCGTCGTCCCGAAGAACGAGGACGAGCTGGACCCGATCCTGATGGGCATCCCGCTCCAGCTCCTGGCGTACCACACGGCCCTGGCCCTCGGCCGCGACATCGACAAGCCGAGGAACCTGGCCAAGTCGGTGACGGTGGAGTAGCCGGCCTTCCCCTCTCAGGGGCGCGGGGCTGTATCGATGTGCGGCTTCGCCGCGTGAGCGCGAACAGCCCCCCGCGCGAACAGCCCCCGCCCACCCGCACAGGCCGGACAAGAAGACGGACCCCCATGCGCTGCCGCCGACGCGCGGGGGTCCGTTTTCACACGCCGGGGCCGCCCAATACCCCGACGCCGGCTGCCGTTTCAGCCGGTGGCCGTCACTCCCCGGCCGGCAGCACGCCTGGGAAGAGCGGTCGGCCAGTGCGCCAACGCGGCCGTCGCCGCGTACCACGCCACCGCACCCGCGGCGACGGCGAACCAGCCCCCGGCCTTCGCGAGCCCGTCGCTGTCCGCGAACGCGGCGATCGCGAGCAGCAGCAGCGACACACAGAACAGGCCGTGCGCGCCCCGCCCCAGCTGATCGCCGCCCGCCAGCGTGAGGGACAGCGCCACCAGGGCGAACAGCAGCAGGAACACTCCCGCCCCGTTGCCGGCGGCGTCGGACACGGCCCAGGTGAACCACAGGGCCCCGAGCACGGTGAACGCCGTGCCACCGGCGGCGTCCCCCTCGCGCAGGGACAGCAGCCCGGCGGCGAAGAGGGCGACTCCCCCCACCCACTGGGCGATTGACGCGGCGTCAGCGGCTGACACACCGTCGATCACGGCGGTGTGCCCCAGCCCGAAAGCCAACAGGGTGATTCCGAGGGCGAGTCGACCGGCCACGGTCGTGATTCCGCTTCCCGCGGAGACGTCTTTGTCCACGGCGGGCTCCCTTCGTGCAGGTGCAGTGGTGCGGTGTTCCGTATATGCCCTTCACAAGGGCACAAACACCTCTACGCGTGGGTAGATTCACGCGTGGCACAAGGAAGTTGGCGGACTGCTCCGGGGCGTCAGGGAATGACGATGACGGGCCGCTGCGCCCGCTTGGCGAGCCGCCCCGCGACGGAGCCGAAGATCCGGCCCACGATGCCGTGCGTCGAGCCGACGACGATCGCGTCGGCCTCGTACTCCCGGCCGACCTCTTCGAGTTCGTGGCAGATGTCGCCGCCGCGCTCGACCAGGATCCAGGGCACCTCGGCGAGGTAGTCCGCACAGGCCAGCTCCAGGCCGAGCACCTCGGTGCGGTGGTCCGGCACGTCCACGAACACGGGCGGCTCGCAGCCGGCCCACACCGTGGTCGGCAGCCGGTTCGCGACATGCACGATGATCAGGCCCGACCCGGAGCGATGGGCCATGCCGATCGCGTACGCCAGGGCGCGCTCGCTGGACGTGGAGCCGTCGAAGCCGACGACGACCCCGTGCTTGAAGGCGGGATCGCAGGAGTGGCGTGGCTCATCCGCCGCCAAGGGCTCGGCCGCCGTGGGATCGGCGACGGGCCGCTTGCGGTCCGCGGGTTCGAAGAATTCGTGACCGGCCATGGCTGTCTCGGCGTTGTGATCCTTTATGGGTGGGACATCAGTGTGCGGCGGAGCTGTGTCCGGGAATGGTCTTCCCAACCCCATACCCCCAAGGGTACGGCGGCACGCCTCCTTGGCCCAGCTCCCGCTCGCCGTGCGTGCGGGTTCCAGGGAGCATGCACGAGGCGACGCCCGTAACGCAATGGTTGCTGCCCTGTACAGGCGGTTTGCACGGGATTCAATTACCCGCGGGGGTGATCGGCGCCACCGGTGACCGACTCCCGGGCCGCGCGTTGAACACCACGAACCACGCCACAGGGAGCACCCATGCCCGGACCCCGCACCGCCGCCGAGGCGGACCGCGCGACCCCGCCGCCGCGGGACAGCGCGACGGACGTGGTCCGCTGGGCGGCCTTCAGCTGCCTGCTCGTCCCGGTCGTGCTGCTCGGCTACGGCACCTCGCTCGCCGGTGCCGCCGGCACCGCGCTCGGCCTCGCCGCCGTCACGGGCGCCTGCCGGTTCCTGCTGCGCCAGTCGGAGCGCGGCGCCGCCCGGCTCGCGGCCGAGGACCGGGCGCCCCACCGGGGCCGGCGGCACCGCACCGGAACGGGCACACACCGGGGCGGACGGCACACTGGAGGGGATACACCGGTCGGCTGACCGGTTTCCGCGCACGCGTGCGCTGCTTTTCAGCCAACTTCCCGCACCTGTGCATCACCCCGCCGAAGCACCCCCCAACCCCCGTTCGACCTGCGCGGAAAGGGCCTCAGGGGCCCTGCGCACCCTACGTGGATTGGCCACTGCGACAAGGCGCACTTCCCTGCACGCCCCACGAGTGCAACGCTTCGTGATCGAATGCTTCACGCCAAGTTGCCAAGTCGACAATGTGCCGAGTGACGAACCGGCCACTGCGGCACGACCGGACACAGTAGATTCGATCTTGACTGTCTACGGCGGGGGACTCGTGCAGGACCGAGGGGAAACGTGCAGGAGCGACACAACCGAGGAGCCGCGACCACCGAGGGGGGCTTAGCAGTATGAGCCACGACTCCACTGCCGCGCCGGAAGCCGCGGCCCGGAAGCTTTCCGGGCGACGTCGCAAGGAGATCGTCGCGGTGCTGCTGTTCAGCGGCGGCCCCATTTTCGAGAGTTCCATACCACTGTCGGTGTTCGGGATCGACCGCCAGGACGCCGGCGTACCGCGCTACCGACTGCTGGTGTGCGGCGGTGAGGACGGCCCCCTGCGGACCACAGGGGGCCTG
This sequence comes from Streptomyces sp. NPDC006624, assembly GCF_040611555.1. Classification (NCBI taxonomy): domain Bacteria; kingdom Bacillati; phylum Actinomycetota; class Actinomycetes; order Kitasatosporales; family Streptomycetaceae; genus Streptomyces; species Streptomyces sp. NPDC006624. Next base: position 59,684 of record NZ_JBEXOM010000018.1, on the reverse strand, counting down.
GAACTCAGCGCACCGCATGGCCTGGAAGCGATCTCACGCGCGGGCACGGTCGTCGTACCGGCCTGGCGTTCGATCACTTCCCCGCCACCGGACGACGCGCTCGACGCGCTGCGCCGCGCCCACGAGGAGGGCGCCCGCATCGTCGGGCTGTGCACCGGCGCCTTCGTCCTCGCGGCGGCGGGCCTGCTGGACGGCCGCCCCGCGACGACACACTGGATGTACGCACCGACGCTGGCCAAGCGCTATCCGTCGGTGCACGTGGACCCGCGTGAGCTGTTCGTCGACGACGGCGACGTGCTCACGTCGGCGGGGACCGCGGCGGGCATCGACCTGTGCCTGCACATCGTGCGCACGGACCACGGCAACGAGGCGGCCGGCGCCCTGGCCCGGCGGCTCGTCGTGCCGCCGCGCCGCAGCGGCGGGCAGGAGCGCTACCTCGACAGGTCTTTACCCGAGGAGATCGGCGCCGACCCGCTCGCCGAGGTCGTCGCCTGGGCCCTGGAGCACCTCCACGAGCAGTTCGACGTGGAGACCCTGGCGGCCCGCGCGTACATGAGCCGGCGGACGTTCGACCGCCGCTTCCGCTCGCTGACCGGGAGCGCGCCGCTGCAGTGGCTGATCACTCAGCGGGTGCTCCAGGCGCAGCGCCTGCTGGAGACGTCGGACTACTCGGTGGACGAGGTCGCGGGGCGCTGCGGCTTCCGGTCGCCGGTGGCCCTGCGCGGGCACTTCCGCCGCCAGCTGGGCTCGTCGCCGGCCGCGTACCGGGCGGCGTACCGCGCCCGGCGCCCGCAGGGCGAGCGGCCCCAGGACACCGAGTCCGCCCCGGGCGGTCCCGGGCCGGGCGGTCCGGGCCACCCCGGGCACCCGGGCCACGGCGGTCATCCCGGCCACCCCGGCCAGGCACCGGCCGCCCTGCATCCGGAGCACCCGGTGCCGCTCCAGTCCCGCCGTACGGCGGCGGCGAGCGCGGTCGGGGCGTCGCCGGCCCTGTCGGCCAGCCTGCCGGGGCAGCGCAGCGCGACATGAGGTGGTGACAGGGCCCGCGGGGACAGCGTCCTCGCGGGCCCTGTGCCTTTCCCGGCACCGTCGGCACCGCCCGCGGCGGCGAGCCGTAAGGTGAGGAACATGAACGATCGCATGGTGTGGATCGACTGCGAGATGACCGGCCTCTCGCTGTCGGACGACGCGCTCATCGAGGTGGCCGCCCTCGTCACGGACTCCGAGCTGAACGTGCTCGGCGAGGGCGTGGACATCGTCATCCGGCCGCCGGACCAGGCGCTGGAGACGATGCCGGAGGTGGTGCGTCAGATGCACACCGCGTCCGGACTCCTCGCCGAGCTGCCGAACGGCACGACGCTGAAGGACGCCGAGGACCAGGTCCTGACGTATGTGCGGGAGTTCGTCAAGGAGCCGGGCAAGGCCCCGCTGTGCGGCAACTCCGTCGGCACCGACCGCGGCTTCCTGCTGCGCGACATGCCGACGCTGGAGGACTACCTCCACTACCGGATCGTCGACGTGTCGTCGATCAAGGAGCTGGCCCGTCGCTGGTACCCGCGGGCGTACTTCAACAGCCCGCAGAAGAACGGCAACCACCGCGCGCTCGCCGACATCCGCGAGTCGATCGCGGAACTGCGGTACTACCGTGAGGCCGTCTTCGTCCCGCAGCCCGGCCCCGACTCGGAGACCGCGCGGGCGATCGCGGCGAAGCACGTCCTGCCTGCCCAGTAGGCGTGACAGGGGCCCGACGCGGGGGCCACCGGGAAAGCCTGGCGCGAGCACCCCTTCGGACCCTGTACACTTTTTCTCGGCCGGTCGGGGAACGCACTGATCTCCAAGCCGGTCATGGTGGGTGTAGCTCAGCTGGTAGAGCACCTGGTTGTGGTCCAGGATGCCGCGGGTTCGAGTCCCGTCACTCACCCTGTGAAGAAGAGGGGCTGCTCCGGGAGACCGGGGCAGCCCCTCTTCTCGTGTCGCGGCGGCACCCGGCCGCACCCCCCGGCGCGGCCCGGGCCGGCGTCAGGACGACGCCCGGGACACCAGCTTCGTGGCCAGCACCAGCTGGTGGCGCTCCAGGCTCCGGGACGCCGACGGGCGGCGGTCGGCGATCTCCGCGAGGAGGAGGTCGATCATCCGGCGGCCCATCTCCTCGATCGGCTGGCGGACGCTGGTGAGGGGCGGGTCCATGTGGCGGGCGATGGCCGAGTCGTCGTAGCCGACGAGCGCCACGTCGTCGGGGATGCGGCGGCCCGCCTCGCGCAGGGCCTGCCGGGCGCCGGCCGCCGTGACGTCGGAGGCCGCGAAGACCGCGTCCAGGTCCGGGTGGCGCTCCAGCAGCGCCGTCATCGCGCGCAGACCGCCCTCCTCGGTGAAGTCGCCCGGCTCGATCAGCGTCTCGGTGTCCTCGTGGCCCGCCTCGCGCAGGGCGTCGCGGTAGCCGTCGATACGGCGCTGGGCGCCGTAGACGTCGAGCCGTCCGGTGATGTGGGCTATCCGGCGGCGGCCGCGGGAGAGCAGGTGCTCGACGGCCTGACGGGCCCCGCCGTAGTTGTCCGAGTCCACCGAGGCCAGCGTCTCCGTGGCGGATCGGGGACCGCTGATGACCGCCGGGATCTCCAGCTGGGCCAGCAGGTCGGGCAGTGGGTCGTCGGCGTGCACCGAGACGAGCAGGACGCCGTCCACCCGGTGGGCGGCCAGGTACTGGGCCAGGCGCTGACGTTCGCGGTCGCTGCCCGCGAAGATCAGCAGCAGCTGCATCTCCGTCTCGGACAGCTCCGCCCCGACACCCTTGAGCATGTCGGAGAAGTACGGCTCCGCGAAGAACCGCGTCTCCGGCTCGGGCACGACCAGCGCGATCGCGTCCGTGCGGTTGGCGGCCAGGGCGCGGGCCGCGGTGTTGGGGACGTAGCCGAGCTCGGCGACCGCCGCCTCGACGGCCGCGCGGGTCGCGTCGCTGACCCGGGGCGAGCCGTTGATCACCCGGGAGACGGTGCCGCGGCCCACACCGGCGCGGGCCGCCACCTCTTCGAGGGTGGGCCGGCCCCCGCTCCGGCCCCGCACTCCGTGGCTTGCCATGGGCCCCGCCTTCCTTCGTGTGTCACGCTGGCTGGAATCTAACAGCCCCGTCAGAGCCGGTGACCGCCCCTGCCGGCCAGGGTCTCCGGGAACTCCGCTTCGGCCCGGACGCACCCGGCGGAGCGCGGGGTGACTGAAACGAGTCAACCTCGCACACCCGCGCACGGCTCCACGGGTCCAGTTAACAGCCCGATAACTGAACGCATCTCGCGGCGCTCGTTCCCTTGACACCCTCGCCCCGACCCGCAACCCTTCAACACATCACTGGTGGGAGCGCTCCCACAGTACCTGACACATACACATCCCGCACGTTCCCCGCCCGAGCCGCAGCGAGTAAAAAGGGCCCAACAATGCAGTTGGCCCGGGGGGTCGGCACGTCAGGGCAACAGGAGGACCTCAGATGCGAGCACGTAAGGCGGTAGTGCTGGCGGCGGTGGCGTCGCTGGGCGCCGGGCTGCTGGCCGGTTGTGCCGACGACGGCGGCAACGACTCGGGATCGTCGGGCGGCGGTGACGGCAAGACCGTCATCACCCTGGGTCTCTTCGGCACCTTCGGCTTCAAGGAGGCCGGGCTCTACGAGGAGTACGAGAAGACCCACCCGAACATCAAGATCCAGGAGAACGTCACCGAGCGCAACGAGAACTACTACCCCGCGCTGGTCAACCACCTCACCACCAACAGCGGCCTGATGGACATCCAGGGCGTCGAGGTCGGCAACATCGCCGAGGTGGTCGCCACGCAGGCCGGCAAGCTCGAGGACCTCTCGAAGGCGCCCGGCGTGAAGAAGGACAACTACCTCGACTGGAAGTGGCAGCAGGCCACCACCAAGGACGGCCAGACCATCGGTCTGGGCACCGACGTCGGCCCGATGGCCATCTGCTACCGCAAGGACCTCTTCGAGAAGGCCGGTCTGCCGACCGACCGCGAGGAACTCGCGAAGATGTGGTCGGGCGACTGGCAGAAGCTGATCGACGTCGGCCAGAAGTACAAGAAGAAGGCGCCCGCGGGCACCACCTTCATGGACTCCCCCGGCGGCCTGATGAGCGCCATCATGTCCAGCGAGAAGGTCCGCTACTACGACGAGTCCGGCAAGGTCATCTACAAGGACAACCCGGTCGTCAAGAAGTCGTTCATGATGACCGCCGAGGCGGCCGAGGACGGTCTGGCGGGTGCGCAGACCCAGTTCCAGCCGGCCTGGGACACCACCATCGCCAACGGCAAGTTCGCGGCGATGTCCTGCCCGCCGTGGATGCTCGGCTACATCGAGAGCAAGTCCAAGCCGGAGGCCCAGGGCAAGTGGGACGTGGCGGCCGCGCCGAAGTCCGGCAACTGGGGCGGTTCCTTCCTCAGCGTGCCCAAGAGCGGCAAGCACGTGAAGGAGGCCACCGAGCTGGCCGCCTGGCTGACCGCGCCGGAGCAGCAGGCGAAGCTCTTCGAGAAGCGCGGCAGCTTCCCGAGCACGCCGTCGGCGTACGACACCCCGGCCGTGCAGAACGCGAAGAACAAGATGACCGGTGACGCCCCGATCGGCAAGATCTTCGCCGAGGCGGCCCAGACCAGTCCGGTCCAGGTCATCGGCCCGAAGGACCAGATCATCGGGTCGGCCCTGAACGACAACGGTCTCGTCCTGGTCACCAAGGGCAAGTCGCCCGAGGAGGCCTGGGAGACGGCCGTGAAGACCATCGACAACAACCTGGACAAGTGACCCGTATGGCCACCCGCCCCGACACCGCCGCGCTCCCCTCCAAGGAGGGGGGCGCGGCCCCGGCCGGTCCGGATCCGGCCGGGCGGTCCGCGTCGGCGGACGAGCGCCGCCGGGCCCGGCTGTCCCGCCGCTGGCAGCGGGACGTGCGCTGGAGCCCGTACGCCTTCGTCTCGCCCTTCTTCCTGCTGTTCGTCGCGTTCGGGCTGTTCCCGCTGATCTACACCGGCTGGGCCTCCCTGCACCAGGTGGAGCTCACGGCGCCCACCGACATGAACTGGGTGGGACTGCGCAACTACACCCGGATCTTCGACGACGACTTCTTCTGGAACGCGGCGAAGAACACCCTGACCATCGGCATCATCTCCACCGTTCCGCAGCTGCTGATGGCCATGGGCATCGCCCACATCCTGAACTACAAGCTGCGCGGCTCGACCTTCTACCGGGTCGTGATGCTCGCGCCGTACGCGACCTCGATCGCCGCCGCCTCGCTGGTCTTCGTGCTGCTCTTCGGCCGCGACTACGGCATGATCAACTGGGTCCTGAACACGGTCGGCATCGACCACATCGACTGGCAGAACGACCGGTGGCCGTCCCAGATCGCCGTCTCGACGATCATCATCTGGCGCTGGACCGGCTACAACGCGCTGATCTACCTGGCGGCGATGCAGGCCATCCCGAACGACCTGTACGAGTCGGCGGCGCTGGACGGCGCCAACCGCTGGCAGCAGTTCTTCCACGTGACGCTGCCGTCGCTGCGCCCGACGATCCTGTTCACGGTCGTGGTGTCGACCATCGGCGCCAGCCAGGTCTTCGGCGAGCCGCTGCTGTTCGACGCCAACAAGGGCGCCTCGGGCGGTGCGGAGCACCAGTTCCAGACGCTGGGCCTGTACCTGTACGAGCAGGGCTGGGTGAACCAGCACCTCGGCCGGGCCTCGGCCATCGCCTGGACGATGTTCCTCATCCTGATCGTCGTCGGCATCGTCAACTACGTCATCTCGCGCCGGCTGCGCGCCAGTAGCTAAGGAGTTGTGGCCGTGACGACGACTGTGACGCCCCCCGACACACCCCTCACCCCCGCCCAGGAGCAGAAGCGCTCGCGCCTGCCCAAGTCCGCGCGGGCGGGCGGGACCCTGCACGCCGGGCCGGTGGCCTACCTGGTCCTGGCCGTGTTCACCATCGTCTCGCTGTTCCCGCTGGTGTGGACGGCGATCGCCGCCTCGCGCGACAACGCGCGGCTGGCCCAGACGCCGCCGCCGTTCTGGTTCGGCTCCAACCTGTTCAGCAACCTGGAGATCGCCTGGCGGGACGCCAACCTGGGTGAGGCGTTCCTCAACACCACGATCGTGGCGGGCGTGTCCGCGGCGACCATCGTGTTCCTGTCGACGATCGCCGGGTTCGCCTTCGCCAAGCTGCGGTTCAAGGGCCGGGGCGCGATGATGCTGATCGTGATCGGCACGATGATGGTGCCGCCGCAGCTCAGTGTGATCCCGCTGTACATGATGGTCGCGAAGCTGGACTGGACCGACCAGTTGCAGGCGGTCATCTTCCCGTCTCTGGTCAGCGCGTTCGGTGTGTTCTTCATGCGCCAGTACCTGATCCAGGCGCTGCCGGACGAGATCATAGAGGCGGCCCGGGTGGACGGCGCGAGCAGCTGGCGCGTGATCTGGCACGTGGTGTTCCCCACCGCCCGGCCCGCGATGGCCGTGCTCGGCATGCTGATGTTCGTGCAGGCCTGGAACGACTTCCTGTGGCCGTTCCTGGTGCTGACCCAGACCGGCAACCCGACCGTGCAGGTCGCGATCGCGGGTCTCGGCCGCGGCTACACGCCGGACCAGTCGCTGATCATGGCGGGCGCGCTGCTGGGCACCCTGCCCCTGCTGCTGGTCTTCGCGATCTTCGGCAAGCAGATCGTGGGCGGCATCATGCAGGGCGCCGTCAAGGGCTGACGCCTTCATTCCGCATCTCCGGGGGCCGGGTCAGCGCCGCCTCGGCCCCGGATCCCCCTCCTTACTTTCTCGTGCCTCACCACGACCCCCTTTGGGAGCGCTTCCATGCCTGACTCCGAGAATTCGGCCGCCGCGGTCACCTTCCCTCCCGCCTTCCTCTGGGGCGCGGCGACGTCCGCGTACCAGATCGAGGGCGCGGTGCGGGAGGACGGCCGTACGCCGTCGATCTGGGACACCTTCAGCCATACCCCCGGCAAGACGGCCGGTGGCGACACCGGTGACATCGCTGTCGACCACTACCACCGCTATCGCGACGACGTGGCGCTGATGGCGGAGCTGGGCCTGGGCGCCTACCGCTTCTCCATCTCGTGGTCGCGGGTGCAGCCCACGGGCCGCGGTCCCGCCGTCCAGAAGGGCCTGGACTTCTACCGCCGGCTGGTGGACGAGCTGCTCTCCAAGGGCATCAAGCCGGCCGTCACGCTCTACCACTGGGACCTGCCGCAGGAGCTGGAGGACGCGGGCGGCTGGCCGGAGCGGGACACCGCGTACCGGTTCGCCGAGTACGCGCAGATCGTCGGTGAGGCGCTCGGCGACCGCGTCGAGCACTGGATGACGCTCAACGAGCCGTGGTGCGCCGCGTTCCTCGGGTACGCCTCGGGTGTGCACGCCCCGGGCCGTACGGAGCCGCTCGCCGCGCTGCGCGCCGCGCACCACCTGAACCTGGCGCACGGCCTGGGCGCCTCCGCGCTGCGGTCGGTGATGCCGGCCCGCAACCAGGTGGCGATCGCCCTGAACTCGGCGGTGGTGCGCCCGCTCTCGCAGGACCCGGCGGACCTGGCCGCGGCCCGCAGGATCGACGACCTGGCCAACGGCGTCTTCCACGGCCCGCTGCTGCACGGCGCCTACCCGGAGTCGCTGTACGTCACGACGGCCGGTGTCACGGACTGGGCCTTCGTCCAGGACGGCGACCTGGAGCTGATCAACCAGCCGCTGGACGCGCTGGGCCTCAACTACTACACGCCGTCGCTGGTGTCGGCGGCCGACCCGGCCGCTCCGGGTCCGCGCGCGGACGGGCACGGGGCGAGCGAGCACTCGCCGTGGCCGGGCGTGTCGGACGTCGCCTTCCACCAGACGCCGGGCGACCGCACCGAGATGGGCTGGACGATCGACCCGACCGGCCTGCACGAGCTGATCATGCGCTACTCCCGCGAGGCGCCGGGCCTGCCGCTGTACATCACCGAGAACGGCGCGGCCTACGACGACAAGATGGACTCCGACGGCCGCGTCCACGACCCGGAGCGGGTCGCCTACCTCCACGGCCACCTGTCGGCGGTCCGCCGCGCCATCACCGACGGCGCGGACGTCCGCGGCTACTTCCTGTGGTCCCTGCTGGACAACTTCGAGTGGGCGTACGGCTACGGCAAGCGCTTCGGCGCGGTGTACGTCGACTACGCGACGCTGGAGCGCACACCGAAGACGAGCGCCCGCTGGTACGGCCGCGCCGCCAGCACGGGCACGCTGCCGGAGGCCCAGGCGCTCTGAGCCGACGGAGGGCGGGGCGCGGCACGCTTAGGGGAGTGCCGCGCCCCGTCGTGCTGCTCCCGGTGTCAGCGGCGGGCGTTCGCCAGGAATCTGCGGGGACGCCGGCGCCGTATCTGGCGGTGGCCCCTGCTCGCGGGGGCCCGGCCGTCCAGCTGGATCCACATGCGCACCTCGGTCCCGCCGAGCACCGAGGAGCCGATGCGGACGTCACCGCCGGTGGACTCCGCGAGCCGGCGCACGATGTCCAGGCCGAGTCCGGTCGAGCCGTCGCTGCCGGAGCCGCGGCCCCGCGCCATCGCCGCCTGAGGGTCCGGTATGCCGGGGCCGGCGTCGGACACCAGGACGATCACCGCGTCCTCGCCGTTGTGCACGTCGACGGCGAAGGCGGTGCCCTCCGGGGTGTGCCGGAAGACGTTGCCGAGCAGCGCGTCGAGCGCGGCCGCCAGGTCGGCACGGGCCACGGGGATCCGCACCGGCCGGTCGGCCCCGGCCATCCGCCACTTGCGGCCCTCGTCCTCCGCGAGCGCCGACCAGAACGCCATCCGCTCCCGGACCACCTCGGCCGCGTCGCACCCGGCGCCGGGACCGGCGGCGGCCGTCTGCGGCTTGGCCTCGCGGGCGGTGCGGATGATGGTGTCGACCTCGCGCTCCAGCTGCTCGACCGCGGTCCGGGTCTGGTCGGCGGCCGGTCCGTCGCCGAGCGAGGCGGTGTTGAGCCGCAGCACGGTCAGGGGCGTGCGCAGCCGGTGGGACAGGTCGGCCGCCAGCTCCCGCTCGTTGGCCAGGAGCTGGACGACCTGGTCGGCCATCGAGTTGAACGCGACCGCCGCCAGGCGCAGTTCGGTCGGGCCCTCCTCGGGCACGCGGGCGCCGAGCTTGCCCTCGCCCAGTTCGTGCGCCCCCTCGACCAGGCGCTGGGCGGGCCGGACCATCCGCACGCCGAGCCGGTCGGCGACCGCGACCGAGCCGAGGACCAGCGCGACCCCGACCGCGGCGAGCACCGCCCAGGCCGTGCCCACGCCGTTGGTGACCTCGGACTCGGGCACGTACACCTCGACGACCGCGATCTCGCCGGTGCTGAGCGCGACCGGCTGGAGCAGGGTGGAACCGCCGGACACGCCGGTCGTGGAGGCGCGGCCCAGCCGGCGCACGGCCGTGACGTCCGCGTCGGCGGCGCGCCGCGGCCCGAGGTGGAGCGCCTTCTGGCCGTCGCCCGCGGGGATGTGCACGGCCATCCCGGCGTCGGAGCCGACGGAGGCGACGACCCGTTCGAGCTGGTCGCGGTCGGTGGTGATGGACAGGGCGGGGGCCACGGCCGCGGCCTCCCGCTCGGCGTTGGAGAAGGCACGGTCCCGGGCCATCTCGCGGATGACGAGCCCGAGCGGCACCGCGAAGGCGAGCACCACCATGGTGGTCACCGCGAGCGAGACCTTCACCAGGGCCCACCTCATCGCGGTGCCTCCGCGGCCGGCGGTTCGAGCTTCACGCCGACGCCGCGCAGGGTGTGCAGATAGCGGGGGTTGGCGGCCGTCTCGCCCAGTTTCCGCCGCAGCCAGGACAGATGGACGTCGATGGTCTGGTCGTCGCCGTAGGACTGCTGCCACACCTCGGCGAGCAGCTCCTTGCGGGGGACGACGACTCCGGGCCGGCGGGCCAGGAAGGCGAGCAGGTCGAACTCGCGGCGGGTGAGGTCGAGCCGGGCGCCGTCCAACTCGGCCTGGCGGCGCAGCGGATCGACGGTCAGGCCGCCGACCCGGATCACCGGGGACGGTTCCCCCGCTCCGGCTCCGGAGCGGGCGCGGCGCAGCACGGCGGCCATGCGGGCCGACAGGTGCTCGACCGAGAAGGGCTTGGTGAGGTAGTCGTCCGCCCCGGCGTTGAGCAGCCGGACGATCTCCGTCTCGTCGTCCCGGGCGGTGGCGACGATCACCGGCACGTCCGTGATGCCGCGCAGCATCTTCAGGGCCTCGGACCCGTCGAGATCGGGCAGTCCGAGGTCCAGGATGACCACGTCGAAACGGAAATGGGCGACCTCGCGCAGCGCTTCCAGTGCCGTCCCGACGCTGCGCACGGTGTGCGAGGCGTCGGTCAGATGCCGGATGAGCGCGGAGCGTACGAACTGGTCGTCCTCGACCACGAGCACACTTGCCATGCGCCGCACCGTACGCCATCGCGAACAGCCGGGTGCGGGCCTGTGGACAACTCCCCGGCTGGGGACAACCAGCCCCGTGCGGCGTCCGTTTGTGGACAACGCCCGGGACGCGTGAGGCAGTATGGCCGCGATGCGCAGAGGACTCGTACACGTACTGGCCTGGCTGCTCGCCACGGGCGCGGCGGTCACGCTGTCGTGGTGGGGTGTCCACACGGTGATGGCGGGCACGGCCTACGATCCGCCGCGCGCCCTGCCGATCAGGGCCGCCGACGCGCCTCCGCGGGAGCCGAAGCCGCCCGCCACTCCGTCGGAACGGGCGACTCCGTCGAAGCGGCCGGCGCCGAGCAGCACCCCGCCGAGGACCAGGAAGCCGAGCCCGTCCCGCACGCCGTCCGCCGGCCCTTCCCCCTCCCCCGCCGCGTCCGCCACCGGTGAGGTCAAGAGCTACGACACCGAGGGCGGCCGGGCGGTGTTCGACCTCGGCAGGGCGTCCGCCTCCCTCGTCTCGGCGACTCCCGGCGCGGGCTGGTCGATGCAGGTGTGGAAGACGGAGTCGTGGATCCGCGTGGAGTTCTCCTCGGGCGCGGACCGGGTGTCGGTGTTCTGCACCTGGCACGACGGGCCGCCGCGGGTGGAGATCGGCACGTACTGAACCCGGCCGGGGCGGTCGCCGACCGGCACGGTCATCTGAACACCGAGGCGGGCGGCGCGGGCGACGCCACCGCCGCCAGGTCCGTCACCGGCAGCGCGCCGCTCGTGAATTCCGTGAGGGATCTGCCGTGCTCGACCCGGCCGGGGTGCGGGTCGGAGGCGGCCCGGCGGGTCAGCTCGGCCAGGGGCAGCGGGGCGTCGGAGGCGACCAGGACGGCGTTCCCGAAGCGCTTGCCGCGCAGCACCGCCGGGTCCGCCACCAGGGCGAGCTCCCCGAAGCGGGCGGCGGCGGTGGCGATCTGGCCGCGCAGGTGGGCCAGCGGCGGGCCGTCGGCGAGGTTGGCGGCGTGGACACCGCCGGGTGCGAGGGCCCGGCGCACGTCGTCGAGGAACTCGGTCGAGGTCAGATGGGCCGGGGTGCGGGCGCCGCTGAACACGTCGGTGATCACGAGGTCGGCCCAGCCGTCCGGCACCTTGGCGAGCCCTTCGCGGGCGTCGGCGGACCGTACCCGGATGCGCGCGTTCGGGTCCAGCGGCAGCTCGCGGCGGACCAGCCGCACCAGGGCCGCGTCCCGTTCGACGACCTGCTGGGTGGAGCGGGGACGGGTGGCGGCGACGTAGCGGGCGAGGGTGAGCGCGCCGCCGCCGAGGTGCACGGCGCGCACGGGCCGGCCGGGCGGTGCGGCGAGGTCGATCACGTGCCCGAGCCGGCGCTGGTACTCGAAGGACAGGTACGCCGGGTCGTCGAGATCGACGTGGGACTGCGGGGCTCCGTCGATCACCAGGGTCCGGGCCCGGGGCCGGTCGCGGTCGGGTATCAGCTCGGCGAGCCCGCCGTCGACGCTCTCGACGACGGCCTCCGCGTCGGCCTGTCTGCGCCGGCCGCTCCTGGACTTCCCCATGGGGTCATTATCAGGGCGGGACCGGTAAGCGGTGCGTACGCTCCTCGCCGCACGGTGGCTCAGCGGCAGCTGTCGGCCGCTCTGATCATCCGGGCCGCCTCCCCCAGGGCCTCGCGCAGCACCGCCGGATCCGTCGCGAGGTCGGCCTCGCCGGGCGGCAGCAGCCAGTCCGAGCCCTGCACCGGGGGCTCGGGCGCCAGGGGCGTGCCGCGGCCGTCGGTCTCCGTGCAGGTGCTCCCGGGCACGTCCCACGCCGCGGCCGTACCGGGCGGGACCAGGAAGCCCAGGGTGTCGCCGCCGCCGTCGTGCAGGACGGGTCCGACGGCTTCCGCCGTCGCGCGCCGCAGGATGTCGACCGCCTCCAGACCCTGCCGCGCCGGCACCGTGACCACGTCGCAGCCGGGCGGCTCCGCGCCGCCGTCCGCGGCCGGTACGCGTACCGCCGTCAGCGGTGTACCCGACGGCGTACGAGGGTTGTTGATCCGGCTGGTCTGCATCCCGGCCTCCACCACGAGAACCCCTGCTTGGACGAGCGGTCGGGAGACAGCGGTCTTCTCCCGGTCCACAGGGCTCAACGCGGCCGGGCGTCAACGGCTACGGCGGAAGTCAGCCGCAAAGGATGGCACTTCATGGCAGATCACGCATGAGATATCCGGTTTGTAGCCAAACCCAGCGTGAGGGCTCCGGCACAGCAGGTACGTTCTTGCCCGCCGGACAGCAGGACAGATCATGCGGACAAACGCCCACAAGTCTCCCCGCGCCCGGCATGGTTCGACGGTTCGCACGAGAGGACCCGGCCATGGCGTCGTCAACGGTGACCTCGTCCCGACCCGACCGGCCCGCACGGCCGAACCTCGCCTTCCGGCAGTTGCGCGGACAGCGCTCGCCGGCCGAGTTCGCCGCGGCGGTCCGCCGGGCCGGACTGGAGATCGGCGAGCAGGTCAGCTGTGACGCGCGCTACATCGGCCGGGTCGAGGCGGGCGAGATCCGCTGCCCCAACTACGCCTACGAACGGGTGTTCCTGCACATGTTCCCCGGCCGCACGCTCACCGACCTGGGGTTCGCGCCCCGCTCGTCGGTACGCGGGCGCCGGGCGCGCGACCTCGAGGACACGCCCCCGGCGTACGCCACTGACCCGGCGGACGCCACGAGTGAGACCAGCGGGGTGTGCGAACCGTATGAGACGCGGAACCCGTACGACCCGTACCACCCGCACGACACCTACGAGGAGAGCGACGTGCTGCGTCGCGCGTTCATGACCGGCGGGGGCGCCACGGTGGCCGCCGCCTCGCTGGGACCCGTCGGCCTCGCCCTCGACGCCGCGGCGGCACAGCGCCCCGTGCGCCGGGCCGGGGCGACTGACGCGGGTGCCCTGGAAGAAGCCGTCCGCCGGATCCGGCTGCTGGACGACCGGCACGGCGCGGACGGCCTCTACCGCCGCGCGGCCGCACCGCTGCGCGCGGCCTACGCCCTGCTGGACGCCGGGGCGACCCGGCAGACGACGGCGGACCGGCTGTACTCGGGCGCCGGTGAACTGGCCATCTCCGTGGGCTGGCTGGCCCATGACTCGGGGCGTTTCGAGGACGCCCGCTCGCACTACGCGGAGGCGCTGGCGACCGCCCGGATGACCGGCGACCCGGGCCTGGAGGCGCACGCGTTCTGCAACACGGCGTTCCTCGCGCGCGACGCGGGCCGGCCGCGCGAGGCGGTGCGGGCGGCCCAGGCGGCCCAGCGCGTCGCCCGGCCGGTGGGCTCGGCCCGGCTGATGTCGCTGCTCGCACTGCGCGAGGCGGGCGGCTGGGCGGGCCTGGCGGACCGCGTCGGCTGCGAACAGGCGCTGGTCCGGGCCCAGGCCCTCTTCGACCGCGGCCCCTCGGAGGCCGACCCGGAGTGGATGAGCTTCTACGGCGAGGCCGAACTGGAGGGCCTGGAGGCGCAGTGCTGGTCCACCCTCGGCGACTGGCGCCGGGCGGCCCGGCACGCGCGCCGGGCGGCCGACCTGCAGGACCCGCACTTCAAGCGGAACATCGCGCTCTACACGGCGGAACTGGCCGACGACCTCGCCCGGGGCGGACGGCCCGACGAGGCGGCCGTGGCGGGCATGCGGGTGCTGGAGCTGCTGGAGGAGGTGCAGTCGTCGCGCATCCAGACGATGCTGGCGGCCACCGCACGGGTGCTGTCACCGCACCGGCGGGCTTCGGGGGTGTCGGCGTTCCTGGAGCGGCACGCCTGCCTGCCGCGCACGACTTAGGCCAGGTGCCCCAGATCGTTCCAGCTCTCGATCGCCGGCTCCCCGTACGCCCAGCCCAGCACCGACAGGGACGTCGGGTTCAGCCGGATCCGGGCCGCGAAGTCCAGCGGCAGGCCCAGCCATCGCGCGCCTATGGAGCGCAGGATGTGCCCGTGGGCGAAGACCAGGACGTCGCGGTCGGCGGAGCGGGCCCACGCGACCACCTCGTCGGCCCGGGCCGTGACCTCCGCCAGGGTCTCGCCCTCGGGAACGCCGTCGCGCCAGATCAGCCAGCCGGGCCGGACGGCCTGGATGTCCGCGGGGGTCATGCCCTCGTACGCCCCGTAGTGCCATTCCAGCAACGCGTCCCAGGGCTGCGCGCGGTCGCCGAAGCCGGCCAGTTCGCACGTGTCACGCGCGCGTGCCAGCGGGCTGGTGCGCACCTCCACCGCGGGCAGGCCCTCGTACGGCGCCCGGTGCAGGCGCTCGCCGAGCAGCTTCGCCCCGCGCCGGCCCTCCTCCAGGAGGGGCACGTCGGTCCTGCCGGTGTGCTTTCCGGACAGGGACCACTCGGTCTGTCCGTGGCGGGCCAGCAGGATGCGCGGAGCCATGGGGAACCTTTCCGGAAGAACAACGCAAGAGGAACTCCTCCATCATCGCGCACCCCCGTGACGGGCAACCCGGGGGTCGATCCCGGCGTCTTCAAGGGCCGGGGCGCCCACCAGGGAGCGCACGTACGCCGTAAAGTGGCACGACCGGACGGCCGGGCGCCGCGTGACGAGAAGGGGGAGGGCGATCGGATTGCCGCACACCGAGACACCGGGCACCGAGGTGGCGGCTCCCGCTCCCCGGCTGCGCTGGTGGACCGAGCTGCCGCTGATCGTGCTGGTCTACGCGTGCTACACGGCGGGGCGGCTCCTCGCCCGGAGCGACGTCTCCGGGGCGGTCGACCACGGTCTGGCCCTCCTGCGCTTCGAGAAGGCGCTGCACATCGACTTCGAGACTCCGCTGAACCGTCTCTTCACGCGCGAGGCGTGGATAGGCATACCGGCGGACTTCTGGTACGCGTCCCTGCACTACCTGGTCACGCCGGCGATCCTCGTGTGGCTCTTCCGGTCCCGGGCCGTGCGCTACCGGGCCGAGCGGACCTGGCTGATGACCTCGACCCTCATAGGCCTGATCGGCTTCACGCTGCTGCCGACCTGCCCGCCCCGGCTCCTCGACGCGAGCCACGGCTTCGTGGACACGATGGCCCAGTACAGCTCCTACGGCTGGTGGGGCGGGGCGGCGAGCGCGCCGCGCGGCATGGGGGGCATGACCAACCAGTACGCGGCGATGCCGAGTCTGCACGTGGGCTGGGCCCTGTGGTGCGGGGTGATGCTGTGGCGTCACGGCGGCACGCGCGCGGCGAAGGCGGCCGGAGTCGCCTACCCGCTGATCACCACGATCGTGGTCATGGGCACCGCCAACCACTACTTCCTCGACGCGGTCGCGGGCGCGGCCGTCATGGGCGCCGGACTGCTGCTGGCGCCGTTCGTGATGCGGACGGCGGACCGGGTGCGGGCCCGCTTCACACCGGTGGCCACGCCGGTCCCGGCGGCCTCTTCCGCCGCGGGTTCCTCGATTGTCAGTGCCGGATGCCAGACTTCCGCGGGTGAGCGAATTCCACGGCAGCGCGAGTCACGGGTCGGAGCGGGAGCCGAGCCGAGTGCCTCCCCCCAGGACGCGGGGGACGGCACTCCGGCACCGGCTCGCTGAGCTGCGCGGCCCCGACGTACCCGCGAAGGCGCTGGACGCGCGGGCGTTGGCGGCGCTGGCCGCCAACCCCGGCTGCGCGCGCCGCGCGATCCTCGACGGCGCCGGGGTGAACAAGGCGGCGCTGGCGAGCGCGCTGGGCTCGCCCTCGGCCTTCGGCCAGTCGCAGTTCGCGCTCACGCGGGGCAACGCCTTCGAGGCTCGGGTCAAGGGGGACGGCGGCGCGGAGCTGCTGCGGCTGGTGCACGAGAAGCTGGACCGCTCCGCCGAACCGCCCGCCCACGCGCGCGTGCCCGACCTGACCGCCACCGGCCCCCAGGGGCGCACGGCCCGTACGGAACTGGAGCTGCGGGAGGCCGCCGCGCACCCGGGGGCGTGGACGCTGCTCGACCACCCGATGCTCGCGCTGGACGTCGCGGGCTCCCCCGCCTTCCTGGAGCCGGACGCGGTGGTGGTGCACCCGGACGGCAGCTGGACTGTCGTGGAGATCAAGTCGTTCCCGCTGCTGGACGGTTCGGCGGACCCGGCGAAGGTCGGCGCGGCGGCCCGGCAGGCGGCGGTGTACGTGCTGGCGCTGGAGGATGTCGCGGCCCGGCTCGAGCCCGCCCCGCGCGTGCGGCACCGCGTCCTGCTGGTGTGCCCCAGGGACTTCTCCAACCAGCCCGCCGCGTCCGCCGTCGACGTCCGCAAGCAGCGCGCGGTGACGGCACGCCAGCTGACCCGGCTGACCCGCATCGAGGACATCGCCGACGCACTGCCCGAGGGCACCTGCTTCTCGCCCGAGCTGCCCGCCGAGGAGCTGACGGCGGCCGTGGAGTCGGTCCCGGCGACGTACGCGCCCGAGTGCCTGTCCGCGTGCGAGCTGGCCTTCCACTGCCGGACCCGCGCGCGTGAGGGGGGTGCCGTGACCTCCCTGGGGCGGCCGGTCCGCGCCGAGCTGGGCGGTCTGACGACCGTCGAGGACGTCCTGGCGGCCGCCCGCGGCGAGGCCGGTGACCCCGAAGACCCTGCGGTCGCGGCCCTGCGGCGCGCGGCGGCCCTGCGCGCGGAGGCACTGGAGGCGGCGTGTCGCTGATCTCCACGCTGGCCCGCCTCGAAGCGGTCAGCACCGGCCGCGCGCAGCCCGCCGCCACCGTCCGGCACCGCCACCTCTCCGACCGCCCGCTGGTCCTCGTGCCGCTCACCACCGCCGGTGAGGCCGGTGCCCCGCTGGGCGCGCTGGTCGGCACCGAGCGGGACGCGCCGCTCCTGCTGGTCGTCCCGCAGCCCCGCGACCGCGACCTCCGGTTCGCGTTCCTGGCCCGGCTGGCCGACGTGGTGCTGCCGTACGTCGACGCCTGCGCCGAGGTCGTCGAGCCCGCCGAGCGCACCGAGACCGACCCGGAGACCGGCAAGCGGGTGAAGGTCGAGGTGGAGCTGTGCGCGGACGCGCCGCAGCTGATCGTGCCGAGCCGGGCCGGCATCGACCTGGTGCGGCTGCTCGGGCGGTCGACGCGCTTCCGGCGTACGGCCGAGCAGGAGCCGGACGCCCCCTACCCGGCGCCGCCGCGGGTGCCGCTGCTCGGGCGGTGGCTGACGCACTTCGGGGAGCGCGCGCGGGTCCCCGGCTCCTCCCTGCTGCTGGCGATGACCGACGTCCTCGGCCGGCACTGGGCGACCGGGCAGTCGTCCCTGGAGGACCAGCACCTGGGGGCGCTGCTCGCCTGGATCGACCCGCCGGAGGGCGTGACCGGCGCCGAGGCGGCGCTGCGGGCCGAGCTGGAGCGGGACGCCGGGGGCCAGCTGACCTGCCCCCCGGCCGGCCCCGCCACCGACCCGGCGTTCGACAACAAGCTGCTCGCCCCGGCCATCGAGCGCTACGACCGCGCCCGTACGGCCCTGGCGGCCGCCGAGGACGGGCTGCAGGCCGACGACCGGCTCGGCGCGCTGACCGTCGCCGAGCGGGAGATCCGCGACCTGGTGCTCAGCCGCACGCGGCCCACCTGGGACGCGGTCTGGCGCGGCCTGGACCTGCTGCGGGAGCTGCCCGAGGGGGCGCATGTCGAGGAGCGGTGGACCCGCGACCGCTGGTCGTTCACCGGCCACCGCGACCGGGTGCTGGCCGGCGAGCCGCCGCAGCCGCGCCGCGACGACGCCGTCACCGCGGCGAACAAGCTGGCCACGCGCGAACGCGAACAGGCCCGGCTGGAGGCGCAGGAGGCCCTCGACGACCCGCTGGTGATGGCGGGCCGGCGGCTGTCCGGGGAGGCGTTCGCGGGCGAGGTCACCGATGTCGTCATGGCGTACAGCGAGGGCAAGCGGCCCAGCCCCCGCCCGCTGGTCACGGTGCGCACGGACGACCGGCCGCATCTCGGGGAGCGCACGAAGGTGTACCGGTCGCTGGGCGGGAAGCCGCAGTCGGCGGAGTTCGTCACGGCCGAGGAGGACGGCGCCTACGTCGTGCTGCGGATCCTGGACAAGATGGGCCGGGGCAAGGAGCCCGAGCCGGGGTCGGTGCCGGACAAGGGCGACCGGGTCTGCTTCACCCTCTTCGAGCACGAGCAGCGCGGCGGCGCGAAGCTGCCCGACCCGGAGCAGACGCCGTGGACGCACGGCGGGCCGCCCGGCGAGGCGACCCTGGAGGCGGCCGACCCGGTGACCGAGGAGGATGTGCTGTGACCACGGTGTTCGACCCGTCGGCCGCCGCGGCCCAGGCGACCGACGCGATCCTGGACGACACGCTGCACGGCACCGCGCGCGGGGTCGTGGTCGACTCCCCGCCGGGCGCGGGCAAGTCCACGCTGGTCGTCCGCGCGGCGCTCGAACTGGCCGGGGCCGGTCGCCCGCTGATGGTGGTCGCGCAGACCAACGCCCAGGTCGACGACCTCGTCCTGCGGCTCGCCGAGAAGAACCCCGAGCTGCCGGTGGGCCGGCTGCACAGCAGTGACACCGACCCGTACGACAAGGCCCTCGACGGCCTGGACAGCGTCCGCACGTCGGCGAAGGCGGCCGATCTCGCGGGGCTGGCCGTGGTGATCTCCACGGCGGCGAAGTGGGCGCACGTGAAGGTCGACGAGCCGTGGCGGCACGCGATCGTCGACGAGGCGTACCAGATGCGCTCGGACGCGCTGCTCGCGGTGGCCGGGCTGTTCGAGCGGGCGCTGTTCGTGGGCGACCCGGGACAGCTTGACCCGTTCGCGACCGTGGGCAGCGAGCAGTGGGCGGGCCTCGCCTACGACCCGTCGGTGTCGGCGGTGACGACGCTGCTCGCGCACAACCCGGACCTGCCCCAGCACCGCCTGCCCGTCTCCTGGCGGCTCCCGGCCTCGGCGGCGCCCCTGGTGTCGGACGCGTTCTACCCGTACACGCCGTTCCGCAGCGGCACCGGACCGGGCGACCGCGCCCTGTCCTTCGCCGTGCCCTCGGACGGCTCGGGCCCCGACCGGGTGATCGACGAGGCGGCCGCGTCCGGCTGGGGCCTGCTGGAGCTGCCGCCCCGGCACACCCCGCGCACGGACCCGGAGGCCGTACGGGCGGTGGCGGTGGTCGTGCGGCGCCTGCTGGAGCGGGGCGGCGCGGCGGTCTCGGAGCGCTCCCCCGACCCCTCGCCGCTGACGGCCGACCGGATCGCCGTCGGCACGGCCCACCGGGACCAGGCGGCGGCCGTCCGCGCGGCCCTGGCCGACCTCGGTGTCACCGACGTCGTCGTGGACACGGCGAATCGGCTGCAGGGCCGCGAGTACGACGTCACGGTGGTGCTGCACCCCCTGTCCGGCCGTCCGGACGCCACGGCCTTCCACCTGGAGACGGGCCGCCTCTGCGTGCTGGCCTCCCGCCACCGGCACGCCTGCATCGTGGTCTGCCGGGCCGGGGTGAGCGGTCTTCTGGACGACTATCCGTCGACGGAGCCGGTGCAGCTCGGGACGGTCGTGAAGTTCCCCGACGGGTGGGAGGCGAATCACGCGGTGCTGGCGCATCTGGCCGAGCACCGGGTGGCGTGGCGACCGTGACCGGCGGCGCAGGGACGGACCGGGGTGGGCGGGAGACGTCGCACGCCGTGCGCGCCACTGGCCGAACTTCGCGGGTTCCGGCCACGCCGGGCGAACACCGGGTGGTGCGGGTCCCGTATCCACCACGGCGATGCCCACTTGCGCGCCCGCGAGACAATGGACGGTGGCCCGCTCCACCGGGCGGGCCACGCGCGACGTACGAGGAGGAGAAGACATGGCGGAGCCCACGCCGCGTCGGAACGAACCGCGGCTACGCCCCGCGCCCCTGCTCTTCGAGCCCGCGGAGGCGGCCTCCGACCCTGAGCACTTCTTCGACCTCGAGTCGATCGACGACCCCCGGGCGCTGCTGGCCCGGGCGACGGAGCTGACGCTGGCGTTCCGGGCCGCGGCGGACCGGGCGCTGGAGTTCCAGGCGATCGCCGCGGCCCAGCTCGCCGACCCGCGGCGCTTCGACCGGCTGACGACGGCGGACATCGCCGAGCGGGCCGAGTGGACCGAGGACTACGCCAAGAAGATGGTCGAGTTCGGCCGTGACCTGCTGCGGGGCGGCGTCGAGGGCCGGGGGCCCGGCGACCCGGTGTGACGCGCCCGCCCGCATGGCATATGCCAGGCGGGCAAGATACCCGCTCCCACCCCCCGCTGTCCCGGTTTCCGGCAACCCTCGGGAACCGCGCGGGCACGGCGGGTAGATGTGGATGTCATGAGCAGCGTATGGAACGTCTCCCACGTCACTCCTGACGGCGCCGCCTGGCTCGCCTCGGCAGGAACGTATCCGCGGAGCACGCTCGCCCTCTGGGAGGAGCGGCCGGACGCCCCGGTCGTCCTGCCCTGCGGGTCGGTCTTCGACGTGGTCAGCGCGCCCGCGATGTTCGGGCGGCGGATGCTGGACCGGCTGTGGGACGACGGTCCCGGCTCGGGCCCGGTCGCGGAGTTTCGGGGCAGGATGCTGCTGTTCGCCGCGCCGGGCACGGCCCAGCGGCTGCCGGCGCTGCTGGAGTGGGAGGAGTGGGGCGCGCACGGCCGCGACCGCCGGGAGGCCGGCCGTACGGACGCCCTGCCGCCGCTCCTGTGCCACGGTCTCGGCGACGCGGTGACCGTCCCGGCCCCGGCCGGCTGCGACGCCCCGGCAGCCCCAGCGCCCCCTGAGGCCCCTGGCTCTCCCGGCGCCCCGACGCCCCTCCCCGACCCGGCCGGCACCGAGGCCGCCGACCCCGCTTCCGCCCGGTCCGGCTCCCGCTGGCTGGTCGCCCCCGACACCCGCCAGCCCTGGCTTCCGGGGCCCGAGGTCCTGCTGTGGGCGGCCGTGCGGGCGGCCCGCTCCGCCGTGCGGATATCGATTTTTCCTCCCGCCGACCAGGGTGCTAAGGTCTACGACGTCAGCAGGCGCCGCTAGCTCAGTTGGTTAGAGCAGCTGACTCTTAATCAGCGGGTCCGGGGTTCGAGTCCCTGGCGGCGCACAGTGTCGGTGGCGGTTTGTGTTCGCAGAATGCGCGAACACAAACCGCCACCGTCGTTTTTCTGCGCGGCTTCGCCGCGCGTTGTGAGGGCTCCGCCACCCCCCTCGGTTCCGCCGCACCCGTCAGCGCCCCACCGCGATCTTCACCGTCCAGGCCCCCGACGCCGTACGCCCCTCCACCTCCACCCGTACGTCCTCCCCCGGCACCGTGAAGCTCTCGCCGAGGGCGACCGGCGCGTCCGCGAGGGGCGGGTAGACCGAGTCCACCCAGCACGCCTCGGTGCGCGGATGGGCGTCGATCACCTCGATCGGCCCGCTGCCGGACTGCGCCCCGCCCCGCACCCGGTACACCAGCACCCCCTGCCGGCAGGCGGCCGCGTCGTTGCCCACCGGCCCCCGGACCTCGAAGGCGAGCACGCTGTCCGGTCCCGTCCGCACCACCGCGAGCTTGGTGCCCTTGCCCAGCCCGAAGGCCGGCGCCCCGGCGGCCCCCCGCACCTGCACCCCGGGTCCCGCCGCCAGCGGCTCCAGGGTCAGCCGGGCGGGCCCTGCGTCCTGGACGCACCGCACCTGCCGCGGGTCCAGCCAGCCCAGCTTCCACTTGTGCCAGCCGAACAGATCCGGGGCGAGACCGAACTGGCTGCCCATCAGGTCCCAGTCGCCGACATGGGTGTCCCAGTCACCCTTGCCGTCGGCGGGCCGGTGGTAGAGGTCCGGCAGATCGAACACATGCCCGGTCTCATGGGCGAGAACCAGCCGATCCGGCGGATGCTGCTCGAACACCGTGACGATGCGCCGCAGATCGGTGCCGTCGGCGCGCAGCGGGGTCGTGAGGTTCACGACCTTGGTCGCGTCGGAGTCCACGCCCGGCGCGTCCGGGTCGGCGACGAAGTACACGACGTCGTAGCGCGAGAAGTCGACCTGCGGATCGGCGACGGCCAGCGCGTCGCGCAGGTAGGCGGCCCGGTGCTCGGGGCTCCAGTCGCGCCGTATGGCGTACGCCGTGGACGGCTGCGGCATGCGGATCCAGTGCCGCAGCGCGTGCGGGCGCAGGGTGAAGCGGCCGTAGGAGGCGCGTTCGAAGAAGCGGGTGGTCGCCGGGAAGTGGTCGGCGGTCAGCTCCTGCGGCGTGGTCATCGGGTGGGCGTCCGGGAAGGACAGGAAGACCATGACCGCGTCCAGGGACCGGGAGGGACGCGGATAGGCGGCGTTCCAGGTGTCGAGGCCCTCCGAGTGGTGGGCGTCGGTGCGCGTCAGGGCGCACGGCGCCGCCGAGTCGGTCTCGGCGACCGAGGGGCCGGCACCCAGGGAGGTCGCCGCGAGCGCGGACATGGTGGTGAACACGGCCGCGGTGCTGCGCAGTCGGGCGCGCGGGAACGGACGCGGCACGGACACCTCCGGGTACGGTTCACGGGACACCGCACCCAGCCTGTGATGATTTGTCGTACTGCGTCCTGTTTGTCTGCACCAGTTGGGTGAAGAGGCCGAAAAATCCCGGACGCCGACACCCCCGAAGCACTCACGGAACGTCACAACTGGTCGGGGGCCTGAAGAAGCCGTCCAGGCTCGCGCAGAAACGATCTGGCAGAAGGGCCGGTTGGTCGGGAACACTGGACACCGGCTGGAAGGCCCTCCGGCCAGCCTCTATGATCGGCACACTTTCCTGACCTTTCCTGCACGGACAGAGATCGAATACATGCGGGAGCGAGCGGTGAGCGGAACCTCCGAAGGGCCGGCGCCCGCGGCAGACCTCGACCGGCCGGTCGTCACAGAGAGTGAGATCCATACGTCGCCTTGTACCGGCCCCCCGTCGCGGCCGCCCTACCGCTCCGTGTTCACGGCCGCCCCGTTCGCGATGGCCGTCGTGGACCGCGAGGGCACGGTCGTCAGCGCCAACGCCGCGCTCGCCGCGCTGCTCGGCGGCACCCCGGAGGGCCTCGCCGGGTCCGTCGCCGCCGACCTGGTCGACCTCACCTCCGACGCCCGCACCTGGCACGCCTACCGCGAGGTGCTGCGCGGCCGGCAGTCCCGCCTGCGCTGCACGCGCCGCCTGAAGCATCCCGACGGGCACTCGCTGTGGGTGCAGGTGCGCGTCACCCCGCTGCCCGCCGAGGACCGGGCGGTGCTGCTGTCGGTCTCCGACATCAGCGCCCGCCGTGAACTGCAGGCCCGGCTGCGGCACTTGCAGATGCACGACCCGGTGACCCGGCTGCCCAACCGCACCCTGTTCTTCGAACGCCTGTCGGCCGCGCTGGAGGCGGACTCGTACGAGCGGAGCGGCACGGGCCGGATCGGGCTGTGCTACCTGGACCTGGACGGCTTCAAGGCCGTCAACGACACGCTCGGCCACCGCGTCGGCGACCGGCTGCTGGCCGCCGTCGCCGAGCGGCTCACGCGCTGCGCGGACGAGGCCGGTCACTCACGGACCAGCATCCCGCTGGTGGCCCGGCTCGGCGGGGACGAGTTCGCGCTGCTCGTCGAGGACTCCACGGGCACCGAGCAGCTGGCGGAGCTCGCCGAGTCGGCGCTGCGGGCGATCCAGGACCCGTTCGACATCTGCGGCCAGCGGCTGTCGGTGTCGGCGTCGATCGGCGTGGTCGAGCGGCACGCGGCCGGGACCACCCCCACCGCCCTGATGCAGGCGGCGGACACGACGCTGTACTGGGCGAAGGCGGACGGCAAGGCCCGCTGGACCCTGTTCGACCCGGAGCGCAACGCGCACCGCATGACCCGTCAGGCGCTCGCCTCCACGCTCCGGCCCGCCATCGACCGGGGCGAGTTCCAGCTGGAGTACCAGCCGCTGGTCGGCATGGAGGACGACCGGCTGCACGGGGTCGAGGCGCTCGTCCGCTGGGAGCATCCCCAGTTCGGCGTACTGACGCCGAATCGGTTCATCGGACTCGCGGAGGAGGACGGTTCGATCGTCCCGCTGGGCCGCTGGGTGCTGCGCACGGCCTGCCGGCAGGCCCGCCGCTGGCAGCTGGACCACCCCGACGAGCCGCCGATCTTCGTCAGCGTGAACGTGGCGGTGCGCCAGATCTGGGACTCCGACCTGGTGGCGGACGTGGCGGACACCCTGGCCGAGACGGGCCTGGAGCCGCACCTGCTGCAGCTGGAGCTGACGGAGTCGGCGGTGATGGGCTCGGCCGGCCGCCCGCTGCAGACGCTCAAGGCGCTCAGCGACATGGGCGTGCGCATCGCCATCGACGACTTCGGCACGGGCTACTCGAACCTGGCGTATCTGAGCCGGCTGCCGGTGTCGGTGCTGAAGCTGGACGGGTCCTTCGTCCGCGGCTTCCAGTACGACGACCGGGACGCGGCGGCCCGGGCGAACCCGGCCGACGAGGTCGTGGTCGAGGCGATGATCCAGCTCGCGCACCGGCTCGGGCTGACCGTCACGGCCGAGTGCGTGGAGACCTCGGCCCAGGCGACCCGGCTGCGCAGCATCGGCTGCGACACCGGACAGGGCTGGCTGTACTCCCGTCCGGTGCCGGCCGATCGCATCTCCGAGCTGCTGGGGGCGCCCGGGGTTCAGGCGGAGGCGGGCGCCGGCAAGCCGTAGGCGTCGGCGATCAGCTCGTAGGAGCGGACGCGGACGCCACCGCCGTGCGCGTTGGCCGTGATCATCAGCTCGTCGGCGCCGGTGCGCTTGGCGAGGTCGTCCAGGCCGGAGCGGACCTCGTCGGGGGTGCCGTGGACGACGTTGGCGTTCCAGGAGTCGACGAAGTCGCGCTCCACCGGGCTGAAGGCGTAGGCCTCGGCCTCCTCGGGGGTGGGCACGAGACCGGGGCGGCCGGTGCGCAGCCGGACCATGCTGAGGGCGGCGGCCAGCACCTGCCGGCGGGCCTCCTTCTCGTCGTCGGCGGCGAGGGCGGAGACACCGATCAGGGCGTACGGCGCGTCCAGCACCGCGGACGGCTGGAAGGACTCCCGGTACAGGTCGAGCGCCGGGACGGTGTTCTGCGCCGAGAAGTGGTGGGCGAAGGCGAAGGGCAGCCCGAGGGCACCGGCCAGTCGGGCACTGAAGCCGGAGGAGCCGAGCAGCCAGACCGGCGGGCGGTGCGGGGACTGCACACCGCCGGGGGACGTGGCCTGGACCGGGCCCGGCACGGCGTGGATACGGCGGTAGGGGTGCCCGTCGGGGAAGTCGTCGTCGAGGAAGCGGACCAGTTCGGCGAGCTGCTGCGGGAAGTCGTCGGCGCCCTCGTTCAGCCGTTCGGTGCGGCGCAGGGCGGCGGCGGTGGCGCCGTCGGTGCCCGGGGCGCGGCCGAGGCCGAGGTCGACGCGGCCCGGGGCCATGGCCTCCAGCGTCCCGAACTGCTCGGCGATCACGAGCGGGGCGTGGTTGGGCAGCATCACACCACCCGAGCCGAGCCGGATGCGGTCGGTGTGGGCGGCGAGGTGGGCCAGGATCACGGCCGGGGACGACGAGGCCACCCCCGGCATGGAGTGGTGCTCGGCGACCCAGTACCGGTGGAAACCGCGGCGCTCGGCGAGCCGGGCCAGGTCGACGCTGGTGCGCAGCGCGTCGGAGGCGGTGCGTCCGGCCCCTACGGTGACCAGGTCCAGTACGGAGAGGGGGACGGGGGCGCTGCCCTGTGCTGCGCCGCGTATCTCGTCTGCCGCCACGGTGGGGTGCCTCCTGCTGTGGGCCGGGTGCTGCTGTCGTCCCGGCGATAACAGGGGACTGTCTCCGGTTATTCCCCGCGGGAGGGTCAGGCGGCCTGTTCCCAGTCACCCCGGACGCTGCCCCGCGGAGGGCGCCGGGCGGCCTTCTCGCGGGCGCGCAGGACGATCCACCCGAGGGCGGCGGCACCGGTGAGCCACCAGGGCAGGCCCCAGAGGGCACCCCACCAGCGGGGGCGCGGGCCGAGGAGGGCTTCCACGGCGGCGGTGGCCATGGCGGCGGACAGGCTCCAGCACAGGAGCCGCCCGGCGAGGGAGACAGCGCTTGCCGGGGGTCTCGGCAGGTCCGGTTCGGGCATCGGGGACCGTCCTTCACGGGTGACACGCCGGCTGCGAACGAGGCCAGTGTGCCCGGGGTGCACAGCGGAAGGGGAACGCGCTTTCGGTCAACCCAAGCGCTCCGGGATACGGCGGAGTTGACCGTTCCGCACCCCCGGCCGGGCGTCTGGCCCCGGTATGCCCGGTTCTGCGCACGAGAAGGGGTGGGACCGATTCCGGCCCGCGTGGGCGACGCGTTCGCGGGCAGGGACCGCCGGTCCGCCGGGATCGGATGTCGGCCGCGCACACGGACCGCCGCCCGCGATGGCGTCCGCGGGCGGCGGTGGACGGCGACGCAGGGGTGCGGTCAGGCCTGGACGATCGGCTCCCGGGTGAACAGCGCGCCCAGCTCCGGCGCGTTCACACGGCGGTCCGCCAGGCGCAGGGCCTCCCAGACCGTGACCTGGTTGGCGGTCAGGACCGGCTTGCCCAGTTCCTTCTCCAGGGCCGGGATGTGGGCCGCCGTGTGCAGGGCCGTGTCGGGCAGCAGGACGGCGTCGGCGTCGGGGTGGTCGGACTCGCGGGCCAGGGCGAGGAGTTCCGTCTCGCCCCAGGTGCCCACCTCCGCCGCCGTGATGATGCCGGAGCTGTGGACCGACACGACCTCCACGCCGTCCGCGCGCAGGAAATCCGCGAAGAGGCCCGCCACGTCCTCCGGGTACGTCGCGCCGATCGCCACCCGGCGCGCCCCGATCTCCCGGACCGCGTGGACGAACGCGAACGACGTCGAGGAAGCCGGCATGCCGGCCGCCATGGCCAGGGTGCGGACCTGTTCCTGCGCGCCGTCCCGGCCGTAGACGAAACTGCCGCTCGTGCAGGCCCACACCACGGCCTCCGCGCCGGCGAGCCGCAGTTCCTGGACGCCCGCCTCCAGCCGCCGGGCGGAGCCCATCTCGAGCAGCGCGTCCACCCGGTGCGCGTCCTCACCGATGTCGGTGTGCACCAGGTCCACCCGGATGTCGCTGCCCAGCAACTGCTCGATGCGCGGATAGTCGTCCTCGGCGGAGTGGCCCGGGTAGAGAAATCCCAGTGCTGTCATGTCCAGCCTTCCTGCTGCTGCTCTTCTTCCGGCACTACGGGCCCGGGGTCGGCCCCCGGCGGTAGGAGACCGGACCGCGCCTCCGGATTGATCAGCGCTTGGTACGGTCCCACCGCACGGGTACCCAGTCGGCGCAGCGCCGCCCACATCGTCACTTGGTTGGCCGAGATCACCGGGATCCGCAGCTCGGCCTCCAGCTGGGGGATCACGTCGTAGGTGGGCAGGTTGGTGCAGCTGATGAAGAGCGCGTCGGCGTCGCCGCGGACGGCCTGCCGCGCCATGTCCACCACCTCCCGGTAGGGGACCTTCCAGATGTGCCGGGTCAGGCCCATGAAGGCGCAGCCGGAGATCGCGACGCCCGCCTGGGCGACGTAGGCCTCCAGCGACCGCGTGACCGAGACCGTGTACGGCGTCACCAGCGCCACGCGGCGCACGTCCAGCTCCACCAGGGCCTCCAGCAGCGCCCCGGAGGTGGTGATCGCCGGGACCGCCCCGGCCCTGCTCATCGCCTCGCACATCGCGCGCTCGCCCATGGTCCCGCCGACGAAGCTGCCCGACGTGCAGGCGTAGGCCACGACCTCGGGGGCGATCGCGTTGAGCGTGCGCACCGCCTCGCCCAGCGTCTCGTGCTCGCTGACCAGGCGGGCCAGGTCCAGACCGACCTCGACCGGCACATAGGGCGTCCGGGTCATGTGCAGGGAGATCTCGTCCGGCACCCAGCGCCACAGCTCGCGGTCGAGTGCGAAGTCGAAGGGGGCGACGACGCCGACCCCGCGCTGCGGGCTGGGCCCGCCGAGAAAAGAGACGTCCATTGGCAGGCACCGGCCTCACGCTGGGCAACGAGTACACAACGGATCGTGGGAACGCCCGTGTTGACGACGGTAGGTTCGGGTGCGAGCGTGGTCAATCCGCCCGGATCACTCCCTGGTCAACACCCGGTTAACTCGTCGTCACCGGCGGCCGCGCAAGGCCGGCCGGCCCTGCCGAACGGCTGGAGAAACGGCTGCTCATGCCCACCCCCACCCTTCTCGTCCTGGACGCCGAACCCCTCCCCCGCCTCGGCCGCCTCACCGGCCGCGCCCGCGTCGAACACACCGACGCGGCCGGTCTCGCGGAGCGCCTCCCGCGTGCGGACGTACTCCTGGTGTGGGACTTCACCTCGCGCGCCGTGCGGGACGCCTGGCCGGGCGAGGGTCCGCGGCCCCGCTGGGTGCACACCGCCAGCGCCGGCGTGGACCACCTGATGTGTCCGGAACTCGCCTCCTCCGACACGGTGGTGACGAACGCGCGCGGCGTCTTCGACCAGCCGATCGCCGAGTACGTCGCCGCGCTCGTGCTGGCCATGGCCAAGGACCTGCCGCGCACCCTGGAGTTGCAGCGGGAGCGCACCTGGCGGCACCGCGAGTCGCGCAAGGTGGCCGGGAGCCGGGCCGTGGTGGTCGGCTCGGGCCCGATCGGCCGGGCGATCGCCCGCACGCTCAAGGCCCTGGACGTCACGACCGCGCTCGTCGGACGCGCCGCGCGCACCGGCGTGCACGGCCCGGAGGACCTCGACCGGCTGCTGTCGCGCGCCGACTGGGTGATCGCGGCGGCGCCGCTGACGGATCAGACGCGCGGCATGTTCGACGCCCGCCGCTTCGGTGTGATGCAGCCGTCCGCCCACTTCGTCAACATCGGCCGCGGCCCGCTCGTCGTCGAGGACGCCCTCGCCGAGGCCCTGCACAAGCGCTGGATCGCGGGCGCCGCCCTGGACGTCTTCACGACCGAACCCCTGCCCGGCGAGAGCCCGTTGTGGCGGGCCCCGGGCCTGATCGTGTCCCCGCACATGAGCGGCGACACCGCCGGCTGGCGGGACGAACTCGGCGCGCAGTTCGTGGAGCTGTACGAGCTGTGGGAGGCGGGCAAGCCGCTGGTGAACGTGGTCGACAAGCAGCGTGGGTATGTACCGGGCCACTGACCGCGTTCCTGGGAGGGTGGATGACCGAGCTCAGCGAGCTGACCGCCGTACGGCTCCTCGACGGGTACCGCACGGGCGAGTGGAGTCCCGTGGAGGCGACCCGCGCGGCGCTGGAGCGCGCGGAGGCGGTCCAGCCGGAGGTGAACGCCTTCGTCCGGCTGACCGCCGAGGAGGCGCTGGCGCGGGCCCGGGAGTCCGAGGAGCGCTGGCGGCGCGGTGAGCCGCGGGGGCTGCTGGACGGGGTGCCGGTCACCGTCAAGGACATCCTGCTGCAGCGCGGCACCCCGACCCTGCGCGGATCGAGGACCGTGGACCCGGCGGGGCGCTGGGACGAGGACGCCCCGTCCGTGGCCCGGCTGCGCGAGCACGGGGCGGTCTTCCTCGCCAGGACGACGACCCCGGAGTTCGGCTGGAAGGGCGTGACGGACTCGCCGCTCAGCGGGGTGACGCGCAACCCGTACGACCCCTCGCGCACCGCGGGCGGGTCGAGCGGCGGCAGCGCGGCGGCCGTGGCGCTCGGCGCGGGACCGCTGTCGCTGGGCACGGACGGCGGCGGCAGCGTCCGCATCCCGGCGGCGTTCTGCGGGATCTTCGCGCTGAAGCCGACGTACGGGCGGGTGCCGCTGTACCCGGCGAGCGCGTTCGGCACGCTGGCGCACGTCGGGCCGATGACCCGCGACGCGGCGGACGCGGCGCTGCTGATGGACGTCATCGGCCACCCGGACTCGCGCGACTGGTCGGCCCTCGCCCCGCCGCCGGGGGCGTACGCGCAAGGGCTGGCCGGCGGGGTGCGCGGGCTGCGGGTGGCGTACTCGCCGTCGCTGGGCGGGCAGGTGGCGGTACGGCCGGCGGTCGCCGCGGCGGTGCGGCGGGCGGTGGAGCGGCTGGCGGAGCTGGGCGCCTACGTCACGGAGACCGATCCGGACCTCACCGACCCGGTGGAGGCCTTCCACACGCTGTGGTTCAGCGGGGCGGCCCGGGTGACGCAGCACCTGGGCCCGCACCAGCGGGAGCTGCTCGACCCGGGCCTGCGGGAGATCTGCGCCCGGGGCGCCCGCCACTCGGCGCTGGACTACCTGGCCGCGGTGGACGTCCGGATGGACCTGGGCCGCCGGATGGGCCGCTTCCACGACACCTACGACCTGCTGGTCACGCCGACCCTGCCGATCACGGCGTTCGAGGCGGGCGCCGAGGTGCCCAAGGGTTCCGGCCACCGGCGCTGGACGGGCTGGACGCCGTTCACCTACCCGTTCAACATGACGCAGCAGCCCGCGGCGAGCGTGCCGGTCGGCGTCGACGGGGACGGGCTGCCGATCGGACTGCAGCTGGTGGCCGCCCGGCACCGGGACGACCTGGTGCTGCGGGCGGCGCACACGCTGTACGAGGCCCGGGTGGCGTGGGCCGGCCGGCTCAGGCCCTCCGGAAGCTGAGCGTCTCCCCCGCCGCTCCCGACCTCCACAGGTCGTTGCACGCCTCGGCCATGGTCTCCAGGCCGTCGACGACCTGGCCCCAGACGATGCCGGGCACCCAGCCGACATCGCCGTTGAGCAGCAGGTTGTTGCGCTCGTAGAACAGGGCCAGGTCGACGAGGGTGGTCCCGGCGCGGACCTCGCGGTCGTAGCCGTAGGCCTTGGTCCCCAACTCGGCCCCCGCGAAGGTGAAATAGCACAGATCGCCGGGAATGGGGGTGATGGTCGGGTTTTCCAGGGGTGGTTCGGCCGGGGCGAAGGGCGGGAACAGGGCGTAGATCTCGTTGCGCGCGTACTTGGCGTGGTAGACGTCGCCGGCCAGCGGAAGGGAGTCCCAGACGGCCGCGCAGGTGATCGGCGCGCGGTCGTCCAGCAGCCTGGCCGTGCAGGTCACCTCCCGCTTGACCAGCGAGACTTCGATGTAGCGATCAGCCATGCCCTCCATGGGAGTGCCCCCGGCCGCCGCGGTCAAGGGCGCATCGGCGCGGTACCGGTCCGAAAAAGATCCGCATAACTCGAAAGGCCTTGGGTAGCCGCGCGCCCATGGCCTCACCACCAGACAGAATTCCGCCGCTATACAGGCGTGACCGAACATCAGGACCCAGCCGCCGGTCGCTGCTCGCGGGGGTCGCGGCGCTCGGCGCGCTGGGTGCGTCCGGATGCTCGCGCGTGGCCACCGCCTCCGGCACGGAGGGGGGTGAACTCCTGCAGCGGCTGCGCGCGCAGGGCGTCGTCCGGCTCGGCATCGCCGGGGAGATCCCCTTCGGGTACATCGACAAGAACGGCGAGCTGACCGGCGAGGCGCCGGAGCTGGCGAGGGTGATCTTCAAGCGGCTCGGGGTGGACCGGGTGCAGCCGGTGCCCACCGAGTTCGGCTCCCTCATCCCGGGTCTGAACTCCCAGCAGTTCGACGTCGTGGCCGCGGGGATGTACATCAACCCCGAGCGCTGCCAGCAGGTCATCTTCTCCGACCCCGACTACCAGATGCTCGACTCCTTCATCGTGCGCAAGGGCAATCCGCTGGGCCTGCGCGACTACAAGGACGTCGTCGAGAAGAAGGCGAAGTTCGCCACCGGCACCGGCTACGCCGAGATCGCCTACGCCGTCGAGGCGGGCTACAAGGAGAGCGACATCCTCATCGTGCCCGACCAGGTGGCCGGTCTGAACGCCGTCGAGGCCGGGCGGGTCGACGTCTTCGCCGGGACGGCGCTGACCACCCGCGAGGTGGTGAAGAAGTCCGCCAAGGCCGAGGTGACCGAGCCCTTCAAGCCGATCGTCGACGGCAAGCCGCACGTGGACGGGGGCGGCTTCGCCTTCCGGCCCAACGAGACGGCCCTGCGCGACGCCTTCAACCGTGAGCTGCACAAGCTCAAGGACAGCGGCGAACTGCTCCGGATTCTCAAGCCGTTCGGTTTCACCGAGAACGAGATGACGGATCTGACCGCGAAGGAGCTCTGCGGCGGATGACCTCAGGACTCTGGGAACTGGTGATCAAGGGCGTCTGGGTCACGATCCAGCTGCTCGTCCTCAGCGCGCTGCTGGCGGGCGCCGTGTCCTTCGTGGTCGGTGTCGCGCGCACCCACCGGCTGTGGATCGTCCGCTTCCTGGCGGGCTTCTACACCGAGGTGTTCCGCGGGACCTCGGCCCTGGTGATGATCTTCTGGGTGTTCTTCGTGCTGCCCCCGGCCTTCGGCTGGCAGCTGGTGCCGCTGTGGGCGGGCACGCTGGCCCTCGGACTGACCTACGGGGCGTACGGCTCCGAGATCGTGCGCGGCGCGCTGGCCGCGGTGGACCCGGCGCAGAAGGAGGGCGGGATCGCGCTCAGCTTCACGCCCTGGCAGCGGATGCGGCTGATCCTGCTGCCGCAGGCGGTGCCGGAGATGATCCCGCCGTTCTCCAACCTGCTCGTCGAACTGCTCAAGGGCACCGCCCTGGTGTCGATCATGGGCATGGGCGACCTGGCCTTCAGCGGCAACCTGGTGCGCCTGGCGCTGCAGGAGAGCGCGGAGATCTACACGTACATCCTGCTTATCTACTTCGTGATCGCCTTCCTGCTCACCCGGGTCATGCGGGGCCTGGAGAAGAAGCTGAAGGCGGGTGTCGGCAAGGCCCCGGAGCGCAAGCCCGACACCGAGCTGAAGCGCCCTGAGACGACCAACGTGGGGGGTGCCGTCTGATGCAGTGGGACTGGAGCGCGGTCTCCGACTTCATGCCGGACTTCTGGGACGGCCTGCTGGTCACCCTGCAGATCCTGGTGTTCGGCTCCCTGATCTCGTTCGCACTGGGACTGGTGTGGGCCCTGCTGACGCGGGCGCCGTCGCGGTGGGTGACCTGGCCCGTCGGGGTGGTCACCGAGTTCGTCCGCAACACCCCGCTGCTGGTGCAGCTGTTCTTCCTGTTCTACGTGCTGCCCGAGTGGGGTCTGACCTTCTCGGCGCTGACCACGGGTGTGTTCGCCATCGGGCTGCACTACTCGACGTACACGATGCAGGTCTACCGGGCCGGCATCGAGGCCGTGCCGGCCGGCCAGTGGGAGGCGGCGACGGCGCTGAACCTGCCGCTGCGCCGGACGTGGACCGCGGTGATCCTGCCGCAGGCGGTGCGCCGGGTCGTCCCCGCGCTCGGCAACTACGTCATCGCCATGCTCAAGGACACGCCGCTG
Organism: Streptomyces sp. NPDC006624; assembly: GCF_040611555.1. NCBI lineage: Bacteria > Bacillati > Actinomycetota > Actinomycetes > Kitasatosporales > Streptomycetaceae > Streptomyces > Streptomyces sp. NPDC006624. The sequence continues at coordinate 26,150 of NZ_JBEXOM010000018.1, read as the reverse complement.
CTGATGGCGATCACCGTCCTGGAGATGCTCGGCCACGCGCGCCTGTTCTCGCAGGAGCACTTCCAGTTCACCGAGCCGCTGACGGTGATCGGCGTGGCCTTCATCGTCATTTCCTACCTGGCCTCCCTTGCCCTGCGAGCCCTGGAGCGACGCCTTGTCCACTGACACCCTCCCCGATCCCGAGATGAACCCCGAGAAGGACTCCGGCCGGGTGATCTCCCGCAGCAGCGGCGAGCTGATCCGGCTGGAGCAGGTCACCAAGCGGTTCGGGGACAACACCGTCCTCGACCACCTGGACTTCTCGGTCGACGCCGGCAAGCACGTGACGCTGATCGGGCCGTCCGGATCGGGCAAGACCACGATCCTGCGGCTGCTGATGACCCTGCTCAAGCCCGACGAGGGCACGATCACGGTCGACGGGCAGCAGCTGTTCCCCGCCTCCGACAAGGAGGTCCGGGAGGTCCGCAAGAAGATCGGGATGGTGTTCCAGCAGTTCAACCTGTTCCCGAACATGACGGTGCTGCGGAACATCACCGAGGCGCCGGTCACCGTGCTCGGCCTGTCGAAGGACGAGGCCGTGGAGCGGGCCAAGGGCCTGCTGGAGATGGTCGGGCTGTCCGACAAGTGCGACGCGCACCCGGCCCAGCTCTCCGGCGGTCAGCAGCAGCGGGTGGCGATCGCCCGGGCACTGGCCATGCAGCCGCAGGTGCTGCTGCTGGACGAGGTCACCTCCGCGCTCGACCCGGAGCTGGTCGCGGGCGTGCTCGACGTGCTCAGGGACATCGCCCGCTCCACCGACATCACGATGCTCTGCGTGACCCACGAGATGAACTTCGCCCGGGACATCTCCGATCAGGTGCTGATGTTCGATTCCGGCCGCATCATCGAGGCCGGCCCGCCGGAGAAGATCTTCAGCGAGCCGGAGAACGACCGCACCCGGGAGTTCCTCAGCGCAGTGCTGTGACTACGTGCCGTGACCAGGCACGACCTCGGGCCCGGCGACCGGGGCACACTCCTGGCATATGCCAGAGGGTCAATGCCCCGGTCCGGGGCACCGGGATTCTTGTCAACCCCCGCTCCACGCAGCGGCTTTGCCGGTTAACCTGGAACAGGTCCACCGACCGGAAAACGGCCCTACGGCAAGCGCAGGGGGAGACCACCGTGGCGCTGAAGAACGAGCCGACCACCCCGTACCACTCGGCCCAGGAAGCGCTCCGCGTCCTGGAGACGGTGGCGCGAAACAGCTCCGGCGTCACCGACGCCGAGCTGGCCCGGCACGCGTCCATCGGACCGGATCGCCTGACCACGCTCCTGCGCATGCTGCGCCGCGAGGGCTACGTCGAGCAGACGGCCGACGGCGCGTACGTCACGGGCGAGACCCTGACCCGCCTCGGCTCCGCCCGCCACCGCGAGCAGGCCCTGCGCACCACGCTCCAGCACGCCCTCGACCGGCTGCGCGACTCGCTCGGCGCCGCCGTCTACATGAGCCGGTACGTCGACGGCGAGATCGCCGTCACCCAGTACGCCGACGGCCCTGCCACCCCCAAGGTCAACGAGTGGGTGGACTTCCGCTCCTGCGCCCACGCCACCGCGATCGGCAAGAGCCTGCTCACCCAGCTCGACCACGCCGGCCGCCGCGACCACCTCGCCCGGCACAAGATGGCCCGTCTCACCTCGCGCACCATCACCAGCGACCGTCTGCTGCTCTCCCGCCTGGAGGCCCAGCCGCCCACCGTGCCCGTCCTCGACCTGCAGGAATACGCGGTCGGCACGGTCTGCGCCGCCGTCCCGATCACGGCCGGTTCCTCCGTGGGCTGCCTGGCCCTGTCCCTGCCGGTGGAGCACGCCCACCGGCTGCGCCGGGCCGCGGAGACCCTCAACCGCAACGCGGCTCCGGTCCTGCTGTCCATGGCGATCTAGCCCGTCGCCGGGTGGTGCGGAGCACCCCTGGAGAGCAGGTATTATTTTCTGCGTCGCCCGCCGCGGAACACGGTTCCAGCGGCCGGCGGGAGTCATGCGCCGCTAGCTCAGTTGGTTAGAGCAGCTGACTCTTAATCAGCGGGTCCGGGGTTCGAGTCCCTGGCGGCGCACCGGTGAAGGGCCTCTCGTGGGAGCGGGAGGCCCTTCGGCGTGTCCGCGGGGCTATGGCAGGGCCTCGCCCGCGGTGGAGAACATCGCGTACGTCACCGCCATGAAGCCGACGGCGAAGAGGACGAACACGCCGAGGAAGCCCAGTACGCATCCGGTGCCCGCCACCAGCCTCCCCCGCGCCGGGGGCCTGGCCGTGGCCTGCTCGGGGCGGTCCGCCGGGTAGTGCACGGTGACGATGTCGCCCTCGAGGGTCGTCCCCGGCCCGCCCCGCTCCTCGAACCGGACGCCGCGGCCGTCGCGCGCGGTGAACTCGTAGACGTGGTGCAGGGTCGTGCGCACCGAGCTGTCCCCGCCCCCACTCGTCGTGGTGTACGTCCGCAGACAGCGCGCCTCGGCGGTCAGGCCGCTGTTCCAGGCGCGGCCGACCCGCACGGAACGGCGGATCACCGCGACCGCGGCGCAGGACACGATCACGATCATGATCGTGGGCACGACGTAGAACAAGATCTCCATGAGCTCCCCCGAAGGCTCCGCGCGGCCTTCGACCGGCCGGCGTGGGAGGAACCTACCCACGCCGGCCGCACCGTTCGCTCAGGGGAACCTCAGAACGTGACGTCCGAGCAGGCGTAGAACGCGTTGCCCGTGTCGGCGATCGTCCACACCGCGAGGATGACGTGGTGGCCGCTCAGCCCCGACGGCAGCCTGCCGCTGTGGGAGAGCGTGGACGGCGGGCGCTGCCCGTTGTACGGCACCGTGAAGAACGGCGTGAGGTTCAGGTCGGACCGGGACAGGTTGTGGTTCTCGTTCCAGCCCGGTTTGGTGATGTAGTACTTGAAGTCGGTCGTGGCGTGCATGGCCGTGAACTGCCAGCGGAACGTGTAGTTCTGGCCGCCCGTCACACGGGTGGCCGGCCACGCGGCGCCGGACGGCGTGCGCGGGGCGCTGAGCTGGCTGAAGTGGCCGACGCCGCCGTTGCATATCTGCCCGTCGGCCGGGCCTGAGGCCGGGAAGCCCTTCGGTCCCTCGACGCTCTGCGGCTCCCACTGGATGGAGCCGCAGTTGGTCACGGTGCCGTTCTGGCAGAGCTTCTGCCTGCTGATGGGGAGGTCGGTGTAGCCGTGGCCGCTGGCGCCGCCGGAGGAGAGTACGAGAGCTCCGGTCGTGGCCAGTCCCACGGCGACCGCGGACAACTTGGTCCTTCTGCGCATGCTGCCGCTCCTGGGGAAACGTGGGGGAGTGTCAGTGAGCTGTGCAGGTAGGTCTAGACCAAGTCTGAGAGTAGGGACAGGGGCTGAACATGTCCATACCAATCACGGAGATGTTTCGCCCCGGCCCGCGCAGAACGCCACCGTCAGGTCCTTCACCAGTACCTTCCGCTCGTAGTCGTCGAGTTCGACCAGCCCCCGCATGGTCAGCCGGGTCACCGTGTCCTCCACCGAGTCCACCACCGAGGTGAGCACGCTCGCCCGGTGCCGGGCGTCCAGCGCGGCGATCCGGCGGCGGTGCATCGCGGCGGCGACCTCCGGGGCGTACTCCACCCGAAGCGGCTGCACCGAGAACACCTCCAGGCCGACCGGAGCGGCGTCCGACGCCACCAGCCGGGTCAGCGCCTCGGCCGCCGCGTCCCCCGCCCCCGCCGCACCGCCCGGCATCTCCACCGGCACCCGGGCCAGGGCCGCCTCGACGCACGCGCGCAGATACGCCTCGTGGTCCTCGACGCCCAGCATGGCCCGCGCGGTGTCCCGCACCCGCCACACCACCAGGACGACGACCCGCAGCGCGACCCCGCTCGCGTCGGCCGCGGGCACCGGCTCGCTGCGCCAGTGCCGCAGCCGCACGTCCACCCGGCGGCGCAGCAGCAGCGGGTTGACCCACAGCAGACCGGAGCGCCGCACGGTCCCCCGGTAGCGGCCGAACAGGTCGAGCACCCAGGCGCGCCCGGTGCGCCCCCGGGCCAGCCCGCCGAACCCGAACAGGCCGAGCGCGCCGGCCCCCGCGTACGCCGCCCACTGCAGCGGCCCGAGCCCGGCCCCCGCCCGGGCGGGCAGCCGCAGCGCCTCCAGCGCGAGCGGCGGCAGCACCCCGGCCCACCAGGAGGTGGCCACGCACCCGGCCAGTCCGCAGGCACCGGCCAGCACGCCCGCCGCCCCGGGCAGCACCCGCGCGGGCCGCTCCGCCAGGTCGGCGTCGACCTGCGGCACCGGACGCGGCGGCGCGGCCGGGCGCCGCAGGCGGGGCTGCTCCCCCGTGCCCTGCCTGCGCCCGACGACGGCCGGTCGCAGCGGGACCGGCGCCGGGTGGGGGTCGTCGCGGAACAGCAGGTGGACGGGGATCTCGGTGGTGGCCTCGTTCTGGATGAGCCGGGCGGGCCGGGCCGGCCCCCCGGCCGGTCCGTCGGGCTCGGACGTGTGGGAAGTGGTCGTACTCATGCGTGCCTCCAGCCTCCGCGCCAGATGCGTCACAACAGTGGTCCCCGGTGCCGGGCCCGCCGGAAGGGGCCGTCCGGGATGCGGGCCCGTGCGCCGGCCCTACGAGAAGAGGCGCCGCCAGGTCTCCGGCCCCGGGTAGCCGTCGGCCGCCCCGCCGCGCCAGCCCTGGGTGCGCTGGAAGGCCTCGACGGCCCGCCGGTCCGCCTCGCTCCAGCGCGGGCCGGGCCCGACCGCGTAGAACCTGCCGAACCCCTTGCGCACCAGCTGTCTGCCGAGCCGGGTGACGTACGCGTTGCTGGCGCCGGGGCGGAACATCGCCCGCCCCGGGTAGCCGGGGACGCCGTGCGAGGCGGGCGGCGGTCCCGCCACCGCGTCCTTGACGTCCTTGCCCTCGCCCGTGACCAGCAGTTCCCAGGTGCGCGGGCCGGGCAGGCCGTCGGCGTCCGCGCCCGTCCAGCCCTGGGCCAGCTGGAACGCCCGGGTCGCCCGCCGGTCCGCGTCGGTCCAGCGCGGGCCCGGCCCCGAGGCGTACGCGGCACCGGCGCCCCGCGCCACGAGCATCCGGCCGAGCAGCGTGACGTACTTGTTGTCCGCTCCGGGGCCGAAATACGCCGCCCCCGGGTAGGGCGTCGCGGCCGGGGCGCCCGGCCTGCCGCTGTCCGGTTCCGGGGCCGGCTCCTCCGGTGTGACGCCCTTGTAGCGGTAGGGGACGTAGCGGTCGGAGTTGCTCCAGTAGGCGTACGGGGTGGACTGCCTGCGGGTGTGCGGGCGGGTCTGCTCATAGGCGACGTAGGAGGTCTGCGTGGAGTCGGTCCAGCCGCCGAAAATGACGACGTGCGAGCCTTTCTCGGGGTCGTCCGGATTGTGGAACAGCAGAATGTCGCCCGGCTGGAGTTCCTCCTTGGTGATGCGCTCCGCGAACTGGGCGAGGCTGCCCGTCCATTCGTTTCCGGGCAGCTGCCAGGCCATCGAGACATAACCCGAGCAGTCCTGCCGGTAACCGTCGGACCAATAGGCGCTCATGCTGTACGGCACCTTCGCGGCCACCCAGGTCTTGGCCCGCTTGATGATCTCCGTACGGGTGATGGCACTCACCCGGGGGGCGGCGGAGGGCTGCGCCGGACGGCCTGCCGGGCCGTGCAGCGGAGCCTTGCCACCCTGGGGAGTGTCAGGCTCCTCACCTGCGGAAACATCGCCGGGGTGGTGAGATGTGTGGGAGGCGGCCGCCGCCGGCACCGCATGGCCGGCGCCGAGCGCGGCGGACGCCACCGCGGCCAGGGCGAGGGCGCGGTGGGCTGCCGGGTGGGCGGTGACGCGGCCCGCCCGGGAATGCGGCAGGACGCGGCGCCAGTGGACGCAGCCGGGGCAGTCGCAGTCGCTCGCGGGGTCGATTTCCTCGAATACCGGAGTCTCCATGCGATTCCCCTCACACTTCCGGCGGAATACGCGGTGCCCGTGCACGTCCGGGCGCCGCGCCGTCAGTTTCGCAACTGTCTTCCGCACGCGCATGCTGACGGTCCGAATGATGTACCCGGGGGCCTTCCGGGGGGCCTCCGGAGCCCGGGCGGGTGGTCGGGAGCACCTCCGGACGTCCTGTAGAGTTACGTCGTCAGCAGGCGCCGCTAGCTCAGTTGGTTAGAGCAGCTGACTCTTAATCAGCGGGTCCGGGGTTCGAGTCCCTGGCGGCGCACATGGCATCGGGAAGGCCCCTCGCAGCAGCGGGGGGCCTTCTCGCGTCCCCGCGGGGCTCCGCCGCGCTCCCGTGCCCCGTGCCCCCGGGTCCCTCTGGCCGGAACCGGGGTCCGTCGCACGATTGGCCGGATACCCTCTCGCCATGGCAGCGCGTGATCTCCAGGAGCGGATCAAGAAGCTCATCATCGACCGCCGGCTGGCCTCCGGGGCCCCGCTGCCGACCGAGCCCGAGCTGATGGAGTACCTCGGCGCGAGCCGGAACTCGGTGCGGGAGGCGCTGAAGGCGCTCCAGGCCATGGGCATCGTGGAGATCAGGCACGGCTTCGGGACGTACGTCGGCCCGATGTCGCTCGCCCCGATGATCGAGGGCCTGGCCTTCCGCACGGTCGCCGGGCACCACCGGGGCGAGGACTCCCTGCTCCAGCTGCTCGAACTCAGGGAGGCCATGGAGGCCGGGCTCGTCTCCCGGCTCGCCGGGCGGATACCGCACGAGGACCTCGTTGAACTGGACGGGCTCGCGGACCGTATGGAGGAGCAGGCCGCGCGCGGAGCCGGTCTCGCCGAGACCGACCGGGCCTTCCACGCCACCCTCTACCGGGGGCTGGACAACGTGCTGCTGAGCGAGGTCCTGGAGGCGTTCTGGGACGCCTTCCACCGGGTCCGCACGGACCTCGGGGGCGAGCCGCAGGATCCGAGGGTGACCTGCCGGCAGCACCGGGAGATCCTCGACGCGGTGCGGTCCGGTGACGCGCCACGGGCGGAGGAGGCCATAAGGGAGCACTTCAAGAACATCCGCACCCGTCTGTCCACAACGGCTCCACAGGACCCTCACGCACACCACAATGAACACGTATGACCGGTAAACACCGCGTTTCGCATCTTGCGATCATGATGGACGCCGTAGAACCCTGGTTTTCTGGTTTTTCAGGATGCTGCGCCTTCGCGGCAGTTGGGGGGACTTGAAGCCGGTTGCCGGCGGGCGGGGAAGGGGCCTCGTCCGGACAGCGATGCCGAGGGGGGCATCATGCAACCGGAAGGTCGCGTTGCTGTGTCTATACAGTGTGAAAGACGTGGTGACTGCGACCCACCACTGATACGTCTGTGAAGGTCGAGGGGGACCCGCCGCAGACGGAAGCAAGCGACGAGCACGCGGATTTCTCGCGTGTGGGGGGATGACTCATGACGTCGAGGCCCACGGGTGCCCGGCAGGAAAACGACCCGTCCCAGACCACCCAACTGAGGGTGCCGGGGCACCGGATGAGCACGACGGGAACGTTCCGGCGGATCAAGAAGACACTACCGAGATACGACTACGAGCACTACAGCCGGCTCGCGGGCCCTCTCACCCAGCCGGAGCGGGGCAAGCCCTACACGGTGCAGTACCGCTCGCTCATCTCGCAGGAGCCGCACCGGATCAGAGTGGCCCTGATGCTGGCCGCGGCCCCGGTGCTGTCACTGGTGCTGCTGTTCTGGCTGCTGCAGCCCGAGCACTGGACCGAGCGTGACTACCCGGCCTTCGACTGGCTGCCCACGCTCGACATGGTCATGCTCGTCTCGATCGGCCTGATCGAGTTCTTCCGCTGCATGAACGTGCTGTCCAACGCGCACGCCACGCTGGTCGCCCGCGACCCGATCCCGGTGGTGCCCGAGAGCGGCACCAGAGTGGCCTTCCTCACCTCCTTCGTGCCCGGCAAGGAGCCGCTGGAGATGGTGACGAAGACCCTGGAGGCGGCCGTGAAGATCCGCCACCGGGGCCTGATGCACGTCTGGCTGCTCGACGAGGGCGACGACCCCGAGGTGAAGGCGGTCTGCGAGCGTCTCGGCGTGCACCACTTCTCCCGCAAGGGCGTCGCGAAGTGGAACCAGGCCAAGGGCCCGCACCGCGCCAAGACCAAGCACGGCAACTACAACGCCTGGCTGGAGGCGCACGGCGACGACTACGACTTCTTCGCCTCGGTCGACACCGACCACGTGCCGCTGCCCAACTACCTGGAGCGGATGCTCGGCTTCTTCCGCGACCCGGACGTCGGCTTCGTCATCGGCCCGCAGGTCTACGGCAACTACGACTCGTTCGTCACCAAGGCCGCCGAGTCGCAGCAGTTCCTCTTCCACGCGCTGATCCAGCGCGCGGGCAACCGCTACGGCGCCCCCATGTTCGTCGGCACCTCCAACGCCGTGCGCATCAAGGCGCTGAAGCAGATCGGCGGCCTGTACGACTCGATCACCGAGGACATGGCGACCGGCTTCGAGATGCACCGCCACAAGAACCCGGCGACGGGCAACAAGTGGCGCTCGGTGTACACCCCGGACGTGCTCGCCGTCGGTGAGGGCCCCAGCGCCTGGACGGACTTCTTCACCCAGCAGATGCGCTGGTCGCGAGGGACGTACGAGACGATCCTCAAGCAGTACTGGAAGGGCTGGTACTCGCTGCCGCCGAGCAAGCTCTTCAACTACACCATGATGATCATCTTCTACCCGATGTCGGCCCTGAACTGGATCCTGGCGGCGCTCAGTTGCGCGCTGTTCCTGGGCCTGGGCGCCTCGGGTGTGAACATCGACCCGGCGGTCTGGCTGATGCTCTACGGCAACGCCTCCGCCCTGCAGATCGGCCTGTACGTCTGGAACCGCCGCCACAACGTCTCGCCGCACGAGCCGGAGGGCTCCGGCGGTGTGGCCGGCATGGTGATGTCCGCGCTGTCGGCGCCGCTGTACGCGAAGGCGCTCATCGACTCCGTGCTGCGGCGCAAGAGCAAGTTCGTGGTCACGCCCAAGGGCGACTCGGCCAGCCCCGACCGCTGGTTCGGGACGTTCCGCTACCACTGGTACTTCATCCTGATCTTCGGCGGCTCGATCGCGGCCGGGTTCGTCTACGGCCACTCCCACCCCGCGATGATCATCTGGGCGACGTTCGCCCTGCTGATCACGGCCACGCCGATCTTCGTCTGGCGCTGGCAGATCAAGCAGGACGCGAAGAAGCCCGCCGCCCCCGCCGGGGGCGAGCCGCAGGACTCTGCGGGCCCGGACCGGACGCAGCCGCCGCACCTCCCGCAGCAGCAGGCGCCGCACGCCCCGCAGCACAAGCCCACGTGGGCCGCCGCCCCGGGCGCACACGGGGAGGTCGGAGGGACCGACCAGACCATGCAGATCGCCCTTGGTGGACTTGGGGGACGTAAGGAATGAAGGACCGTGCAGGCCGCCGTCGCGCCCGTCGGCTCGCGATAGGCACGGCGGTGGTACTCGCGCTGGCCGGAATGAACGGGCCGTGGCTCTACCGCTTCGGCACCGAGAAATACCACCAGTACAAGATCAACCAGCCGGAGTACAAGGCCGCCAACGGCAAGTGGGAGATCATCGAGTTTCCCGAGGAGTACCGGCAGAACACCATCCACGCGGCGCTGCTGCGCACCGGCAAGGTGCTGCTCGTCGCGGGCTCGGGCAACAACCAGGACAACTTCGACGCGAAGAAGTTCGACACCCGGATCTGGGACCCGGTCAAGGGCACCATCAAGAAGGTCCCCACGCCCAGCGACCTGTTCTGCACCGGCCACACCCAGCTCGCCAACGGCAACCTGCTGATCGCGGGCGGCACCAAGCGGTACGAGAAGCTCAAGGGCGACGTCACCAAGGCCGGCGGCCTGATGATCGTCCACAACGAGAACCCGGACAAGCCGATCACGCTGCCCGCGGGCACCCGGTTCACCGGCAAGCAGAACGGCAAGACCTTCATCTCGAAGGACCCGGTGCTCGTGCCGCGCGCCAAGAAGGTCTTCGACAAGGCGACCGGCAGGTTCCTGCGCAACGACCCCGGCCTGGGCCGGATCTACGTCGAGGCGCAGAAGCGCGGCCAGAAGTACGAGACGGGCACGCAGGACAACTACCGCGTGCACGGGCTGAAGGGCGCCGACGCCAAGAACACCTACGGCATCGCGCAGAAGCTCGCCCTCGACAAGAAGGACTTCCAGGGCATCCGGGACGCCTTCGAGTTCGACCCGGTGGCGGAGAAGTACATCAAGGTCGACCCGATGAAGGAGGCCCGCTGGTACCCGACGCTCACCACCCTGAGCGACGGGCGGATCCTCAGCGTCTCCGGCCTCGACGACATCGGCCAGCTGGTCCCGGGCAAGAACGAGATCTTCGACCCGAAGACCAAGAAGTGGGCCTACACCGACAAGGTCCGGCAGTTCCCGACCTACCCGGCGCTGTTCCTGATGCAGAACGGCAAGGTCTTCTACTCGGGTTCCAACGCGGGCTACGGGCCGGACGACGTGGGCCGCGACCCGGGCGTGTGGGACGTCGACACCAACAAGTTCACGAAGATCCCGGGTCTGAGCGATCCCAAGCTGATGGAGACCTCCGGGACGGTGCTGCTGCCGCCGGCGCAGGACGAGAAGTACATGGTGATCGGCGGCGGGGGCGTCGGCGAGTCCAAGGAGTCCAGCGAGAAGACCCGGATCGTCGACCTGAAGGACCCCGACCCGAAGTTCGTCGACGGCCCCTCCCTGGAGAAGGGCACGCGCTACCCGCAGGCCTCGATCCTGCCGAACGACGAGGTGCTGGTCTCCGGCGGCTCGGAGGACTACCGGGGCCGCAGTGACTCCAACATCCTCCAGGCGCGGATCTACGACACGGAGAAGAACGAGCTGCGCCGGGTCGCCGACCCGCTCGTGGGCCGCAACTACCACTCCGGTTCGATCCTGCTGCCCGACGGCCGCGTGATGTTCTTCGGCTCGGACTCGCTCTACGGCGACAAGGCCAACACCAAGCCCGGCGAATTCGAGCAGCGCATCGAGATCTACACGCCGCCCTACCTCTACGGCGACGGCGACCAGCCCTCGCTGTCGGGCGGGCCGCAGACCATCGAGCGCGGCGGGACGGGCACGTTCACCTCGTCGAGCGCGGCCAAGGTGAAGAAGGTCCGGCTGATCCGCCCGAGCGCCTCCACGCACGTCACCGACGTCGACCAGCGGTCCGTCGCGCTGGACTTCGAGGCGGACGGCGACAAGCTGACCGTGACCATGCCGAAGAACCGCAACCTGGTCCAGGCGGGCTGGTACATGCTGTTCGTGACGGACGACCGGGGGACGCCGAGCAAGGCCCAGTGGGTCAGGGTGCCGTAGCCGTCCACCGAGCGGAAGCAGAAATCGAAAGGGGCGCCCTCCGTCGCGGAGGGCGCCCCTTTCGTCTGCCGAATGCCGGATGCCGGATGCCGGTGCCGGATGCTCTCTGCCGGATGCCGGTGCCGGATGCTCTCTGCCGTCTGCCGGAGGTGGCCCGCTAGGAGGTGGCCTTCGCCAGCCTCAGGGCGTACTCCGGCCACCACTGGCCCGCCTTGGGGCCGCCCTTGCACTCGCCGTCCGACTCCCCCGGCCGCTTGACCCACAGGTACGCGTCGACCAGCGGGTCCGCCGTCCTGGTCGTCGGCGTCTCGCCGAGGGCGCGGCCGGGCGGGTTGCACCAGCGCTCTTCCGGGCTGCCCTGGGTGTAGGGGCCCTTGCCGTTGCGGCTGGTGTCGATGACGAAGTGCTTGCCGCCCACCTTGGCCGAGAGCTGCTTGCCGTAGGCGATGGAGTCCTCGGTGGAGTAGAAGTTGGAGACGTTGACCGAGAAGCCGTCGGCCCGGTCGATGCCCGCGCGGTTCAAGGGCTCGAAGATCTGGTCGGGCTGCTGCCAGCCGGCGTTGCCCGCGTCCAGGTAGACCTTGGTGTTCTTCAAGGACTTCAGCTTGCCGACGGCGCCCTTGAGGAGGTCGTAGCGCTCCTCGTGGAACTGCTCGGGCGTGCAGCCGTCCACCAGGTGCAGCAGGGCGTCCGGTTCCAGTACGACCGTGGCCGCGCGGTCGCCGATGCCCGCCGCCACGCCGTCGACCCACTCCCGGTAGGCGTTGCCGTCGGCGGCGCCGCCCTGGGAGTACTGGCCGCAGTCGCGGTGCGGGATGTTGTAGAGGACGAGCAGGGCCGTGCGGCCGGCCTTGTCGGCGGCCTCGGTGAGGCCGCGGGTCTGCTCCTCGGGGTTGTCCGGGCCGATCCACTCGGCGACCGGCTGCTCGGCGATCTTGCGGATCTCCGCCGCTTCCCGTTCCTTGCCGGACTTCTCCAGGGCGGCGAGCTGCCGGGCCGCCGTGCCGTCCGGGTTGACCCAGAACGGCGCCTTCTCCTTGGGCTGTTGGGTGATTCCGGCGCCCGCGCCGGCCCCTTCGTCCGGGCCGTCCCCTCCGTCACCGGAGGAACAGCCCGTGATCAGCAGTGCCGCCCCCAGCACCACCGCGGACATCCGCCTCCCGGCGGCTGCCCCTACCCCCCTGCTGCCGTACATCCAACTCCCCCTTGGGTGCACCGTTCCAAGTCTCAATCCTGACATACGTCCCGGGACACCCGTCGGATCGAACCGCACCTGCCCCATGACGCAGAGCCACCGAGCGGGGGCCTGGCGTCATCCGCCCCCTGGGGCCGGGCGGCCGCTCGGTCCTGGAGTCGTCACCGCGGTGCCCGGCCCACGGCCCTCGACGCACCGCCGTGGCCACCGCGGCCTCCCGCACAGTCCGCCGGGTTGCTCCCAGAGCCCGTGCGCGGTGAGGACCAGCCCGGCCGGCGGCTCCAGGGGGAGCGGGTCGCCGGCCGGGCCGGGGCGGCGGCGGGCTCACGCTTGCGCCGGCCGGTTCAGCAGTGGTGGCCGGTTCAGCAGTTGTTCCAGGACGGCCTCCCGCTCGTGCGGCTTCGGGCCGGAGCGGGGCCCGGCGGCGCGCCACCACCGCGTGAGCACCGAGGGGCGCGACTCGCCCGAGACGAAGCGGGCCAGCAGCCGGTGGGAGAGCTCGACCTCCCGCTCGGTGTAGGCGGACGCGGCGGCCGAGAGGACGGTGTACTCGGTGCGTCCGCCGGTGTGCGTGACGCACACCGTCATCCCGTGGCCGGGGTCCGGGGCGCCGAATCCGGCCATGCTCGTCGCCACGTCGATCGCGGTGCGCAGACCGCGCCGGAACGCGGAGCGGGCCGGGGCGTCGGGCACGGTCACCTCCTCGGTCCCGGCCCAGCCCAGCGTCGCGGCCTCCAAGGTGCCCACGGGCGTGAGCCCTTCGTCGGTCAGGCGTACGCCGGTGCCCTCCGCACCGGCCGGCGCGCCGAGCCAGCACCCGCCCCCGTCGATCCAGAAGAGCCCGATCATCGCGCCCCGGCCCGGAGACCCGTCCGGCTGTCCGTGCGGCGCCGCGGTCGGCCTGCTCTGTGCTGCCACTGATCGAACCCGTCCTTCTCTGCGGTACGCGTCAAGACCCCGTGCTGCCGGGGTGACCGGCCGCGACGGGTGGAGCGTCCCTGTTCGGCCCCGCGTTCCGCTCCCGTAGATGCGGACCGGCCGCGGACCGGTTGCCTGAGCGCGCCGCCCGACCGCGCCGCCGTCCTGCCCCGGCCCCCTCCGGCTCCCCTCGGGCTCCCCTCGGGCTAGAGGCCCGTCCCCGTCAGGTACGCCGAGACGACCACGTTCGCCGTGTAGCTGCGCGTCGTACGGTCGAAGCTGCCGCCGCAGGTGACCAGCCGCAGCTCGGCCCGTCCCGACTCGCGCGGCCCGTAGGCCTGGTGGGCGTCGAAGCGGTCGCGGGTGAGGACCTGGACGGACTCGACGGTGAACTCGGCGACCCGGGCGTCGGCCCGGATCACCCGGATCGTCTGGCCCGGCCGCATGGCACCGACCTTGTGGAAGACGGCGGGCCGGGTGTCGGTGTCGACGTGACCGACCATCAGCGCGGTGCCGGGCGCCCCGGGCGCCACCCCGCCGGCGTACCAGCCGACCACGCCCGGCTGGTCGTACGGCGGCGGATCGAGCGCCCCGCGCGCGTCCAGGCCGCGTGCCACCACCGGGGCCTGGACGCCGAGCCCGGGGATGTCGACGCGCTGCGGCAGGGCGTCGGTGAGGGGCCGGTGGGCCGGGGGCAGCTTCACGTCCGGGGGCCGGCCGGCGGCCGCCATGTCGCCCGTGGTGGGTGCCGACATGCCGTGGCGCACGTCGGTGACCTCACGACCCCACAGCCACAGCCCGAGCAGCAGCACCACCCAGGCCACGCCGGCCAGCATCCGGCCCGTGCCCGACGAGGGCTTCACATCAACCTCGGACATGGTCAGCCCGTTCCACGGCTCCGGCGGTACCCGCGCAGCGCGACGGCCAGCGCGGCCGCACCGGCGAGCACCAGACCGGTCACGCCCTGCGCGGTGCCGGGACCGGCCTCGCGTTCCTGGGCGGCGACTACGGCGGCGGCACCGCCACCGCCGGCCCGCACGGGGGCGACGGGAGAGGCGTAGGGGCCGGGGCGGGACGCGTCGGCCGCGGGCACGGAAGGCTGCCCGCCGCTGCGCGGCACGGAGGGCTGCCCGTCCTGCCCGGACTCACCGGACTGCCCGTCGTGCCCGGGCTCCCGGGGGCTTTCCTCGGCCCGGACGCCGTCCTCGGCGTCGGACGTCTCGTCGTCGGCGGCGGACAGATCGTCTTCGGCGGCGGACGTCTCGTCCTCGGAGCCGGGCGTCTCGGTCTCGTTCTCGGAGCCGGGCGTCTCGTCGTCGGGCGCGATGGCGCCGGGCGCGGAGAGGTCCTCATCGGACTCCGGCCCGGGCACCGCCCGCGGTGCGGGACGTTCACCCTCCCGGAGGCCGTCCCGGTGCTCCGTCCGGACGGTGACCGTGCCGTCGCGCACCGCGCCGTCGCAGGTGACCCGCACCGGGTACGTCCCCGGCCGGAGCGCGGAGCGGACGCGGGTGTCGCCGGCGAGTTCGTGCCCGGCGCCGCTGACGGTGAGCCGCGCGTCGGCGACGAACGCCGCCGAGGCGGCTACGGCCGTCCGGCGCGCGCAGTCGGCGGCCACGCGGAGTGTGACGTCACTGCCGGGCGCGGGGGTGGCCGGGGTCACCGAGACGCCCCGCGCGTCCGCCGCGTACGCCGACGGGGCCAGGGCGAGCGCGGCCAGCACGCCCGCACAGACCGTGACTCTTACGGAACCCATCGTGAACCTCCAGATGCCTGGAGCCTCTCCCGCGCGACGGGCCGCCGCATCCGCAGGGACGCGGCGGCTGCTCCGTACGGGGGACGACGGGTTCGAGCCCCGGCAGGCCGGTGCCCGGGGTCAGATCCGGTCGACGAGGTCCGCGATCGAGTCCACGATCTGCGAGGGCCGGTAGGGGAAGTCCTCGACCTGGTCGGGCCGGGTCAGGCCGGTGAGGACCAGGAACGTCTGCATCCCGGCCTCCATGCCGGCCAGCACGTCGGTGTCCATGCGGTCGCCGATCATCGCGCTGCTCTCGGAGTGCGCCCCGATGGCGTTCAGCCCGGTCCGCATCATCAGCGGGTTCGGCTTGCCCGCGAAGTACGGCTTCTTGCCGGTCGCCTGGGTGATCAGCGCGGCCACCGCGCCGGTCGCGGGCAGCGGGCCCTCGGTGGAGGGGCCGGTCTCGTCGGGGTTGGTGCAGATGAACCGGGCGCCGTCGAGGATCAGCCGGACGGCCTTCGTCATGGCCTCGAAGGAGTACGTGCGGGTCTCGCCGAGCACGACGTAGTCCGGCTCGTGGTCGGTCAGGATGTAGCCGATGTCGTGCAGCGCGGTGGTCAGGCCCGCCTCGCCGATGGCGTACGCGGAGCCGCCCGGCCGCTGGTCGTCCAGGAACTGGGCGGTGGCCAGGGCCGAGGTCCAGATGCTCTCGATCGGCACCTCAAGGCCCATGCGCCGCAGCCGGGCGTGCAGGTCGCGCGGGGTGTACATCGAGTTGTTGGTGAGCACCAGGAAGGGCCTGCCGGACTCACGCAGCTTCTTCAGGAAGGCGTCGGCGCCGGGAATCGGTACGCCCTCGTGGATGAGTACGCCGTCCATGTCGGTGAGCCACGACTCGATGGGCTTGCGGTCTGCCATGTGCGGGATCTCCTGCCGTACGCGGTCCAGCGTGCGACCCAGCCTAAACAGTGGCGGGATCTTGCGGAACGGCCCGATCACGGCGTCCCGACAGGCGGGACGCGCCCACGGCGGGAGTACGGCCGGAGCGGCGGCGCCTCAGCGGCGCCCCAACGGCTTCTCAACAGCTTCTCAACGGCTTCTCAGCGGCGTCTCAGCGGCGTCTGCGGGCGAGCAGGAGAGCCGCGCCGGCGGCGATCAGCGCGAGTGCGCCGGCCGCGGCGACGTGGACGCCGGTTCCGGTGCTGGCCAGTTCCTCGGCGAACGGGAAGCGGTCCTCGCGGGGCGGGACGGAGGCGTCGGAGTCGGGGCGCGGCTCGGTGCCGGTGTCCGGGTCCGTACCGGTGTCCGGATCCGTGTCCGGGTCCGTGTCGGTGCCGGTGTCCGGGCCTTCGGTGTCGATCCCGAACCGGTAGTCGTTCGACTGCCCCACCCAGTCGCCGTCGTCGTCGTGCCGCTGCACGACCGCGGCGTTGGCGGTGACGTCGTTGGCGACGGCGTCGGAGGTGACCGCGAGCCGTACCTTCACGGTGACGGTCCTGCCCGGCCCGACGGTGAACCCGTCGAACCGGCCCTCCTCGTCGGCGAACGCCCCGACCAGCTCGTCCTCGCCGGTCTTCTCGAACTGTACGGGGTGGGCGCGGGCGCCCTCGAAGAACTCCAGCCGGGGCTGGGTCGGCTCCAGGGCCCGCTTGGCGTCGACGAGCACGACGACGGGGTGGATGTCGGAGCAGGTCCGGTCGGTGGTGTTGGTCAGCTCCAGGTACCAGGTCCCGAAGCCGCCCCCGGCCGTGTAGGTGTCCGGGCCGCCGCGGAGGCGGGTGGTGAGGGGGAAGGTGTGGTCGTCGGGCGCGGCACAGGCGGGCGCCGGATCGTCCGCGTACGCCGGATGCGCACCAGGGAGCAGGACGGCGGCCGCCGTCGCCAGGCAGAGGTGAACGGGCGTGCAGGGTCGCATGATGATGTGACATTGCCGGACGGCGGCCCCGGGAAGTCGGCGGGGCCGGGAAGTGCCCCGAACGGCGGCGCGGTTCCGCCCGGTCGGCGGACAGTCAGAGGCGGTCAGAGGCGGCCCGTCTGCGGCGGGGAGGTCGTCGTCGCGGGGCGCGCCGCCGCTTCTCGCGGGCCACCTCGGAGGTGCCGCTGCTGCCCGTCACCGGCTCGGGGCGCCGCCCTTCGCCCTCGCCCATCACGGGCGTCACCGCCCTCTCTGGCAGCTCTGCCTTCTCCCGGGTCTGGGGGCGCCACCGCCCGACCCTGCCCTCTCCCGGCCTTGGGGCGTTACCGGCCCGGCTGCTGCTGCTTGCCGCCCCGGGACCGCCGTTCCCCTCACCGGTCGCCAGGCTGTCACCGGTCCCCTCGCCCGCCTCGGACGGCCCCGGCCCCCACCCCCGCCCGGATACCACCTAAGCCGATCCCCACCCGGATGCCACCGAGGCCGATCCCCGCCCGCAGGCACCACCGCCCCCGTCACCCACTCCTCGATGCCGCCGACCCCATCACCGCCCGGATGCCCCGCCCTCCCAGGCGCCTCCACCCCCTCACCCACCCCCGCGGCCGAACACCGGCCCCAACACCGACTCGGCCGCGCCCACCGCCACCACCCGTGGTCCCCCGGCCGCCACCCTCACCGGCACCGCGTCCTGACCGGTGCGCCGCGCCCGCTCCCGCAGTACCGACCCGACCCCCCGCACGAACGCCTCCGGTGCCGCCGCGACCGTGCGGCCGCCCAGCAGGACCACGTCGATGTCGAGCAGCCCCACGAGGTTCGCCGCCCCGGCTCCCAGCACCCGGGCCGCCTCCGCGACGTCACCGCGCGCCACCGCGCCGAGGCACAGCGCCTCCAGGCAGCCGCGGTCGCCGCAGGTGCAGGGCGGGCCGTCCAGCCGGATCACCTGGTGGCCGAACTCCCCGGCCCCGGTCCGCGCCCCGCGGTGCACGCTGCCACCGATCACCAGACCGGCCCCCAGCCCCGTGCCGAGGTGCAGGTAGGCGAAGGAGCCCGCCTCGCCCCCGGCCGCCAGGCCCAGGGCCGCGGCGTTGGTGTCCTTGTCGACGGTGACCGGCACCCCCAGCCGCCCGGCCAGGGCCGCGCGCAGCGGAAAGCCGTCCCACTCGGGGAAGCCGGTCACCCGGTGCAGCACACCGCGGGCGTGGTCGAGCGGACCCGGCAGGGCGACCCCCACCCCGAGCAGCGCCCCGGCACGGGCACCGGGACCGGGGCCGGGGCTGGCGCCGGGACCGGGGCCGGTCCCGGGTTCAGGACTGGCGCCGGGGCCGGGCCCGGTGCCGGGTTCAGGACTGGCGCCGGGGCCGGGCCCGGTGCCGGGCAGCACCCGTCCCACCTCGGCCGTCACCGCGCCGAGCACGGCGTCCGCCCCGGCGCCCAGGTCCACCGGGGTCCGCCGCTCCCCCACCACCGCTCCCCGCAGGTCCGCGAGCACGACCCGCAGTTCGTCACGGTCCAGGTGGACGCCCACCGCGTGCCCGGCCTCCGGCACCAGCCGCAGCACCGTGCGCGGCTTGCCGCCCGTGGAGGCCCGGCGCCCCGCCTCCGCCGCGAGACCGTCGTCCCGCAGCCGGGTGGTGATCTTGCTGACGGCCTGCGGGGTGAGCCCGGTCCGCTCGGCGAGTTCGAGCCGGCTGATGCCGTCCGACCCGGCCGTGCGCAGCAGGTCGAGGACCAGCGCGGTGTTGTGGCTGCGCAGCGCGAGCAGGTTCGCCCCGCCGCCGCCTCCGCGCAGGCCGGCCCCTGTGCCCGTACCGCCGTTCGCCCTGTTCACGCCCCCCATTGTCCCCGGCGCTTGCACTTTGGCAACAGCGTTGCGAAAGTGGGCGCATGACTGGCACACCCCTCGGCACTCCCGGCTCGCCCGGCACCTCCGGCTCCCCCGACTCCCCCGGCTCGCCCCTCCGCGTCGGCCTCGTCGGCTACGGCCTCGCCGGCTCCGTCTTCCACGCCCCGCTGATCGCCGCCACCGAGGGCCTCGTCCTCGACACGGTGGTCACCTCGAACCCGGACCGGCAGCAGCAGGCCCGCGCCGAGTTCCCGGACGTGCGTCTGGCCGCCACACCGGACGAGCTGTTCGCGCGGGCCGCCGAGCTGGACCTGATCGTCGTCGCGTCGCCGAACAAGACGCACGTGCCGCTCGCGACCACCGCCCTGCGGGCCGGTCTGCCGGTCGTGGTCGACAAGCCCGTCGCGGGCACGGCCGCCGAGGCCCGCGAACTCGCCGCCCTCGCCGAGGAGCGCGAACTGCTGCTGTCGGTGTTCCAGAACCGCCGCTGGGACAACGACTTCCTCACCCTGCGCAAGCTGCTGTCCGAGGGCGAGCTGGGCGACGTCTGGCGCTTCGAGTCCCGCTTCGAGCGGTGGCGTCCCAAGCCGAAGGGCGGCTGGCGGGAGTCCGGCGACCCCGCAGAGATCGGAGGACTGCTCTACGACCTCGGCAGCCATGTCGTCGACCAGGCCCTGGTGCTGTTCGGCCCGGCCGCGGCCGTGTACGCGGAGTCGGACGTCCGCCGCCCGGGCGCCGAGACGGACGACGACACCTTCATCGCGATCACCCACACCAACGGCGTCCGCTCGCACCTCTACGTCTCCGCGACGACCGCCCAGCTCGGCCCCCGCTTCCGCGTCCTCGGCTCGCGCGCGGGCTATGTCAAGTACGGCCTGGACCCCCAGGAGGCGGCGCTCCGGGACGGCTCGCGTCCCGGGCCCGGCTGGGGCGCGGAGCCCGAGTCGCTGTGGGGCCGCGTGGGCTCCGGCGAGTCCCCGGTGACGGGCGGCGGCCGCGCCGAACCGACCCTCCCGGGCGACTACCCCGCTTACTATGCGGCCGTGGCCAAGGCCCTGCTGGAGGGCGCACCCAACCCGGTGACCGCGCGGGAGGCGGCCGCCGCCCTGGACGTACTGGAGGCCGCCCGTCGTTCGGCCCGCGAGAAGGTGACGGTGACCCTGTGACCCCCAAGAGCAACCCCTCCCACAGCCAGGAACTCACCCCGAAGTTCCACCCGGAGCTCACCCCGAGCCTGGAGGAGCTGGAGAAGCAGGAACGCCACCTGGTGTTCCGTCAGTTCACGTACGACGACGCCTGGGAGCTCGGCTCGCTGCTCGTCGGGATGGCCCGGGAGCGGCAGGCCCCCGTCGCCATCGACATCCACCGCGCCGGCCAGCAGCTCTTCCACGCGGCCCTGCCCGGCTCCTCCCCGGACAACGACGCATGGATCGCCCGCAAGCGCCGGGTCGTCGAGCGCTACGGCTCCGCCTCCTACCTGGTCGGCGCCCGCTTCCGCGCCAAGGGCACGACGTTCGAGGAGTCCTCGCGCCTCGACCCCGACACGTACGCGGCGCACGGCGGTTCCTTCCCGATCACCGTCGAGGGCGTGGGCGTGATCGGCGCGGTGACGGTGTCCGGACTGCCGCAGCTGCAGGACCACCGGCTCGTGGTGGAGGCGCTGGAGCGGTTCCTGGACCGCTAGCACCCGGCCGGAATCAGCACCGGTCCCCTCCGGTTGGCACCCGCGTACGCGTGATCGGAGCACGGCGCCCATCGGAGGGACCGGAACAGATGAACACTCCCGTGAAGGAAGCGGTCGGCCGGTACGGCATCTGGAGCGTGGGCCTGCGCTCGGAGGACCCGGACCGCCGCGGCGAACGGGCCGAGGCCGCGGCGGAACTGGAGGAACTCGGCTACGGCGCCGTCTGGCTGGGCGGCAACTCATCCGCCGCCCACGCCGCCCCGCTGATCGGGGCGACCACCCGCCTGACCGTCGGCACCAGCATCCAGAGCATCTGGCAGCACGAGCCGGACGCGGCCGGCGCGGCCTTCGCGGACCTGGAGTCGGCCCACCCCGGGCGCTTCCTGCTGGGCCTGGGCGTGAGCCACGCCAAGCGGGTGGAGCAGTACGCCCGTCCGTACTCGGCGCTGGTGGAGCACCTCGACGGCCTGGACGCCGCCGGTGTCCCGGAGGACCGGCGGCTGCTGGCCGCGCTCGGCCCCAGGTCGCTGCGGCTGGCCCGCGACCGGGCGGCGGGCTCGATCCCGTACCTGGTCACGCCCGAACACACCGCGCACGCCCGGGAGATCCTGGGCGAGGCCCCGCTGCTCGCCCCGGAACTGGGCGTCGTCCTGGAGACGGACCCGACCCGCGCCCGCGCCCTGGCCCGCGCGTTCCTGGAGACCTACCTGCCGCTGGCGAACTACACGAACAACTTCCTGCGGCTCGGCTTCACCGAGGACGACCTGAGGGACGGCGGCAGCGACCGCCTCGTCGACGCCCTGTTCGCCTGGGGCGACGAGACGGCCCTCCGCGCCAGGATCGACGGTTTCCTCGAGGCGGGCGCGGACCACGTGGCTCTCCAGGTGGTCGACGGGGAGCCGCGGGGCGTCCTCCCGCGGCAGGCCTGGCGGGACCTGGCGGCGCTGCTGGCCTGACTGCCGTCAGGGACGTGACTGCCGTCAGGTGCGTGACCGCCGTCAGGTGCGTGACCGCCGTCAGGGACGTGCGCGGGGAACCGCGCGCCCGGCCGCGGACGCTCAGCGGCCGCAGCGACGCGCGCGGCTCCCCGGCCCTCCCGCGCAGCCGCTAGGCGTCCTTCAGCTCCTGCCGCTGCCGCCCGAGCCCCTCGATCTCCAGCTCCACGACGTCCCCGGCGCGAAGGAACGGCTTCGGCTCGGGCGCCCCCAGGGCCACCCCCGCCGGCGTCCCGGTGTTGATCACATCGCCCGGGTACAGCGTCATGAACCGGCTGAGGTAGCGCACGACCTCCCCGACGGAGAAGATCTGCTCCGCCGTGGTCCCGTCCTGCTTCAGCTCGCCGTTGACCCACAGCCTCAGGGACAGGCTCTGCGGATCGCTCACCTCGTCCGCCGTCACCAGCCAGGGCCCCAGCGGGTTGAACGTCTCGCAGTTCTTCCCCTTGTCCCAGGTGCCGCCGCGCTCGATCTGGAACTCCCGCTCGGACACGTCGTGCGCCACCGCGTACCCGGCGACGTGCGCGAGCCCTTCCTCCGCGGACTCCAGGTAACGGGCCGTACGCCCGATGACGACGGCGAGTTCGACCTCCCAGTCGGTCTTGCGGGAACCCCGCGGCACGAGCACCGTGTCGTTCGGGCCGACGACCGTGTCCGGCGCCTTCATGAAGACGACGGGCTCGGCGGGCGCCTCGGCCCCGGTCTCCCGCGCGTGGTCGTGGTAGTTCAGCCCGATGCAGACGATCTTGCCGATGCGCGCCAGGGGCGGGCCGATCCGCAGCCCCGCGGCGTCCAGCACCGGCAGCTCGCCGGACTCGGCGGCGGCCCGGACGCGGTCGAGCGCGGCCTCGTCGGCGAGCAGTGCCCCGTCGACGTCCGCGACGACGCCCGACAGGTCCCGCAGGGTGCCCTCGGCGTCGAGCAGCGCGGGCCGCTCCACCCCCGCCGTACCGACTCGCAGCAGCTTCATGATCAGTCTCCCTCGATCGCGGGCGCCTGGCCGATGCGCGCGACCCGGATGCGGCGGGGCAGCCATCGGAGGACTGGTCGATCCTCCAAGGCGCAGGTCCAGTCCGCAATACCCCGTTCACGTACTGGACCGTCACCCTCACCTCACCGGCCGCCGAGCCCTGTCGGTCCGGTCCGCCGCCTACCGGTACAGCACGGCCCGCTCGACGACGCTCCACGTCGTGCTGGTCACCACGTACAGCGCGGCGGCCAGCGGCACCACGGCCACGGTGACGAGCGTGAAGAAGGACATGAACGGCATCACCCGGGTCGCCGCTCCCAGCCCCGGCAGCTGCCCGCCCGCGCCGGCCGCGACGGCCGGCGCGACCCCGCCGGCCGGGACGACCGGGTTCGCGGCCAGCGCGCGCCTGCCGAGGCGGTAGCTGAACGCGGCGACCCCTCCGGTGATCACGAACAGCCCGGCGTACACGAGCCCCGCGCCCCCGAGGAGACCGCCGAGGGCGCCGCCGCCGTCGAGGGCGTCCACCCACCGCTCCCCCAGCGGCGCCGCGAACAGCCGGTGGCCGAGCAGCTCATTGGCCCGCCCGCCGATCGTGTCGCTGGAGAACAGGTGGTAGAGCAGGAAGAACGCCGGGACCTGCAGCAGCCCGGGCAGGCAGCCGGCCAGCGGTGACACCTTCTCCCGGGTGTGCAGCTCCAGCACGGCCCGCTGCAGCCTCTCGGGGTTCCTTCCGTACTTCCGGCGCAGCTCGGCGATCTGCGGCTGGAGCGCGGTCCGGGCCTTCTGGCCGCGCGCGGCGGCCCGGGACAGGGGGTGGACCAGGAGCCGTACGAGCGCGGTGAACAGGACGATCGCGGCGGCGGCCGCGGAGGCGCCGCACAACGGCTGGAGCAGGTCGGCGAGTTGCTCGACCAGGTGAGCGAAGACGGACATGGGTGAGCCCTCCGGGGGTCTCGTCGTGCCGGGAAGAACAGGGCGGCATGACGACCCGCGCGGGGTCAGCTCGGGAGAGGTCCCCTACGCGACGGTCGCCCGGAGGGCGTGTCCGGGTGCCCGGGGCCGGGTGCGGCCCCGGGCGTCGGGATCGCGCTGGGGCAGGAAGGCCGTGCGGCGGTCGCGGTCGCGGATGGCCGTGCGCACGCGGGTGCGCGGCACCGTGGGCGCGCAGCGCGCGGCGGCGACGGCGCAGACCGCGAGGGCGGCCGAGGCGGCGGCGGTCGCGGCGAGGGCGACGGTGGCGGAGAGGCTGCCGGTGTCGAGCAGGGCCATCTGGACGAGCAGGAAGAGCAGCGCCAGGAGGGGAAGCAGTGTCGACCGACTCCGGTGCATCGGCCGCCGCCCCCTCTCGTACGTGTGCATGCCCTGCTGTTCGTTATACAGGATCACCCTCCGCCATGCGCCGGAGACTTCGTACACGGGTTTGAGAAAGGTTCGTCACAACTCTCGACAACCCATCCGCCGCACCCGATGCTTCTCGTCACCGACCACGGGGCACCCCACGACACCGGACCTGGGGACCGGCGTCTGCCCCCAACTCCCCCCGGAGGAGCCGTGATCCGACGCAGGAGTCTGCTGGCCGCAGCAGGCGGTACGTTCCTCGGCAGCGCCCTGGCGGCGGGCACCGCGCACGCGGACGCCACCGTCGCCGTCAACCCCTCCACGACGTACGGCACATGGGAGGGCTGGGGCACCTCCCTCGCCTGGTGGGCCAACGTCTTCGGCGCCCGGGACGACTTCGCCGACCTCTTCTTCACCACCAAGTCCGTGGCGTACAACGGCCGTTCCCTGCCCGGCCTGGGCCTGAACATCGCCCGCTACAACCTCGGCGCGTGCAGCTGGAACAGCGTTGGCGGCGAGACGATGGTGGAGTCGCCGAACATCCCCGGCTTCAAGCAGATCGAGGGCTTCTGGCAGGACTGGAACAACGAGGACCCCGCCTCCCCGGCCTGGAAGTGGTCCGCGGACGCCAACCAGCGCGCGATGCTGGTGAAGGCGACGCAGCGCGGCGCGATCACGGAGCTCTTCGCCAACTCCCCGATGTGGTGGATGTGCAACAACCACAACCCGTCGGGGGCGGCCGGCGGTGGCAACAACCTCCAGACCTGGAACCACCGCCAGCACGCCTCCCACCTGGCGGCGACAGCCCTGTACGCGCGGAACAACTGGGGTGTGAACTTCGCGACGGTCGACCCGTTCAACGAGCCGGCCTCCACCTGGTGGACCGCGACCGGCACCCAGGAGGGCTGCCACATGGATCCGGCGGTCCAGGCGGCGGTCCTGCCCCACCTGCGCAGCGAGCTGGACAAGCGCGGTCTGACGGGCGTCCGCATCGCCGCCTCGGACGAGACGAACTACGACACGGCCCGCTCGACCTGGGCGTCCTTCGGCTCGTCCACCAAGGCCCTGGTCTCCCAGGTCAACGTGCACGGCTACCAGGGCTCGGGCGGCCGCCGCGACCTCCTGTACACGGACGTGGTGACCACCTCCCGCAAGAAGCTGTGGAACTCCGAGACCGGCGACAGCGACGGCACGGGCCTGACCATGGCGTCCAACCTCTGCTACGACTTCCGCTGGCTGCACCCCACGGCGTGGTGCTACTGGCAGGTGATGGACCCGTCCACGGGCTGGGCGATGATCGCCTACGACGCGAGCACCCTCCAGCCGACCACCGTCCAGACCAAGCACTACGTGATGGCCCAGTTCAGCCGCCACATCCGCCCCGGCATGACGATCCTGGACACGGGCGTGAGCTACGCGGTGGCGGCGTACGAGGCGTCGACGCGCCGCCTGGTGATCGTGGCGGTCAACACCTCCGCCTCCCCCCAGACCCTCACCTTCGACCTCTCCCGCTTCTCGACGGTGACGGGCGGCTCCGGGGGCCTGGTCCCGCGCTGGAACACGGTGACGGCGGGAGGCGGCGACCTCTACACGGCCCACACGGACCTGCGCCTGTCGGGCAGGTCGGTGAGCGTCCCGTTCGCGGCGAAGTCGGTGCAGACCCTGCAGATCGACAACGTCACGCCGTAGCCGAGGGGCGGCGGTCCGCTCACAACCATGCAGCCCCGGTGACGAGCACGAAGCCCGGTCGGGGGTTGTGAACTGCTGGCGGCTGACTGTGCATGAGCGTGTTCAGGTGCGCATGAGTGAGTGTCCGGACTGCGGAAGGTGCGGCCTCGTGCGCGTGAACGATAGTTCCTCTGTCGAATGTGTGACCTTTGCGGGTGGGGGTCGTTGAACGCGCTGAGGGATGGGGCAACTGGCGCGGGGCGGGGGTGAGGGGATTGAGTGGCCTGCGGAAGATCGGAGCGCCGTTCGTGGTGCCCGGCCCTACCGGGGTAGCGGTTCGTGACCGGCTCAAGCACCTGACCGCCGAGGACGAACGCGTGCTGCGCCTGGTGGGTGACCATCTGGGCACGCTGGCCTCGCGGGATCTGAAGGCGCGTTGCGTGGCTGGCTTGGAGCACGACGCACAGTGGTGGGCCGAGCGCAAGCGGGCCCTGACGGTGGAGTCGTCCTCCCGTTGGGCGGGCAGCATCACGAAGGCCTCCCATGATCAGTGGGCGCTG
>NZ_JBEXOM010000017.1:0-199950 GCF_040611555.1 Streptomyces sp. NPDC006624 | reverse complement strand
GTGGCGACGCCGAAACGGGCGCGCGTGGGGGAGGGATGACGGGAGATCACAACGGTACGACAGCGGCCCCCGCCCCACAGTTGCCCGCCGGGCGACAACGGAACCACAACGCATGCATCAGCGTACGAAGTCGCCCACCGACTGTCAGCCTCGCGGACGCGCGACACCAGCCGCCTGCTCCGGCGTCCAGTGTCCGGGGGCCCACTGTGCCGCACAGCGCCCGGCCCGCCCTCCCCGGCGCGGCCGTTCCGGCCGGCGACGATGACGACTGTGCTCGATCTGGGCGGACGTGGTGCGAGGGCTCACCTCGGTGCTTCCCCCACTTGGGGCCGGGAGCGGGTGTGGGCGCGGCTGCACCGGGGATCCTCGACGGACCCGGCGTTCCGGGCGAGCTGGCCCGCGCCACCGGCTGCGGCGTACCGGCACCGATTCTACAATTGTCTCCGTGACGTCAAGAGGATCCGGCGCTGTCCCCTCATGGCCAGGCTGATCGAGGACTACGCCATCGTCAGCGACCTGGAGACCGCTGCCCTTGTCGGCCGGGACGGGTCGGTGGACTGGTTGTGTCTTCCCCGCTTCGACTCCGCCGCGTGCTTCGCGGCGCTGCTGGGTACCCAGGACAACGGGTACTGGCGTGTCTCGCCCGCACGTGCGAAGGCCTGTAACCGCAGGGCGTACCGGGGGGAGACCCTGGTGCTGGACACCTTCTGGGAAACTGTGTCGGGCTCGGTGAAGGTCACGGACTTCATGCCGCCGCGCGCCGGTTCGCCTTGCCTGGTGCGCCGGATCGAAGGCCTCGCGGGAACGGTCGACATGCGAGGAGAGCTGCGACTGCGTTTCCACCACGGGCGCGTGGTTCCGTGGATGCGTTCCACGGAGACGTACACCATCGCGGTGGCGGGCCCGGACTCCGTGTGGCTGGGCGCCGATCAGCGGGTGCGTGTCCACACGGCCGACGACCGCATGCTCTTCGACTTCCGGGTCTCGGCGGGCGAACACCTCGCCCTGATGCTCATCTGGTCGCCCTCCCATCTGTCCATAGCCGGCTTCAGCAACCCGCATGCCGCGCTTCGCAGCACCATCGACTTCTGGGAGGACTGGGCGGCCAAGTGCCGTTACCGGGGGCCCTGGCGCGAGGCGGTGGTGCGCTCGCTGATCACACTCAAGGCGCTCACCTACGCCCCCACCGGCGGCATCGTCGCGGCGCCGACGACGTCCTTGCCGGAGTGCATCGGAGGGGAACGCAACTGGGACTACCGGTTCTGCTGGCTCCGCGACTCCACCCTCACCCTGTCCTGTCTGCTGCGCAGCGGGTTCCGGGACGAAGCGGAGGCGTGGCTGGAGTGGCTGCTGCGCGCCATCGCGGGTGATCCGGCGGATCTGCAGGCGCTCTACGGCCTGGCAGGAGAGCGACGACTGCAGGAGTCCGTGGCCCATTGGCTGCGCGGATACCAGGGCTCCCAGCCCGTGCGCTTCGGCAACGCGGCAGTGGATCAGCTCCAGTTGGACGTCTACGGTGAAGTGCTGGACACACTCTGTCTCGCGCTGCGCGCGGGCATCCCCATCCAGCACCACATGTGGAGCATGGTGAACCTGCTGATGGGCTACCTCGGTGAGCACTGGCGTGATCCCGACGAGGGACTGTGGGAGGTGCGCGGACCCAGGCGCCAGTTCGTCCATTCCAAGGTGATGAGCTGGGTCGCCGCCGACCGCGCCCTGCGCATGGCGCAGATGCTGGGAGCGAACGGTTCGACGGGGCGCTGGCGGGAGATGCGCCGCGAGGTGCACCAGGAGGTGTGCCGGGAGGGCTGGGACGACCGGCAGGGGGCATTCGTCCAGTCCTACGGCTCCCAGGCGTTGGACGCCTCGGCGCTGCTGATCCCGAGGCTGGGTTTTCTCCCCGCTCATGACGAGCGGGTGCTGAGCACCGTAGAGGCGATCAGGTCGCTGGACGACCACGGGTTCCTCCGCCGTTATGCGCACACCCGCAACGGTGTGCACGGCGTGGACGGCCTGCGCGGACCCGAGGGGGCTTTCGTCGCGTGTTCGCTGTGGTTCGCCGACGCGCTCGCCGTGACCGGTCGTCCGCAAGAGGCCTGCGAGGCCTTCGAAAGGGTTCTGGACATCCGCAACGACGTGGGCCTGCTTTCCGAACAGTGGGATCCGCAGCGGCGCCGACAGCTCGGGAACACTCCTCAGGCGTACAGCCACATCGCGCTGGTCGACACGGCCTTCACCCTGAAGAGGGCGATGGACTCCCCGGGGGGCTCGCCGGTGAAGGCGCGATACCGGACCCCTCAGGAGATGCCGGCTGCCGAGTTCTGACGCCTCTCATCAGCACCATGCCGGTGTCCCCGTAGTCGGGCAGGGTGGCGTCCGCTTCGATGCGGGTGATCGTGAGCCGCTCCGTACAGGATGCGAAAGCTCTGTGTACGGCCGCCCGGTCCACCGGGCACCCCGGCCAGCGGGACGCCCCGCCGATGCGATAGCTCGGCATGTTCTCCATGAACGAGGCGACGAGGTGGCCGCCCGGGCGCACGGACGCGGCGAAGGAGTGGCAGAACTCGGTGAACTCCTCCAGGTCCTCGGTGACGCTCTCCGCCACGAAGTTCATGGAAGCGAGATCGTAGGTGCCGCGTGCGACCGATCGCGCGTCGCCGCGCACGACCTGCACACGGGACAGTGCCTCGGTCAGGGTGGGCGGCAGCGCGGGGTCCAGTCGACGGCACAGCGCGTAGAACGCCTGCCAGCTCTCGTCGGGCCCCTCGTGGAGCTGGCGGGTCAGATAGGCGACGTTGCCGGCGCCGATTTCGACGGCTTCGACACGGCGGCTGGCGGCGGCGGCCAGCATCAGGGGGTACAGGTTCGGACCGGCACCAAATTCGAGTGACCGTTCGATGGATCCGGGTGAGAACTGCCGGTAGAAGCCCGAGTGGTGTCTGATCACCGCGGCGTCGCAGGGATGGAGCACCCGGTAGTTCTCGGCCAGGTAGTCCTGCACCGGCCATTTGTCCCAGTCCACGTCCTGGTTACGGGTCGGTCGGCGATGCCCGGCGGGAGGGCCGCTGATGGGTGCCTCACAGCCTTGGCTGGAACTCGAACCGCTCGGTCATGGCGGTCAGCGTGTCATTGAGCCGGCCGATGTCCTCGTCGGTGTTCAGCGCCGTCACCTGGATACGGACCCCGACGCGGTCACGGGGAACCAGGGGATAGGCCGCCAGTGTGACGTAGATGCCCCTGTCCCAGAGGAACCGCGCCAGTGCGTCCATGTCCGAGGCGTCGGCGAGCGGGAGTTCGATGATGGGCAGCCCCTGGACGTTGGGGGTCCCGATGCCGAGCCGGCGGACATGGTCGAGGACACGGGCCGTCTTGCGATGGAGGTCGGCGCGAATGGCGTCCCCGCGCCGCTCGTTGACGTCCAGGCCGGCCAGCACCGTGGCGAGAGAGGCGATCGGTGACGGCCCGGAGTAGAGGTAGGGTGCCGCGGCGACCTTGAGATGCTCCTTGAGCCAGGTGGGCAGGGCGATGAAGGCGAGGAGCGAGGAGTAGGCCTTGGAGAAGCCCCCTACGAGAATGACATCGTCGTACGTCTCACCGAGATGACGCACGACGCCGTTGCCGCGGGATCCGTAGGGGGATGTCTCATCCGGGCCGCGCTCACCGATGACGCCGAAGCCATGTGCGTCGTCGACGTACAGTGTGGCGCCGAAATCCCGGCACAGCCCGGCGAGCTCGCCCAGGTCGGGCATGTTCCCCGTCATGCTGTTGACGCCGTCCAGGCACACCACCCGGGCGACCCCGGAGGGAACCGCCCGCAGCAGATCACCGAGTTGGTCGGGCTGGTCGGCACGGAACCGCCGCACGATCGCGCCCTGTCCACGGGCGACCATGCAGCCGTCGTACACCGTCCGGTGTGCCTCCGCCTCGACGAAGACATGTCCGCCCTCCCCGGCCAGGGCCGGGATCACCGAAGCGTGGATCAGGGTGATCGTGGGGAGGACCAAGGTGTCCGGGGCGCCGAGGAGTTCCGTGAGCCTCTCCTCGATCTGCGGGTACAGTCGCGGGTTGCCGATCATCCGTGACCAACTGGGATGGGTGCCCCACTTCCGCACCATCGGCTCGATCGACGCCATGATCTCCGGGTCGAAATCGAAGCCGAGGTAATTGCATGACGCGAAGTCGGTCAGCCAGTGGTCTCCGCAGCGGATACGTCGCCCGTCGACCTCGTCAAGAACCGCGTCGCTCATGGGACTGGTCTGGCGGAGGCGCTCAAGGTCTCCCCATCTCGGGTCATGCCGGACGCCTTGTGCTTCGGGGGGCGCCTTGCGCATTGCTTCCTCGTTTCCCGCGGGAGTGGGGAAGGCCTGCGGAGTCATGGGACCGACGGCCCGGGATTCGCGCAGCGGGCTCGGCCGCCGCAGCGCCGCACCACCCGCCTTGTCGATCAGGCTGGCGGTCCGGTTCTGCCGCTCGCCGCGCAGCAGCGTCTCCGCCTGGTCCGCCGTCATCGGACGGGCGAACAGATAGCCCTGCCCGAAACGGCAGCCCAGAGCGGCCAGCAACTCACGTTGCTCCCGCTCCTCGATGCCTTCCGCGATGACCTGGAGGCCAAGCGTGTCGGCGATGCGGATGATTCCGTCGACCAGTGCCACCTGCTGGGCGTCCACGCATATGTCGTCGATGAAGGACTTGTCGACCTTGAGGACATCGATCGGAAATTCCCTGAGATAGCTCAACGACGAAAACCCCGTGCCGAAGTCGTCGATCGCGATACTCACCTGGAGGTCCTTCAGGATCCTCATCACGCCCTGGACCTGTTCGTCACGGCGCATCAGGACGCTTTCGGTCAGCTCCAGCACCAGCGATCCCGGCGCCAGCCCGGTCGACTCCAGTGTGCGGCTCACCTGGTCCAGGAATCCCGGGTCCCGGAACTGGCGTGCGGACACGTTGACGTTCACGTTGAGCGGGACCGGCCCTGGGACCGTCTGCTGCCAGCGTGTGATGTCGGCCGTGGCCCGTTCCAGTACCCAGGAACCGAGCGGCATGATGTGACCGGTCTCCTCTGCGAGCGTGATGAACTCGTCCGGCGGCACCAGGCCCCGCCGCGGATGCGGCCAGCGCACCAGCGCCTCGAAGCCGATGACCCTGCCGCTGCCGAGTGCGACGATGGGCTGGTAACGGAGCGCGAAGCCCTCCTGCGCCACCGCGCTGTCCAGGCCGGCCTGGAGTTCATGGCGTTCCAGCATGTCGGCGTGGAGAGAGGGCTGATATCTGCGCCACTGCCGTTTCCCCGCAGCCTTGGCCGCGTAGAGGGCGAGGTCGGCGTGGCCGAGCAGTTCCTCCGCGTCCGCACTGTCGAGTGCGGTGGCTATGCCCACGCTGGCCGACACACTGACGATGCCGTCGGAGAGCCGGAACGACTGGTTGACGGTCTTGATGACCTGGCTGGCCAGTATCTCCGCGTCGAGCGGTACCTTCGCCCCTTCCATCAGCACCGCGAACTCGTCACCGCCCAGCCGTGCTGCCGTGTCGCTGCGCCGCAGCGTCGACAAGAGCCGTGCCGCCACAGCGGCCAGGAGTTCGTCCCCCACCGTGTGGCCCATGGTGTCGTTGACGACCTTGAAGTCGTCCAGGTCGATGAAGAGCACGCAGGCGATGGTCGAGTCCCGGCGACCACGCGCCAGTGCCCGCTCGATGCGTTCGAGGAGAAGCATGCGATTGGCCAGGCCGGTCAGTGAGTCGTGGAAGGCATGGCGCGTGAGCTCCCGCTCCAGCTGCCGCTGCTCGGTCACGTCCCGCAGGGTCAGGACGAGCCCGCGGACCGTCTGGTCGTCGCGCAGATTGCTGCAGCGGGCCTCGACGTCGGTGCGCCGGCCGTCGGGACTCAGCATCCGCCAGTCCTCGTGCATGTCGTGGTCGCCCGTGACCCGCATTGCCGCCAGTGCCCGGCATGCCCGCTCCCGGTCCAGCGGATCGACCAGCGCCGTGAACACCATGCCGACGAGACCGCCGGCGCCGAACATGCCGTCGGCCGACGGGCTCGCGTACCGCACGGTGTTGTCGTCGTCCAGGATGAGGATGACGTCCGAGGCGTTGTGCACCAGCGTACGGAAGTACGCCTCGCTGTTGCGGCGGTTGACCTCCTGGCTGAGTCCGACCCGCTCCATCGCCAGCGCTGCCTGGGAGGCCAGGATCTCGAGCGAACCCCACAGCTCCATCAGGTTGTGCACGGGCCCTGCCACGAACAGGGCACCGACGAGAGGTTCCCCGGCCGGCCGGTCCGGGAGGGCCAGGGGACACAGGAGCGCGCGTTGCGTATGGTCCAGACCTTCGACCACGTGTCGGTCCAGCTCCTCGAGTGGGACCAGCCGGGCCTCATGACTGCTCAGGACGGAGACCAGGTTAGGCCCCGGGCCGTCGGTTCTGCTGACCCTCCAGCTCCATGCGTGAGCATCGGTGCGCACGGCGTACAGACCCGTGTCCCCCTCAACGGCCAGCAGGATGGTCCTGTGCGGTACGCCCGGCCCGAACAGGGCGCTCACCGCCTTCTCCACGGAGTTGGCGACATCCCGGGGCCTGATGGCGGTGAGCAGCGAGGCGGCCGCCATGCGCAGGCTGCGTTCCCTGGCCATGGCCTGTCGATGGACTCCCACCGCGCCCGCGAGCCGCAGGATGACGAGGAGGAGCAGCGCCGTGGAGAACACGGCGATGACGCCGGCGTCGATGACCCTGCCTCGCTGGGCCTGGTAGAGCAGAATTCCGGGCGCAATGAGCGAGGCGGCCGCGAGCAGGGCGAGCCTATGCTTGGGCGGGAGCGCGGGCGAAGCACGCTGGGGCATCCGTTCGGTCAGTTCCCGCATCGTCGGATGGAGCGCGGCCAGACCCCATGCCGTGAAGAACACCACCCAGCCCAGGTCCATGGGGGTACCGACCTGCCAGGTGCCCTTCAACTGCAGCAGTCCGTACAGTACGTCCGACGTGAGGATGCCCAGGGTACCGAGGGTGAGCAACTGCATGCTGCGCGTGAGCGCGACGCCCGAGGCGAGCAGGCGGGTGAGCATCGTCAGCATCAGTACGTCGCCGAGCGGGTAGGCGATCGAGATCGCGCGCTGTATCCAGGTCATTCCCGCCGCCTGACTCAGCGGACCGATCAGGTAGACCCAGAGGAGAACGGCCAGACCGGCCGTGAGGATCAGCGCGTCGAGCAGGCTCGGCAGGTCCCTTCCCGGCCGGCGGTAGTGGATGAAACCGATCAGCCCCGCCGCGAACAGAGGGTAGGTGGACAGGTAGAAGCCGTCCGCCACCGAGGGGAACGGGTTGCTCTGATCGAAAAAGCTGTTGAGAACGTTGTACGCCGTGTCACCGGCGGTGAACGCGAGGTTCGCGGCGGCGAGTGCCAGCCAGGGCCAGCGACGGGCCGGCCTGTTGATGCGGATTCCCACCAGGATGGCGGCGACGCCGGCGAGTCCGATGGCGGCCCACATGGTCGTGCGCCGGTCCGGATAGATCAGGTACAGAACTGTGCAGGGGACCACGAAGACGAGGTAGCAAGCCATCAACCGGTGGATCCGCGTCAAGGACACCGCCTCCTCGCGCGGGAGGGGAACGCGAAAGGAACCCGCAGGTGAGCATCCCTGCGCGGGCCGGCCTGACCGCCAGGGCAGACGAGGACCGCTCGGCGGGAACTATCCGGCTCGCCCTGGCAGTTGCAGGGCGGTCTCCGTTCCGAGACTAGGCGTGGACGGTCGCCGGTGCATCTCGGGGACTTCACGTCCTCGGTGGTCGTGCTCGCCGGTCACCGCACCACCCCGGAGGGCGGTCATGGGCACCGCACCACCGGGTGGGACGGTGTCATGGGGACCGCCGCTCGGAGCGGCTCGCTTCGTCCGTCCGGCTCAGGGCGGCCCCGACCGGCATCGTCCGCCCGAGCGGCTCGCCGAAGTAGTCCTGCCCGCCCGCGTCGATCTCGAACAGGGAGCGCAGATCGAGGCCCTTGTCGGCCAGGGTGTCGCACACGGGTACCAGCAGGGCGGCGTCGCTCGCCTTCTTGACGACCGGCGTCCTGCCTCCCCTGAAGCAGGGGTCGGCCTCGAAGCCCGTCCGCCGGCCGTCCGTCGTCTCCTGGCCGGTGGCGGACCGCCACTCCGCGAGACCGTTGTAGGTCCTGCCGTCCCACCGCACGGTCCCGCGGCCGGCGCTGTCGTAGTAGTCGTTCCCCTGCCACACGACCCGTGCGGCCGGGTACGCCTTGTCCGCCACGACAAGCGGTGGGCCGTCGGTGACCAGGATGTTGTTACGGAAAGCCATGCTGCCGCGCTCTGCGTTCAGCCGTATCGCGGGGCCGGGCCGCATGGTGTCCGTCATCACCACGGTGTTGTTGTACACCTGAAGCCCGTGCATCACGTTTCCGTGAACGTGCAGTCCTCCTCTGTCCGGCCATTTGCGTCCGTCATTGCTGCTGATGTTGAAACGGAACACGTTGCTGTGGTGGGCGTCGTTCTCCTTGCTGGTGTACGCATGGAATCCCGGACCGTCGTTGCCGTAGGACAGGTTGTACTGAACGGTCGAACGCGAGACGTTCGAGTCGAGCCCGAAGCCCGCTCCGTCGACCCGTGAGCCGGTGTGATTGCGGTAACTGCGGTTGCGTTCCAGGAGGAGGCCGGTGGAGTCGTAGCCCCAGAGGCCGATCGGGCCCTCCCGGGCTTCGGCCGAGGCGAGGGCCCCGTTGTCATGAGTACTGGAGTCCTGGATCCGGCCGCCCCGGACGCTCCCGAGGACGATGCCGTTGCCGGTGTGCCGATCGTGGGCGCTCGGGTCACCCGTATTGTGGTGCGCCTCGACTCCTGAAATCGCCACATCCTCGTGGGCGTATCCGGCGGGACTCTCTGCGTAAGTCGCCGGACCGTAGGTCAGGAGCCCGATGTCCTTGTTGTTCCGCACGACGGAGTCCTTGATCCGCACCTCACGGAAACCGGTCGACAAACCGGCACTGCCGATCTGAATGCCGATGCGGAATCCGGAGACGTCCACGCCGGCAACCGATATGTGCCGCAGCTTCTTCTCGTCGGTCCTGTCGCTGTAGACATGGATGCCGCCCTGGCCGGT
The DNA here is from genome assembly GCF_040611555.1 of Streptomyces sp. NPDC006624. Lineage (NCBI taxonomy): Bacteria > Bacillati > Actinomycetota > Actinomycetes > Kitasatosporales > Streptomycetaceae > Streptomyces > Streptomyces sp. NPDC006624. The sequence goes on along the minus strand of NZ_JBEXOM010000017.1, from coordinate 190,845 downwards.
ATAGGTAGCCTTCCCGCCGACGATCTCCAGGTCCCGGATTTCCACCCCCGCGGTGTTGTGGACGCTGATGCCCGGGGCGGTGTCCGCGACGATCGTGGCCCTCCCACCGCCGTAGCTGCCCACGACCACGGGCTCGTCAGCCCGGCCGGCCTCGCCCTCACCCAGCTGCAGGGCGCCCGGGAAACGGCCATCTCCCCGAAGCAGCAGCCGGTCACCGGGCTCGAAGGCCCTTTCGTCGGCGCGCTCGAGCGTCCGCCACGCCCGTTCCGGGGACCGGCCGTCATGGTCGTCGTCGCCTTGGGGACTCACGTAGTAGCTCCGGGCCGGGCTGTAATGCGGAGTCGCGTCACAGCCCGCGACGAGAACGCCCGCGACCGCGACCGCCGCGGCGGTGATGACGCACACGCCGCTGTGCATCAGGCGGCGTCCGGCGTGGCCTGGCATCCCGATCAGATCCTCACGGGCTCCTGGGCGATCCGCCCCGCCGATGAAGGGCTACGCCTTGACATGAACCAGCCCACGGTCTGCCTCAGCCCCTCCTCGATCGACACCTGAGGGAACCAGCCGAGCTCATGCTGCGCACGCGTGATCACGGGACACCGCCGGGCAGGGTCGTCCACGGGCAGCGGAAGGAACTCCACCCCCGACGTCGACCTGGTGGTCTCCCGCACCAGTTCCGCGAGCTCTCGCACCGTCCGCTCGCTGGGATTGCCGAGGTTGACGGGCCCCGGGAGATCCGAGTCGATCATGGTGACGATGCCCCGGACCAGGTCGTCCACGTAGCAGAAACTGCGTGTCTGGCTCCCGTCCCCGTAGATGGTGAGCGGTTCCCCGCTGAGAGCCTGCCGGATGAAGGTGGAGACCACGCGGCCGTCATGGGGGCGCATCCTCGGTCCGTACGTGTTGAAGATCCGAAGTATGCCGACGTTCGCGCCCATGCTGCGCCGGTACGCCGTGGACAGCGCTTCGGCGAATCGTTTCGCCTCGTCGTACACACTGCGCGGTCCCACCGGGTTGACGTTCCCCCAGTAGTCCTCCCGCTGGGGATGGACCACCGGGTCGCCGTACACCTCACTGGTCGAGGCGAGGACGAAACGTGCCCGGTGGCTGACCGCCAGCCCCAGTGCGTTCTCCGTCCCCCTGCTGCCCACGGCCAGTGTTTCCAGGGGACGGCGGTGGTAGTCGGGGGGCGAGGCGGGGCTGGCGAGGTGGGCCACGGCGTCCACCGGCCCCGGTACGTCGAACGCGGCGCAGACGTCGGCGCGCAGGAGCGTGAAACCAGGGTGTCCGCGCAGATGCTCCGTGTTCTCCGGTTCACCGGTCGAGAAGTCGTCCACGCACAGGACGCGGTCTCCTCTGGCCAGCAGGGCGTCGCACAGGTGCGACCCGAGAAAGCCGCCCCCGCCAGTGACCAGTACGTGCATGATTCCTCCCAGATTCGCGTGATCAGTCGGTGTACATGCCGGTGATCTTGGGGCGGCCGAGTGCGCTCAGCGTCCAGCCCGCCGACCGCCAGGAGGCGGCGTCCAGGGTGGCACGCGCATCAAGGATCTGCCGGTTGCGCACCACGGAACCGAGATCGGCGGGCGAGATCTCCCGGTACTCGGGCCATGCCGTCAGATGCAGGACGAGATCCGCGCCCTCACATGCCTTCGGCACGTCGAGGGCGTACTGCAGCCCTGGGAACCTGTGCCTGGCGTTGTCGACGGCTTCCGGATCGTGCACCCGGACCTCGGCTCCCTCGCGCCGGATGGCGGAAGCGACGTCCAGGGCGGGAGAGTCCCGCACGTCGTCGCTTTCGGGTTTGAAGGCCGCTCCCAGGCCCGCGATGCGCAGACCGGCGAAGGAGCCGCCCACCAGGTGACGTGCCAGGTCGACCGTGCGTCGCCGCTGCCGGGTGTTGATCTCGTCGACCTGATGGAGGAAGGAGATCGCCTCGCCGGCCCCCAGTTCCTCGGCACGGGCTGCGAAGGCCCGGATGTCCTTGGGGAAGCAACTGCCGCCGAAGCCCAGGCCAGGCTGCAGGAACCGGTGTCCGATGCGCGGGTCCGCGCCGACGGCCTCCGCCAGCGTCACTACGTCGGCGCCTGCGGCGTCGCACACCTCGGCCATCGCGTTGATGAAAGAGATCTTGGTGGCGAGGAAGGCGTTCGACGCCACCTTGACGAGTTCGGCGGTGGCGGGGTCGGTGCTGAAGAAGGGGACGCCGCTGATCAGCATGGGCTGGTAGATCTCCCGAAGGACCGCCTCGGCGCGCCGTGACTCGACGCCCACGACGATCCGTTCCGGACGCCTGGTGTCGGCGACGGCGAAACCCTCCCGCAGGAACTCGGGGTTCCAGGCGATCTCGCTGTGCGGTGCGACGGCCCGCAGGCGTGCGCCGAGGCGGGCCGTCGTGCCCACGGGCACCGTGGACTTGCCGACGATCAGGCTGCCGGGCTGCACATGCGGTGCCATGCTGTCGACGACGGCGTCGACATGACTGACGTCGGCCGCTTCACCGCCGCGTACCTGCGGGGTTCCCACGCACACGAAGTGCAGGCGAGCGAAACGGGCAGCGTCGGTCGTGGAGGTGGAGAAGCGCAGCCGTCCCGACCTGACCGTACGGGCGAGGAGTTCGTTCAGGCCGGGCTCGTAGATCGGGGCTTTCCCCTCACTCAGGGCCGCGACCCGTCCTTCGTCGATGTCCACGCCGAGGACGTCGTGGCCGATGTCCGCCATACACGCGGCATGGACCACCCCGACGTATCCGGTGCCGATGACTGTCATCCGCATGGTCGTACTCCTTAGCTGAGGGGGCGCGGAGGGTCAATCCGCGTAGCCGAGGGGGTTGAGTTGCCGGAAACGCCACGCGTCCCGGCACATCGCGGCGAGATCGCGGGTGGGGCTCCAGCCCCATTCGCGTGCGATCACGCGGGGATCGGCGACGAGTTCGCCCACGTCGCCCGGGCGGCGGTCCTCGACGGTGTACGGCATCTCCCTGCCGCTGGCCTCGCCGAAGGCGGCCAGCAGTTCCAGGACGGAAGTGCCCGATCCGACGCCAAGGTTGAACACCCGCATCCCGGGCGCGTCGTCGAGGTGCTCCAACGCCACCCGGTGCGCCTCGGCGACATCCATGACATGGATGTAGTCACGGACTCCGGTGCCGTCCCGGGTGGGGTAGTCGCCGCCGTACACCGCGACGCTCGTGCGCTCGCCGTCGGCGACCTGGGCCAGGCGAGGCATCAGATTGACGTCGCCGCCACGAGGGGACTCGCCGAGCAGGCCGCTGGGATGTGCGCCCACGGGGTTGAAATAGCGCAGGGACAGCACGCTGAACTCCGGGCGGAGCCGGCATACGTCGGCGAGTATCTGCTCACACGCCCACTTCGACGCGGCGTAGGGGTTCGTGGGCCGGGCCGGGTCCTGCTCGCTGAGCGGCACCTTGTCGCTCTCGCCGTAGATGGAGCAGGACGAGGAGAACACCAGTTGGTGGATGCCGTGTTCGTCCATCGCTCCCAGCAGGGCGGTCGTACCGCCGATGTTGGTGTCGTAGTACTCGATCGGCTTTCGCATGGACTCACCGACGGCCTTCTTCCCGGCGAAGTGCACCACCGCGTCCACGGAGTGGTGGTCCAGCACGTCCGAGAGTGCGCGCCTGTTGCGCAGATCCAGCCGGTAGACCGCGGTCAGGCAGCGGTCGGCGACCTTCTGCACGCGGGAGAAGACCTGGGGCGAGCTGTTGGAGTAGTCGTCGACGACCACCAGCGCGTAGCCGTAGTCGAGCAGTTCGACGCAGGTGTGACTGCCGATGAAGCCCGCTCCACCGGTGATCAGGATGGTTGACGGTGTTGGCACGGGCTTCTCCTTCGCGAGCTCGTGGGGATCGTCGACCGCGGACGCCGGGCTCATGGGGCGAGAACGGCGGTTGCGTAGGCCGGGAAGAACGTGACGGCCAGGATGGGGGGGATGGTGGAGACGACACCGACGAGCAGCGGTGTTCTCGCTGTGGCGAGGGCTCCGCGGAAGCTGGTGCCCGCCGCGCGGGAGGTCTCCCTTACGTGCAGCAGGGGAACGGACAGGACGACCGCTCCGTAGGTCACGGCGCCGAGCAGGGTCAGGAAGACGTAGCCCACCGCGGGTCGCGTCAGCTCACCGAACAGGCAGACGCCGCCCAGGGACACCGACAGGGCGGCGAACGGCAGCACCAGACGGGTCAGCAGGGGTTCCAGCCCGCTGCGTTGCTTGGGTGTGACCTTGAACACCACCGGCCGAGGGCGTATCCGCTGGCGCGCAGCTCCCAGGACCCCCCACACGATGAAGGGCCAGCGGGCGAGGGCGAACAGCCAGATCTCCCAGCTGATGACCGGGGCGGAGGGGGGACGCAGCAGCCCCCGCCGTCGCATGAGGAACAGGGTCAGGAGGACCCACAGGGGCATGAACAGGAAGTGGAGCAGGAAATCGAAGTAGTTGACGTTCATCCAGGCAAGCCCGGTGAGCACCGCGATCGGAGGCAGTGACATGCCGGCCAGAACGGTCAGAGCGAGCAGCGGGTAGTAGCCCAGCGCGTAGGCGAAACGCAGACGGTACAGGAAGGGCATACGGTTGATGTGGTGCCAGATGAGGCTGAACAGCATCGTGGTGAGGCTACGTGACCACTGGTACTCCTGGGTCACCATGTCGGCGAAGGTGAGCGGCCCGTCTCCGTGCGCCTCCGCGTCTATCGCGAACGCGCCGTGCCAGCCGGCCGAGTTGAGAAGCATCGTCGTGGAGAAGTCCTCCGCGAGCTCCGGCCCGAGGCCCCCGATGTCGCGCAGCGCGGCGGTGCGCACGGCGTAGTGCGAGCCGATGCACATCGGCGCGAGTCCGTTGCTGTGACCGAGCTGTACGGCCCCGTGCCAGACGGCCTCCCGGTACAGCCGCCCCCGCGCGGACCATGACTGGTCCGCGTTGACGTCACAGACGCTCGGAGCGGCCACGTACCCGATGGCCGGGTCGGCGAACGGCCTCACCATCTCGGCCAGGTAGGTGGGGGCCGGAACATGGTCGCAGTCCAGTTGGGAGACGACGGCGTAGTCGCGATAGCCCCAGTGGTCGTAGAAGTAGGCGAGGTTGCCTTCCTTGCAGCGGGTGCGCCGGGGCCAGGTGCTCCGGTGGTACGACTTGACGCCCCGGCGGCACGACACACGGACTCCGTGGCGACGGCACCACTGAAGGATCTCCTCGGTCGGGTCCTCGTCGCACAGCCAGACGTCGTACGGGTGGGGGAAGACCTGAGCCGTCATGGCTTCGAGCGTCCGGCGGACCGTGCGCCACTGCTCCGAGGGTGCCCGGGTCACCACGAAGGCGACCGGCAGCGCGGGAACCTCCAGTGAGGGGTTCACCCGCTTCAGCCTGCCGACGGTGAACAGGAAGTAGAAGGGGAGTGCCGTCAGGTACAGCAGCAGGACGCTGTTGACGATCAGTCCGGCCCATTCGACCCGGTGCTCCGGCCTCAGCCACCACGTCCAGAACCAGACAAAGGCCAGTGTCCAGCTGACGGCGAGACCAATGACGACGGCCTGGTCCCCCCCGGACAGCACGCGCACGAAGGTGTCGGAGCGCGGTGACCGGGCGGGCGGGCGCCACCCGAAGACGGGTCCTTCCGTCGTGATCCGTTCGACACGGCCGCCGGACAGCGCCCGGATCTGCTTCTCCATCCCCGGGTCCGCGGCGGCCACGACGTGGCCGTCACTGGTATCGCTGGGGACGGTGAGACGCCTGGGGGCCATGAATGACGCTCCGTGGCCAATCGTGTACGGGGTGGGCCGGCTCGGGACCGTGCCGGGCCTGCACTTGGTCTGCGGCCGTGGCTTCTGCCGCGGCGACCGGATGGATGCCAGGAATGTTCACTGTATCCGTATTTCGTAAATTTACGGCGTATACATACACTTTCTACCGGTGGCGACCTATAGTCAAGGCGTTCAGGCCGGAGAGCTCATCCCGCTGCTGGAGGCGACGCATGGCCAGGGAGACCAGGCAGGGCGCGGGCCGTCGTGCCGGCGACCGGGGCCGCTACGGGCGGCTGAGCCGGGAGAAGGTCCTGGCCACTGCTTTGCAGGTGGTCGATCGCGAGGGGCTCGGGGCGCTGAGCATGCGGCGACTGGGCGCCGAGCTGGGTGTCGAAGCCATGGCCCTGTACCGGTACGCGGACAGCAAGGAAGCTCTGCTGGACGGCTTGGTCGAGGCTCTGTACCTCGAACTGGAGGACACGCTGGCCGCTGAGCCCCGTCAGGAGGGAGCACCGACCGCGAACGCCTCGCGACCGTCTCCCGCGTGGCACGCGGAACTTCACCACATCGCACAGGAGACCTACCGGGTGGCCCTGCGTCACCCGCACGCCGTGCCGCTGCTCGCGACCCGGATGCTGGCCGTCCCCCTCGCACGCCGTCCTCCGGCCGTACTCAGGGACCATGAGCGGGTTCTGACGCTGCTGCACCAGGCGGGCTTGGATGACGCCGCCGCGGCGAAGGTCCACCGGGCGTACACGGCGTGGCTGCTCGGCTATGTCTTCGTAGAGCTACGGGCCATGGTGGACGCTCCCGACGAGTCCGATCCGGCGTTCCGGCTCGGCCTTCACCGGATGCCGGCGCAGGAGTTCTCCCGGCTCCGGGCGGCCACCGCCGACCTCGCCGCGCGTGAGGGGCCGGAGGGTCTCGCCGCGGGACTTGACGCTCTGCTCGACGGCCGTGTTCCGACCGGCCGCGACTCGCCTGCCGCGGAGGGGGCCGGGCCCGGGCCCCGCGGTGATCACGACGGACGGGGTGACGAGGACTCGTGAACCACGACGGTCACTGGACATCAGCCGGGGCTGAAGTGGGCCGACATACCGCCGCGCACTGCCCGGCCGGCTTGGTCACCACCGCCGTCACGGTGGCCCTCGCCCACGAGCAGAACGGTGCGTCCCGTACGCCGGCTCCCCGGCAGTCCTCCCGCAGAAGCGCCGCCTCACTGACGCTCTTGTGCTGATCAGCTGCGGGATCGAGGCGCGAATCCGGCAGGCCCCGCCCTGGAAGGCCCTGTGGCCGCGGCCCCGCGATGATCACCGGCAGCCCGCCTGAGGGCTCGGTGCGGGCGGACGGCGCCCGCTGACTGTACTGATCACGTCGGGGCGGCGGGGCGACGTCCCGCCGCCGACACCAGCACTCGGGCACCCTCGACGACTACGTCTACCTGGAGCACGGCGCGCATTGCGCCATCGGCCCCCTGGCGTCGGCCGGGGAGAGCGCGCAGGGCGAGCCCACCCTCGAAAGCGGGCTCCGCCCTTCCTGATCCGCCACGACGTCTCAGCCCAAGGGGGCGGAGCGGTCACCGAGCCGCAGGCGCCGCCCGGGGCAAAGTGGCGGTTGTCAGGGCTGCGTCGCGGCGCCGGCTGTGCAGCAGCGCCTGGGCGCCGAGGAAGACCAGGTACGCCGCGCCCGCCCCCCACCGGGGCAGCCGGCGGCCGGCGCGGGAGGGCGGGTCCTTCTGGTGCGGGTGCCGTGCCGCCGCGCCGGGCTTACACATGTGCGCTTTTCGCGCAAACGTCTCGCGCGAGAAGCGCCAGACCGTGTCATCATCGCAGCAGCGCAGGCAGCCTGACCGGCAGGCGCCGAGCCCTCCTGTCCCGGTCATAACTCTTATCTTGGAGAGGGGAGTTCGTGTATGCCGTCGGCACGACACCTCACTGACGAGCAGCGGGAGGCGCGGGCAGCGCACGGCACGGACGGACGGCACGACGACGAGGACTGCGCGTTCCACGCATCACTGATCCACGGGCCGCGCGTCCGGAGGTGCATGTGCCGCTGCCGCTCGGGGAACTGGCCGGCCCGCCCTCGGTCACGCCGGAGCCGCGCGCCGGATCGCGGCCGTACCGGAACGCGGCCGGACGGGCACGGACAGTGCCCGTCCGCCCTGGCACCCTCCCACCAAGGAGTCACGCAGTGAACGCGCAGCAGCCCCTCCCCCTCATCGGCGTCACCATGGGTGACGGTGCCGGGATCGGGCCCGAGGTGATCGTGCCCGCGGTGCTGGACCCGTCCACGCTGAGCCGCTGCCGGCCGGTGGTGATCGGTGACGCGGCGCGGCTGCGGCAGGCGGCCCGGATCCTCGCCGTCGACTGCGAGATCGTGACCGTGCCGACGCCCGCGGAGGCCGCGCCCGCGCCCGGCCGGATCGACGTCGTCGACCTCGGGCTGCTGCCCGCCGACCTGCCCTGGGGCAGGCTTTCGGCCGTGGCCGGCCATGCCGCGTACGAGTACGTGAGGCGCGCCGCCGAGCTGGCCCTCGCGGGCGCGATCGACGCCATCTGCACCGCCCCGCTCAACAAGGAGGCCCTGCGGGCCGCGGGGCACGTGTACCCCGGCCACACCGAACTGCTCGCCCACTTCACCGGGGTCGAGGAGGTGTCGATGATGCTGTCCACCGAGAAGGTGAAGGTCATCCACGTCACCACCCACATGGGTCTCATCGACGCGATCGACCGGATCGAGCCCGGCCTGGTCGAGCGGACCGTCCGCCGCGGCCACGAGGCCCTGGTGCGGGCCGGGGTGGACGAGCCGGTGATCGGCGTCTGCGGGATCAACCCGCACGCGGGCGAGAACGGGCTGTTCGGGTACGGCGAGGAGGAGGAGAAGATCGTCCCAGCCCTGGAGAGGGTGCGCGAGGACGGCATCGACGCGCGCGGTCCGCTCCCCGCCGACACGGCGTTCTTCCTCGCCTCCCGCGGCGACTACGACCTGATCGTGGCGATGTACCACGACCAGGGCCACGGCCCCGTGAAGGTCCTCGGCATCGAGGCCGGGGTCAACCTCACCGTCGGGCTCCCGGTGATCCGCACCTCCGTCGACCACGGCACCGCCTTCGACATCGCCGGTACGGGCAAGGCCGGGGCCGGTAGCATGATCGAGGCGCTGCGGCAGGCCGCCGGGATGTCCACCGCTCGCTGAACCGACGCACCGCGAAGGACACTTGATGCCGCCCACCGGATCCCAGGCCCGGCGCGAGGAGATCCTGCGTCTGGCCACCACGACCGGCCTGGCCAGTGTCGAGCAGCTCTCCCGGCGCTTCGGCGTGACCGCCTCCACCATCCGCCGCGACCTCGCCCGGCTCACCGCCGACGGCAGGCTGGCCCGCACCTACGGCGGGGCGATGGCGCTCACCGCGCATCCCGAGACATCGCTGCGGCAGCGCACCATGGAGGCGTACGAGCAGAAGCGCGCCATCGCGCGGTGGGCCGCGGCGCAGATCCAGCCGGGCGAGACCGTACTGCTCGACGCCGGGTCGACGGTCGGGGCGCTGGCGCACGAGTTGCGCACGGCGAAGGACCTCACGGTCGCCACCACCGGGCTGACGGCGCTGCACGAGCTGGCGGACGTCGAATCGGTCCATGTGGAGTGCCTCGGCGGGACACTGCGTCCGCTCAGCCAGGCCTTCGTCGGCCCGTTGACGGAGGCGGCGCTGGAACGGATGACGTTCGACCGCGTCTTCCTGTCCGCGGACGGTGTGACGGCGGACGGCGGGATCTGCGAGGCGGACCTGCGGCAGACCCGGCTGAAGGAACTGATGACCCGCCGCGCCGCCCGCACCTATGTGCTGGCCCATGCGGCGAAGCTGGGCCGGGCCCCGTTCCACGCGTGGGCGGCACTGCCCTCCGGCTGGACGCTCGTCACGGACACCTCGGCGACACCGGCCGACGTGGCGCCGTTCACCGAGCGCGGCACACGGGTGGTGCTGGCGGATCCGGCGCCGGACGCCTAGGACGACACCGCTTTCATAGGGGGTGCACGCACTCCCCCGCCCTGAACTATGGTGTCCCACCACATACGCCTGCGTGGTGCGCGTTCCTACGGTGTGGCGACACGCAAACGTCCCCGTCGAAACGCCAGGAAGTGGTGCCGATGTCGTCGCCCGCCAGTGCTCCACCAGCTCCGAACAACCTCAAGCGCATCGTCGCCGCCTCCCTCATCGGCACCACCATCGAGTGGTACGACTTCTTCCTCTACGGCTCCGCCGCCGCGCTCGTGTTCAACCAGCTGTTCTTCCCCGACTCGGATCCGCTGGTCGGCACGCTGCTGTCGTTCCTGACGTACGCGGTCGGGTTCGCCGCCCGGCCCCTGGGCGCGCTGGTGTTCGGGCACTACGGCGACCGGCTCGGGCGCAAGAAGCTGCTGGTGCTGAGCCTGCTGCTGATGGGCGGGGCGACCTTCGCGATCGGCCTGCTGCCGACGCACGCCACCATCGGCACGGCCGCCCCGGTGCTGCTCACCGTGCTGCGGCTGGTCCAGGGGTTCGCCCTCGGCGGCGAATGGGGCGGCGCCGTCCTGCTGGTGTCGGAGCACGGGGACGCGCGGCGGCGCGGGTTCTGGGCGTCGTGGCCGCAGACCGGCGCCCCGGCGGGGCAGCTGCTGGCCACCGGTGTGCTGAGCCTGCTGACTGCCCTGCTGTCGGACGCCGCGTTCGGCAGCTGGGGCTGGCGCATCCCGTTCCTGCTGTCCGGGGTGCTGGTGATCGTCGGTCTGTGGATTCGCCTGTCCGTCGACGAGTCACCGGTGTTCAAGCAGGCGCTGGCACACGCCGAAGCCCGCAAGGCGGACGCGGAGGTGGAGAAGCTGCCGCTCGTCGCCGTGCTGCGGCACCACTGGCGTGACGTCCTGGTCGCGATGGGCGCACGTATGGCCGAGAACATCAGCTACTACGTCATCACCGCCTTCATCCTCGTCTACGCCACCGTCTCGGCCGGCGTCTCCAAGCAGACCGCTCTCAACGCCGTGCTGATCGCCTCGGCCGTGCACTTCGCGGTCATCCCGGCGTGGGGCGCGCTGTCCGACCGGATCGGCCGCCGGCCCGTCTACATGATGGGCGCGGTCGGTGTCGGGCTGTGGATGTTCCCCTTCTTCTCGCTGATCGACACCGGCGGCTTCGGGGCCCTGCTCCTCGCCGTCACCGTGGGACTGGTGCTGCACGGGGCGATGTACGCGCCGCAGGCCGCGTTCTTCTCGGAGATGTTCGCGACGCGGATGCGCTACTCCGGGGCCTCCATCGGCGCCCAGTTCGCCTCCGTGGCGGCGGGCGCGCCCGCTCCGCTCATCGCCACCGCGCTGCTGAACGACTACGGCAGCTCCACCCCGATCGCCCTGTACGTCATCGCCGCCGCCGTGCTCACGGTCATCGCGGTGGCGGTGGCGAAGGAGACCCGGCACCGGGACCTCGCCGATGTCGACCGCCCCGACGGCACCGGCACTGACACCGGCACCGGCACCGACGCGGACCGGTCCTCCGCCTCGACGAAGGACGCCCGCGCCGTCTGACCCGCCCCCCGATCCGGCCCCCGTGCGTCCAGGCGCACGGGGGCCGAGGTGTGCGAGGGCCCGGGCGTGCGAGGGTTCAGGCGGACGGCCTCCAGGCGTAAGGCCTCCCGGCGGACGGCCTCCCGACGGACGGGCTCCAGGTGTAGGACGACCAGGCGTAGAGGGCCCAGACCTACGAGGTCCAGGCCTAGGACGTCCAGGCCACAACATCCAGGCCTACGGAGATCCGTGCCGCTCCGGTGCCGACAGCCGGTGCAGCCGCAGCGCGAGCTGGATCTCCAGGGTGCGGGCCGGGCTCTGCCAGTCGTCGCCGAGGAGGCGGCCGACACGCTCCAGGCGCTGGGCCACCGTGTTCACGTGGACGTGCAGTTCGTCCTTGGTGCGGGCGGGGCTCATGCCGCAGGCGAAGTAGGCGTCGAGGGTGCGCAGCAGGTCGGTGCCGCGCCGGCGGTCGTAGTCGACGACCTGGCCGATGGTGCGTTCGACGAAGCCGGGGATGTCCCGGTCCCCGGCCAGGAGAAGTCCCAGGAAGCCGAAGTCCTCGGCGGCGGCACCGTCCCCGCGGCGGCCCAGGAGGCGCAGGGCGTCGAGGCAGCGCCGGGCCTCCCCGTAGGCGGTGGCCACGGAGTCGGGGCGCTGGGTGAGGTTCCCGGCGGGTGCGGAGGCGCCGACGGTGACAGGGGCGTGGACCGCTGTGCCGAGGTCGCGGGCGGCCCGGCGCGCGAGGCCGGTGCCGGTGTCGCCGGGGCCGAGGGGCAGCAGCAGGACGGTGCCGCCGTCGCGTGCGGCGGCCAGGCCGTGCCGCGTCGCGGCGAGGTGGGAGGCCGCGGCGGCGAGGCGTCTGCGGGCCTCCGCCTCCTGGCCGGCGTCGGCCGCTTCGCTCTCCAGGCGCGCGGCCAGCACCACGTGGACGGCGTCGAGGTCGGCGTGCAGACGGGCCGCGCGTTCCCGCAGCAGGCGCGGGTCGCGGTCGCGGGCGTCCAGCAGGTCGTCGAGCAGTTCCCCGCGGACGCGCTGCTCGGCCTCGGCGGCTGACCGGCGGGCCAGGAGCAGCAGCGACGTGACGGTGGCCGCACGCTCCAGGGTGCGCTGGTCGACGGGGTCGAGGCCGGGGTGGCCGCGCAGCACGAGCGCGCCGAGGAGTTCTCCGCCGGCGGCGACCGCCGCGATCCAGTCGTCCTCGTGCCGCACCGCGTGCCCGTCCGCGCGGGACGCCTCCAGTGCCGCGGCCGGTGCCAGGGCGGCCTCCGCGAACTCGACCGTGCCGTCGAGGACCTCCGAGACCGCGGCGGCCACGTCGTGCACCCCGCCGCCGCGCAGGACCAGCTCGGCGAGCCGGTCGTGGACGTCGGAGGCGCGCTCGATGACGCCGCTGCGGTCCCGGATGATCTCGTTGGCCCGCTCCAGGTCCGACAGGGCGGAACGCGTCTCGGCCAGCAGGTTGGCGGTGTCGATGGCGGCCGCGGCCAGGGCGGCGAACGACCCGAGCAGGGCGATCTGCTCCCGCTCGAAGACCCGGGCGCGGCGGTCGGCGGCGAACAGCACGCCGATCACGTGGTGCCCGAGCATCAACGGCACGCCGAGGATCGCGACGAGCCCCTCGTCGCGCACTCCCGTGTCGATGGTGAGGGTGTGCTGGAAGCGGTCGTCCCTGAAGTAGTCGTCGGTGACGTAGGGCCGGGCGGTCTGGGCGACGAGGCCGCCGAGCCCTTCGCCCATGCCGAGGCGCAGCTGCTGGAAGCGGGCCGCGACCGAGCCCTCGGTGACCCGCATGTAGGTGTCGCCGCGCTCGGGGTCGTTCAGGCTGAGGTAGGCGACGTCCGTGCCCAGCAGTGACCGGGCGCGCTGCACGATCGCCTGCAGCACGGCGTCCAGGTCGCGCAGTCCGGCGAGGTCGTGGGCGGTCTCGAACAGTGCGGACAGCTCGGCCTCCCGGCGGCGCCGCCCCTCCAGCTCCGCGCGGACGCGCAGGGCGAGCGGCTTGGCCCGCTGGAGCGCCTCCGTCCACTCGGCCGGCCGGCCTTCGGCGCGCGCCAGGAGCACCGGCTGCTCGTAGGCGTCGGCGGACGCGCCCCGGGCCAGGAGCTCCAGGTACGGCGTCTCGGCGCTCACCGGCGGGGCTTCGGCGCCGGTGGAGCGCTCGGCTTGCTGCACGTGTTCGCTGGGCATGCCCACAGGATTCACCATGACCCGTTCGTCCCGTCAGGCCTGTGGACAACTTCCGGGCCGACGGGTCCGGACCCTCAGTGGGCGGTCCAGCCGCCGTCGAGGACGAGGGAGGTACCGGTCACGAAGGACGCGTGCGGCCCGCAGAGGTACGCCACGGCCTCGGCGACCTCCTCCGGCTCGATGAGCCGCTTGACCGCGCTGTCCTGGAGCAGCACCTCGGACAGGACGCGCTCCTCGGGGATCCCGTGCGCCTGCGCCTGGTCGGCGAGCTGCTTCTCGACCAGGGCGGTGCGCACATAGGCGGGGTTCACACAGTTCGAGGTGACGCCGTGGGGCGCGCCTTCGAGGGCGGTGGTCTTGGACAGTCCCTCCAAGCCGTGTTTGGCGGCCACATAGGCCGACTTGTAGGCGGAGGCGCGCAGCCCGTGCACGGACGACACGTTCACGATGCGGCCCCAGCCCTGGCCGTACATGTGGGGCAGGGCACCGCGGATGAGCCGGAACGGGGCCTCCAGCATCACCGTGAGCACCGTGTGGAAGACGTCGGGCGGGAACTCCTCGATGGGCCGCACGAGCTGGAGCCCGGCGTTGTTGACGAGGATGTCGGTGCCGGCTGCGGCGAGCTCGGTGGCGTCCAGGTCGGTGAGGTCGAGGACGTGCGGCTCGACGGTGCCCGCGAGGCCGGCGCCCCGCTCGGCGAGGGCCTCCAGGCCCGCCGCGTCCCGGTCGACGGCTCTGACCTTGGCGCCGGCGGCGGCGAGCCGCAGCGCGCAGGCGCGGCCGATGCCGCCGGCGGCGCCGGTGACGAGCGCGGTGCGGCCGCCGAGGTCGAGCGGACTGGCGTGGGGGGCCGGGAGGACACGGGGCGCGGTCATGTCTCGACCCTAGGGAGCGCCCCTCCCCCGCCCCATGTGGTCACACCCCATACTTCAGAGGGGAGCAGTGGGGTCGAACCATGTGGGGCCGTCGGAGAGGGCCTGTTTGATCCGGAGCACGCCGAACTCGTGGAGATCGGGCAGGGCGTCCACGTCGAACCAGCCCACCTCGAGGGACTCGTCGTCGTTGACCCGGGCCTCGCCGCCGACGGCCCGGCAGCGCAGGGTGATGTCCATGTACTGGCAGGTGTCGCCGTTGTCGTACGTGACGGGGTGCAGCGCCTGGACGAGGACGACCCGTTCCGCCACGCAGCGCACGGCCGTTTCCTCGTAGACCTCGCGCACCGCGCACGCCGCGGGCTGCTCCCCCGGGTCGGGGATGCCGCCGATCACGGACCACCTGCCGGTGTCGGCCCGGCGGTTCAGCAGCACTCTGCCCTCGTCGTCGAAGACGAGTGCGGTGACCCCGGGGAGCCAGAGCAGCTGCTGTCCGGCGGAGGCGCGGAGGGTGCGGATGAAGTCGGGAGTAGCCATGGTCACGACCCTAAGGGGCCGGTTCGGGCCCCTTGGCTCGTTTCGGGCGGCGTGCGACCGGCGTACGGCTACACGTCACCGGCGCGTCGCCCGCGCATCCCGGCACCGACGGCCCAGCCCAGTCCGCCGGCCGCGACCAGCACGAGGGCGATCTCCGGCAGGACGCCCAGCCGGGTGGCAGGGGTCTCGGAGGACCGCAGCGGCACCTTCTGCACCAGCGAGTCGGCGACGAACATGCCCGTCTTCTGCGTGATCCGCCCGTCCGGCATGATGATCGCGCTCACGCCGCTGGTCACCGGCACGGTCACGGTGCGGCTGTGCTCGACCGCGCGGACGCGGGACATGGCGAGCTGCTGGTAGGTCATCTCGCTGCGGTCGAAGGTGGCGTTGTTGCTCGGCACGGAGATCATCTGGGCACCGTCGGCGACCTCGGAGCGCACGGCCCAGTCGAAGGCGGCCTCGTAGCAGGTGACGAGGCCGACCTCGGCGCCATCCATGGTGAACACGCCCGGCTCGGTGCCCCGGCTGAAGTCCTGGCGGACCATCGCCGTCCAGTCGCCGTTGATCGCCCCGATGAGGGAACGCAGCGGGAGGTACTCGCCGAACGGCTGGATCTGGCGCTTGTCGTAGGTGTCGACGGGGCCCTTCGCGGGGTCCCAGAGGATCTGCTCGTTGTAGAGCCTGCCGTCCCGCTCGACGACGCCGCCGACCGAGACGGGCGCGCCGATGGCCTTGACCGCCGCGTCGATCACGGCGCGGGCGTCGGGGTTGGCGAAGGGGTCGATGTCGGAGGAGTTCTCCGGCCACAGCACGAAGTCGGGCCGGGCGACCTCACCGGCCCCGACCCGGGCGGCCAGCCGTTCGGTCTCGCGGGCGTGGTAGTCGAGCACGGCCCGGCGCTGGGAGTTGAAGTCGAGGCCCGCGCGGGGCACGTTGCCCTGGATCACCGCGACGGTGACGCTGCCGTCCTCGGCCTGGCCGCTGACCAGCGGCCGGGCGGCCACGGCGCCCACGACCGGCACCGCCAGGCTCAGCAGGCCCACGGCCGCCGCGGCCCGCCGCAGCGTCCCCGTCCGCCGCCACGGCACGGCCAGGCGCACGACCTCGTAAAGGCCGAAGCCGCACAGGACCACGGCGAAGCCGAGGACCGGGGTGCCGCCCACCGCGGCGAGCGGCAGGAACACGCCGTCGGCCTGCCCGAACGCGACCTTGCCCCAGGGGAAGCCCTCGAACGGCACGCGCGCGCGTGCCGCCTCGCAGGCGATCCACACGGCGGCCGCCCACACAGGCCGGCCGGGCAGCCTCGACACGGCCGCGATTCCCGCGCCGGCCAGCGCGACGAAGAGCGCCTCGATCGCCACCAGGGCGAGCCAGGGACCCGGCCCGACCTCCACTCCGGTCCACACCAGCAGCGGCAGCAGGAAGCCCAGTCCGAAGAGGTAGCCCAGGCCCAGCCCCGTCTTCCAGCTCCGGCCGTGCAGTGCCCAGCCGAGGACGGCGAAGGCCGGCAGTGCCAGCCACCACAGGGCGCGGGGCGGGAAGCTGACGTAGAGGAGCAGGCCGGACAGGGCGGCTGCGGCGGCCGGGACGAGCCGCCGGACCCACGCGCGCCTCCCGGGCGCGGTGCGCGGTTCCAGCTGGTCCGGCTCGTCGACGGAGGTTGCGGTGACGGTCACTCCCGGAGTCTAAGTCGAGCGGCCCGGGGGCCGACAGCGCGGTCGGCCGAGGGCTGCCGGCACCGGCGGGCGCCGCAGGCCGGCCGCCGCCACCGGGCCTGCCGCAACGTTCCTGCTCATTTCGTCACGACACATCCCCAAACCGTCCACCAGCCGTTACGGTGTGCCGAAGCCTCAGTCGTGCGGCCGCTGCCGGCGCGTACGACCCGGGGGTCACACAGGTCGGGGGCGACTGGCGCGGGGGTCGGGTTGGGTCGGAGCGGGATGACGTCTGCGTCCGGGCCGGACGCGGACGGTGAAAGACGCGTCGTCCCGGAGGCGGACGGCGAGCGGCGCATCGTGTCGGACGCGGCGGGTGTGGTGGTCCTGGGGGCCTGCGCCGCCTGGTCCCTGATCACGGCGGCCGCGCACGACGGGCGGCCCGAGGGGGTGCTGCTGGCGGTGCTGGCCGTGGCGGCCGGGTACGCCGCGGGCCGGATCGGCGGGGCGCTGCTGCCGGTCGGCGCGCCCGTCGCCGGGGCGCTGGCCGGGATCGCGCTGACCGTCGCCGTTCCCCATCTCGCGCCGGGCCCGCAGGTCACCGCGCCCTTGGGGCATGCCGGGGCCACCGCTGCCGTGCTGGCGCTGTCGGCGGGTGCGGCCTGCTGCGCGGCCTGGGCCGCCCGCGCCGCGGCCATGCGGCTGGCGCTGCGTCTGCTGGCCGCCGGGATCGCGGTGCTTGCGGCCGCGCTCGGCTCGGTCGCGGGCTGCGTCGCCTGCCTCGCGGTGCTGGTGTGCTCCCTGGCCGCAGGCCGCGCCCGGCACCGCGGCGCCGCTCTCGCCGCGCTGGCCGCGCTCGGCGTGGTGGTGACCGGTCTGACCTGGGCGGTCGCCGCGGGCGCCGTACCGGGCGGGTTCACGACCGTCGTGGAGGGGCGGCTGACCCCGCACCGCGTCGAGCTGTGGCGGGACGCGTGGCTGCTGCTGCGCGAGAACGCCGCGCTGGGGACGGGTCCGGGCCGTTTCGGGGAGCTGAGCCCGGCGTCCGCGTCCCTGCCGTCCGACGGCAAGCCCCACTCGGCTCCCCTGCAGCAGGCGGCGGAGCAGGGTGTCGCGGGTGTGGTCCTGCTGGCGTCGGCGTTCGGCTGGATGCTCTTCGCTCTGTGGCGCGGCCCGCGCCCGGCCCCGGTGGCACTCACCGCGGGCGCCGCCCTGACGGCGGTGGCCGCCGTCGCGGCGGTCGGCAACGCGCTGAGCTTCACCGCGGTGTCGGTGGGGGCGGGTCTGCTGGCGGGCATGGCCACCGCACGTCCGCTCGTCCAGGCACCGTCGGGCCGTACGCCGGACCCGCGCCCGGGGGCCGCCGGACGCGCTCCCGCCTGGTGAGCACCGGAAGCGAGAAGGCTCAGTGCGCCGCCTGGTGATCACCGGGAACGCAGGGCTCAGTGCGCGGGAGCCCCCGGCTTCCTGGGACGCAGCCGGGCCCTGATCACCCGCACGGCCGCCTCCGCGTCGTCCACGGTGACCGTGAACGTGTGCCCGTCCCACAGCTCCAGCACGACGCCCTCTCCTCGTCGTACGACGACCGCGGTGCCCTTCTCGGGCCGCCAGCGGTAGCCCCAGCCGCCCCAGTGGCGCGGGGTGACGTGCGAGATGTACGAGGCGCCGGCCACATGGGAGAGGGGGATACGGCGGCGGGGCACACCGATGTGGCCGCAACGCACCTCGAGGTGCTCGTGGTCGACCCGCAGTGCGACATGGACGAAGGCGAGGGTCCCGAAGAGGACGAGGAGACCGGCGGCGATGCATCCGACGACGGCCATGACGAGCGGGGCGCCACCGGCGGTCCACGTGGGCTGGACGGCCAGCTCGATGCCGAGCGCCATGCAGGCGGCGCCCACGAGCGCCAGCAGCCACTGGACACGGTTGGTGGCGCGGCCGGTCCACACGTCGGGATGCGCGTGGGCGGCGTTCTCGCCGTCGCGGGGGTCCCTCATGCCATCGAGGGTACTCAGGTTTCGCTGCGCCGGTACCCGGCGCCGGAGCGCGACTGGGCCGCCCGGGGGCCGTGCCCGTCCGGGCGCAGGGAACGGCCGTCGCTCAGTTCGCGGGGCTGACCGCCTGCAGCGTCCGCCCCTCCTCGTACGCCAGGGCCGGCGCGGGCAGCGTGCCCTCGCGTCCGCTGAGCAGCACGGTGAGGGTGCCCTCGGGCGAGGCCCCCGGCGCGGGCCGGGCGCCGAGCCGGCGCAGGGCCTGGGCGGCGACGGCGCCCGCGGATCCGTGCAGCACGAGGGCCGGGCGGCCGGGGCGCCGGACGGCGGCGCGGATGCGCTCGGCGACCAGTTCGTAGTGGGTGCAGCCCAGGACGACGGTGGTCACCTCCTCGGGCGTCAGCGCGGCGGCGGCGGCCACGGCGGCGTCGATGGCGCTCTGGTCGGCGCGCTCCACGGCCTCGGCCAGACCCCAGCAAGGGACCTCCGTGACGGGCACCCCGTCGGCGAAGTCCCGGATCAGGGTGCGCTGGTAGGTGCTGCCGGTGGTGGCCGGGGTGGCCCAGATGGCGAGGGGGCCGCCGCCGGCGGCGGCCGGTTTGATGGCCGGGACCGTGCCGATGACCGGAAGCTCCGGTTCGAGGCGGGCGCGCAGGGCGGTGAGCGCGTGCACGGTGGCGGTGTTGCAGCCGACGATCAGGGCGTCGGGACGGCGCGCGGCCGCCGCCTCGGCGACGGCCAGGGCGCGCGCGGTCAGGTCCTCGGGAGTGCGCGGGCCCCACGGCATGCCGTCGGGGTCCAGGGAGAGCACGAGATCGGCGTCGGGGCGCAGCCGCCGAACCGCGGCGGTGGCCGCCAGCAGACCGATTCCTGAGTCCATGAGCGCGATCTTCACCCGATCACGATAGACGATGAGCGCTACGGCGCCGGTCCCGTGGGGCAGACTGCGCGCGTGAGCGCCGTTGTGTGGACTGCCGCTGGATCACTGCTCGCCTGGCTCTGGCTGCTGCTCTGTCAGGGCTTCTTCTGGCGCACGGACGTGCGGCTGCCGCCGCACCCGGAGCCGGACGCGTGGCCGTCGGTGTGCGTCGTCGTCCCGGCTCGCGACGAGGCGGCCGTGCTGCCCGCCGCGCTGCCGTCGCTGCTGCTGCAGGACTATCCGGGGCGGGCCGAGGTCTTCCTCGTCGACGACGGCAGTGGCGACGGCACGGGTGAGCTCGCGCGGGAGCTGGCCCGGCGGCACGGCGGACTGCCGCTGACCGTGAGTTCGCCGGGGGAACCGCCGGCGGGCTGGACCGGCAAGCTGTGGGCGGTGCGTCACGGCATCGGCCTGGCGGGCGCGCGTGACCCCGGGTACCTGCTGCTGACGGACGCCGACATCGCGCACGCGCCGGACAGTCTGCGCACGCTGGTGGCGGCCGCCCGGGCCGGCGGGTACGACGTCGTCTCGCAGATGGCGCGGCTGCGGGTGGAGAGCCTGTGGGAGCGGCTGGTCGTGCCAGCATTCGTCTACTTCTTCGCCCAGCTCTACCCCTTCCGCCGGATCGCCCGGGACGGGACCCGGACGGCCGCCGCTGCCGGTGGCTGCGTGCTGCTGCGGGCCGACGCCGCCGGGCGGGCGCGGATCCCGGAGGCGATCCGGCACGCCGTGATCGACGACGTGGCCCTGGCCCGGGCGGTGAAGGGCGGCGGCGGCCGGATCTGGCTGGGGCTCGCCGACCGGGTGGACAGTGTGCGGCCGTATCCCGGGCTGGCCGATCTGTGGCGGATGGTGTCGCGCAGCGCGTACGCCCAGCTGCGGCACCACCCGCTGGTGCTGGCAGGGACGGTGGCCGGGCTGGTGCTGGTGTACCTGGTGCCGCCCGCGGCGCTCGTGGCGGGCCTCGCGGCGGGGAGTGCGGCGGCCGCCGTCACCGGCGGTCTGGCCTGGCTGGTGATGACGGGGACGTACGTCCCGATGCTCCGCTACTACCGGCAGCCGCTGTGGCTCGCTCCCCTGCTGCCGTTCACCGCGTTCCTCTATCTCCTCATGACGGTCGACTCGGCGGTGCGGCACTACCGGGGGCGCGGTGCGGCCTGGAAGGGCCGCACCTACGCCCGTCCGGACGCCGTGCCCGAGGAGGGCTGACACCGCCGGGGAGGGTCACTTCCGTCCCGGGGTCCAGTTCATGCCCCAGCCGTAGGCGTGGTCGACGGTCCGCTGCGGGCTCACCCCGCGCTCGGGCACCAGGTAGCGCGCCTCCCGCTGGACGACCAGATCGCCGCCGGAGCTGGTGATCAGTGCCAGCGCGCACACGGGCGAGGGGACCGTGCACTCGTCGAGGGAGAACTCGATCGGGGCGCCGTGCTGCGGCTGGAGCGTGACGGTGGCGTCCAGGTCGGCGAAGGAGCGGGCGCCCTCGTAGATGGTGACGAACACGAGGATGCGCCGGAAGGCGTGCTTGTGGTCGAGGTTGACGGTGAGGTTCTCACCGCTCGCCACGGCCCCGGTGCGGTCGTCGCCGTCGAGGAGGATGAACGGCGGCTGGTGCAGCGAGCCGAAGGCGTTGCCGAGGGCCTGGACGACGCCTTTGCTGCCGTCGGTGAGTTCGTACAGCGCGCACAGGTCGAGGTCGAGGTCGGAGTGCATCGCGGCCGGGCGGCCGAACTTGCTGCTCCAGCCCGAGAACTGCTTGTGCACCTGCCAGTTGAGGTTCACGTGCAGGGCGCCGGAGGCGCCCCCCTGCTTGGTCAGGGAGACGGAGGGCGCCGCCTTGGTGAGCGTGACCTTGGTCAGGCGGACCGGCGCGGGCGCGGCGGGCGGGGGCGGCGGGGCCGCGGGTTGTGCCGCCGGCGGGGGCGGGTACGCCGCGGGTGCGACCGGAGACGGCGGGTACGCCGCGGGTGCGGCCGTGGGCGGTGCGGGCGCGGCGGGTGCGGGCGCCGGGGCGGCCGGGGTCGGCGCCGCCTGCTGCGGTTCGTCCACCGTGATGCCGTAGTCCGTGGCGAGTCCTTCGAGACCGCTGCTGTAGCCCTGCCCGACGGCGCGGAACTTCCAAGCCCCCTGGCGGCGGTAGAACTCGCCGAGGACGAAAGCGGTTTCGGTGGTGGCGCCCGGGTTGTCGAAGCGGGCGACGGGGGTGTCGCGGGCGGTGTCCCGGACCTCGATGTAGAGGTCGGGCACCCGTCCGAACGGGCCGCCGTCGGCGGAGGCGGCGAGGACGATCGTGTCGATCGCGGGCTCCACGCGCGCGAGGTCGGCCAGGAGGGTGTCGGTCACCCGGTCCCCGGCGGTGCGCTTGCCCTCGTGCCGCAGGGCGCCGGAGGAGTGCGCGGGCTGGTTGTAGAAGACGAAGTCCGCGTCGGAACGCACCTTGCCGCTCACCAGCAGCAGGGCGGAGGCGTCGGCGTCGGGCACGCCGGGTCCGGTGCGCCAGCCGACCTCCACCCGCAGCGCCGTGGTGGGCACCGGAGTGTTCGAACCCTTCAGCATCTGCATGTCGCCCCCATCGCCTGTCGCCGTCCGGGAAGGTCCCGGCCGTGCGCCGAGTCCGTCCGCACAACCTACTTCCGTCCACGGCGGACTCCCACGCAGCGTGCACGGCCGCGCCGAAGACCGGTGGCCAACCGCCGGTAACCCGCTCGGAACTCGGCCTTTACACGATCAGAACCCTGTCTAGTGCCCCTTTTTGCCGAGTTCGCTCGCATTGGGGATACCGGGTCACTGCGGACACGGAAAACAACCCTCTTATCGGTCTCCCCAACCAGCACATCGTGGGCTTAACTTATGTGCCATGACCTCCCCCCGCTCCACCTATGGCGGCGGCTACTACTCCGCCTCCTTCCCGGACACCCCGATCTACGACAGGCTCGTCGCCGAGCGGGGCACCCCGCAGATCGCCCCGATCCGGGTCCCCGCGCAGTACGACATGCCGGGCGGCAATCTGCCCGCCCTCCCGTCCGCGCTGCCCGCGCTTCCGGCGGCCCCCTCCCAGCCCGCCTACGGCTACCCGCAGGCGCAGCATCCCGCGCCGCTGCAGCAGGCGCCCGCGGCGTACATCCCGCAGCAGGCGAGCGCGCCGCGCGGCTACCCCGGCCCGCAGCCGCAGCAGCCGCGCCCGGTGGCGCCCGCGGGTTACGAGGCGATGCGCCCGGCGGCCCCCCGCCCGGCCCCGGCCCCGTACCAGGACCCGTACAACAACCAGCAGTACCGCGGATACTGAGCCGCCCTCCAGGGCTGTCGGCGCCGGCTGGCACGATGGCCCCATGGGGAACGCTCACCTGCACTCGATCCACGTCCACCCGGTCAAGGCGGTCAAGGGCCTCGCGCCCCGGGAGGCCGCCGTGGAGCCCTGGGGGCTGGCCGGGGACCGGCGCTGGGCGCTGATCGACGACGGGGGAAGGGTCCTCACTCAGCGACAGCGGCCACGCCTCGCCCTCGCCGCCGCCGAGCCTCTGCCCGGCGGCGGCGTCCGGCTGTCCGCGCCCGGCATGGAGCCGCTGGCCGTGCCCGTGCCCCGGCCGGAGGTCCGGGTGCCGGTGCGGATCTTCGGCGACGACGTGACGGCGGTCCCGGCCGGTGAGGACGCGGCGCACGCCTGGTGCAGCGCCTACCTGGGCATCGGCGCCCGTCTCGTGCACCTGGACGATCCGGCCACGCGCCGTCCCGTCGACCCCGAGTACGCGCGGCCCGGCGAGACCGTCTCCCTCGCCGACGGCTTCCCCCTGCTGCTCACCACGACGGCCTCGCTCGACGCCCTCAACGCCCTGATAGCAGAGGGCGAGCACGCGGCCGAGGGGCCGCTGCCCATGAACCGCTTCCGGCCGAACGTCGTCGTGGCCGGCACCCCCGCCTGGGCCGAGGACGGCTGGTCGCGCCTGACCATCGGAGAGGTCGGCTTCCGGGTCGCCAAGACCTGCGGACGCTGCGTGGTGACCACCACCGACCAGGACACCGCCGAGCGCGGCCGTGAGCCCTTGCACAGCCTGGGCAGGCACCGCCGGCTCGACGGGAAGCTGGTCTTCGGGCAGAACCTGGTGCCGCTGTCCCGGGGGACGATCCGGGTCGGCGACCCGGTCACGATCCTGCGCTGAGGCGGGCGTGGAGTTTCCCCGCCGGGGCGGGAACCGCGCCGCGCGGCCGCGCGTTGGCGTGGATGAGAAGTCCATGAGAGGACCACGGAGAGGTGATGTCGCTCCCTCTTCGGCGGGTCCCCGCGTGGACGGCTCGGCCGTGGGCCGTCACGGAGCGGGAAGGGGGGTGCGGGCGGTGCGAGCGATCGGCGGACTCTGGCGCTGGCGGCGCAATCCGCTCTGCCGCGCGACCGATCTGGCCGAGGCCTGGGTGGCCCTCGCGGCCCTGGTCCTGATCCTCCTGGCCGCCCCGGTCACCGGATTCCTCGTCGGCGCCACCGCCGAGGAGGCCCTGCAGCGCTCCGTCCGCGCGCAGCACGAGACCCGGCACCCGGTCACGGCGAGGGTGGTCCGCCCCCTGGCCGGCTCGCCGCTGGACACCGACCCGGAGACGTCCACGGGCAGGGAGCTGCGCACCCGGGTCCTCGCCGACTGGACCGCGCCGGACGGCACTTCACACCGAGGCTCGGTCCTGGCGGCTCTGAGGGACCCGCGGCAGGGCGACGAGTTCCGGATATGGACCGACCGGCACGGCCGGATGGTCGCCCGCCCCCTCGACTCCGCGACCGCGTCGACACACGCGGTCCTGGCCGGCTTCGGCGCGGCCCTGGCGGCGGGCGGACTGATAGAGGGCGGCAGACGGCTGATCGTCTGGCGCATGGTGCGCCGCCGGTACGCCCGTTGGGACCGGGCATGGGACAAGGCGGGGCCGGACTGGGGCAGGACGGGCACCGGCAGCTGACAGCCTCACGGCTCTGGTCAACCCACCACCCGTGCGCACGCTACGGTGGTCCGGCCGAACCCGTTCGGCACAACCCGCGCGCGAGCGAGCAGGAGGGGCGCGCCGGTGTCGACGCCGCGTGCGCGCCCAGGCCTCCGGGCCGGGCACGGCCGCGGTCCCGGCAGCGGCAGCGTCCCGAGGGCGAACGAGCCATCAGTACGACCGAGGTGGGGGCACAGCTACACCATGGCACAGGGCACGGTCCAGGTGATGCACACCGGCACGTCGCGGTGGCGGCGCCGCACGGGTGAGTACACATCGCTCGCCGCCGCCCTGGAGGCCGCGGCCGACGGCGACGTCCTCACCGTCGCGCCCGGCACCTACCGGGAGAACCTCGTCGTGCAGCGGGCCGTGACCCTGCGGGGTCCGGAGAACTCCCCCGGCTCGGTGCGGATCGCGCCCGTGGACGGGGTGCCGCTGACGGTGCGCGCCTCGGCCGTGGTGCAGGACCTGCTCGTCGAGGGCCAGGACGCGGCCGCCCCGGCGGTGCTCGTGGAGGAGGGCACGCCCGAGCTGCGGGACGTGCGGGTGGTGACGCGGTCGGCGGCCGGGATCGAGGTGCGCGGCAGCGCCCGGCCCACCGTCCGGCGCTGCGCGGTCGACAACCCCGCGGGCATCGGCATCGCCGTCCTCGACGGCGCGGGCGGGGTGTTCGAGGAGTGCGAGGTCGTCGCGGCCGGCCAGGCGGGCGTGGCCGTGCGCGGGGGCGCCCACCCCCGCCTGGAGCGCTGCCGCATCCACCACACCTCGGGCTCCGGCCTGTCGGCGACCGGGGAGAACTCCGCGCTGGAGGCGGTGGGCTGCGAGGTCTACGAAGTGCGGGGCAGCGGGGTGCAGGTCACCGGCCGGGCCACCGCGCACCTCACGGACTGCGACGTGCACCGCACGACGGCCGACGGGGTCACGCTCGACACGGACGCGGTGCTGACGCTCGCCGACTGCCGTATCCACGACATCCCGGAGAACGCGGTCGACCTGCGCTCCCGCTCCGTGCTCACGCTGACCCGCACGACGGTGCGGCAGTTCGGGCGCAACGGCCTGTCGGTGTGGGACCCGGGCACCCGCGTGGACGCCAACCAGTGCGAGATCTTCGACAGCACCGGCGACTACCCGGCGGTGTGGGTCAGCGACGGCGCCACGGCCGTGCTGGACTCCTGCCGGGTGCACGACGTGCCGGACGCGCTGTTCGTGCTCGACCGCGGTTCGCGCGCGGACGTCGTCGACAGCGACCTGTCGCAGGTGCGCAACACGGCCGTGTCGGTGAGCGACGGCGCGACCGCGCAACTCGACGACTGCCGGATCCGGGACGCGGCGACGGGCGCCTGGTTCCGCGACCACGGCAGCGGCGGCACGCTCAGCAACTGCACGCTGGACGGCACCCAGACCGGCGTGATCGTCACCAAGGGCGCCGACCCCACGGTGGAGCGCTGCACGGTCGACTCCCCGGCGGAGGCGGGCGTCTACGTCTCGGCCGGCGGCCGCGGCAGCTTCCTCAACTGCCGGGTGACGGGCAGCGGCGGCTACGGCTTCCACGTCATCGACGGCAGCCGGACGACGCTCAGGAAGTGCCGCACGGAGCGCTGTGCGCGCGGCGGTTACGAGTTCGCGGACAGCGGTGCCGACGGGGCGTCCACGGCGGGTCCCGTCGTCGAGGACTGCACGAGCGACGAGAGCGGGGGCCCGCGGACGCCCGCCGCACGCGAGACGGCCGTGCAGACGGCGGCCCGCACCCCGGGCCTGCTGGGCCCGGTCCCGGCGCAGCGCACCGAGCCCGAGCCCTCGGCGCCGGCCCCGGTCGCGGAACCCGTGCAGCAGGCCCGCAGCTCCAAGGACGTCCTCGGTGAACTCGACGCGCTGGTGGGCCTGGAGAGCGTCAAGCGCGAGGTGCGCGCCCTCACCGACATGATCGAGGTCGGGCGGCGCCGGCAGCAGGCGGGCCTGAAGGCGGCCTCGG
Source organism: Streptomyces sp. NPDC006624 (assembly GCF_040611555.1). Lineage (NCBI taxonomy): Bacteria > Bacillati > Actinomycetota > Actinomycetes > Kitasatosporales > Streptomycetaceae > Streptomyces > Streptomyces sp. NPDC006624. The sequence goes on along the minus strand of NZ_JBEXOM010000017.1, from coordinate 164,468 downwards.
TCAAGCGGCACCTGGTCTTCACCGGCTCCCCCGGCACGGGCAAGACGACGGTGGCGCGGCTGTACGGCGAGATCCTCGCCTCCCTCGGGGTGCTGGAGAAGGGCCACCTGGTCGAGGTGTCCCGGGTCGACCTGGTCGGCGAGCACATCGGCTCGACGGCGATCCGCACCCAGGAGGCCTTCGACAAGGCCCGCGGCGGCGTGCTGTTCATCGACGAGGCGTATGCGTTGTCCCCCGAGGACGCGGGCCGCGACTTCGGCAAGGAGGCCATCGACACGCTCGTGAAGCTGATGGAGGACCACCGGGACGCGGTCGTGGTGATCGTGGCGGGCTACACGGCCGAGATGGAGCGCTTCCTGTCGGTCAACCCCGGGGTGGCGTCCCGTTTCTCACGGACCATCACCTTCAGCGACTACGGCCCCGAGGACCTGCTGCGGATCGTGGAGCAGCAGGCGGAGGAGCACGAGTACCGGCTGGCGCCGGGCGCGAAGGAGGCCCTGGAGAAGTACTTCACGGAGCTTCCGAAGGGCCCGGCGTTCGGCAACGGCCGTACCGCGCGGCAGACGTTCGAGGCGATGGTGGAGCGGCACGCGAGCCGGGTCGCCCAGCTCGAGGAGCCGAGCACGGACGACCTGACGCTGCTGTACGCGGAGGACCTGCCCGAGCTGGTCTGAGGAGCCGCCCGGACCGCGGGCGGCTCCCGTCCGGGCCTGGTGTGCCTCAGGCCGCGGGGGGTTCCGGCTCGTCGCGCGGTGCCGGCAGGCCGGGCCGCAGTCGGGCCAGGAGCATGCGGCGTTCCTCGGCGAACACCGGGTCCGCCTGGTAGTCGGAGTGGCCGAGGATCGGCGCGGGCAGCGGCAGCAGGTCGGTGCGCCCGTGGGCGAGGGGGTCCTTCAGGGGCGGGTGGTCGACCTGCGGGCCCCGGTCGCCGGGCAGGCCCACCGGGCCGCCGATGGGGTCGGTGAGCCGGTACAGGTTGCGCCAGCAGTCGACCTCCCGGTGCAGGGAGCTGAGCGCGGCGGGCCCGAAGTGCGCCGGGAACCAGCGGCCGTAGAGGCGCTCCAGGGGCGAGCCGTAGGTGAGCAGGGCGACGCGTTTGCGGGCGGACGGGGCGAGTTGCCAGGCCGCGGCGGCGGCGAGGACGCTGCCCTGGGAGTGCCCGGAGATGACCAGCCGGCCGCCGGTGACCCGGGTCCAGGTCGCCATCCGCCAGGTCAGGTCGGGTACCGCGCGCTCGGCGTAGCAGGGCGGGGCGAAGGGGTGGGCGGCGCGCGGCCAGAAGGTGCCGACGTCCCAGAGGATACCGATGGTGCGGCGGGCGGCGGCGTCCTTGTAGGCGCGGCGGCCCCAGGTGACGAACAGTATGAAACCGAGTCCGATCAGCCAGGAGCCGAGGGCCTGGGAGGTCTCCGCGGCGCCGTGCACGATCGGGTAGGTGCCCTGTGCGGCCTCCCCGGGGGTCCGGTCGGTGGTCAGGGCGCCGACGAGGGCAGCGGCGCCGAGCAGCAGGGTGACGCCGGAGGTGACGGCGACGATGCGGGGGCCCCGGTCGGTGAGCGAGGCCATGGCGCGGGTGTAGACGATACGGCGGGTGCGGGCCCGGTCCCGGGCCTCGTCCGGGTAGTCGCGGGCCACGGCCTCGCGTTCGGCGCGGGCGAGCCGCCAGGCGCGGTGGGCCAGCCAGGCGACCAGCCCCAGCACCACCACGAGCAGCGGCGGGATCACGGACGCCTGCCAGGTCAGCAGGACCGGCGGGCCCTCGATCGAGGTGCCGGTGCCGTCAAGCCAGTCGGACACGCGCTGGGAGACGCCGCCGGACATCACCCCGCCGAGGGCGCAGGCCAGCATGGCGACGGCGGGTCCGCCGAGGCCCCGCAGCACGGCACGGCGGCCGGGGTCGGTGCGGTGCAGCACGTGGGCGACGACGGCGAGGACGATCACGAGCAGTCCCTGGACCAGGGCGATGGCGCCGAAGGTCGCGTCCCCCGGCAGCCGGCCGGCCGACTCCCATCCGGGGCGGTCCCAGCCGGCGTACACCAGGGTGAGGGCGAGCAGGAGGAGGGCGGCGAGCGGCAGGCGATGTACAAAACGCTCGTCGAGTTCCCGGTCGACGCGCCGCTCGCTGCGGCCCCGGCGGCACACCACCCACACCACGGCCACCGCGCAGGCCGCCAGGGCCGCTTCGAGGAGCAGGCCGAGGGTGTGCAGGACGGCGGGGCCGCCCGGCGCGCGGTCGTGGCGGGCGGCGGCGCTGCCGACGGCGGCGGCGACCGTGATCAGTCCGGCGGCGGTGTGCGCGGCGCGCAGCCGGGCCACCAGCCGCCGTCCGTACCAGAAGCCGGGCCGTCCGAGCGCGGTCGGGCCGGGGTCCTCGTCGGGCTGCGGGTCGCGGGCGAGGGGCTGCTGGGACTCGTAGTCGCTCCAGGTGCGCCGGGACAGGTACCACAGCAGGCCGGTCAGGGCGGCCGGGACGAAGGAGGCGAGGGCGAGCCGGCGTCCGGGGCTGCTCCACCAGCCGCCGTCCGAGACGGTGGGCGACAGGAAGCCCAGCCAGGAGTGGCGGTCGGCGCACGTGCGCGTGCCCGCGCACTGCCAGGCCGCCAGGTCGAGGGCCACCTCGCAGGCGGCCGCGACGAGCAGGACCGTCAGGGTGAGCCCGGCGAGGCGCACCAGGAGGCCGTACAGGCGCACGGTGCGGCGGCGGCCGGGGGCGCTGGGGCGCATCCAGTGGGCGAGGTTGACGACCATGAACGGCAGCAGCAGCAGCCACAGGGCGCGGGTGCCGCTGCCGGAGGTGAGGTTGCACCACACATAGGCCTCGGGCACCGGTCCGTCGCGGCGCCGGTCGTCGGGTCTGTGTTCGGCGTCTACGTCGTCGGCGCGGCGGAAGATCGCCGCCGTGCCGTCGCCGGTGATCCGCTCGACCCGCGGGTCGTTGAGCATCTCCTGCGGCGTGGTGCCCCCCACGCCGTGCACCAGGAGTTCCAGGGCGGCCCCGGTCTCGCCGGGCCGCCGGGCGGGACCGGCCGGTCCGCCGGTCGTGGCTTGTTCCCGCGCACGTTCCACTGATTCGCACTTCCCCCGTGACACGCCGTCGGCTCCGTCCGTGCGGGCACAAGGATCTCCACTTCCGCGGTCGCCCACACCTGATGTCACGGAATCTCCCCGATCCGTGATATGAGGAGGGCGGCGGTTCGGCCGTCGGCGGCCTGCGCGCGACGCGCGGTCGGTGGCGCCGCCGGCCGCCCGACGTGCAAGGATGGGACGTCCGCGCACCGGAGACGGGGATTATGTCCTAGTCGGGGAGGGTGTGCGGGGCGTGTCGGACGGCATTGAGGCGAAAGGACCGGAGCGTACGTGAGCGAGAATCAGAACCTCCTCGCGGAGCAGCGGCGATCCCTGATCCTCGACGAGGTCCGCCGCCGGGGCGGTGTCCGGGTCAACGAGCTGACCCGCAAGCTCGGCGTGTCGGACATGACGGTCCGCCGCGACCTCGACGCGCTCGCACGCCAGGGCGTGCTGGAGAAGGTGCACGGCGGCGCGGTCCCGGTGGTCGAGGCGAGTACGCACGAGCCGGGTTTTGAAGCCAAGTCCGGTCTGGAGCTGTCCGCCAAGGAGGACATCGCCCGGGCCGCGGCCAAGCTGGTCGCGCCGGGCGCGGCCATCGCGCTGTCGGGCGGTACGACGACGTTCGCGCTCGCGCAGCAGCTGCTGGACGTACCGGACCTCACGGTGGTCACCAACTCGGTGCGGGTCGCGGACGTCTTCCACGCCGCGCAGCGCACCTCCGGTCCCCGTCAGGGCGCGGCCACGGTGGTGCTGACCGGCGGGGTGCGCACGCCCTCCGACTCGCTGGTGGGGCCGGTGGCCGATCAGGCGATCGCGGCGCTCCACTTCGACCTGCTGTTCCTCGGCGTGCACGGCATATCGGTGGAGGCCGGTCTGTCGACGCCGAACCTCGCGGAGGCCGAGACGAACCGGCGGCTGGTGCAGTCGGCGCGGCGGGTGGTGGTCGTCGCCGACCACACCAAGTGGGGCAAGGTGGGGCTGAGTTCGTTCGCCTCGCTGGAGCGCATCGACACGCTCGTGACGGACGCCGGCCTGCCGGACGAGGCGCGCGGGGTGGTGGCGGAGCATCTGCGACGGCTGGTGGTGGCCGGGGAGCCGGAGCCCGAGGACGAGGCGGACATCTGACGGTGCGCCGGCCGAGGTGACGCTTCCGGTCGTCGCCCGCTGCCGCCGAGGAGGGCTCCGTCCATGCCCCACCGTCCGCGCCCGGCAGTACTCGACCATCTCGCCGCCGCTCCGCTCCGGCTCGTCGCCGCGCGGGGCGTCTCCGCCCCGGCGGACGCGGTCCACCGCGCCCCGGAGGACGTGTCGGGCCGAACCGACTGGTTTCCCCGGATGACGTCGGCCCGGCCGGTCGACGGGGGTGCGGGGCGCGACGTCACACTCGCCGGGGCGCACGGTTCCGGGAGCCGGTCCTCGCGGCGAAGGAACCCGAGGTGTACGCCTACCGGGCCGACGTCACGAAGGTGCCGGGGTGCGGGCGATCGTCGAGGAGTGGCGGCTCACGCCGGCCGACGGCGGCACCGGGTGCGGTGGACCTTCGCCACGGACGGCGCGGCGGCGTACCGGTGCGCCCCGCGGGTGTTCCGGGCGGGGCGGGAGCGGGCGTTCCGGGACGCCGTGACCGCGCCGGACCGCCGCCTCACCGCGCGGTGTCCCCGTTGCCCGGCCAGACGCCCGTCGCGAGCAGCGAGTCGATCGCGTCGGTGTACGGCTCGATGTCCAGCCCCTGGGACGCGAGCCAGGTGTCCGAGTAGTACTTGTCGAGATACCGGTCCCCCGGGTCGCACAGCAGGGTCACGACGCTGCCCTGTCGCCCCTCGGACACCATCTCCGCGACGATCTTCAGCGCGCTCCACAGGCCGGTGCCGGTGGAGCCGCCCGCCTTGCGGCCGATGGCGCGCTCCAGTGCCCGGACGGCGGCGACACTGGCCGCGTCCGGCACCTTCATCATCCGGTCGATCGCGCCGGGCACGAAGCTGGGTTCCATCCGGGGGCGCCCGATGCCCTCGATGCGGGAGCCGCAGTCACAGGTGACGTCCGGATCGCCGGTGGTCCAGCCGTCGAAGAAGCACGAGTTCTCCGGGTCGGCCACGCAGACGCGGGTGTCGTACTGCATGTAGTGCACGTAGCGCGCGAGGGTCGCGGAGGTGCCGCCGGTGCCCGCCGTCGCGACGATCCACGCCGGCTCGGGGAACCGCTCCCTGCGCAGCTGGCGGAAGATGGATTCGGCGATGTTGTTGTTCCCGCGCCAGTCCGTGGCCCGTTCGGCGTAGGTGAACTGGTCCATGTAGTGGCCGCCGGTCTCGGCCGCGAGCCGGGCGGACTCCTCGTACATCGTGCGGGGGTCGTCCACGAAGTGGCACCGGCCGTCGTGGAACTCGATGAGGCGGATCTTCTCCGGGCTCGTCGTACGGGGCATGACGGCGACGAAGGGCACGCCGATCAGCTTCGCGAAGTACGCCTCGGAGACGGCCGTCGAGCCGCTGGAGGCCTCGATGACGGGCCGATCCGGACGGATCCAGCCATTGCACAGGCCGTAGAGGAAGAGGGAACGGGCGAGGCGGTGCTTGAGGCTGCCGGTGGGGTGGGTCGACTCGTCCTTCAGATAGAGGTCGATGCCCCAGTGGCCGGGCAGGGGGAACTGGAGCAGGTGGGTGTCGGCCGAGCGGTTGGCGTCCGCCTGGACCCTGCGGACGGCTTCTTTGAGCCACGCGCGGTACGCGGCGTCACTGTGGTCGACGTCGAGGGTCACGCCGGTCCGGGTCTGCTGAGGGGTGCTCACGAGAGGGCTCCTAACGCTGCGCGCCGACGACGGGTCGCGCGGCCGGCACACCGCATCATAGGCACCTTCAGTACGCTTCTCACCTGCATAAACGCATCTTTGAGCCCCCCAAAGCGCCCCCAGGGGCAGAGGCCGGTGCAAGGGGGCGCGCGGTCCCGGGGGCGCATTCGGGAGCGTGCTGCGGGCGCCCCCCGCGGAGGGGGTCGCGGGCACTGGTGCTCGACGCCGGGCGGGGGCAGACTGCATCGCGGGACCAGGCCCCCAGGGGCGTCCGCAGGTACGACGCGCCGCCCGGGCGGGCTGTCCGGGAGCGGGGCGGACACCGGTGGAGCAACGCTCCGGCCGGGGCGGGGACAGTGCCGGACGAGGATCCGGCGGGGACACGTACGCGCCTTCGACCGAGGCCGGCGCACGGCCCGGAGCCCCGCCCGCGGACGGGGCACACTGGACCAGGGACACGAACCCGTACCGAGCCGGGTACGGGCGGGGACACCGACGCGCAAAGGGGGCGGGTGACATGGGAGAGCCGGAGTTCCGGGCCGCGGGCGTACGGATCGGGAAACGGCTGCGCTCGCTCACCCGGGCCGGACAGGTCCGGATCAGCGACGGCCGGCTCGAGCTGCTGACCAGCTACGGCAGCGAGATCGACAGCGCGCCGGTGCAGGCGGTGCGCGCCTCCAAGCCCTGGTTCGGGCCCGAGGACCGCGCCACGGCGGACCTCAACGGCAAGCGGTACCTGCTCACCCTGGGCGATCACGACCCCGCCCCGGGCGAGCCGGGCCCGCCGGCCGCGCGGCGCTTCATCGAGGCCGTGCGCCGGGCGTCGGGACGTGACGACTGAGATGTCCGCGACTTGCGGTACCTCACCCCCTGCGTCACTCTGGTCTCACGTCACTCTGGGTTTACCGGCGATAACGCTGCGAACCAGCCCGCCGGCCACGACAGCGGGCGGCAGTGTCACGAAGGCGCCCTGCTGGATCCGAACTCCGTGTTCTTCCGGACCTCACGTCGGGGAGTCGCAGCCGTGATCAGCTACCCAAGCAGGCACTGCACGGTGGAGCTCCAAGCCCTGCCGTCGCGGATCGGCCAGGTCCGCAGAATCGTATCTGCGCAATTGCGCTACTGGCATCTCGATGCTCTGATCGACCGGGCCTCGCTCGGCGTGACGGAGCTGCTGTCCAACGTCCACCGGCACGCCCAGCCCGACAAGACGTGCACCGTCGAGATGGAGCTGCTGCTCGACCGGCTCACCGTCTCGGTGCGCGACGCCGATCCGCGGATGCCCGTGGTCGACGACGCCGAACCGCTGGCGACCTGCGGGCGAGGGCTCGCGATGGTGGCCGCCATGAGCGAGAGCTGGGGCGTCCGGCCGGACGGCGAGTCCGGCAAGGTCGTGTGGTTCACCCTGCCGACGACCGCCCCCGCGGTGGCCGCGCCGGCGCGCCGCGCGCGGCGTGCCGTGCCGGAGAAGGCCGCGCACCGGTTCGCCGAACTCGGGCCCGCCACCGAAGGGCTGCGGCCCGACCATGCTCCCGCCCGGTCCGCCGTTGCCGGTTGACCGGGCGGTGACCACCGTCCCCTCGGGCATCCCGGCGACGTACGCCGCCGGGTGCCCTCCCGGGGCGCACGTCGATCCCTGGCGCCGGTGCGCGGAACATCCGGGCGTGCCGCGCGCCGGGCCCAACGCGCATCCCTGAGCACACCGGCCGTGAGCCCCGACGAGGGCTCGGCCGGGAGTCGCGCGGCCGGTATCGCGCAGGCGAAGCGCTGGACGCGCCCTCGATCAACCGGGCCTGCACAGCGGCCGTGTTCGGACCCGCCGGAAGGGTGCTCACGAGCGCGCACCGGCCGCGAGCCCCGCCAGGGCACGGGAGCGAGCCGCGCGGCCGGTATCGCGCACTCGGCCTCGAGCAACAGCGCCCGACCTTGGGCGTGTTCGGGCCCGCCGGGGGAACTCACCACCGGGAGCCGCCCGGGCGAAGCGCTCCACGCGCCCTCGATCAACACGGCCTGCCCTTACGGCCGTTCCGACCTGCCGGGGAAGGTCGCGGTCGCGCGCACCGGCGCCTTCCTCTTCCCGGCCGCCCGGATCCGGATACCGCACCGGCAAGCGCGAGCGTCCGGTCGGCGCGGCGCGTGGCGGTCGTCGGGGTCACACCGCTCCTCCCCCGCGCCCGAACTCCTCGTTCAGCACGGACAGGCGGCGCCAGTACTCGTCCTCGTCGATCTCGCCGGAGGCGAAGCGGCGGCCCAGCACCGCGATGGGCGAGTCGCTCCCGGCCGGGGGCTGCCGCCAGGGCCCGCCGCGGCGGTCTCGCCACACCGTGCGGCGCAGCAGCACGATGCCGCCGCCGATCACCAGGGCCCAGAGCAGTGGGAAGAACAGGATCCACGGGCCGGGCCCGCCGTCGCCGAAGTGCGCCAGAGTCTGCATGTCGTCCAACTCCTCGGTCGCCGTGCCGGTGTCTCCGGCTCGCTTCCGAGCCTCGCCCCGGCCGGGGGTCCCGGTCGTCGTACGGACGGCGGCACCTCGTCTACCGCGCGGGGAGTATCCGCCGGGCGGACACCGGCGGTGACGTTCGTCCGGCCTCAGTGTCTGTAACTACTGGTATGTACAGTGGAGGCATGAACACCTCGGAACGACTGATCGAGTCCACCCGCGAGCTGCTGTGGGAGCGCGGCTACGTGGGCACCAGCCCCAAGGCGATCCTGGAGCGCTCGGGCGCCGGGCAGGGCAGCATGTACCACCACTTCAAGGGCAAGCCCGATCTCGCGCTGGCGGCGATCCGGCGGACCGCCCAGGAGATGCGCGCCACCGCCGCGGGGGTGCTGGACGGCCCGGGGACGCCGTACGAGCGCGTCGAGGCGTATCTGCGGCGTGAGCGGGACGTGCTGCGGGGCTGCCCGGTGGGCCGGCTGACCATGGACCCGGACGTGGTGGCCGATCCCGAACTGCGCGCGCCCGTCGACGAGACGCTCGACTGGCTCCGCGGGCGGATCGCCGCGATCGTCGACGAGGGCAAGGAGCAGGGGCAGTTCGCGCCCGGGCTGGACGGCGGGGAGATCGCCGCGGCGGTCGTCGCGACCGTCCAGGGCGGGTACGTGCTGGCCCGCGCCTCCGGATCCCCCGCCGCGTTCGACGCGGGCGTACGCGGACTGCTCTCCCTGCTGGCGCCCCGGACCCCCTGAGGAGACCTCGATGCACGCCATGCAGTACGAGATCACCCTGCCCGCCGACTACGACATGGGGATCATCCGCAGCCGGGTGGCCCGCGTCGGGCATCTGCTGGACGACTGGGAGGGTCTCGGCGTCAAGGCCTACCTGGCGCGCGAGCGCGGCCTGCGCGGCTCGCCGGTCAACCAGTACGCGCCCTTCTACCTCTGGAACACCGTCCCCGGCATGAACTCCTTCCTGTGGAGCGACGGCTTCCAGCGCCTGAGCGACGACTTCGGACGGCCGTCGGTGCGGCAGTGGACGGGGCTCGCGTACGAGGAAGGGGACGGCTCACGGCCGCGGTTCGCCGTACGGCGGCGGCAGCCTCTGCCCGACGGGGACCCGTTGACGGACGCGGTGGCGGACGCGGTGCGCGAGGCCGGGCGGCTGGCGGCACAGGACGGCGCGCTGCTCGCCACGGCCGCCGTCGACACGAGCCGGTGGGAGCAGGTGCACTTCTCGCTCTGGGAGCACGACTCGCCCAAGGCCGAGGGCGACGTCTTCGAGGTGCTGCACCTGTCGGCGCCGGGCCGGGACGGGCTGCCCCGGGGGCGTCTGTGGTGAGTGCGGCGGACCGGCGTCCACCCCGGGGGGGGGGATGGCTGCCCGCCGGTCCGCCGCGGGCTCAGCCGCCGGCCTGGTCGCTGTCCTTCATCGCGCCCCAGCCGTGCCAGCGGTCGACCTCGATCCAGGCGCTGACGCGGGGGCGCTCGCGGTCCGGGTAGGGCTGGCCGGTGTAGCGCCGGGCGAGGAGGTCGATGTCGGCCAGGTCCTCGTCGTCGTGGATCTCGGTGACCCTGCCGATGAGGGTGACGTGGGTGTACCAGTCGTCGGCGGCGAGGACGGTCAGGGTCACGCGCGGATCGCGGCGCAGGTGCTTGAGGCGGACGCGGCCCGCGTCCAGGTTGATCAGGACACGGCCGTCCTTCCAGGCGTACCAGGTGGCGGTGGAGACCGGTGCGCCGTCGGAGCGCAACGTGGCCATCACGCACGGGTTGGGCCGGCCGAGCAGGGCGTCGGCCTCGGGGGGCAGCGGCGGCTTGGACATACGGGGATACCTCCGGATCGGGGTCAGGCGGACGGCTCGTCGTCGAAGCTGGCGAAGTAGGCGGCGACCATGTCCTCGCCGGCGTGGCCCCGCCCGGCGGCCCGTTCCATGCGGGCGGCGGCCGCTTCGGCCACGTCCAGGCGCACGCCGTGGGCCCGGCCGGCCTCCACGATCAGCCGGGCGTCCTTGGCCGCGGTGCCCACCGCGAACTGGGGCGGCGTGAGCCGGCCGTCGAGGACCAGGCCCGTCTTGGCGCGCAGATAACCCATGTCGAGCGGACCGCCCGCCACGAGGTCGAGGAAGGCCCGCGGGTCGACGCCGAGGGCCTCGGACAGGGCGAGGGCCTCACCGGCGGCGGCCGTGACGGCGAGGACCCAGCTGTTGGCGACCAGTTTCAGCCGGGTGGCGCCGGCCTCGGCCCCGTCCTCGCCGGCCCACACGGTGCGGGCGCCCACGGCGTCGAAGACCGGGGTGACCTTCGCCCGGCCCTCGGTGGGACCGGCGGCCAGGACGGTCAGCTTCCCCTCCTCGGCGGGCTGCCGGGTGCCCAGCACAGGGGCGTCGTAGAAGACCAGGCCGTGCTCGCGGGCGAAGGCGGCCAGTTGGGCGACGCCCTCGACGCCGGCGGTGGTGGACTGCACCCAGGCCGTGCCGGGGCGCAGCGCCGGGGCGGCCTCGCGCATGGTGTCGAGGGTGGCGGGGCCGTCGTGGAGCATGGTCAGGACGACGTCGCTGTCCTGGACGGCCTCGGCGGGCGTGCCGGCGAGGTGCGCGCCCTCGGCGGCGAGCGGCTCGGCCTTGGCGCGGGTGCGGTTCCAGGCGCGGACCGTGTGTCCGGCGCGGGCGAGGTTGCGGGCCATCGCGGCGCCCATGATGCCGGTGCCCAGGACGCTCACGGTGAGCTGGTCGGTCATTGCGTCATCTTCCTCGTCGGTGCGGTGCGGGTGTGCTGCCTCCGCCCAGCCTGCCCGCCGGCAGGTCGCCTTCCCGGAAGCGGCGCGGGCACGCATCGCACCACCGCTCCGTCTCCCGGTCACCCCCCTGCCCGCCGGGGGGCGCGGTCGCGCCTCGGCGGTGGTCTAGGTGAGTGCCCCGAGCGGGTCGTCGAGTACCGGCTGCCAGGCCAGTTCCGCCGCGCCCACCAGGCTGTTGTGGTCGAGCGTGCACGCCAGGATCGGGACGCCGCCGCTCTGCCCCCACAGGCTGCGGTCGGCGACGACCGCGCGCAGCCGCTCGGGGTCGGCGTCCAGGAGGGTGCGGTGCAGGCCGCCGAGGATGATGCGGTCCGGGTTGAGGATGTTGACCAGTCCGGCGAGTCCGAGGCCGAGCCGGTCGATGAGGGCTTCGGCCGCGGAGCGGACGGCCGGGTCGTCGTAGTGGTGGCGGAGCAGGTCGATGGACTGCTGGAGCAGGGACACCTCGGGGCCCGGCTCGCGTCCCGCCTCCGTGAGGAAGGCCAGCGGGTCGGTCTCCACGTCGAGGCAGCCGCGGCTGCCGCAGTGGCAGGGACGGCCCTCGGGGTGCACGGTGAGGTGCCCGACCTCCAGCGCGAGACCCGAACTGCCGCGGTGCAGGCGGCCGTCGAGGACGAGCGCCCCGCCGACGCCGCGGTGGCCGGTGGCCACGCACAGCAGGTCTCGGGCGCCGCGTCCGGCACCGTGCCGGTGCTCGGCGAGGGCGGCGAGGTTGACGTCGTTCGCGGCGAACGCGGGTCCGTCGAGGCCGGCCGCGCGCACCTGCTCGGCGAAGATGTCGCGCACGGGCGCGCCCGCGGGCCAGGCCAGGTGCAGCGGGTTGAGCGCGAGACCCTCGGGTTCGGCCACGGCGGACGGTACGGCGAGCCCCGCGCCCACGCACCGCCGCCCGGTCTCGCGCAGCAGTTCGGCACCGGCCGTGACCACGGAGGCGAGGACCTTCGCCGGGTCGGCGTCGACGACCTCGCAGCCCGGCGCCGTGGCCACGATCCGGCCGCCCAGCCCGACCAGGGCCGCCCGGAAGCCGTCGGCGTGCACCTGTGCGGCGAGTGCGACGGGGCCGTCCTCGGCGACGGACAGCCTGTGCGAGGGCCTGCCCTGCGAGCCCGCGGCCGCGCCGGGGCGGGCGTCGACGCGGATCAGCCCGAGCGCCTCCAGCTCGGCGGCGACCGCACCGGCCGTCGCCCGGGTCACCCCCAGCTCGGCGGTGAGGACGGCCCGGGTCGGCGCGCGTCCGGTGTGCACGAGCTCCAGCGCGGGTCCCAGCGCCGAGCGCCCCCGGTCCAGCCGCGTCCTCGAGGTGCTCCCATCCCCCGGCTGCCGGGGGTCCGCCTTCCCGCTCATGAGGGCGAGTCTCCCATGATCCGCCGGACGGACGGGCCGGGCCCTCCGGGCCGTTGCGTCATGATCCGCAGAGCACTCGTCATCGGCGTCCGGGCGCATGGCGGGGCTTGTGCGCTCTTGGCGTCGTGGGGCTGCGGGCCTACGGGCCTGTGGGGCTGCGGGCCTACGGGCCTGTGGGGCTGCGGGCCTGTGGGCTTCGGGCCTGTGGGCTTCGGGCCCGCGGGTCTAAAGGTCTGCGGGTCTGCGGGTCTGCGGGCCTGGCGCCTGGACGCCCACGGGCATGCGGGCCGCAGGCCGCGCGGGGCCGCGCTCCCGTCCGTACTTCGGCCCTCCCCCTCACAGGCCGCTGACCCGCAAGGTGACGTTGAGCCGTCCCGTCAGGCCCAGGCCGGGCGGGGACGTGCCCGGGAGGACGCGGGGGACGCCGTGGTAGGCGAGCCGGGAAGGGCCGCCGAAGACGAACAGGTCGCCGCTGCGCAGCTCGACGTCCGTGTACGGGCGGGTGCGGGTCTCGGTGTTGCCGAAGCGGAAGACGCAGGTGTCGCCGAGGCTCAGCGACACCACCGGCGCGCGGGACTTCTCGTCGCTGTCGCGGTGCATGCCCATGCGGGCGTCGGCGTCGTAGAAGTTGATCAGCGCGATGTCGTAGGCCGGTGCCGGGCCGCCGAGGGTGTCGGCGACCGCCCTGCGGCCCAGCTCGCCGAGCCAGTGGGGGAACGGCTTCACCGGGGCGTCGTCGCCGTCGACGACCGTGCGGGCGTAGGCGTACGGGTACCAGTGCCAGCCCAGGCACACCTGCCGGGCGGTCATGGTGCCGCCGCCGGGGGTGCGGACCGTGCGCAGTCCGGCGGGCGGCCGGGCCCAGTCGCGGCAGGCGTCGAGCAGCGCGCGCTGGGCCGGCGCGTCCAGCCAGTCCGGGACGTGCACGGCGCCGGGTGCCACCTCCGCGCGGTCCCTGGGGAACAGCTCGGCGTCCATGCCCTCCATCCTGCCCGACCGGGGGTGAACTGCGGCTCGGCTAGCCTGGTCGCACGATGGACGACCGTATGACGACACCGTGGGGCGAGCCCGCGCTCACCCGTTTCCCCGAGGACCCGCGCGACCGGCTGCGTGCCTGGGACGCCTCCGACGAGTACCTGCTGCGGCATCTGGCCGAGGAGCGGGTCCTGCCGGGGGGCACGGTCGTGGTGGTCGGTGACCGCTGGGGCGCGCTGGTCACGGCGCTGGCGCAGCACCGGCCGACGCAGATCACCGACTCCTTCCTGACGCAGGAGGCGACGCGCGCCAATCTCGCCCGGGCCGGTGTCGAGCCCGGGGCGGTGCGGCTGCTGACCACGCGGGATCCGGCGCCGGAGCGGATCGACGTGCTGCTGGTGCGGGTGCCGAAGAGCCTGGCGCTGCTGGAGGACCAGCTGCTGCGGCTGGCCCCGGCCGTGCACGCGGGGACGGTGGTCGTCGGGACGGGCATGGTCAAGGAGATCCACACCTCCACGCTCCGGCTGTTCGAGCGGATCCTCGGGCCGACCCGTACCTCGCTCGCCGAGAAGAAGGCCCGCCTGATCTTCTGCACCCCGGATCCCGGGCTCGAGCGGCCCGCCAGTCCGTGGCCGTACGCGTACACCCTGCCGGACGGCATCGGGGCCGTCTCGGGGCGGACCGTCGTCAACCACGCCGGGGTCTTCTGCGCGGACCGGCTGGACATCGGCACCCGGTTCTTCCTGGGTCATCTGCCGCAGGGCCGGGGCGGGCGGGTCGTCGACCTCGGGTGCGGCAACGGCGTGGTCGGGACGGCGGTGGCGCTGGCCGACCCGGGCGCCGACGTGCTGTTCGTGGACGAGTCGTTCCAGGCGGTGGCCTCGGCGCAGGCGACGTACGAGGCGAACGGTGCGCCGGGGCGCGCCGAGTTCCGGGTCGGGGACGGGCTGGAGGGTGTGCCGTCCGGGAGTGTCGACCTGGTCCTCAGCAACCCGCCGTTCCACTCCCACCAGGCCACGACGGACAGCACGGCCCGGCGGATGTTCACCGGGGCGCGGCGCGCGCTGCGGCCGGGCGGCGAGCTGTGGGTGATCGGCAACCGGCATCTGGGCTACCACGTCAAGGTGCGGCAGGTGTTCGGCAACAGCCGGCTCGTGGCGAGCGACCCGAAGTTCGTGGTGCTGAAGGCCGTCAAGCGGTAGGTCCGGCGAGGGTGCCGAGGGTCTTCGCCACCACCTGCGCCATCGCCTCCCGGGCGATGGCCAGGTAGCCGCGCGGGTCCACGGCCTCGGGCCGGCCGGCGAGGAAGTCCCGGATCGCGCCGGTCAGCGCGACGTTGAGGGCCGTGCCGATGTTGACCTTGGCGATGCCGCCCGCGACCGCCGCCGTCAGTTCGCCGTCCGGGACGCCGGAGGAGCCGTGCAGGACGAGCGGGACGTCCAGTGCGGCCGACAGGCGGGTGAGCAGGGCGTGGTCGAGGACGGCCGTGCGGGTGGTCATGGCGTGGGAGCTGCCGACGGCGACGGCCAGGGCGTCCACGCCCGAGTCGGCGACGAAGGCCCGGGCCTCGTCGGGGTCGGTGCGGGCGCCGGGGGCATGCGCGTCCAGCGGGGGGCTGCCGTTCTTGCCGCCGATCTGGCCCAGCTCGGCCTCGATCCACAGGCCCTGCGCGTGCGCGAGGCCGGCCGCAGCGCGGGTCGCGGCGAGGTTCTGCTCGTAGGGCAGCCGGGCGGCGTCGTACATCACGGAGCTGAAGCCGGCCTCGGCCGCCTGGTGGAGCAGGGTGTCGCTCTGCACGTGGTCGAGGTGCAGCGCGACCGGCACGGACGCCTGTTCGGCGGCGGCGACGGCGGCGCGGGCGAGCGGGAGCAGCCCGCCGCGGAACCGGACCGCGTTCTCGCTGACCTGGAGGACGACGGGGGCGCGTGCCGACTCGGCGCCGGCGATGACGGCCTCGACGTGCTCCAGGGTGATGACGTTGAACGAGACGGCGGCGCGACGGTCCGCTGCCGCGCGGGTGACGAGCTCGCCGGTGGTGGTGAGGGGCACGGTGTCTCCGATGCGTCGGGGGGCGGGCTTACGGGAGGATCACCGAGCGCGTCAGGTGGCGCGGGCTGTCGGGGTCGAGTCCCCGGGAGGCGGCGACGGCGACGGCGAGGCGCTGGGCGCGGACGAGTTCGGCGAGCGGGTCCAGCCGTCCCTCGATCCACAACGCGCCCGTGCCGCGCACCTGTTCGGCGAGTCCGTCCGGCGCGTCCCCGAGCATCCAGGTCGCCGTGCCGCGGGTGGTGACGCTGATGGGGCCGTGCCGGTACTCCATCGCCGGGTAGGACTCCGCCCAGGACAGCGACGCCTCGCGCATCTTCAGCCCGGCCTCGTTCGCCAGGCCGACGGTCCAGCCGCGTCCGAGGAAGGTGAACTGGCCGCACTCCACGAGCCCTTCGGGCAGCGGCTCGGTCAGGGCGGTGCGCGCGTCGGCGGCGGCGGTGGCGGGGTGCAGTCCGGTGTGGGCGCGCAGCAGGGTGAGGGCCGTGGTGGCGAACCGGGTCTGCACCACGGAGCGTTCGTCCGCGTAGCCGAGGACGGCGAGGGCGTCGGCGGCCTCCCGCACGGGTGTGTCCGGGTCGGCGGTGACGGCCGTGGTGCGGGTCAGGCCCTTCAGCCGGGCGAGCAGGTCGAGGACTTCGGTGGTGGTGCCGGAGCGGGTGAGGGCGACGACCCGGTCGTAGGCGCGGCCGTGGGGGAACTCCGAGGCGGCGAACGCGTCGGTCTCGCCCTGTCCCGCGCCCTCGCGCAGGGCGGCGGCGGCCTGCGCCATGAAGTACGAGGTGCCGCAGCCGACGATCGCGACCCGCTCCCCCGGCTCCGGCAGCACCGCCGCGTGCTCCGCCGCCTCCGCCGCGGCTCGCTCCCAGCACGCGGGCTGACTGGTCAGCTCGTCCTCGACATGCGTCATGGCACATCCTCCGCTCTGATTGTTCCTGCAAGATAGCGCCGACTTTCAAGCAACATCAAGCATTCGGCTTCGGGCGGTGCGTTAGGGTCGCCCACGGAGATCGAGACGTGGAGGTGCGGATGTCGCGCGACGCCCGCTGGAAGGCGCTGCTGGAACTGCTCGTCGAGCGCGGCCGGCTGGACGTCGAGGACGCGGCCGGGGAGCTGGGGGTGTCGGCGGCGACCATCCGCCGGGACTTCGACCAGCTCGCCGAGCAGCAGATGCTGGTGCGCACCCGGGGCGGCGCGGTCGTGCACGGCGTGTCCTACGAGCTGCCGCTGCGCTACAAGACGGCCCGGCACGCCTCCGAGAAGCAGCGCATCGCCAAGGCGGTGGCGGACCTCGTGGCGCCCGGGGAGGCGGTCGGGCTCACCGGCGGCACGACCACCACCGAGGTGGCGCGGGCCCTGGCCGTGCGCGGGGACCTGGCGTCCGGCTCGCCCGCCCTGACCGTCGTGACGAACGCGCTGAACATCGCCAACGAGCTGGCCGTACGGCCGCAGTTCAAGATCGTGCTCACCGGCGGTGTCGCGCGCGCCCAGTCGTACGAACTGGTGGGGCCGCTCGCGGACGCGGTGCTCGCGCAGATCACCGTCGACGTGGCGGTGCTCGGCGTGGTCGCCTTCGACGTCACGCACGGGGCGGCGGCCAACGACGAGGCGGAGGCCGCGATCAACCGGCTGCTGTGCGAGCGGGCGGAGCGGGTGGTGGTGGCCGCCGACTCCAGCAAGCTGGGGCAGCGGGCGTTCGCCCGGATCTGCGCGGCCGGGGCGGTGGACACGCTGGTCACGGACACCGCGGCCGACGCGGAGACGGTGCGGCGCTTCGAGGAGGCCGGTCTGCGGGTCGTCACGGTGTGACGGCGGGCCGGCGCCGGCCACTCTAGGCTGGGTCTGAGGCGCCTACCGGGCGGAGGCTGTCATGGGCGCAACGGCTGCGGACCGGGACGTGCCCGGCCACCGGCGGTACCTGCCGATCGCGGAGCACGGGCTGATCGGCGACCTGCGCAGTGTGGCCCTGGTGGGCACCGACGGCACCATCGACTGGTACTGCTGTCCGGCCTTCGACGCGCCGAGCGTCTTCGCCTCGATCCTGGACGCGGACCGCGGGGGCCGTTTCGAACTGGCGGCGGCCGTGCCGGCGCGGACCAAGCAGTTCTACTTCCCGGACACGAACGTCCTGATCACCCGCTTCTTCACCGAGGACGGGGTCGGCGAGGTGCAGGACTTCATGCCGGTCGACGGCGACCCGGCCGAGGCCGAGCGTCACCGGCTGATCCGCCGGGTGGTGTGCGTGCGCGGCTCGCTCCCGTTCCGCACGCGGGTGGCGCCCCGCTTCGACTACGGCGCCCTGCCGCACACCGTGCGCTGGGCGGACGACACCGCGGTGTTCGACGCCGGCACCACCGCGCTCGCCCTGACCGCGACCGTGCCGCTGGACGCCGACGGGATGGACGTGTACGGGGACTTCAAGCTGGCCGAGGGCGAGACGGCGGTGTTCGCGCTGGACAAGGTCGGCGGCGTGGTGACGCCCCGCCGGTGCGCGCACCGGGAGGCGGACGCGCAGTTCACGGCCACCGTGGCGTACTGGCGGCGCTGGCTGTCGTCCTCCCGCTACCGGGGCCGCTGGCGGGAGATGGTGCACCGCTCGGCCCTGACCCTGAAGCTGCTCACCTACGCGCCGACCGGGGCGATCGTGGCCGCCCCCACGACGAGCCTGCCGGAGCGGCTCGGCGGCGAACGCAACTGGGACTACCGCTATGTGTGGGTGCGCGACGCGGCGTTCTGCGTCTACGCCCTGCTGCGGCTGGGCTTCACCGGTGAGGCCGAGGCGTTCATGGGGTTCGTCACCCGGCACATCACCCCGGGCGACGGCAAGCCCTCCGGGCCGCTGCAGATCATGTACGGCATCGACGGGCGCACCGAGCTGCCGGAGCGGACCCTTCCCCATCTGGAGGGCCACCAGGGCTCGGCCCCCGTCCGGGTCGGCAACGCGGCCGCCGAACAGCTCCAGCTCGACATCTACGGCGCGCTGATCGACTCCGTCTACCTCTACGACAAGTGGGCCCGGCCCATATCCAGCGACCAGTGGGACGACGTGTGCGCCCTGGTGGACTGGGTGTGCGCGCACTGGGACCAGCCCGACGAGGGCGTCTGGGAGACCCGGGGCGGCCGCAGGAACTTCCTGTACTCGCGGCTGATGTGCTGGGTGGCGATCGAGCGTGCCATCCGGATGGCCAACAGGCGCGGCCTGCCCGCCGACCTGCCCCGCTGGCGGCAGAGCCGCGACACGATCTACCGCCGGATCATGAGCAGGGGCTGGAGCGAGGAGCGCCGGGCCTTCGTCCAGCACGAGGACGGTGACGTGCTGGACGCGGCCGTGCTGATGATGCCGCTGACGAAGTTCATCGCGCCGACCGACCCGAAGTGGCTGTCCACCCTGGACGCCCTGACCGAGGAGCTGGTGTCGGACTCGCTGGTCTACCGCTACGACCCGCGCTCCAGCCCCGACGGGCTGCGCGGCGACGAGGGCACGTTCTCCATCTGCTCGTTCTGGTACGTCGAGGCCCTGGTGCACGCGGGCCGGGTCGACGAGGCGCGCCTGGCCTTCGAGAAGATGCTGACGTACGCCAACCACCTCGGCCTGTACGCCGAGGAGATCAGCCGCACCGGGGAGCAGCAGGGCAACTTCCCGCAGGCGTTCACGCACCTCGCGCTGATCAGCGCGGCGTTCAACCTGGACCGTGCGCTGGGCTGAGGCTCAGTGCCCGTGGCCGTCCTCCGCATGCCCCTCGGGGGTGTCCTGGCCGGTTGCCGCTTCCCCGGCCCGGACGGTGAAGGCCGCCGTGTGGACCTCGCCGTCGTGCTTGAAGTCGAGGAACAGGCGGTAGGAGCCGGCGCTGGGTGCCGTGGCCGTGAAGGAGATGCCGGGGCCGGGGCGGGTGGTGCCGTCGCCGGGTGCGCCGTTGGGGTGGACGTGCAGGTAGGCCAGGTCGCCGGAGCGCAGGGCGACCAGGTGGCCGTAGGCGCCGAGGTAGGGCTGGAGGTCGGTGACGGGCTTGCCGTCGCGGGAGACCTTCAGCTTCAGTTCGCCCGCCCTGCCCGGGCGCAGGGCGCCGTCCAGCCGCACCTCGTAGCCGTTGACCTCGGCCGTGGTGTCCGGCGCGGGCAGTTCCTTCGGCCGGTACGGGCCGGAGACGGCGAGGTCCGTGCCGAGGGTGAGGTTGCGGGCGTCCTCGCGCTCCGGGGTGAAGTCGGCGAAGACGCGGTACCCGCCGGCCCGGGGCAGGTCGACCGGGGTGCTCCAGGTGCCGTCGGCGGCGCGGGTGGGGTGCAGGTGGCGGTAGGTGTCCAGGTCGCGTGAGGCGACGATGAGGTGGAGTTCCTTGTCGTGCTCGCGCTGGTAGGCGGTGACCGCGCGGCCGTCGGCGTCCCGGACGGTGAAGCGCAGTTCGGCGCGCTGCCCCGCGGTGACGCGGGGCGTCCGCAGGTCGAGCGTGTAGCCGCCCTCGGAGATCTGCAGGCCGCCGGCCGGGGGTGTGTCGTGCCCTGCGTGCCCGTCGCCCTCCTGCTGCTTCGCGGCGGGACTCGCGTGGGCGTCCCGGTGTTCGGGCGGGTTGTCGGCGACGACGGGGTCGACGCCCCGGCCCACGCCGTAGGCCGTGCCGAACGTCGCGGCCAGGGCGACGGCGAAGGTGGTGATCTTCAGTCCGGTGTTCATGGCCGTCGGCTCCTTCATGGTCCGGGCCCCTCGCTTCGGGTTGCGGAGGCCTCCATGCAGCTCACCATACCCCTGGGGGGTACCAAGTCAAGCGGTGGCCGCCCTTGCATCATATACCCCGTGGGGGTATACATGGAGGCCGGTGGGGGCGTACCCCCACCCCGTATCTCCGGATGCGGTCGGACCACACAGAGGAGGCACCCGATGCCCGCGACCACCTACGCCGTCTCCGGAATGTCCTGCGGCCACTGCAAGGCCACGCTGACCAGGGTCATCGGCGAGCTGGACGGGGTCAGCGGTGTCGAGGTCGACCTCGGCGGCGGCCGGGTCACCGTCACCAGCGCCGCGGAGCCCGACGACGCCCTGATCGCCGAGGTCGTCGACGAGGCCGGGTACGAGCTGACGGGGAGGGCCTGAGCCATGAGCACCGGTACGGCCGCCGGCACCGCCGCCGAGGTGGAACTCGCCATCGGCGGCATGACCTGCGCCTCCTGCGCGGCGCGCATCGAGAAGAAGCTCAACCGCATGGACGGGGTCACCGCCACCGTCAACTACGCCACCGAGAAGGCCAAGGTCAGCTACTCCGGCGAGGTCTCCGTGGGCGATCTGATCGCCACCGTCGAGGCGACCGGCTACACCGCCCAGGAGCCCGCTCCCCCCGCCGAGCAGGACGGCTCCCCCGCCGAGAGCGACGAACTGCGGCCGCTGCGCGAGCGGTTGGTCACGGCCGTGGTGCTGGCGGTCCCCGTCGTGGCCATGGCCATGGTCCCGGCGCTGCAGTTCGAGTACTGGCAGTGGCTGTCGCTGACGCTGGCCGCGCCCGTGGTGACCTACGCGGCGTGGCCCTTCCACAAGGCCGCCTTCACCAACGCCCGGCACGGCGCGGCCACCATGGACACGCTGATCTCGGTGGGCGTCTCGGCCGCGTTCCTGTGGTCGCTGTGGGCGCTGTTCTTCGGCACCGCGGGCACCCCGGGCATGACGCACCCCTTCGAGCTGACCATCGAGCGCACCGACGGCGCCGGGAACATCTACCTGGAGGCCGCGGCGGGCGTGACCGCCTTCATCCTGGCCGGGCGGTACTTCGAGGCCCGGGCCAAGCGCAAGGCCGGGGCGGCGCTGCGGGCGCTGCTGGAGCTCGGCGCGAAGGACGTCACGGTGCTGCGCCCCGACGGCGGCGAACAGACCGTCCCGGTCGCGGAGCTGACGGTCGGTGACCGCTTCCTGGTGCGGCCCGGCGAGAAGATCGCCACCGACGGGACGGTCGTCGAGGGGTCCTCGGCCGTGGACGCCTCGATGCTCACCGGCGAGTCCGTGCCGGTGGAGGTGGGCGCGGGCGACCCGGTCACCGGCGCCACCCTCAACGTCGGCGGACGGCTGGTCGTCCGTGCCACGCGGGTCGGGGCCGACACCCAGCTGGCCCGGATGGCCCGGCTGGTGGAGGACGCGCAGAACGGCAAGGCCGCCGCGCAGCGCCTCGCGGACCGGATCTCCGCCGTGTTCGTGCCGGTCGTGATCGCGCTGGCGCTGGGCACGCTGGGCTTCTGGCTCGGCAACGGCGTCGGGCTCACGGCCGCCTTCACCGCCGCGGTCGCCGTCCTCGTCATCGCCTGCCCGTGCGCCCTGGGCCTGGCCACGCCGACCGCGCTGATGGTCGGCACGGGCCGCGGCGCCCAGCTCGGCATCCTCATCAAGGGCCCCGAGGTGCTGGAGTCCACGCGCCGCGTCGACACCGTCGTCCTCGACAAGACCGGCACGGTCACCACCGGCCGCATGACCCTGCTGGCCGTGCACACCGCCGACGGCACCGACGAGACCGAGGTGCTGCGGCTGGCCGGGGCGCTGGAGCACTCCTCCGAGCACCCCATCGCCCGGGCCGTCGCCGACGGCGCCCTGGAGAAGCTGGGCACGCTGCCCACGCCCGAGGACTTCGCCAACGTGCCCGGGCTCGGCGTCCAGGGCATCGTCGACGGCCACGCCGTGCTCGTCGGACGGGAACGGCTGCTGGCGGACTGGGCGATGGAGCTGCCGCAGGACCTGGCCCGGGCCAGGACGGCGGCCGAGGACGCCGGGCGCACCGCCATCGCGGTCGCCTGGGACGGCGAGGCCCGCGCGGTGCTGGAGGTCGCCGACGCGGTGAAGGAGACCAGCGCGGAGGCGGTCGCCCGGCTGCGCGCCCTGGGTCTCACCCCGATCCTGCTGACCGGCGACAACGAGGCGGTGGCCCGTTCCGTCGCCCGCGAGGTGGGCATCGAGGAGGTCATCGCCGAGGTGCTGCCGCAGGACAAGGTGGACGTCGTCAAGCGGCTGCAGGCCGAGGGCCGCTCGGTGGCGATGGTCGGCGACGGCGTCAACGACGCGGCGGCCCTGGCCCAGGCCGACCTCGGCCTGGCCATGGGCACCGGCACGGACGCCGCGATCGAGGCCGGCGACCTGACCCTCGTCCGCGGCGATCTGCGGGCCGCGGCCGACGCCATCCGGCTCGCCCGCCGCACCCTCGGCACGATCCGCTCCAACCTGTTCTGGGCCTTCGCCTACAACGTGGCGGCCCTGCCGCTGGCCGCGGCCGGTCTGCTCACGCCGATGATCGCCGGGGCGGCCATGGCCTTCTCGTCGGTCTTCGTCGTCGGCAACTCCCTGCGGCTGCGCACCTTCCGGGCCCTGGACTGACCCGGCGCCCGGTCAGGGCCGCCGCCACACCAGGCTGTAGCGCCAGAACAGCCGGCGCCGCAGCCGGGCTCCGGGCAGCAGGACCCGGGCCTCGCGGGCGATCCGGGGGAACGTCATCCGGGGCTGCCGGGTGGGCGCCGTCATCGAGACGGGACGGCCCACCCGGCGGCCCCGGTTCCGCAGCAGCGCCATGGCGAGGTGGAGCGGCACGGACACGGCACCGAGCAGGTGGTCGGCGGGTGTCTCCCCCCGGGCGACACCGACCACGACCAGGGTGCCGCCGGGCCGCAGACGGTCGCGGAATGCCTCCAGCGCCTCGGTGAACGGCAGATGGTGCAGCACGGCGACACAGGTGATGGCGTCGTACGTCTCATCCGGGAGCCCGTCCGGCGCGACGGCCACGCCGTACGTCACCGGGGCCGCCGCCGGGGTCAGCCGGCGGGCCAGGGCCGTCATCGCGGGGTCGGCGTCCACCCCGTGCACCCGCCCGGCCCGGGCGGCCAGCAACCGGGCGAGGTCACCGGTCCCGCAGCCCACGTCCAGGGCGCTCCCCACCCGCGCGGGGAGCCGGCGCAGGATCCAGGGGTGGAACCATGCGTTGTGGTCCCACGGGCGGGCGGCGTGGAAACGGTCGAGGGCGTGCGGGATCCGCCGGGGCAGGGGCGTCATGCGGGCCATTGCAGCAGACGCCGCCGCGCGCACACCGGGCCCGGCCCCGGTTCGCCGGGGTGGCCGGGCGCGGGATGGGCACTCGGGGAGGTACCGGCCCGCGGGGGCACCGAGCGTGCGCCCGGCGTGAGCCGGTACCGTGCTGAGGAAGGCCACTGCGGGGAGAACCACATGACCGATCCGACGACCACCCACGCCGACGCCCTCCGTCCGCTCCCGGAGGACGAGAAGTCCGACGGCGGGCGCGGCGGGCTCCTGTCCGCCGTGATGGGCGATCTCCGGGCCGTGGACGGCGCGCTGTACGCGGCGGTGGCCGCCACCCCGACCCCCACCCTCGACCGGACGCTGCGCCACCTCTCCCACGCGGCCGACCACTCGAAGATCTCCTTCGCCATCGCCGCCGCGCTGGCCTTCGGCGGGAAGCGTCCCCGCAGGGCCGCGCTCGCAGGGGTCGGGGCGATCGCCGTGGCGTCCGCCTCGGCCAACCTCCTCGGCAAGCGCCTGGTGCGCCGGGCCCGGCCGGACCGCGAGGCGGCCCGGGTCACGGTCGACCGGCACGTCCCGATGCCGACGTCGGCCTCGTTCCCGTCCGGGCACACGGCCTCGGCGGTCGCGTTCGCCACGGCCGTCGGGGTGGTCCTGCCCCCGGCGGCGGTGCCGCTCGGCGCGCTGGCCAGTGCCGTCGGCTACTCCCGCATCCACACGGGCGTGCACTACCCGGGCGACGTGGCCGCGGGCGCGGTCCTCGGCATCGCGAGCGCCGCGGCGGCCCTGGCGGCGGCAGCGGCCACCCCCTCGGCCCGCGCGCAGGCCCTCCTGGCCTCGGCCCGGTCGTGGCCGCGCGTCACGATCGGCACCCGGCGCCGGTAGCGCGGCCGGACCCGCCTCTTCGGCGGGCCCGCCTTGCGGTAGTCCACGGCGAGGTCGCAGCAGACGACGTCCCGGAACTCCACCGGGGTCTGCCCGTCGGCGAGGGCCAGCTGGCAGCCGCTCGGCAACGAGTCGCCCGGCACTCTCCGGCCCCGCCCGGCGGTCGTCTCACCGACGGGACACCGTGGTGCCCGGCAGCGCGTACTCGTCGCGGCGTCCGCACATGCCGAACCCGCCGCGCCGGGTGGGTCCGGTCTCGTGGGCGGTGGCCTCGCGGAGGTGGGCGAGGTCGCCGGCGGCCAGGGCGTCGAGCTGGACACCGGTGCGTTCGGCGGTGGCCAGCGCGCCGGTGCGCCACAGCTCCCGCCAGACGGGCACCTTGTCACGCACCAGGCGCGCGGCGGCCCGCTGGAACTCCCGGAACGGGCCGGTGTCGCCGGCGACGAGGGTCTCGCGCAGGGCGAGGTACCCCTCGACGGCGAGATCCCGGCGGCGGCGGGCGGCCGCGGCCGTCTCCGGTCCCGTGCCGGGCGGCAGGGCCGCGGCTGCGGCGTACCTCTCCGGGTCGGCGAGCACCTCGGGCGGGAAGGTGAAGACGGCGTCCCCGGCCTCGGGCAGGCCGCTGTTCTGCATGAGCACGGTGACGCGCAGGTCGCCGCCCTGCACCATGCGGTGCACCGTGCCCGGGGTGAACCAGGCGAGGGAGCCCGGCTCCAGGGGGATGTCCCGGTAGCCGTCGGGGCTCAGGGTCTGCACCGCGCCGCGCCCGGCGGTGACGACGTAGGCCTCGGTGCACACCAGGTGCAGATGCGGGCTGCCGCCGCAGACTCCGTCGGTGGCCTGCCAGTCGTAGGCGCTCAGGTGGGACAGGCCGATCGCGCCGGGCAGTGGGCTCGGCGGGCCGGGTTCGCTCACCACCGCAGGCCCTCCAGGTGGGTGCCGGCCCGGTCGCGGTCCCAGGCGCCGTCGGCGACCACGAGGCGGTAGCGGTAGGAGAAGGACTGGCCCGGCGGCAGCTCGAACTCCTCGAAGAACGCCCAGGAGAAGGCGACCGTCGGGAAGGGCTCGGAGCGGACGAACCAGTGCGACTCGTGGATCGCGCTGCCGTCGAGGTTCTCGGGCGCGTGCGCGAAGACGAGCGTGGAGTGGCCGTCGACGTCGTCGTGCTCGGTGGTGAAGGCGAGCCACGGGGCCTGGGTGCCCATCAGTTTGCCGGCTCCGGCGTCGGTGTCCGGGGCGAGGACCGTACCGCCGGTGAAGTCGCGCGGGCCGCGCCACTGCAGTCCGGTGTAGCCGGCCATCTCCCGGCCGGCGGTGGTCGGCGAGCCGAACACCAGGGGCGCGGAGCGGATGTTGGTGAGGCGGATCGACCAGTCCAGCACCCAGGCGCCGGCCTCCTCGTCCACCGAGTGGACGCTCAGGCCGCGCTCCTCGCGCGCCCACTCCTCGCCGCCGTTCTCGATCCAGGTGAGGTGCTCGGTGAGGGAGAGCCGGTCGTCCTCGACGGTGAAGCCGGGGAAGCCGTCGTGCCGCATGGAGCCGACGCGCTCCGGCAGCCGCAGATAGCCCTCGCCGTGGACGTAGCTGTTGCCGCCCCAGAAGTTCTGCCCCGACAGGTGACTCGCGGTCATCTGCAGGCCCTTGTGCCAGCGGTGGTCGTTCGGCCGGTAGCCGGTGACCGTGCGGCCGGCCAGGGTGCGCACGGGGTGGGCGTACGGCTTGCGGGCCTCGAAGGGGTCCGGGTCGGGGCGGTAGACGTAGCGGAGGATCTCCGTACCGTTCGCCGCCGTGACGGCGACGTCCTCGCCGTGCGTGTGGGTGACGCGGATGGTCATGCGCGCTCCTTGGGGGCCCAGTCGGGGTACTCGCCGTGCATGGCCTCGTAGAAGGGGTCGCCGGGGCCGATCTCCCCCGCGTGCACGGATCGGCCGGTGAACGCCGCCTTGTACAGGGCGGCGGCGAACTCGAGGGTGGCGCGGGCGTCGTGGCCGCTGCCCGGTGGGCGGGTGCCGGCGTCGTAGGCGTCGAGGAGCGCGCCGAGCTGGGCGGTGTGCGAGCTGGGCACGTCGTGGCGCGGGGTGCGCCAGGCGGCGGCGCGCTCCGGGGTGACGTGCGGGGCGGGGGTGTAGACCCAGTCGTCGTTGGTGTGGCCGTACAGGTGGGTCAGCTCGACCGTGGCGTCCGCGCAGTCGACGCGGATGCGGCTCACCTCGTCCGGGGACAGCACGCTGTTGACGACGGTGGCGAGGGCGCCGCCGCGGAAGCGGACCAGGGCGGTGGAGACGTCCTCGCTCTCGGTGTCGTGGACCAGGCGCGCGGCCATGGCCCGGATCTCCTCCCACTCGCCGAGCAGGTGCAGCAGCAGGTCGTACTGGTGGATCCCGTGGCCCATGGTCGGGCCGCCGCCCTCGCCGGCCCACGTGCCGCGCCACGGCACCGCGTAGTACGCGGCGTCGCGGTGCCAGGTGGTCTGGCAGTGCGCGACCAGCGGGGCGCCCAGCTCGCCGGCGTCGATCAGCTCGCGGGCGTGCACGGCCCCGGAGCCGTAGCGGTGCTGGAAGACGACCGCCGCGTAGGCACCCGAGGCCTCCTCGGCAGCGGCGATCTCGTCGTACTCGGCGAGGGACAGGGTGAGCGGCTTCTCGCACAGCACCCAGGCGCCCGCCTTCAGCGCGGCGACCGTCTGGTCCCGGTGCAGGGAGGGCGGTGTCCCGATCAGCACCAGGTCGGGGCGTTCGGCGTCCAGCATCGCCTCCACCGAGGCGTACCCGGCGACCCGGTCGCCGGCCAGGGCGCGGAAGGAGCCGAGCCGCTCGCGGTCCACGTCGACGGCGGCCACCAGTTCCACCCGGTCGGAGTGGGCCCGCAGCGCGGACAGATGGCTGCCGCTGACGATGGCTCCGGTGCCGACGACGGCCACGCGGCGGCGGGCGGGGGACAAGGACATGCGGCGCTCCTCGGACGGCCGGCGGACAGACGCTTGGAAAGCGCTTGCACTCGGAGAGCGACCCTAGGCGCGAGGGAATGTCTGGACAACCCCCCTGCAGCGACCGGCACCGGGTCCGCCCGCGCATTCTCCCAGCTTGGGGCGGGATTTCCGGTTGTTGCCGCGGCCACGGAAAGGGGCGTTCCCCCGGATCCGGGCGGGGGCTGCCCCCATCGGGAAGCGGGCGCCGGCCGGAGTGATCGGGCGCAGGCCCGTCCCTAGCGTTGGCCTGGCCGGTGATCTTCCCGGCCCGCCCCCTGAGGCGATCGCAGGAACGCACGCAGCAGAAGGGACATACCGCGTGATCCACCTGGCCCGCTCAGCGAGACGAGCAGCCCTCGCGCTGGCAGCCGGCGTCCTCGCCGCCGGCGCCCTGCCCGCCCCGGCCGGGGCGGCCCCCGGCCCCGGCCCCCTCGCCCGCTACCACCAGCAGCGCCTCATCTGGAAGAGCTGCGTGCTCGGACCGGACGACACCACCGGCAGGAAGCTGGAGCAGGCGGGTGCCCGCTGCGCCGACGTGACCGTGCCGCTGGACTACGCGCGACCCGGCGGCCGGACCCTCACCGTCGCGATCTCCCGCATCCGCGCCACCGACCCCGGCCGCCGCGCAGGCCCGCTGCTGCTGAACGGCGGCGGGCCCGGCGGGCCGTCGCTCGGCGACGGGCCAGGGGTGCGCGAGACGATGGGGGACGTCGCCGCGCGGTATGACCTGGTGGGCGTGGACCCCCGCTTCACGGGCCGCAGCACACCGCTCGACTGCCACTGGCCGACCGGCTCGGCGTGGCGCGGGGCCGGCGGGGACCGGGCCGGATTCGACCGCGTGGCGGCGTTCTCGCGGGACCTCGCCGAGCGCTGCCGCACCCACGCGGGCGATGTCCTCCCGCACGCCACCACCCTCAACACCGCGCGCGACATGGACGTCGTCAGGGCCGCGCTCGGCGCCCGGCGGATCTCCTACCTGGGCTACTCGTACGGCAGTTATCTGGGCCAGGTGTACGCCTCGCTGTTCCCGGTCCGGACCGGCCGGATGGTCCTGGACGGTGTGCTCGACCCGGACCGCTACGGCGCCCGGCTGTGGCGGCACACCCTGCCGGCCAACCGCCGGGCACTCGAGGGCTGGGCCTCCTGGACCGCCGCCCGGGACGCGGCGTACGGACTCGGCCGTACCCGGGGCGAGGTGCTGGCCGCGCTGGAGCGGATCCGGGTCGCCGCCGGCCGCTCCCCGCTGCGGCTGGGCGCCCACCGGCTGGACGAGCACGTGCTGCCGGTGGTCGTCCTCAACGGCCTGTCGCAGCACAACGACACCGCCTACGGCGACTTCGCCCAGGGGGTGCGGGACATGCTGCGGACGGCCGAAGGGCGGCGGGTGACGCCGTCGCCGGGGCTCGCGGAGGTGCTCGCGTTCCTGCTCACGGGCGCCGACTCCGCCTACGGCAGCGCGCAGACGGCGATCGTCTGCGGGGACAGCGCGGCGCCGCGCGACCCGGAGGTGTACTGGCGGGACGTTCAGCGCGCCCGCTCCGGGGACCCGCTCCTGGGGCCGGTCGCGCAGAACCTCAACCCGTGCGCGTACTGGGACGGGCCACGCGAGCGTCCGGCCCGGATCCGGGGCGACCTGGCGGCCCTGCTGGTGAACGCCACCGGCGACCCGCGCACCCCCTACGACGGCGCCGAGGCCGTCCGCGCCCGGTGGCCCTCCTCGCGTCTGGTCACCCTGGACGGCGCCGACCAGCACGGGGTCTACGGCGTCCACGACTCGGCGTGCGTGCGCGACGCGGTCAACGCGTACCTGGCCACGGGCCGTCTGCCGGGGCGTGACGTGACCTGCCCGGCGTGACGCCCGCCGGGCAGGGGAAACCGCGCGCCGTCCGCACCGGACGACGCGGCGGAGCCCGGACCCCTTCAGGTCCGGGCTCCGCCCGCCGCGCCCGGCCGTCAGGGCCGGCGCGCCCGCATCAGGACTCGACGATCTTGCGGACGTTCTCCACGGAACCGCAGCCCGTCTTCAGCCGGCGCTCACGCTCCTGGACGAACTCCAGGCCGAGTTCCTCGCGCCGCTCCATCGCGACGTTCTCCCGCGCGCCGTTGAGGATCGTGCGCTCCTCCTCGTCGGCGTGGTGGGTGACGGCCTGCACGAGCTCCTCGAGCTTTTCGTCCCACTCGTCGGAGCCGACCTCCTCGACCTCGAGGAGCTCGAGGAGGGCCTTGTTGCCCTCGTCGTGCTCGTGCTCGCCGTGCTCGACCTCTTCGTCGTCGATGCCCTTGTACCGCTTGAGCGCCGGGTAGACCTTGGACTCCTCGGCCAGCGCGTGAGCGATCAGCAGGTCCGCGAACTCCCGCAGCGCGGTCGCCCGGTCGGCCTCCACGCTCCGCATCTGGCGGAAGAGGTCCTCCATGCGCCGGTGGTCCTTCAGGATGAGCTCTACGACGTCTCGGGTTTCGGCCATGGGTCGGGAACGCCTTTCGTGCGGGAGAACCGGGTCACTGTCGTTTACCCCATTTCTGGCGCTTGGTGCGCCCTTGCCTGATGCGGTGGGGTGTCGCCGGGCCCGCCTACCAGCGGTACCAGCGGCCCCTGCGGCCACCGCTGTCCGCGCTGCGCAGCACGAAGCCCAGCAGCCACAGGACCAGCACGACCACCGCGATCCACCACAGGGCCTTGAGGGCGAAGCCGGCGCCGAACAGGATCAGGGCCAGCAGCAGGACGAGAAGCAAAGGAACCATCGTTATCAACCTCCGCTGTCCCTGATGCCCGCCCCTTTGGCGAACACACAGTCGAATTTCCGGGTTTCTCCGCCGGAACAGCGGGCATCCGGATCGATTCCGCCGCGCGAGGGCCTCCAGGACTCGGCCGGGCGCGTGAGGCGCCGGCTCCGCGACCGCAAAGACCAGAACCTCCGTTGGTTCCGCAAGGAAGACAGCCCGTCGGCGTCCGGGCAGCATGTGGCCCACCTCACCCCCCACAGGGCCCTTACCTACCCGCAACGACGTACCGACAGGTGGTGGCACTCGTGCGCCTGCGCACTCCCCTCGCCCTGCTCGGGGCCGCCGTGCTCGTGCTCGTCGGACCGCCGCTGCTGACCACCGGCAGCGGCACCGAGACCGGCACACAGATCCCGGGCCTGCGTTTCATGGTCCCCAACACGCCCGGCGGCGGCTACGACATCACGGCCAGGACGGCCGCGAGGAACGCCGAGGACGCCGGACTGACCCACAGCATCGAGGTGTTCAACCTGCCCGGAGCCGGCGGCACCGTGGGCCTGAGCCGGCTGGTGAGCGAACACGGCAACGGCAAGCTCGCCATGTCCATGGGGCTCGGGGTGGTGGGCGCCGTCCGCTCCAACGACGCGCCGAAGACACTCGGCGACACCACGCCCATCGCCCGGCTCACCGAGGAGCAGGACGTGGTCGTGGTCGCGAAGGACTCCCCCTACAAGACGATCGACGACCTGATCGGCGCCTGGAAGGAGGACCCGGGCAAGCTGCCGGTGGGCGGCGGCTCCTCGCCCGGCGGGCCGGACCACCTCGCCCCGATGCTGATGGCACGGGCCGCCGGGATCTCCCCGAAGCAGGTCAACTACATCCCCTTCGACGGCGGCGGCGAGCTGCTCGCCTCCATCCTCGGCAACAAGGTCGCCTTCGGCGTGTCCGGCGTCGGCGAGTACCTCGACCAGATCAAGGCGGGCGAACTGCGCCTTCTCGCGGTCACCGGACCCGAGCGCGTCGACGGACTGGACGCGCCCACGCTGCAGGAGGCGGGGTACGACGTGAACTTCACCAACTGGCGCGGCATCGTCGCCCCGCCCGGCCTGACCGACGGGGAGCGGGACAAGCTCGTGCGGCTGCTGCAGGAGCTGCACGACTCGGACGAGTGGCGCACGTCCCTGCGGAAGAACGGCTGGGACGACGCCTTCCTCACCGGTGAGGAGTTCGGCGCGTTCCTCGAAGCCGAGGACAAGCGCGTGGTTTCGGTGCTGAAGGAGCTGGGACTGTGACGACGCAGACCACCGACACTCCCCCCGCGCAGCGCGGCGAACGGCGTTCGTGGCTGCGGGAGCACTCCGAACTCGGGGTGTGCGCGCTGCTGCTGGTGCTGGGCGTGCTCGTCCTGACCGACGCGCTCACCATGGACGTCGACATCGCCCAGCGCGGCCCGGTCGGCCCTAAGACCGTGCCCGTCGTCGTCGGCGCCGGCCTGCTGGTGATCGCCGCCCTGCTCGCCGTGGACGTACTGCGCGGCGGCCGGGGCCAGGCCGAGGGCGGTGAGGACATCGACCTGTCCGAGCCGGCCGACTGGCGCACGGTGCTGCTGCTCTCCGGGGTGTTCCTCGGCGCGGCCGTGCTGATCGAGCCGCTCGGTTTCCCGGTGGCGGGCGCCCTGCTGTTCTGGGGCGCGGCGTACGCGCTCGGCAGCCGCAGGACCGACCGTGACCCGCTCATCGCGGCCGGGCTGTCCCTGGTGACCTACACCGTCTTCAACAACCTGCTCGGAGTGCCCCTGCCCGGCGGTCCGCTGATGGGAGTGCTGTGACATGAACGCCCTCAACTCCCTGATGGACGGCTTCGGTACGGCCCTGTCCCCGGGCAATCTGCTGTGGGCCGCGATCGGGGTGCTGCTCGGCACGGCGATCGGCGTGCTGCCCGGCATCGGCCCGGCCATGGCGGTCGCGCTGCTGCTGCCGGTGACGTACGGGCTGGACCCGATCGGCGCGTTCATCATGTTCGCCGGCATCTACTACGGGGCGATGTTCGGCGGCTCGACCACCTCGATCCTGCTCAACACGCCCGGCGAGAGCGCGGCGGTGGTGGCGGCCATGGAGGGCAACCCCATGGCCAAGTCCGGGCGCGGCGCGCAGGCCCTCGCGGCGGCCGCGATCGGTCACTTCGCGGGCGGCCTGGTCGGCACGGTCCTGCTGGTCGCGCTCGCCCCGACGGTCGCCGAACTGGCCGTGGACATCGGCGCGCCGGACTACTTCGCCATCATGGTGCTGGCCTTCATCGCGGTGACGTCGGTGCTGGGTTCGTCCCGGGTCCGGGGCATGGCCTCCCTGCTCATCGGTCTCACGCTGGGGCTGGTGGGCCTGGACCAGATGACCGGCCAGCAGCGGCTGACGTTCGGTTCGCTCCAGCTGGCCGACGGCATCGACGTCGTCATCGTCGCGGTCGGTCTCTTCGCGATCGGTGAGGCCCTGTGGGTGGCGGCGCACCTGCGGCGCAGGCCGCCCGAGCCGATCCCGGTGGGGCGCCCGTGGCTGGGGCGCGCGGACGTGCGCCGGACGTGGAAGTCGTGGCTGCGCGGCCCGTTCATCGGTTTCCCGTTCGGCGCGATCCCGGCGGGCGGCGCGGAGATCCCGACCTTCCTGTCGTACGTGACGGAGAAGCGCCTGTCGAAGCACAAGGACGAGTGGGGCAAGGGCGCCATCGAGGGCGTGGCGGGTCCGGAGTCGGCGGCGTCGGCCTCGGCGGCGGGCACCCTGGTGTCGATGCTGACCCTGGGCCTGCCGACCACGGCGGTCGCGGCCGTGATGCTGGCGGCCTTCCAGCAGTACGGCATCCAGCCCGGTCCGCTGCTCTTCGAACGCGAACCGGACCTGGTGTGGGGCCTGATCGCCTCGCTGTTCGTCGGCATGGTGCTGCTGCTGGCGCTCAACCTGCCGCTGGCGCCGGTGTGGGCGAAGCTGCTGCGCGTGCCGCGGCCGTATCTGTACGCCGGGATCATGTTCTTCGCGGCGGTCGGCGCGTACGCGGTCGGCGGCGAGGTGATCGACCTGGTGATCCTGCTGGTCATCGGCCTGATCGGCTTCGGCATGCGCCGCTACGGCCTTCCCGTGCTGCCCGCCGTCATCGGCGTGATCCTCGGCCCGAACGCCGAGCAGCAGCTGCGGCGCGCGCTGCAGATCAGCGACGGCAGCGTCACGGGCCTGGTCAACACGCCGTTCGCGGTGACCGTGTACGCGGTGACCGTGGCGGTGCTGGCCTGGCCGCTGCTGAGGAAGGCGGTGACCCGGAGCCGCGCCGCGGCCTGACCGGCCGTGACGGCACCCGCTCCGGGTGCCGTCACGGCCGACGGATCTCCGGTGCACCGCCGACGGCGGCCCGTACGCGCGTTCCTGAACACCGCGCGTGCGGGTCGCCGTTCGGTGTCCGCTCACCGTTCGCGGTTCACGGGGCACCGGGTGGCTGCGGCGTCCCGCCCCACCGCCCGTGCCGCCCCCCGGGACGTTCGACCCCACCACGCCGGTCCCCAAGCCGTCAGGAGCGCGGTCGCGTACGGCCCGGCCAGGACTCGGAAGAAGGGTGCGATCCGCAGCCCTGCCAGGGCGCCGCGCCCGAGGTCCACGCCCGCCTCCGAGTGATCGCACGGCTCCGTCCGCCGGGCCCGCCCCGGCAGGATCAGCCTCCGCCCCGGGCAGCCGGCCGACGATCCGCCCGAGCCGCACCCTCACACCCCTTGACGCGTCAATGACAACGATGGCTTGATGTCATGGGAGCGCTCCCACCTCCATCAGGGAAGGGACCACCATGCACAGACCCCTTCGCACGGCCCCGCATCTGAGGATCCTCCCGCTCCTCGGCCTGCTGGCCGCCCTGCTCCTCCCCCTCGGCCTGATGTCCGCCCCGCCCGCGGCGGCGGCGCGGGCGGCGGAGCCGGTCCGCATCATGCCGCTCGGCGACTCGATCACCGGCTCGCCGGGCTGCTGGCGGGCGGTGCTGTGGAACCGGCTGGCCGACAGCGGGTACACCGCCATCGACTTCGTCGGCACCCTCCCGCCGCAGGGCTGCGGCCAGGCCCACGACGGTGACAACGAGGGCCACGGCGGCGAACTGGTGACCAGCGTGGCCGACCAGGACCTGCTGCCCGCACGCCTGGCCGCCACGGACCCGGACATCGTTGTCATGCACTTCGGCACGAACGACGTGTGGAGCAGTCGCGCCCGACCGCATCCTCGCCGCGTACACCAAGCTCGTCGGGCAGATGCGGGCGTCCAACCCGGACATGCGGGTCCTCGTCGCGCAGCTCATCCCGATGAACCCGGGCAGCTGCTCGGGCTGTGCGCAGCGCGTCGTCGACTTCAACGCGCGGATCCCCGAGTGGGCCCGGGCGACCGGCACCGCACGCTCCCCGATCACCGTCGTCGACCAGTGGACGGGGTTCAGCACGGCCACGGACACCTATGACGGCGTGCATCCCAACGCCGCCGGCGACGACAAGATCGCCGCGCGCTGGTATCCGGCCCTGACGGCGGTGCTGGACGCGGGCGTTCCGCAGGACCCCGGCGGTCCGGGGGACCCCGGTGATCCCGGTGATCCCGGTGATCCCGGTGATCCCGCCGCCTGCAGCGCCCGCTTCCGGGCCGTCTCCACCTGGCAGGGCGGCTATCAGGGCGAGGTGACGGTGACGAACACCTCCGCCTCGGCCGTCGCGGGCTGGACCGCGACCGTCGCCCCGGCGGGCGGGGCGCGTGTCGGCCAGGTCTGGAACGGCGTCCTCACCCCGGGCGCCGACGGCACGGCCACGGTCACCCATGCGGCATGGAACGGCAGCCTCGCCCCCGGCGCGAGCGCCACGTTCGGTTTCGTCGCCACCGCCCCGGCAACGGCGGGCGCCCCGGCGGCGACCGTCACGTGCGAGGCCAAGGCCGCGGCCGGCTGAGCCCGGCGGGCGCGGCGACCGGCCCGCCCCGGCACCTCGCCACCCGCAGACCGGACCCGACCCTGAGCACCGCCACCGACCGAAGGGACCCTGACCCCGGACAACCGAGCGGACGGAACGGACCCGAGCCCCGGACACCCCGGCCACGGCCACGGTCCCGCACCCGCACCCGCACCCGCACCCGCACCCGCACCCGCACCCACCCTGCGATCTCACCCGCCCCCACCCAACACCCGCGGAGCCGCCATGAGACCCCACGCGCACCTCACCCCACGCCTGGCGACCGTCGCCGGCACCCTGCTCGCCCTGCTCCTCTCCCTGCTCGTGTTCACCCCACCCGCCCACGCCGCTCCCACCGGCTTCCGCATCCAGAACGGCCGGCTCCTGGAGGCCTCCGGGAACGACTTCGTGATGCGGGGCGTCAACCACGCGCACACCTGGTACCCGGACCGCATCAGCTCCCTGGCCCACATCAAGGCCAAGGGCGCCAACACCGTCCGCGTGGTGCTCTCCAGCGGTGACCGCTGGACCCGCAACGACACGGCGGACGTGGCGAACGTGGTCGCGCAGTGCAAGCAGAACCGGCTGATCTGCGTGCTGGAGGTGCACGACACCACCGGGTACGGCGAGCAGAGCGGTGCCGTCACGCTCTCCCGCGCCGCCGACTACTGGATCAGCGTGCAGAGCGCGCTGACCGGTCAGGAGGACTACGTCATCGTCAACATCGGCAACGAGCCGTACGGGAACACGAATTACTCGGCGTGGACGGCCGACACCAAGGCGGCGGTCCAGAAGCTCCGCACCGCCGGATTCGACCACACGATCATGGTCGACGCGCCCAACTGGGGCCAGGACTGGGCGTTCACCATGCGGGACAACGCCGCGTCCGTCTTCGCCGCCGACCCGGACGCCAACACCGTCTTCTCCATCCACATGTACGGCGTCTTCGACACCGCCGCCGAGGTCACCGACTACCTGAACCGCTTCGTCACCGCCAAACTGCCCATCGTCGTGGGCGAGTTCGGTCACGACCACTCGGACGGCAACCCCGACGAGAACACCATCCTGGCCGTCGCCCAGCAGCTCCGCCTCGGCTACCTCGGCTGGTCGTGGAGCGGCAACGGCGGCGGGGTCGAGTACCTGGACATGGTCACGAACTTCGACCCGAACCAGCTCACCTCCTGGGGCCAGCGGCTCTTCAACGGCGCGAACGGCATCGCCGCCACCGCCAAGGAGGCCGCGATCTACTCCTCCGGCGGGGGTGACAGCACTCCCCCGACGGCGCCCGGCACCCCGACCGCCTCCGCCGTCACGTCCTCGTCCGTCACGCTGACCTGGCCGGCTGCCACCGACGCGACCGGCGTCACCGGTTACGACGTCGTCCGGGTCAGCGGCGGCACCGAGACGGCCGTCACCAGCACGACCCGGACGACCGCCACTCTCACCGGCCTGTCCCCCGCCACCTCGCACACCTTCGCCGTCTACGCCCGCGACGCGGCCGGCAACCGCTCGCCGCGCTCGGCGACGGTGACCGTCACCACCTCGTCCGGCGGCTCCCCGTCGGCCTGCGGTGTCGGTTACAAAGTGACGGGCAGCTGGCCCGGCGGCTTCCAGGGCGAGATCACCGTGCGCAACACGGGCACGTCGGCGATCAACGGCTGGACGCTGCGCTGGACCTTCTCCGACAGTCAGCGGATCACGAACCTGTGGGGCGGTACGGCGACGCAGAGCGGCACCGAGGTGAGCGTCGCGGCCGCCCCGTACACCGCGGCGATCCCCGCCTCCGGTTCGGTCACGCTCGGCTTCACGGCCACCCGCGCGAGCGAGAACCCCAGCCCGACGGCCTTCACCCTGAACGGGGCCGACTGCTCCGTGAGCTGACCCCGGCGCGGCGGTGCCGACGGGCCTTCCACCCCCCGGCCCGGCGGCACCGCCACCCTGCCCGTGTGATCCGCGTTACATCCGACCGGGAGCCGGTTTGGGTCGCGCCGCAGTGGTGAGGCGGCGGAAATGTCCCACCGGCGCCCCTCGGCCCCATCCCTGTCAAGACGCGCACACGCCCGTCCGGGTTGCCTCGTTCCCGCGTGGAGGGGCCGGTGAGCGAGCACACCCTGCGCCTGCGCGCGGTCACGACGGCCGGGACGGGAACGGAGGAGCGGCCGGCGGCTCAGCCCGCGGCACGGCGTGACTCCTTCTTCGACAACGCGAAGTACCTGGCCGTCGTGCTGGTGGCGATCGGGCACGCCTGGGAGCCGCTGCGGGACGGCAGCCGGACGGTCAGCGCGCTCTACATGGTGGTGTACGCCTTCCACATGCCGGCGTTCATCATCGTCTCCGGGTATTTCTCCCGCTCCTTCGACGCGAGTCCGGGGCGGCTGAGGCGGCTCCTGACGGGGCTCGCCCTTCCGTACGTCGTCTTCGAGACGGCGTACACGCTGTTCACCCGGTGGACCGACCAGGAGCCGGACCGCCCGATCAGCCTGCTGGACCCGCTGTACCTGACCTGGTTCCTCGCCGCCCTGTTCATCTGGCGGCTGACCACGCCCCTGTGGCAGCGCGTGCGGTGGCCGCTGCCGGTCGCCCTCGTCGTCGCGATGCTGGCGACGCTCTCGCCGTCCATCGGCAACGACCTCGACCTGCAGCGCACCCTGCAGTTCCTGCCGTACTTCGTGCTGGGTCTGCTGCTGCGGCCCGAGCACTTCCGGCTGGTGCGCCGCCGGGCCGTGCGGGTCGTCGCCGTCCCGGTCCTCGCCGCCGCGCTCGCCGTGGCCTACTGGGCGGTGCCGCGGATGACCGGCGCCTGGTTCTACCACCGCGACAGCGCCGCGG
Source organism: Streptomyces sp. NPDC006624 (assembly GCF_040611555.1). NCBI lineage: Bacteria > Bacillati > Actinomycetota > Actinomycetes > Kitasatosporales > Streptomycetaceae > Streptomyces > Streptomyces sp. NPDC006624. Next base: position 126,666 of record NZ_JBEXOM010000017.1, on the reverse strand, counting down.
AACTCGACGCCCCCGCCTGGTACGGCCCGCTCATGACGCTGGCCACGTTCGGCTGCTCGCTGGTCCTGGTGGCCTGCTTCCTCGCCTGGGCGCCCGGCCGCCGCGCCTGGTTCACCGCGCTGGGCGCGGGCACGCTGTACGGCTACCTGCTGCACGGCTTCGTCGCCCAGGGCTCCAAGTTCTGGGGCTGGTACGACCCGGCGTGGGTCCACCGGCCCGTGGGCGCGCTGGTGGTGACGGCCGCGGCCGCGCTGCTGGTGACCGCGCTGTGCACCTCGCCCGTGCGGCGGCTGTTCCGCTCGGTCGTCGAGCCCGAGATGGCGTGGGCGTTCCGCCGGGACGGACACGAGCAGCGGGTGGTGCGCGGCTGACCGGGTCCGCCGTCCGGCACGGTGACGTGCGGCGACGCGGGCGGATGAGCGCCGGACATCGACCGGAACCGCTCCGGGCCGCGGCAACCGTGCGGCCCCCGGCACGCCCCTGCGCCGCCCCGGATCACGCCAGGGGCCTCGGCGCCGGGGACCTCCTCGTCACAGGGGCGTCGCCGCGTGCAGGATGAGCACCATCGTCACGGCCGAGTTGGCCGAGGACATCGCCGACACCGCGGTTCCCGCGGCAGCGCCCCACGCCGCCAGGCCCACCGACGTGGACACCGGGGGCCAGGTGCGCACGGCGGGCGCGGGGCCGAGCAGCGCCGCCACCCGGCGCGGCACCGGCCCGGGTGCGGCGAGTCCCGCGAACGTGGGCGCCGGGGTGCCGCGGGAGACGAGCGCGGCCGTGCCGATGGCGCGCGCCACCGTGCGGCGGCTGCCGACGGCCCGGGCCGCCTCCTCGTCCGCCCACCGCTCGGTCGTGTACGCCACGGCGGTGCCCAGCGGCCGCAGGAACGGATTGGCGCGGGCGGCGAGTTGCACGGCGAGCAGGAAGCGGTCGTGCCGGGCGGCGAGATGCGCCCGCTCGTGGGCGAACAGGGCCCGGCGCTCGGCCGGTCCGAGCCGGTCCAGCAAGGCCGTGGTCACCACGACACGGCCCGTCCGGCCGCCGCCCCTGCGCCACCCGGGCAGGGCGTACGCGTACGGGACGGCGTCCGGCAGCACCGCCACCTCGGTGTCCGGCAGCCCCGTCAGCGCGCGGTGGGCCCGGCGGCGCACCCGGGCGTGCCGCCACAGGGTGCGGGAGCAGGCCGCCAGCACCGCGCACAGGGCGGGAATCGCCGCCTTGCCGACGACCTCGTCGTACGGGACGGCCGCCCGCACCTCGGGGTCCGACCAGCCGTCGGGCAGCGGGTTGCCGGGCAGTTGCGCCGTGCCGACCACCATGACGAGCCCGAGGCACACCGTGCTGCACAGCGCCAGCACCACGGCCAGCCCGGTCAGCAGCCGGGTGGCGGTGCGCGGGTGCAGATGCTGTTCGGCGAGGCGCGCGACCGGCCAGGCCGTGAGCGGCAGGACCAGCGGCAGGAAGACGAAGACGCCCATGGGGCCTCAGTCTTCCCCGTCGCGGCGGTCCTGCTCCAGCAGGTCGCGCAGCAGCCGCTCGTCGTCCGGACCGAGGCCCGTGACGAAGCTGGCCAGCACGGCCGAGCGGTCGCTCTCGGCGTCGAGCACCTTGCGCATCTTGCGGGCGGCCAGGCCCGCCTGGTCGGCGGCGGGTGTCCAGGCGAAGGACCGGCCGACCCGCTCCCGGGTGACCGCCCCCTTGCCCAGCAGCCGGGTCAGGATCGTGATCACCGTGGTGTACGCGAGGTCACCGCCGAGGCGTTCCTGCACCCAGCCGGCCGTGGCCGGGCCCTCCGCCTCCCGCAGCGCCGACAGCACCAGCGCCTCCAGCTCGCCCTGCCCCCGCCGGGGACGCTGCCGGGGATCCGTCACCGTCCTGTCTCCCTTCCGCCGCCCTGCGTTGCCCGTGCGGACATCGTATAGACCCGGCCGGACCGGCCCCTCACCTTCTACAGTGCTGTAGATTCGATGTGCGAGCCAAGAACGCACGACACCGCACACGTCAACAAGGAGTGTCCCGTGGGAGTTTCCCTGTCCAAGGGCGGCAACGTCTCGCTCAGCAAGGAGGCGCCGGGCCTCACCGCCGTCCTGGTCGGTCTGGGCTGGGACGTCCGCACGACCACCGGCACCGACTACGACCTCGACGCCTCCGCCCTGCTCCTGGACGCCTCCGGCAAGGTGCCCTCGGACCGCCACTTCGTCTTCTACAACAACCTCAAGAGCCCCGACGGCTCGGTCGAGCACACCGGCGACAACCTCACCGGCGAGGGCGAGGGCGACGACGAGACCGTCAAGGTCGACCTCGCCGCCGTACCCGCCGAGGTCGACCGGATCGTGTTCCCGGTCTCCATCCACGACGCCGAGAACCGCGGCCAGAGCTTCGGCCAGGTCCGCAACGCCTTCATCCGGGTCGTCAACCAGGCCGGCGGCGCGGAGATCGCCCGCTACGACCTGTCGGAGGACGCCTCCACCGAGACCGCGATGGTCTTCGGGGAGCTCTACCGCCACGGCGCCGAGTGGAAGTTCCGCGCCGTCGGCCAGGGATACGCCTCCGGACTGGCCGGCATCGCCACCGACTTCGGCGTGAACGTCTGACCCGCACCGTTCGCGCCGCCGGACCCGCCGGCGCCACGGCGGGTCCGGCGGCGCCCCGTGACGACCGACCGGGAGATCATGTGACCCGAGCGCTCCGCCTCCGGCCGGAGGACCGCGCCGACTTCGAGGCGGTACTGCACCAGGCGCTGCGCGCCGCGGACATCCGTGACGCCCTGCGCCCCGACCCCGCCGGCCGGGGCGCCACGCACCTGCGCGCCCACGCGCTCGCCCACGCCGACGCCGTCAACGCGGCGGCCGGCGAGACGTACCGCGACTACCTGGCCGTACGGCGGGCGGCCCGGCAGGGCGACGGGCAGCCGAACGGCGCGGGCGGTGTGCCGGCCGCCCTGGCGGTGCTCACGCCGCTCGTGGCCGCCACGGCAGCGGCGGCCCTGCTCCTGCTCGGCGGTGTGCTCCGCCTCGCGGGGGCGGCGGGCCCGCTGCCCGGGTCGCTCACGACCGCCGGCTGGACCCTCGCTCTCGTCGCGGCCGTGACCGGCCTGGTCGCCCTGGCCGCACTGCTGCACACCGCCGTGCGCCGCCGCGCCGTCTCCCCGGCGCCCGACCAGGTGGAGCACGCCCGCCTGCTGTGGCGGCGGGCGCTGCTGGACCACGGCATGCTGCCGCACCTGCGCCGGCACCTGCTCCGCCGTCCCGGCGCGGCGATCACGCCGTGCTCCACGCCCGGTACGCTCACGCCGTGCCCGGCCCGGGCCGGAAAGGACAGGACACCATGTTCGGACTGAGCGAACTCGCGATCATCCTCATCGTCGTCATAGCGGTCATCGGGGTGAAGAAGCTCCCCGAGCTGACGCGTTCGGCCGGCAAGGCGGCCCGCATCCTCAAGGCCGAGGCGCGCGCCGCCAAGGACGAGGAGGCGGGCACGGGCCCCGCGCCGCGGGTGGTCCGGGGCGAGGTCGTCCCGCCCGGCACCGGCACCACACCGCCCGGCGCGCGGGCGGCGGACGCCCCGGACCGCCCCTGATCCGGACCCCCGTTACAGCGTGCGCTCGAGGCGGTCGGCCACCAGCCTGACGAACGTGGCGGGGTCCTTCGGCTGACCGCCCTCGGCGAGCACCGCCAGCGCGTGCAGCAGTTCGGCCGACTCGGCCAGCTCCGTGCGGTCCTCGCGCTCCCGGTAGGCCTGGTTCAGGCCCTTGACCAGCGGGTGGCCGGGGTTGAGCTCCAGGATGCGCTTGGTGCGCGGCACCTCCTGGCCCATCGCCCGGTACATGTTCTCCAGGGCCGGGGTCAGATCGTGCGCGTCGGAGACGACGCAGGCCGGGGAGACGGTGAGCCGGTTCGACAGGCGCACCTCCTTGATGTCGTCGTCCAGCCGCTCGCGCATCCAGCCGAGCAGGCCGGCGTACTCCTCGGCCTGCTTCTCCCGCTCCTCGCCGGCCTTCTCCTCGCCCTCGGCGCCCAGGTCGATCTCGCCCTTGGTGACGGACCGCAGCTTCCTGCCCTCGTACTCGCCGACGGCGTCGACCCACACCTCGTCGACGGGGTCGGTGAGCAGCAGGACCTCGATGCCCTTGTCGCGGAACGCCTCCATGTGCGGGGAGTTCTCGATGCCCTGCCGGGACTCGCCGGTGATGTAGTAGATGTCGTCCTGGCCGTCCTTCATCCGCTCCACGTACTGCGCGAGGGTGGCGGGCTCGTCCCCGTGCGTCGTGGCGAACGAGGAGACGGCGAGGATGGCGTCGCGGTTCTCGGAGTCGGTGACCAGGCCCTCCTTCAGGACCGTGCCGAACTCCCGCCAGAACGCGGCGTAGCGGTCGGTGTCCTTGGTCATGAAGTCCTTGACCGTGGACAGCACCTTCTTGGTCAGCCGGCGCTGCATCATCCGGATGTGCCGGTCCTGCTGGAGGATCTCGCGGGAGACGTTCAGCGAGAGGTCCTGCGCGTCCACCACGCCCTTGACGAAGCGCAGGTAGGGCGGCAGCAGTTCCTCGCAGTCGTCCATGATGAAGACGCGCTTGACGTACAGCTGGAGACCGCGCCGGAAGTCCCGCGTGAACAGGTCGTGCGGGGCGTGCGAGGGCACGAACAGCAGGGCCTGGTACTCGAAGGTGCCCTCCGCCTGGAGCCGGATCGTCTCCAGCGGTTCGCGCCAGTCGTGGCTGATGTGCTTGTACAGCTCGTGGTACTCCTCGTCGGACACCTCCTCGCGCGAGCGGGCCCACAGGGCCTTCATCGAGTTCAGCGTCTCGGGCTCGGGCGTGCTCTCGCCGTCGCCCGCCTCCGGGACCATCCGGATCGGCCAGGTGATGAAGTCGGAGTACCGCTTGACGATGTCCCGGACGGTCCACGGGGAGGTGTAGTCGTGGAGCTGGTTCTCGGGGTCGGCGGGCTTGAGGTGGAGCGTGACGGAGGTGCCCTGGGGGGCGTCGTCCACGGTCTCCAGGGTGTACGTGGCCTCGCCGCGCGAGGACCAGCGGGTGCCCTTGCTCTCGCCGGCGCGCCGCGTCACCAGCGTCATCTCGTCGGCCACCATGAAGCCGGAGTAGAAGCCGACGCCGAACTGCCCGATGAGCCCCTCGGCCCCGGCGGCGTCCTGGGCCTCCCGCAGTTCCTTCAGCAGGGTGGCCGTGCCCGACTTGGCGATGGTCCCGATGAGCTGCCCGACCTCGTCGTACGACATGCCGATGCCGTTGTCCCGCACCGTGAGGGTGCGGGCCTCCTTGTCGATGTCGATCCCGATGTGCAGATCGGACACGTCGGCGTCCAGCGCGTCGTCCCGCAGCTTCTCCAGACGCAGCTTGTCGAGCGCGTCGGAGGCGTTGGAGACGAGCTCGCGCAGGAAGACATCCTTGTTCGAGTAGACCGAGTGGATCATCAGCTGGAGCAGCTGACGGGCCTCTACCTGGAACTCAAACGTTTCGGTCGTCATGGTTCGCGAATCCCTCACAGGTCCCACAGTCGCCTGAACTGGTGGCAGTCACTCTAAAACACCAAGTCAGGCCGGAGGCCCGGGACGTCAGACGAGGTGGGCGAAGACGACGAGGTTCTCGGTGTAGTCCCGGGCCTGCCGGTCGTAGTCGCCCGCGCAGGTGATGAGGCGGACCTGCGCGTCGGGGGTGTCGCCGTAGACGCGCTCGCTGGGGAAGTCGTCCTTCTCGAAGGACTCCGTGTCGTCGACCACGAACGTGGCCCGGCTGCCGTCGGCCCGCGCCACGTGGAAGCGGTCGCCCTTCCTCAGTTCGCTCAGCCGGGCGAACACGGCCGGCGACGTGGCGGTGTCCACGTGCCCGGCGATGATCGCCGTCCCGGCCTCGCCGGGCGTGTGGCCCTTGGCGTACCAGCCGACCAGGTTGATGTCGTCGGCGGGCGGCGGATCCAGCTGGCCCGAGCTGCCGATGGCGAGGTCGGTGAAGGGCGCGTCGACCGCGATCTTGGGGATGAGCAGGCGGACCGGCCGGGACCGTGGCAGACGCGGGCCGGTTTCGGCAGCGGCGGACCGCCGCGGCGTCGGCGACGCGGTGGGCACGTCGGGCGCGGACGGGGCGGCCGGCGCAACGGCCGGCGGGGCGTGCGGCGGGCCTCCGGCGTCGGACGGGTCACCACGGCCGGAGACCAGGCTGACGACCAGGGCCAGGGCGGCCGCGACCCACAGCACGGTCACGGCCCTGCGCAGCCGCCGCCGGGACGGGGCGGGGCCGGGGTCGAGCGGGGAGGGGGGACTGGCTGCCATCAAGGACCACCTCATTCGGGCACGGCAGCGGATCGGGCGGGGCAGTGGTCATGGCACGGGGGCGGACGGGCCGGGCCGCCGCAACGTGGGGGGCACGTGCGGCGGCCGCGGCGGGTAGGGCGTCAGGCATCGGTCATGCCGCGCCGTTCGAGGCCCTCCGACGGCGCAGCGCGTACAGGCCGGTGCCGGCGACCGCCAGGACCGCCAGTCCGCCGGTGGTCACGCCCGACGACGTGGCCAGACCGCCACCGCCGGTGTGCATGCCGCCGCGCGGCTTGTCGTGCTTGCCGTGCCAGGAGCCCTTGTCGTGGTCGTCGTGCTTGCCGTGCTCCTCGTGCTTGCCCTGCTCCTCGTGCTTTCCGTGCTCGTAGTCGCCGTTCTCCTCGTGCTTTCCGTGCTCGTAGTCGCCGTTCTCCTCGTGCTTGCCGTTCTCCTCGTGCTTGCCGTTCTCCTCGTGCTTGCCGTTCTCCTCGTGCTTGCCGTTCTCCTCGTGCTTGCCGCCGTACTCGTCCTTGTCGCGCTTGTCGCCGTAGGGGTCCTCGTCCTGCTTGCCGCCCCACGGGTCGTCGCCGTGCTCGTCCTTGTAGCCGTCCTTGTCCTGCTTGGGGTTGTCCCAGTCGTCGTCGGCGTTCACCGCGGCCAGCGCGCCGCCGCCGGTGTGCACGCCGCCGTGCGGCTTGTGGTGCTTGCCGTCCTTGTGGTGCTTGCCGTACTCGTCGTGCTTGTCGCCGTAGCCGTCCTTGCCGTGGCCGTCCTTGCCACCGTCCTTGTCGTGCCGGGCGTCTTCCCACTCGTCGTCGGCGTTCACCGCGGCCAGCGCACCGCCGCCGGTGTGCATACCGCCGTGCGGCTTGTGGTGCTTGCCGTCCTTGTGGTGCTTGCCGTCCTTGTGGTGCTTGCCGTACCCGTCGTGCTTGTCGCCGTAGCCGTCCTTGCCGTGGTCCTCGCGCTTGTCGCCGTACCCCTCCTTGCCACCGTCCGAGTCGCCCCAGCCGCCGTCCGCGCCCACCGCGGCCAGCGCACCGCCGCCGGTGTGCACGCCGCCGTGCGGCTTGTGGTGCTTGCCGTCCTTGTGGTGCTTGCCGTCCTTGTGGTGCTTGCCGTACTCGTCGTGCTTGTCGCCGTAGCCGTCCTTGCCGTAGCCGTCCTTGCCGTAGCCGTCCTTGCCGTAGCCGTCCTTGTCGTGCCGGGCGTCTTCCCACTCGTCGCCGGCGTCGGCGGCGGTCAGGGCTCCGCCGCCGGTGTGCATACCGCCGTGCGGCTTGTGGTGCTTGCCGTCCTTGTGGTGCTCCTTGCTGTAGGAAGAGGTGTCGTGGTCCCAGTCGCCCATCGCCTCGGCGTAGGCAGCGGGCGCGGCGATCGCGAGGGCGGCGGTGGCCGTGGCCGTCGCGAGCAGCGTGCGGGCAGAACGCATCGGTGAGTCCTTCCGTCGCGGACCGGGCAGCTGACGCCTCGCCAGCTCACGAGACCCGGTCTCGACGTGAACCACCGTCAGTCACTCCGGGCCGTCTCACCATCCGGGTCGTTCACACGGGTTACGACCCCACCCGGACGGCGGCAGAGCGCACCGCACCAGGCACCCGGCCGGCTCGCCGCTGCCGCGCTCCCGGGCCGGTGAAACCGCCGCTGACCTGGGCCGTCGCTCAGCCGTCCCGACGTCCGCCCGGCTCACCGGGGCCCGGGCCCCGCAGTGCCGGGCGGGCCGGGTCCGGGTCGACCAGCTGGCCCGCCATCCCGACGAGGACCAGCCCGCCGGCGATGAGCAGCCCCTGGGCCAGGGCGATACCGCAGGCCAGCACGGCCACCCCGAACGCCAGGGCCCACCAGGCGCCGGTGCGGCGGTACTCCCGGGGTCGGACGGGGCGACCGGATCTCAGGGCGTGGGCGAAACGGGGGTCCTCCCGTTCGAGTCGTGCGGCGAGGGCCACCAGACGTTCCTCTTCGGACGGGGGCACGGCTACTCCTTCCCGGACCCGGCCGCGTCCGGGCAGGGCAAGGCCGAGGCCATGGCGAGTCCGGGGTGCCGGGCGGTGTCGCGCTGCGGAGGGAGGCGGCCTGCCGCGGCCGTCTCACCGGGGCTCCAGCGTCTCCCCCCTGCGGAGGCGTCCGCCATCGGGCCCACCCCTCATCCTTCCCGGTGCCCGCACCCCACGAACGCCCAACGGGGACACGGGTGTTCGCTCCGGAGATGGGTGGCGTCACCGATGGCGCCGGGCCGCGCCGCGCGCAGGCCGCGAGGACGGTCACCGAGCGTGAAGGGACGGGCTGGGCCCGGAGGCGGCCGCGCCGCCCGGGCGGCGGCGCGCTAGCGCTCGGCCTCGGCGGGCTGGGGGGCGGTGGCTTCGCCGTCGTCGTCCTCAGGGCGGCGCCCGGGGGCGTCCCCCGCTCCCCCGGCCGGGCCGGCGTTCGAGGAGGCCCTGCGGCCGGGCAGGAGCCCCTGGCCGACCGTGAGCGCGCGGGCGAGCAGGTGGGCGCGTCCGGCGGCGATGGGGCCGAGGACGGCGAGCACGAGGACGTATCCGGCGATGAAGGGAGCGAGGCGGTCGTCGAGTCCCGCCGAGGCGGCCATGGCGGCCAGGATCAGCGCGAACTCGCCGCGGGCGACGAGCGTGGTGGCGATCTCGGCGGCGGGCTCGGTGCCGTAGCGGTACACGCGGGCGACGAGCAGTCCCGCGGCGACGTTCATGACGACGGTGAGGGCGGCCGCCGCGGTGACCGGGCCGGCGACGGACAGGATGTCGCCGGGGTCGATGGACAGGCCGAAGGCGAAGAAGAAGATGGCCGCGAAGGCGTCGCGCAGCGGATGCACCAGGTCGCGGACGCGTGGTCCGGAGGGGGTGCCGGCCAGGATCAGGCCGACCATGAACGCGCCGATGGCGTCGGCGACGCCGAGGGTCTCCGAGATCCCGGCGACGAGGACGGCCGCGCCGAGGAAGCTGATGACGAGCAGTTCGTTGTCGCGGGTGGCGATCAGGCGCCCGACCAGGCGGGTGCCGTAGCGGGCCGCGGCGGCCAGCAGGAGGAGGAAGCCGAAGGCCTTGGCACCCTGCAGGGCCATGTCGCCCGCGCTCCGGGCGCCGCCGATGACCGGCTGGAGCGCGGCGAGGTACAGCGCGAGGAAGATGTCCTCCACGACGATGACGCCCAGGATGAGGCGCGTCTCGGGGCGGCCGATGCGGCCCAGGTCGATGAGGATCTTGGTGACGATGGCGGACGAGGAGATCCCCAGGACGCCGGCGAGCACGAGCGCCTCCCGGACGCCCCAGCCCAGGGCGAATCCGAAGCCCAGTCCCGCGCCGACGTTGAGCAGCAGGTAGATGCCGCCCGCGGTCAGCAGGCGCCGGCCGCCGCTCCTGAGGTCGTCGAGGTGGAACTCCAGGCCCAGGTAGAACAGCAGCAGCACGAGTCCGAGCGCGGAGAGCATCTCGAAGTCGTGGGCGTCCTCGACGATGACCAGGCCGGGGGTGTGCGGGCCGAGCAGGATGCCCGCGAGCATGAACAGGGGGATCGTCGGGAGTCCGATCCTGCCGCCGAGGCGGGCCAGGAACGCGGCGGCGAGGAAGGCGCCGCCCATGGCGAGCAGGCTGTCAGCGTGTCCCACGGGTCACCGCCTTCGTGGACGCGCGGGAGGTGGATCGTTTCACCTTGCGGGGACGGATAGGGGCTCCTCCTTCGAGGGGGGTGCGACGGGGAGGTGTCGGGCGCCGTGCGGCGCGTCCGGGACCGCGGCCATGGCGGCCGGCGCGAGTACCTCGGCGACGCTGCCAGCCTCACACGGGCACCGGGACGGTGACCATCGGTGCCGTCACCCATCTCCGGGCGGGCGTGACACCCATGGGCCCGCCTGCCCGGGCGCCGGTGGCACGCCCCTCCCCGATCAGCCACTCCCAGGGGCGGCGGCCCGCGCGGCCGTCACACGTGCCGGTGGTCGATGCCCAGCAGACTCGCCGCCGCCGCGAAGTCCGCGGCGTGGTGGCCCACCGCGAGGGACCAGTGGTGGCCCACTCCCGTGGCGCTCCACGCGTCGACCCACTCGCCGGGGTCGCGGCCGAAGTCGACGCGGCTGGTGGTGTTGCCGATCTCCAGGTGCGGTCCGGGGACGACGGTGCCCTCGGAGGTGACGAAGGCCAGGGTGCCGTCGGCGTCCTGGCCGAGTCCGAGCAGGGTCACGGGCCCGTGCCGGACGTCGAACTCGACGCTCACGCCCCAGCCGCGTTTGCCGTGGTAGACGCCGAGCCCGCGCAGCAGGGGGTCGCGGGCGCTCACCGCGAGGTGGGCGGGCCCGTCGTGGCCCATCTCGACCACGCCGTCCTGGAAGTCGAGGGCCTGGATCTCGGTGAAGGACCCTCCGGCCCCGACGCTCTGGGAGGCGAGCTGGGCGACCGAGGTGCGCAGTTCGTACTCGCCGGCCGCGGGCACGCCGCGGGCCGTGAGCAGGGAGGCGCCCAGGATCATGCCGGCGCCGAGCCGCTCGTGCTGTTCGCCGTCGAGGCCGCGGTGGTAGTAGGCGAGGCTGTCGAGCGCGAAGTCCTCGGCGAGCCGGTCGAGGGCGACGGACACGGTGGCGCCCCAGGCGAAGTCCTCCTCCACCACGCTGTCGTCGAGGGTGAAGACCTGCCGGGCGAGCGCCATGCGTTCCCGCGTCTCGGCCTCGGTCACCCGCTCCACACGGTGCCGCAGGTCGTCGAACTCCAGCACCTCCACGTGCGAGCCGAACGTGGTGCACAGCAGGGTCGGATCGGTCTGCACGTCGAGCATGCCGGGGTACACGTGCCCCATGAGGCCGTGCCGGGCGTGCCGGAGCGCGGCACGGATGTGCGCGGCCCGGATCCACCGCTCGACGCGCCGCCAGGCGGACTCCTGCCGCAGCCAGCCGGAGACCGACCGGAAGGGGATGCCGGCCCGCCGGAAGACGTTGCCGACCTCGGGCACCGGACACTGCCCGCAGTAGGCCAGCCACGCGCCGGTGTCGAAGGTGGCGTGGTCCATCCGTTCGGTGGGCTGGAGGTCGACGACCAGGACCGGGGTGTGCGCACGCCGGGCGATCGGCAGCACCATCGACGAGGTGAGGTACGTCGTCAGGAACAGCACGATGAGATCGCAGTCGGCGCGCCGCAACTGCTCGGCGGCGCGGGCCCCTTCCTGCGCGTCGGAGACGAACCCGGCGTCCGTCACCTCCGTGTCCATGGCGCGCAGCCGCTCGGCGACGTAGGCGGCCGACTCCTTGAGCTGCGGCAGGAGTCCGGGGAACTGCGGCCAGTAGGTGCCGAGTCCGCCGGCGACCAGTCCGACGCGGGTGCGGCGGCGGGTGACGGGTGGCAGCAGCTCGTGCAGGGCGGCGGTGCGAACGGCCTGGCGGTCCGCGGTCGTTGCCATGGTCGGGGCTCCTTGTGGTGTCGGCCGGCGGCGGCTCAGGGGCTGGGGACGCGCAGGTCCGCGCTGTCCGGCACCGCGCCGGGGGAACGCGGGACCAGGACCCGGGTGATGAACACGCCCGCGAACGCCGCCGCGGTCATGCAGGCGGTGATCGACCAGAGCAGCACGGCCGGGCTGTGGTCGGCGAGGGCCGGGGTGAAGAACGCGGCGACCGCGAAGACCCCGCGTGAGAGGGCGTAGGTGAGGCCCTGGGTGGTGCCGCGGGTGTCCGCGGGGAGGGTGAGCTGGGACCAGACCTTGTAGTTGGCCTCGCCCGCGAAGGGGTTGGAGAGCTGGTAGAGCACGAAGAACACGAGCATCCCGGCGAGGGCGCCGGCGGTCAGCGAGGCGATGGCGAAGGCGAGGATCTGCACCACGGCGGCCAGCAGGAACAGCCGGTCCCGCCAGGGGCTGTCGGCGACGCGGACGAAGGCGAAGGTCAGCAGCACGCCGATCGGGATGAAGGCCAGGTTGATGCCGGTGGCCAGGCTCTGGGAGGCGTCGCTGACGGTGACGAGCAGATAGGTGCCGAACTGGCCGAAGGTGTTGGCGCCGAGGCCCCAGGTGACGTAGAAGACGAACGTCGCGGTCATCGGCAGCAGGGCGGCCCGGGTCCACACGTTCCGCAGGGAGATGCCCTCGGGGGCGGCGGCTTCCCTGTCCGTCCCGGAGGCGTCGTGGTGCCCGGGCAGCTTCAGCCGGGACCTGAACGCCCAGGTGACGAGCGCGGCGACGGCCAGCTGCCCGGTGATGAGCCGGGCTCCGGTCATGCCGGTGGTGGACAGCACGAAGCCGAGCAGGATGGCGACGGCGATGCCCAGCATCCACATGACCTGCGTGAAGGCCACGAGGCGGCCCCGTGCCCAGGAGGGGGCGGCGTCCGAGACCACGGCCAGCGACGTCGGCAGGTCGGCACCGGCCGCGAGGCCCGCGACGAGGACGCCGGCCAGCAGGGTGATGTCGTCGGGCGCGAGGGTGATGACGATCGCGCCGAGGGCGAAGCAGAAGATGTCCCAGTTGTAGACGCGGCGGCGGCCGAAGAGGTCGGCGAGCCGTCCGCCGACGAGGCTTCCCACGGCGATGCAGCCGGTGACGATCGCGCTGATCGCCCCGGCCATCCACACGCCCATGTCGTAACTGTCGCGGTAGATGGCCAGGTTGACGGAGATGCTGACGATCAGCCCGGCGTCGAGATAGGAGGCCATGCCCGACAGCGCGGCGGCCTTCCAGAGCTGTTTCGGGATGGGGCGGGTACCGGCCATGATGCGACTCCCTCGTCGGGGACAGCGCGGTTCGGGAGGGCCTGGTCGCAGCGAATATAGGGCGCTTAAAACGTTGCAACAAGGTGTCGCGCACGAGTGCGTGACAGGACGTCCCGCCGCCCTGCGCCCGTCCCCGGATCTGGTGTGCAGGCCCCAGGTCGCCTACGGTGACGGAAGCCTGAAAACGTTTTAGGGGAAGGACCGTGCCCCGTGCTCTCCCCCACGCTCCGGCAGCTGTTCGACGATCCGCCCCGCGGCTTCGGCCCCGCCCCCCTGTGGTGGTGGTCCGGCGCGAAGGTCACCCGCGACCGTCTCGCCTGGCAGGTGCGGGCGTTCGCGGACGGCGGCGTCCACGACCTGGTCGTCATCAACCTGGCCCCGGCGGGACCGGCGTTCGGCGCCCGGGCCGACGATCCGGCGTGGTTCGGCGAGGAGTGGTGGGCGCGCTTCACCGACGCCTGCGAGATCGCCGGTGAACTGGGCACGCGTCTGTGGTTCTACGACCAGATCGGGTTCTCCGGGGCCAATGTGCAGGGCGCCGTGACCCGGCGCCATCCCGAGGCGGCCGGGCGCGCCCTGCGCCACCGCTGGGCGGGAGTCCGCCGGGGCCGGGTCGAACTGGGCCACGCCGAGAAGCCGTTGGCGGCGTACTGCGCGCGGGGCCGGCGGCTCGGCATCGCCCCGGACGGGAGCGTCGCGGCCGCCGACGGCACCGGGGTGCGGCTCGTCACCGCCGTCCCCACCGCGTTCGACTACCTGGACCCGCACGCCGTGGGCCTGCTGATGGACGCGGTGCACCACGAGTACGACCGCCGGGTGCCCGGGTACCTGGGCACCGTCGTCGCGGGCAGCTTCCAGGACGAGCTGCCGGGCACGAACGCCTGGAGCCACCGCTTCGCCGCCGAGTTCCGCGCCCGGCGCGGCTACGACCTGCTCGACCACCTCCCGGCCCTGTTCGGCACGGACGGCGGCGTGCGGGAGGGGAAGATCCGCGCCGACTACTACGCGGTGCGCGCCGAGCTCACCGAGGAGGCGCTGTTCCGTCCCCTCGCCGACTGGCACCGCGAGCGCGGCCTGCTGCTCGGCAGCGACCAGAGCCACCCCGCCCGCGCGGGCTACCCGGCGCAGTCGACGCAGATCTACACCGACTACTTCCGCACCCACCGCTGGTTCAGCGCCGCCGGCAGCGACCACCACGGCGACGCCAAGGTGCACTCCTCCATGGCCCACATCTACGGCCACGACCGTGTCTGGATCGAGGCGTTCCACTCCTCCGGCTGGGGCGGCACGCTGGAGGACACCTACCACTGGCTGCTGCCGTTCCTGCGCAGCGGCGCCACCCTGTACAACCCGCACGCCAGTTACTTCGGCACCGCGGGCGGCTGGTTCGAGTGGGCCCCGCCGTCCACCGACTGGCGCCAGCCCTACTGGAAGCAGTACCCGGCGTTCTCCCGGGCCGTGGCCCGGATCTGCTCGATCATGTCGTGGGGTGGCTACGCGGCCGAGGTGGCGGTGCTGCACCCGACCGCCACCCTGCAGGCCCTCCTGCCGCTGGACGCGCCCGTCCGGCACTTCGGCGACGGCCGGCTGGGCGACGGACACGCCGACGCCGACGAGACGCAGCGGCACTACCTGGACCTGTGCGGCACGAACAACTGGCTCTCGCCGCACGTCGGTTCCCTCGACCGGCACGGCATCTCCTTCGACGTCGTCGACGACGACTCGGTGCGGCGCGCCGAGGCCACCGGCGGCGCCCTGCGGATCAGGGACCTGGCGTACACCGCGGTGCTGCTGCCCTCGGCGAGCGTGCTGGAGGAGGAGACGGCGCGCCGGCTGACGGAACTGCTCGACGCGGGCGGGCGGGTCGTGGTCGTGGGGCGCCCTCCCGCGACGGCCGCCGGCCGGTCCGGTGACGACGCGGCCGTCGAGGCCCTGGCGCACCATCCCCGGCTGGAGCGGGTGCGCGACGCGCAGGCCGGTGCGGAGGCGGTCGCGGACGCGGCCGGGCACGCGACGGGTGAGGTGCCGCTCCTGGTGCGGCGGCAGGGGGACATGGGGGTCGCCCTGGTCATGGCGGCGTTCCCGGAGGTCGGCTCGCATCCGCTGCGGCCCGGCCCCGCCCCGGTCACGGCCGACGCCTCGTGCGTCACCGTGCGGGCCGCCGTGGCCGAGGCCGAGGTCTGGAACCCGGCGACCGGCTCCCGCTCTCCCGCCTCCGTCACGGTCCCGGGCGACGGCACCGGCTCGGTCATCGGGGTACCGCTGGACGGCGCCCCGGCGGTCCTGGTCGTGTGGCGCGAGGAGCGCCCGGCGCCCGCCGCCGAGCGGGTCGGCACGGACGCGGCCCTGAACGCGGCCCTGGACGCGGCCCTGGACGCAGAGCCGGCCACGGCCACGGACACGGACACCGGCACCGGCACCGGCACCGACACAGGCACGGGCACGGGCACAGCCACGGTCAGCCGGGTGGTGGACATCTCGTCCGGCTGGCAGGGACGGCTGGTCCCCACCATGGACAACACCTGGGGCGACCTGGCCCTGCCCGCGGGATCGCCCGTGGACGAGCCGCAGATCTGGACCATGGAGTGGACCGAGGGGGCGGGCCGGGAGCGGATCCGGGCCACGTACGGCAACCGGGTGCGGGTCCTGCCGCCCCTGCCCGCGACCCGGCTGCCCGAGCCGCTGGACGGGGCGTCCGTCGAGCGGATCCTGGCCGGTGAGCTGCCGCTCGTGCCGCCCGGCGGCGGCTGGGACACCGGGGTGTACTCGTCGAGCCGCGGCATCCCGGACCAGGGCGGGCTGCTGGGTCTCAAGGGGCTGGTGAACGAGGAGTTCGTGCGGGTCGCGGTGCCCGGCGGCGGGACGGCCGCCCGGGTCCGGGCGATCGTGGAGACCGACCGGCTGGGGCCTGCCGAGCTGCACGTCGGCGCGGAGGCCGGCAAGCGGGTGTGGTGGAACGGCACACGGCTGTCGCCCGGCGGCGACGGCTACCTCGCCTCGGCCCGCGTCACGGTCACCCGCGCCCGCAACGTCCTGGAGTACGAACTGTCCGGCGCCCAGGACCGGCCCACGACGATCGGAGCCACCCCAGGCACCCCGCTCGGCAGCTTCTTCTGTCTGTCCGATCCGGGCGGGCTGGGACCGCGACCGCGGTTCATGCGGCTGCCCGACGGCGTCCCGGCGGACGGGCGGGTGACCTACGGCGCCCGGCTCCGGGTCCCGCACGGCGGGGCGCGGGCCGTGCTGGTCGTGGGCGCCGCCCCGGCGGTCACCGTGCTGCTCGACGGGGAGGTCGTGGCGCGGCAGGAGAAGGTGGAGTACTACGAGGCGGACTGGGGCGCGGTGCCGGCGTTCTTCCGCCACGAGCCGGAACTCGGGGCGGGCGAGCACACCGTGGAGGTGGTGGCCGAGGGTGCCGGGGCCGGGAACGCGGTCTTCGTCGACCTGGTGGCGGTGTCGGACACCGACGTGACGGCCCTGGTCAGCGCCGCCGGCTGGGAGGCCGCGGCGGGCACGTGGCGAGGGGTGAGCGTCGAGGACGGGACCAGGCGGGGCGAGCTGCGGCACTGTCACGCCGTGGTGCGGCCGCATCCGCTGCCGGACAGCGCGTGGCTCACGGGCCGGCCGGTGCCGGGCGGTGCCGTGTGGCCGGTGCGGTCCACCGACGACGTCCACGCCCTGCCGCAGCGCTTCGGCTTCACCGTGCCGGCGGGGACGGTCGCACTCGATCTGCCGCTGGCACTCCGCGCGCGGATCCGTGTGGGCGACGCCGAGGAACGTCCGCTGCACCAGCCTTACCTGACGCTCCCTCAGCCTTTGCGGAGGCCGACCCGCGTCGAGGTGGTCACCGAGCCCACGGCCACCCTGCGCGGCGGCTCGGCCTGGCACGGTCCGGTGCGGGTACGGACGGTGCCCGCGCCGCTGCCGCCGGGCGACTGGCGCGAGCGGGGGCTGGGCGGGTGGAGCGGGGGCGTGACGTACACGCGGCTGGTGGAGGTGCCGCCGGGGAGCGATCCCGTGCTGGATCTGGGGAGGGTGCGGGGCAGTGTGGAGGTGGCGGTGGACGGGGAGTTCGCCGGGGAGGCGTTCTGCGCTCCGTACCGCTTCCCGCTGCGCGGGGCAGCCGGCCGGACCGTCCGGCTGGAGGTGACCGTACGGGGCACCCTGGCGCCGTATCTCGCGGAGGCCACGCCGACGGAGTGGGCCTTCGAGTCCCAGCTGTCCTCCGGGCTGATGGGGCCGGTGACGCTGCGGAGTGCCGCGAGGCCGCCGTCCGGGCGACGGGAACCGCGCGGCGGGGTCTAGCCGTCGGCGGGCGGCCGGGTGGAGTCGCGCACGACGAGGCCCGGGGCGAAGACCCGGGTCTCGTGGAGGTGGTCCGCGCGGGCCTCGATCTCGTCGAGGAGCATCTCGACGGCCGCCCGGCCGAGTTCCTCGACCGGCTGCCGGACCGTGGTCAGGGTGGTCGCCCCGAACGTCGCCACGTCGAGGTCGCCGTAGCCGACGACCTGGACGTCCTCCGGGACGCGTACGCCCCGCTCGGCCAGACCCCGGCACAGGCCCGCCGCGAGGAAGTCGTTGGTGCAGAACACCCCGTCGGGCAGGTCCTCCAGCGCGCGGGCGATCTCCGTGCCGTACGCGACCGTCATCCGCTCGGCGACCACCTGGTCCAGCCGCGCCTCCCGCCGGCTGCGCACGGCCTGCCGGGCGCCCTGGTACCGGTCGGCGCACTGGCGTATGCCGCGCTCGCCGTTGACGACGAGGATGTCGCGGGCCCCGCGGTCGAGCAGGTGCCGCACGGCGATGCGGCCGCCCGCGATGTCGTCGACCGAGACCGAGCAGCCCTCCCGGTCGGGCATCGCGCGGTCGGCGAGGACCAGCGGGATGCCCCGCTCGCGCAGCCGGGCGAGGCGGCCCGGGTCGGCGCTCAGCGGCACGACGACGACGCCGACGGCCCGTTGCCCGGCGAGCATGCTGAAGTAGCCCTGCTCCCGCTCCGGGGCGTCCCCGCTGTGGCAGAGGACCAGGGAGTAGCCGTGGTCGTAGGCCGCGTCCGCGGCGCCCCTGGCGATGCGCGCGTAGAAGGAGTTGGTGACGTCGGGCAGGACCAGCCCGATCGCGGAGGCGCGCCCGGTGCGCAGACCGGCGGCGCCGGGGTGAGGCACGTAGTCGAGTTCGGCGACGGCGACGCGGACGCGTTCGGCGGTGCGGGCGTTGACGCGTTCGGGCCGGTTGAGCACGTTCGACACCGTGGAGACCGAGACGCCGGCGGCGGCAGCGACGTCCTGGATGCGGGCGGGGCGTGCCGGAACGGCGTCCACCCCCTCGCTGTTGCAGCCGTGCGACCAGGCACGACGATGGCCGTCATGGGCGCCGCAAGTATAACGTGACGGGGCGTGGAACGTTTTTCGCGCCCGGTCCGCGGGAGGGCGCGGACGCCGTGCCGGAACGGGCGTCCCTGCGCGAAGTGCGCAGGGTTCCTCGTCCACTTCACGCACCCCATGTCATCATCGTGGGCCGAGACGGTCCGACCGGGCCGCCCGAGGAGGTACGCGTTGTCCCTCTCCGCATCCGGCCCCGGCGGCCCCGCCCGCCCGGTGCTGGCCGTGGCCGACGATCTGTCCGGTGCCGCCGAGACGGCGGTGGCGCTGCGCTCGCCCGGCCGGATCCTGCTGGGGCCGGCCGGCGCGCCGGAGCCGCCCGCCCCCGGTGAGTCGCTCGTCGTGGACCTGGACTCCCGGCAGCTCCCGGCCGCCGAGGCGGCACGGGCGGTGCGCGACGTCACGCTGACCGCCCCGCCCGGGGCGCTGCTGTTCAAGAAGGTGGACTCGCTGCTGCGGGGGAACCTCGCCGCCGAGGCGGCCGCCTACGCGCAGGACGCCCGGGGCGTGGTGATCGCGACGGCGCTACCGCCGGCGGGGCGTTCGGTGCGCGACGGTGTCGTGCGCCTGCGCGGTGTCCCGCTGCACGAGACCGACGCCTGGCGGGCCGAGACCCGGCCGGCACCGCCCTCGGTCGCCGCCGCGCTCGGCGGCCTGCCGACGGCACCGGTGCCGCTCACGGCCGTGCGCGGCGGGCCGGGGGCGCTGCGGGACGCGCTGCGTGCGTGTTTCGCGCAGGGGCGGCACCCGGTGTGCGACGCGGAGACGGAGGCCGACCTCGACGCGGTCGCCGCGGCGGCGCTGGAACTGGGCCCGGGCGTAAGGCTGTTGGGCACGGGCGGACTGGCGGGCGCGGTGGGGCGGCTGACGGGCGCGGACGCCTTCCCCTCCCCCGCTGTCCCACCCGCGGACGGCGGCGTCCGGCCGGTGCTGGTCGTGGTAGGGACGGCCGAGCCCTCCGCCCGGGGGCAGATCGCCCACCTCCTCGCGGACGGCGCCCACCACGTGTCCCTCACCACAGAGGAACTCCTGGGCTCGCCCCGGCGGCTGGAGTCCCCGACCGCCGCCGTCACCGTCGTCCGCGTCACCGGCACGGCCGGCCCGGCCCTGGCCCGCCGGCTCGTCGCCGCGCTCGCCCACGCCGTCGCCGACGCGGCACGCGACTGCGACCTGGTCCTGACCGGGGGCGAGACCGCCCGCCGCGTCCTGGACGCGCTGCGCGTCACCGACCTGCATCCGGTGGGCCAGGTCCATCACGGCGCGGTGCACTCCCGCACGCCGGACGGCCGTTCGGTCGTCACGCGTCCCGGCAGCTACGGCGAGACCGACTCCCTGCGGCGCATCGTCCGGTCCCTGCGCCCCACAGCGGAACGCGCCACCCCGACCGCACCCGCGGCCGCGACGCCGTGACCTTGGCCCGCCCCTCCGGCGCGGCCGGGCGCGGCCGGACAGCGCGGCGGCCACGGGCGGCGGCACAGGGCGGGGACGGGGATGGGGACGGGATGGGGACGGGATGGGAACGGAGACGGGTCCGGCGGATCCTAGGACCCGGCGGGCGCCGTCCCCGCGTGGCTGCGGGGCGCGGCCGGGCCGCTCCCGGACGGTGGGGGTCTGAAGGGCTGTCGGCGCCCGGAGACCCGCCTTTCCCGTGGTGCGGCAGGGCCGGTCCCGGTCGCGTCGAGCAGGCGGCGGAAGGTGGGGCACTCCAGATGACGCGGCGCCGGACAGGCTGCGGCGTGCCGCAGGGAGTCGCGCAGCACGGCCAGTTCGCGGATCCTGCGGTCCAGTTCGTCGGCTCTGGCCGTCAGCATCTCCCGGTCGATGTCCGGCTGCCCGTCGGGCCCGAACATGCCCGCGATCTCGTCCAGCGAGAACCCGGCGGTGCGGCCGAGGGCGATCAGCGCCAGCCGCTCCAGCACGCCGGGGTCGTACTGGCGGCGCAGGCCCCGCCGCCCGGTCGGCGCTATGAGCCCTTTCTCCTCGTAGTACCGCAGGGTCGAGGCGGGCACCCCGGCGCGGTGCGCCACCTCGGCGATGTCCAGCTCCGTCATGGCTTGACCTCAAGTCGACTTGAAGGAGAACGCTGTCATCCTGCCGTACGGACGGCACGCAGCAGCGGACGAGGACTACAGAAGGAGAGACGGGTATGGACGCCTCGCGCAGGACCGACGACGAACAGGCCGCCCGCTGGAACGGACCCGCCGGCCACGCCTGGGTCGACCTCCAGCCGGTGCTGGACGAGATGTTCCGGCCCATCGAGGACCTGCTCGTCGAGGCCGTGGCCGCCGAACGGGCGGACCGGGTGCTCGACGTCGGCTGCGGGACGGGCGCCCTCACCCGGGCCGTGGCCCGGCGGGTCGGCCGGTGCGTGGGGATCGACCTGTCCGGGCCCATGATCGACGCCGCCCGGGCGCGTGCCGGCCAGGAGGGGGTGCCGGCGTCCTTCCTGCGTGCCGACGCGCAGGAGCACCCGTTCGAACCGGGCTCCTTCGACACGGTGGTCTCCCGCTTCGGCGTGATGTTCTTCAACGACCCGGTCCGGGCCTTCGCGAACATCCGCGGGGCGGTGCGCGACGGGGGCGGGCTGCGGCTCGTCGTGTGGCGCGGGCCGGAGGAGAACCCCTACATGACGACGGCCGAGCGCGCCGCCGCGCCGTTCGTGCCGGGGCTTCCGCCGCGCCGGCCGGACGGGCCGGGCCAGTTCGCCTTCGCCGACCCGGACCGGGTGCGGCGTGTCCTGGCGGACAGCGGCTGGGACGGGATCGAGCTGCGGCCGCTCGACGTGGAGTGCGCCTTCCCCGAGGAGGACCTCGTCCGGTACTTCACCCGGCTCGGCCCGCTCGGCACGATCCTCCCCGGGGCCGACGAGCAGACGCGCGCACGGGTCGTCGAGACGGTGCGCCCCGCCTTCGACCCGTTCGTCCAGGGCTCGCAGGTGCGCTTCACGGCGGCCTGCTGGCTGGTCTCCGCACGGTCCTCGTCCGCGAAACGGTCCTCGTCCGCGAAAGTTTCGTGAGGTCCGGCCCTCTTTTCGCGGCTCGGGGCGTCCGCGCATAGTGAGTGCACGATGACGCAGAAAAGAGCCCTGGTGGTCCGCGGCGGATGGGAGGGGCACCAGCCGGTCCAGGCCACGGAGCTGTTCCTGCCCTTCCTCCGCGACCACGGATACCTCGTCCGGGTCGAGGAGTCGACCGACGTCTACGCCGACGCCGCCGTGATGTCCGGCACCGACCTCGTCGTGCAGTGCGTGACGATGTCGCAGATCACGTCCGAGCAGGTGGCGGGGCTGAGCGCGGCGGTCGCCGCCGGCACCGGCCTCACCGGCTGGCACGGCGGGATCGCCGACTCGTTCCGCGCCAGCTCCGACTATCTCCACCTGGTGGGCGGCCAGTTCGCCTCCCACCCGGGCAAGGAACCGTGCGAGCGCAAGGGCGAGGCGGCGGACAACTTCCTGCCGCACACCGTCGCCTTCACCGCGGCCGGCCGCGACCACCCCGTCACCGCGGGCCTGGAGGACTTCGCGCTGGACACCGAGCAGTACTGGGTGCTGCACGACGACCTCATCGACGTCCTCGCCACCACCACCCACCCCGTCCGGCCCTGGCAGCCCTGGCACCGGCCGGTCACGTCCCCGGCGGTCTGGACCCGCCGCTGGGGTGCCGGGCGGATCGTGGTGACGACGCCGGGGCACAGCGTCGACGTGCTGGAGCACCCCCCGGTAGTCCGCACCATCGTCGAGAGGGGCATGCTGTGGGCGACGCGCACCGCATCGGCGTCGTAGGGCTCGGGGTCATCTCCCGGGCGTACCTCGAGACGCTGGCCGGCCATCCCGCCGTGCGCGTCACCGCGGTCGCCGACCTGGACGCGGCCCGCTCGGCCGCCGTCGCCGCCGGCCTGCCGGGAGCCCGGGCGCTGCCGGTCGACGCGCTGCTGAGCAGCCCGGACGTCGACACGGTTCTCAACCTGACCGTTCCCGTGGCGCACGCCGGGATCGCCCTGGGCGCCGTCCGGCACGGCAAGCACGTCTACGGGGAGAAGCCCCTGGCCGCCACGTTCGCCGAGGCCCGGGCCGTCCTGGAGGAGGCGGCGGCAGCGGGGGTCGGGGTGGGGTGCGCGCCGGACACCGTCCTGGGCACGGGCGTCCAGACGGCCCGGGCGGCGGTGGAGGCGGGGAGCATCGGGCACCCGCAGTCCGCCTCGGCCGTGATGGTCACGCCGGGCCACGAACGCTGGCATCCGCACCCGGACTTCTACTACACGGAGGGCGGCGGTCCGCTGCTGGACATGGGCCCGTACTACCTCACGTCCCTGATCCACCTGCTGGGCCCGGTGCGGGCCGTGATCGGGGCCGCCGGGCGGCTGCGCGCCGAGCGGGTCATCGGTTCGGGTCCGCGCGCGGGCGAGCGCATACCGGTCGAGGTGGACAGCCATGTCTGCGGTGTGCTGGAGCACGACAACGGCGCGCTGACGACGCTCACCACGAGCTTCGACGGGGTGGCGACCACGGCCGCGCCGATCGAGGTGCACGGCGAGTCGGCGAGCCTGTCGGTCCCCGACCCGAACCGCTTCGACGGCGAGGTCCGCCTCCACGCCCTCGGTGACACCCGGTGGCGCGCCCTGCCGGTCTCGGCGGGGTACGAGGAGGGCGCGCGGGGCGTCGGGCTGCTCGACTTCCTCAGCGCCGGGGGACGGCGCGCCGACGGTGAACTCGCCCTGCACGTCCTGGAGGCGATGACCGCCCTGCTGCGCTCCGCGGCCGAGGGGCGGCGCGTGGAGCTGACGACGACGGCCCGGGTGCCGGCGCCCGTGCCGCTGACGCCGGCGCGGGTCTGGCGGGGCCGGGCCGCGGCCGGCCCCGCATGACCGGGTCAGTCCACGGGCCAGGTGTGCGCGGGCGCGTTCATGTGCATGTAGTCCATGTACGTCCTGGTCATCTGCCGCAGCGCCTCGCCCCGGTCGGAGACGCCGGCCTTCTCCAGGTGGTGGACCGTCTCGGCCTGCCAGGTGGCGCCGTTGCGGGCGGTGACACAGCGCTGCTCGATGATGCCGAGCAGGGGTTCGCGCCACGGGTCGTCCATGCCGGCCAGCTCCAGGCCCCGGTGGGCCAGGGGCAGCAGGCGCCGCAACACCAGTTCGGTGACCGGGACTTCGCCGACGCCGGGCCAGTAGAGGCGGGCGTCGATGCCGTCGCGGGCCGCGGTGTGCAGGTTCTCCTCGGCGACCGCGAAGGACATCCGCGTCCACACCGGCCGGTCCTCGTCGACGAGGGCGCGGGTCAGGCCGTAGTAGAAGGCGCCGTTGGCGATGATGTCGGCGACGGTGGGGCCCGCGGGCAGGACCCGGTTCTCGATGCGCAGGTGCGGGCCGCTGTCGGTGACGGCGTACACGGGGCGGTTCCAGCGGTAGATGGTGCCGTTGTGCAGGGTCAGTTCGCCCAGTTGGGGCACGCCGCCGCTGTCCAGTTCGCGCTGCGGGTCCTCGTCGTCGCACAGCGGCAGCAGGGCGGGGAAGTAGCGCACGTTCTCCTCGAACAGGTCGAAGACGCTGGTGATCCACCGCTCGCCGAACCACACCCGGGGCCGTACGCCCTGCGCCTTGATCTCCTCGGGGCGGGTGTCGGTGGCCTGCTCGAACAGGGGGATGCGGGTCTCGCGCCACAGTTCGCGGCCGAACAGGAAGGGCGAGTTGGCGGCGAGGGCGATCTGCACGCCGGCGATGGCCTGGGCGGCGTTCCAGTAGTGCGGGAACTCCTTCGGGTCGACCTGCAGGTGGAACTGGGTGCTGGTGCAGGCCGCCTCGGGGGTGATGGTGTCGGCGTACGTCGACAGGCGCTCCACTCCGTCGACCCTGATCCGCAGGTCCTCGCCGCGGGCCGCGAAGATCTGCTCGTTGAGCAGCCGGTACCGGGGGTCGCCGGACAGCGCGGCCTCGCTCACGTGCGCCTCGCCCAGGGTGGGCAGGATGCCGACCATGATCAGGTGGGCGCCGACGGCGGCGGCGCGGTCCTCGGCGTGGTTGAGGGCGTCCCTGATCGCCTGCTCCCAGGCCCCGGGTCCGCCGGCGGTCAGCCGCCGCGGCGGGATGTTGATCTCCAGGTTGAAGCGGCCCAGCTCGCTCGACCAGGCGGGGTCCGCGATGGCCTGGAGCACGTCGGTGTTCCGCATCGCCGGGAGCCCGTGGTCGTCGACCAGATTGAGCTCGATCTCCAGCCCCACCTGGGGGCGCTCGCTCTCGAAGCCGGACTCGCGCAGCATCTGCGCCAGCACCTCGAGGTCGGTGTGCATCTTCTCCCGGTAGCGACGGCGGTCCTCCCGTGTGAACACCAGGGCCGGCACATCACGTCCCATCGTGTCCTCCGGAGCTGCGTCGGCGGGTACCTACCGTCCAAGCCTCGCACCTTGTCCCCTCCCCCGCACCCACCTAGCCTGAGTTTGTGCCGCAAATAAACAAACCCCGAACGCACAGTGCCGTGCCGGGCAACGCCCGGTCCCTGACCCGGCTCCGCGTCGCGCTCACCGTCTTCTTCGCCCTGGACGGCTTCGTCTTCGCGGGCTGGGTCGTCCGCATCCCCGCCATCAAGGAACAGACCGGCGCCTCCGCCAGTGACCTGGGACTCGCCCTTCTGGGTGTCTCGGCCGGCGCCGTCATCACCATGACCCTCACCGGGCGACTGTGCCGTCGCTACGGCAACCACCGGGTCACCGTCGTCTGCGCGGTCCTGCTCTCCCTGAGCGTGGCCCTGCCGCCGCTCACCCGTTCCGCCCTCGCGCTCGGCCTGGTGCTGCTGCTGTTCGGGGCCGCGTACGGCGGGATCAACGTCGCGTTCAACAGCGCCGCCGTCGAGCTGGTCGCCGCGCTGCGCCGGCCGGTCATGCCGAGCTTCCACGCGGCGTTCAGCCTGGGCGGCATGATCGGCGCGGGGCTGGGCGGTCTGGTCGCCGGGTCCCTGTCCCCCACGCGGCACCTGGTGCTGCTGACCGTGACGGGACTGCTGGTGACGGCCGCGGCCGGGCCCGTCCTCCTGCGCCACGAGCCCCCGGCGCCGCCGGAGCGGGAGTCCCCCGCGCGGGACGCGCCGCGCCGCCCGGACCGCCGCACCCGGGGTCTGGTGATCGTCTTCGGGCTGATCGCCGGGTGCACGGCGTACGGCGAGGGGGCGCTGGCCGACTGGGGCGCCCTGCACCTGGAAGAGGACCTGGGCGCCTCGGCGGGCGCCGCGGCGGCCGGCTACTCCTGCTTCGCGCTCGCCATGACGGTGGGGCGGCTGACCGGTACGGCCCTGCTGGAACGGCTGGGGCGGACCAGGACGGTGGTGGCGGGCGGCGGCACCGCGGCGGCGGGCATGCTGCTGGGCTCGCTCGCGCCGTCCCTGTGGGCGGCCCTGCTCGGGTACGCGGTCACCGGCATCGGCCTCGCGAACCTCTTCCCCGTGGCCGTGGAGCGCGCCGGCGCGCTGGCCGGCCCCGGCGGCGTCGCCACGGCGTCCACGCTGGGCTACGGGGGCATGCTGCTCGGGCCGCCCGCGATCGGCTTCATGGCGGACTGGTTCACCCTTCCGGTGGCGCTCACGAGCGTGGCGGTGCTCGCGGCGGTGGCGGCGGGCGTGGGAGCGCTCGCGGGGGCGTCGGCGCGGCGGGCCGCGGGAGGGTAGGCGCCGCCCGGGATGCGGAGCGTTGGGCGCCGCCCGGACCGCGCGACGGTGGACGGCGCCCGGGGTGCAGGACGGCAGACGCCGCCAGGGGTGCGGGAGGGCAGGCGCCGCCCGGGGTGCCGGGTGAGGGCAGGGTGCCGCCCCGGGATGCGGGCGGGCGGATAGTGGCCGACGATCCTGCGTGCGGGGCTGATCGGCACGGACTTTCCTGGGTACCCGTCGCCTCGCCCGAAGTGATCATCGCGCCGCGACCGGCCCGGGCGATCACCGGGACGTACGCCATGGAACGAGGAGGCAGACCCGTGACCGCACAGCAGCACCCCGGCGAGCAGCACCCGAACCCGGAGTTCCCCGCCCAGGACCAGCCGCACCCGGGCTGGACGGGGCCCATGGACCCGCCTCCGGACCACGGCGAGGAGTCCTACCGGGGCAGCGGGCGGCTGGAGGGCCGCAAGGCCGTGATCACCGGAGGGGACTCCGGGATCGGCCGCGCGGTCGCGCTGGCGTTCGCCCGGGAGGGAGCCGACGTGCTCTTCACCCATCTGGATGACGAGAAGGACGACGCGGCCGAGACCGCCCGGCTGGTCGAGGAGGCCGGACGGCGTGCCGTGCCCGTCTCCTGCGACGTACGGGAGGAGGAGAACTGCCGCGCGCTGATCGACCGGGCCGTGGAGGAGTTCGGCCGGATCGACGTCCTGGTGAACAACGCGGCGTACCAGATGTCGCAGCCCGACGGTATCGAGGCGATCTCCACCGAGCAGTTCGACCGGGTGATGCGCACCAACCTGTACGGCATGTTCTGGCTGTGCAAGCTGGCCGTGCCGCACATCCCCGAGGGCGGCAGCATCATCAACTCCACGTCCGTGCAGGCGTACAAGCCCAGCCCTCACCTGCTGGACTACGCGACGACGAAGGGCGCGATCGTCACGTTCACGCAGGGGCTCGCGCAGATGCTGATCGACCGGGGCATCCGCGTCAACGCGGTGGCGCCGGGCCCGGTGTGGACGCCGCTGATCCCGGCGACGATGCCGGACACTCAGTCGTTCGGCAAGCAGGCGCCCATCGGACGTCCCGCGCAGCCCGCCGAGATGGCTCCGGCGTACGTGTTCCTGGCCTCGCAGGAGGCGTCGTACATCACGGCCGAGATCGTCAACGCGACGGGCGGGACGCCGCTGCCGTAACCGCCCGGCACCGACAGACGCCGCCGCGGAAAATCGCGGGACGGCCGGGACGGCGTGCGGCAGACTCGGCGCCATGGAGACCGCCGAGTTCCTGAGCGCGCTGGAGACCGAGGGCAGGCTGCTGGCCGCGGCCGCCGAGAAGGCCGGGACGGACGCGGACGTGCCGACGTGCCCGCGGTGGCGGGTGGGTGATCTGCTGCGGCACACGGGGGCGGTGCACCGCTGGGCCGCCGCGTTCGTCGCCGAACGGCACACCGGGCCCCGCCCCCTGACCGAACCCGCCGGTCCCGACGGCGCGGAGCTCGTAGCCTGGTACCGCGACAGCCACCGCCTCCTGGTGGACACCCTGGCCGCCGCCTCGCCCGACGTGGAGTGCTGGGCCTTCCTGCCCGCGCCGTCCCCGCTGGCCTTCTGGACCCGGCGGCAGGCGCACGAGACGGCCGTGCACCGGTTCGACGCCGAGTCCGCGCGCGGCGGCGAACCGGCGCCCTTCACCCCGGAGTTCGCCACCGACGGCATCGACGAGCTGCTGCGCGGCTTCCACGCCCGCGCCAGGAGCCGGGTCCGCACCCCCGGACCGCGCGTGCTGCACGTGCGCACGGAGGACACGGGCGCGGTGTGGACGGTACGGCTGTCCCCGGAGCCGCCCGTGACCACGCGGGGCGCGTCCGGCGAGCCCGATGCCGAACTGCACGGCCCCGCCGGGGAGTTGTACCTCGCCCTGTGGAACCGCCGGCCCCTGCCGGGCGTCTCGGGCGATCAGGGACTGGCCGCGCTGTGGCGGGAGGAGTCGGGGATCTGACCGGCCACCCGGCCGGGCTCAGTCGTCGTCCAGCATCCGCGCCAGCACCGCGCGCTGCACGGGCAGCACCTCCGCGTGCCGTGCGCGCCCCTTCGGGGTCAGCACCACCCGTACTCCCCTCCGGTCCTCGGGACACATGCAGCGCTCGACGAGCCCTTCCTTCTCCAGCCGTGCGATCAGCCGGGACAGCGCGCTCTGGCTGAGATGGACCCGTTCGGAGATCTCCTGGACGCGGTAGGACGAGCCGCCCCTGGCCGCCGTCCGGCAGCCGGCGAGGACGTCGAGCACCTCGAAGTCACTGGCGCACAGGCCGTGGCCGTGCAGCGCGCGATCGAGTGCGCACTGGGTCCGCGCGTGCAGCGCCAGAATGTCCCGCCACTGCTCCACGAGTGCCTGTTCGGCCTGCTCCGCCGCCATGCGCGGCACCGTAACAGAGAATCGAGATCGTTGCACTCGAATTAAATGCGCTTGCATTTCATGCATGCGCATGTAGCCTCTCGGCCATGACTTCTCCGCTCGTCTCCCCCGCGCCCGAGGGGCGTTGGACCGCCCGGCTCTGGGGGACCCTCCTCGTGCTGTGCGCCGCGATGTTCCTGGACGCCCTGGACGTGTCCATGGTCGGCGTCGCCCTGCCGTCCATCGGCGCCGACCTCGGCCTGTCGACCTCCGCGCTGCAATGGATCGTCAGCGGCTACATCCTCGGCTACGGCGGTCTGCTGCTCCTCGGCGGACGCGCCGCCGACCTGCTGGGCCGGCGCCGGGTCTTCCTGGTGGCGCTGGGCGTCTTCGCGCTGGCCTCGCTGCTCGGCGGTCTCGTCGACTCCGGTCCGCTGCTCATCGCCAGCCGCTTCGTCAAGGGCCTGAGCGCGGCCTTCACGGCCCCCGCCGGCCTGTCGATCATCACCACGACGTTCCCCGAGGGCCCGCTGCGCAACCGCGCCCTGGCCATCTACACGACCTGCGGCGCCACCGGCTACTCCATGGGCCTGGTCTTCTCCGGTCTGCTCACGGAGGCCAGCTGGCGCCTGACGATGCTGCTGCCCGCCCCCGTGGCGCTGATCGCCCTGGCCGCGGGCCTGAAGCTGCTGCCGCGCACCGCGCGCGAGCGCGGCCGGGGCGGCTACGACATCCCCGGCGCCGTCCTCGGCACCGCCTCGATGCTGCTGCTCGTGTTCACCGTCGTCGAGGCACCCGAGGCGGGCTGGGGTTCGGCCCGCACGGTCGTGTCCTTCGCCGCCGTCGCCGTGCTGCTGGCCGCGTTCGTGGCCGTCGAGCGGCGCAGCACGAGCCCGCTGGTCCGGCTCGGTGTGCTGCGCTCGGGGCCGCAGGTGCGGGCACAGTTGGGCGCGCTGACGTTCGTCGGCAGCTACATCGGTTTCCAGTTCCTGGTCACGCTCTACATGCAGCAACTGCTCGGCTGGTCCGCGCTGCACACGGCTCTGGCGTTCCTGCCGGCGGGCGCGCTCGTGGCGCTGTCCGCGACGAAGGTGGGGGCCGTCATCGACCGGTTCGGCACGGCCCGGCTGATCGTCCTGGGCTTCGCGTTCATGGTGGCCGGGTACGTGCTGTTCCTGCGCGTCGACCTCGACCCGGTGTACGCCTCGGTGATCCTGCCGACGATGCTGCTGGTCGGCTCGGGCTTCGCACTGACCTTCCCCTCCCTCAACGTCCAGGCCACCAACGGCGTCGACGAGCACGAGCAGGGCATGGTCTCCGGGCTGCTCAACACCTCGGTCCAGGTGGGCGGCGCGATCTTCCTCGCCGTGGTGACGGCGGTGGTGACCGCGAACGCCCCGGAGCGCGGCGACGCCTCACCGCAGGCCGTCCTCGACAGCTACCGGCCGGGGCTGGTGGTGGTGACGCTGGTCGCCCTCGCCGGTCTGCTGATCACCCTCACGGGACTGCGGAACCGCCGCCACCGGCCGTCCGTCGTGGTCGCCCGGTCCGCTGCCGCGGAGTCGGAGCGCGTCGCCGTACGCGACTAAGGCACGTTCCGCACGGAGCGCGTCGCCGTACGCGACCAGGGTGCGCTCCGTCCGGGGCGCACCCGCGCCCGACCGTCCGCCTGCCGCTCGTACCCGACCGTCCGCCTGCCGCTCGTGCCGGCCGAACCGGCACGAGCGGCCGCAGCGGCGCCGGTCACCTCACGCGACGGCGGTTCCCTCCAACTCGACCAGCTGGCCGGGGATCGCCAGCCGGGTCACCCCGAGGAGTGTGGTGGCCGGTGCCGCCCCGGCGGCGCCCAGGCGTGCCGCCAGGACGCCGTAGTGCGGGAACAGCAGATCGACGTCGGTGGCGTAGACGGTGAGCCGGACCAGGTGCGCGAGGGACATGCCGGCCTCGCCGAGCACGGCCTGGAGGTTGTCGAGGCTCAGCGCCAGTTGCCCTGCCATGTCGCCCTCGTGTTGCGGCTTGCCGTCCGCGTCCGTCGCGGTCTGCCCCGAGCAGTACAGGGTCCTGGTGTGACCGGAGACGAGCTCGCCCTGGTTGAACCCCAAGTCCAGCGACCACGTCACCGGGTTGACCGCCGTGCGTACCACTGCCATGTCAGCTCCCTTCGCTTCACGGGGGCACCTCCGTCCTTCGGCGCGGAAGCCGCCGTCGCCGAAGGGGGTGCTCACGAGGAGCCTTCCAACGAAGCATGACACCCTTGGTCATGTATTCGATAAGGTCCCCGCATGCGTGCCGATCGCCTGGTCTCGCTGGTGCTGCTGCTGCGGCAGCACGGCCGGCTCACCGCGGGTGCGCTGGCCCGCGAGCTGGAGGTGTCCACCCGCACCGTGCTGCGCGACATCGAGGCGCTGTCCGCGGCGGGTGTCCCGGTCTACGCCGAGCGCGGGCGGCACGGCGGCTTCGCGCTGCTGCCGGGTTTCCGCACGGAGCTGACCGGACTGAACCACGAGGAGACCCTCGCCCTGCTGACCGCCGGATCGGCGCGCGGCGAGCGGGTGTTCGGCCTCGGGCCGGCGCTCGCTTCGGCCCTGCGCAAGGTGGTGGACGCGCTGCCGGAGAGCCATCGGGCCACCGCGAGCGACGCGGCCCGGCGTTTCCTCGTCGAGCCGGAGACCGACCTGCTGTCCCGCGGGCGGGTCACCGAGGAGCTG
This sequence comes from Streptomyces sp. NPDC006624, assembly GCF_040611555.1. NCBI lineage: Bacteria > Bacillati > Actinomycetota > Actinomycetes > Kitasatosporales > Streptomycetaceae > Streptomyces > Streptomyces sp. NPDC006624. The sequence continues at coordinate 95,582 of NZ_JBEXOM010000017.1, read as the reverse complement.
ACCGGCGCGACGATGACCGAGATCCGGCGCGCGGTGCTCGCCGGGCACCGGTTGCGCATCCACTACGCGGCGGCGGACCAGGCTCCGCAGTGGCGGACGGTCGACCCGATCGGCCTGGTCACCGTCCGCGAACGGGGCTACCTGCTCGCCACCCGATCCGGCGCGGACCGCACCTACCGGCTGTCGCGGATCCTGGCCGCCGAGGCACTCCCCGAAGCGGCGCAGCGACCCGACCGGGTCGACCTGGACCGCGCATGGCGGGAACGCTGCGCCCGGTTCCTGTCCGGCGACCACATCGCCGTGCTGGTCCGGGTGAACCCGGAGCGGCGCGAGGACCTGCTGAGCAGCACGGTGGCCGTCCGCACCGCGGGGACCGACGCGGACGGCTGGCTGCGCCTGGAGGCGACGTTCCAGGACCTGCGCCACGCGGAGTGGGCGCTGTGGCAACTCGGGCCGGACGCGGAGGCGTTGACGCCGGCGTCGTTGCGTACCGCCCTGCACCACCGCGCCAGCGCACTCGCCACCCGCTACCGGAACTCCCCTGAGGAGGCACCACCGACCCCCGAGCGGCCCGGCCAGTCCCCAGGATCCCGCCATGCCTCGCACGAGTGACAGGAGGCCTGCGGCCGAGGAACTGCTGACCGCCCGGCTGTCCTTGCGGCGACCGGCCGAAGGCGACATCGACGCGATCCTCGCGATCCATCACGATCCCGCCACCTGCCTGCACAACCCCTCGGACGCGCTGACCCGGCTCGCCGAGGCCGAGGCCCTGTACCGGCGCTGGAACGACCAGTGGCAGCGGTACGGATACGGCTACTGGGTCGTCCGACGCCGTGATTTCGCACGGCAGTTGGGCTTCTGCGGCATCAAGCCCATGGAGCTGCGGGGCAGAGAGGTCCTCAACCTCTTCTACCGTTTCGCCGCCTCGGCCTGGGGCCGGGGCTACGCCGGCGAAGCCGCCACGGCGGTCACCGCCTGGGTCTCCCGCCACGGCCCCGGCCTGCCGCTGATCGCCCGGATCCGGCCGGACAACACCGCCTCCCAGCGGGTGGCGATCCGCGCCGGTCTGACGCGGGCGGAGCACCTCGACACACCGGGGGACGACGGCCTCGACTGGATCTACGCCGCGCGGCCCCCGGGTTGAGAGCGAGGCCCAACGGGCTTCCTTGCCCGGCGGGCGTACTGCTGTTTGACTCGTCCGTATGACGTATCACGGGGGGCGGCGTACCCAGGCCGAGCGCGACGCGATGACCGTCGAGATCGGGTACGCCCTGTTCAGTGCGGCCTTCGCGGCGGCGGTCGTCTTCGGTGCCGTGGCCGGTCCGGCCCTGCTCTTCGACCTGCCGGACACCCTGGAGAAGGTGCTGCTGGTCACCGGGACGACGCTCGCGCCCGCGCTCTTCGTCGCCCGGGTGGTCAGTGTGCTGATCCGGTTCCGGTCGTCGTCGGCCGAACCAGGCCGTCCGGGCCGCGGCAGCGCGGACTCCTAGGGCGGGAGGGCTGGTCGGGGCGCTTGCCGCTGAGGGCTCCTTCGGCCGTCCCGCCCGGGCGGTGCCGCCCGCTCAGCCCAGCCAGCCCGGCCGTACCAGGCCCGACTCGTAGGCGAGCACGACCAGTTGGGCCCGGTCGCGGGCGCCGAGCTTCACCATCGTGCGGCTGACGTGGGTCTTGGCGGTGAGAGGGCTGACGACCAGCCGGCGGGCGATCTCCTCGTTGGACAGGCCGATGCCGACCAGGGCCATCACCTCCCGCTCCCGCTCGGTGAGCCGCGCGAGGGCGCCGGCCGCCGCCGGTTCCTTGGAGCGGGCCGCGAACTCGGCGATCAGCCGGCGCGTCACGCCCGGCGACAGCAGCGCGTCGCCCGCGACCACCGCCCTCACCGCGCGCAGGAGTTCGTCGGGTTCGGTGTCCTTCACCAGGAACCCGGACGCGCCCGAACGGAGCGCCTCGAAGACGTACTCGTCGAGTTCGAACGTGGTGAGCATGACCACCTTGACGCCCTGCAGCGCGGGCTCTCGCGTGACCTGCCGGGTCGCGGCGAGACCGTCGAGGGCGGGCATGCGGATGTCCATCAGGACGACGTCCGGCCGCAGCGCGCGGATGCGGCGCACGGCCTCCTCGCCGTCGGCGCTCTCCGCGACCACCTCGATGTCGGGCTGCGCGTCGAGCAGCGCCCGGAACCCGGCCCGGACCAGAGCCTGGTCGTCGGCGAGCAGTACGCGGATCACCGGCCTTCCTCCCTCGCTCGGTTGCTACGGCTCACCGGCCGGCCGACGTCCTGAGCGGCAGTACGGCGAGCACCCGGAAACCGCCGTCCGGGCGGGGCCCGGCCTCGATGGTGCCACCCAGCGCGGCGGCCCGCTCCCGCATCCCGGCCAGTCCGTTGCCGCTGCCGCCCGCGTCGGCCCCGGTCGCGGGCCCGTCGTCGTCGACGCGCAGCCGCAGCACGTCCGCGTCCCGCGCGAGCCGCACGCGCGCGTGCCGGGAACCGGAGTGCCGTACGACGTTGGTCAGGGCCTCCTGGACGATCCGGAAGGCGGCGAGGTCCGTGCCCGGCGCGAGGCGCGGCGGCTCTCCCTCGACGTCGACGGTCAGGCCCGCGCCCGCCGCCTGTTCCACGAGTTCGGGCAGCCGGTCGAGTCCGGGCGCCGGGGCGCGGGGCGCGTCGCCGGGGGCGCGCAGGGTGTCGAGCACCTGGCGGACCTCGCCGAGCGCCTCCTTGCTCTGGGCCTTGATGGTGGTGAGGGCGGTGCGGGCCTGCTCCGGGTCGGTGTCGAGGAGCGCGAGACCGACCCCGGCCTGCACGTTGATCACGGAGATGCTGTGCGCGAGGACGTCGTGCAGTTCGCGGGCGATCCGCAGCCGTTCCTCGTCGGCCCGCCGCCGCGCGGCCGCGGCCCGCTCGGCCCGCTGGCGGTCCCACTCCTCCCGCCGGACCCGGAACAGCTCCGACACCGCCGTGATGGCCACCACCCAGGTGGCGACGACGACCTCCTCGCCCCAGGAGACGGCGGAGTCCCCCGGCGGCGGCAGCCACCGGTAGAGCCAGTGCGCCACCAGGACGTGCCCCGCCCACAGCATGCCCATCGCCGCCCAGGCCGCCCGGCGGTGCCCGGCGACGATCGCGCTGAAGCACGCCAGCGCGACGGTGACGAACACCGGCCCGTACGGATAGCCCGCCCCGAGATAGAGCATGACGGCGGCGGCCGTACCGAACACCACCGCCACCGGATACCGCTTCCGCCACAGCAGCAGCCCCGAGGCCACGAGCAGCAGCACGCGGGCGAAGAGGTCCAGGTCAGCCCGCCGGCCCTCCTGTCCCTGTGCGGCGAAGTTCGACCCGACCAGCACGAAGACCGTCACGACCAGGGTGGACCGCCAGGGCCACCGGGGCGCCCGCTCCCCGTCCGCCCACCGGCCCCACCGGACAGGCCCGTGCCGCCACCACTGCGGCGGGCCTCCCCGCACGCGCTGCTCGTCCATACCGGCCACGCTAGACGCCGCCCCCGCCCCTAGGCGTCCCCCGAGCGTGGTGATCAGCCGTACTCCCCGGGAAGTACATTGCGGCCGCCGACACTGCCTGACTAAGGTCAGAGAATGACTGCGGAGCAGGTGGAACAGGTACGGCGCTTCAACCGGACGGTCGCCGAGCGGGTGGGCGTGCTGCACGACCACTATCTGGGCGGCGCCCGCCCCTACGGCCAAGCCCGCCTGCTCTGACAGATCGGCGACGAGGGCACCCACGACGTGCGCAGTGTCCGCGACCGGCTCGGCCTCGACTCCGGCTACACGAGCCGGCTGCTGCGGGCGCTGGAGCGCGACGGGCTGGTCGCCGTCGAACCCCACCCCCGCGACCGGCGGGTGCGCACCGTGCGGCTCACCGAGGCGGGGCGGCGGGAGCGCGCCCTGCTCGACGACCGCAGCGACGCGCTCGCCGTGTCGCTCCTCGACCCGCTGGACGCCGGGCAGCGGGAGCGGCTGACCGCCGCCATGGCCGAGGTCGAGCGGCTCCTGACCGCCTCGGTGGTCTCGCTGGAGGTAGTCGATCCCGACCACCCGGACGCGGTGTTCTGTCTGCGGTCCTACGCCGCCGAACTGCGGGAGCTGTTCGACGGCGGCTTCGAACCCGCGCGCAGCCTGCTGCCCGACCCGGGTGAACTGCGGGCGCCGCGCGGCCAGTTCCTCGTCGCCCGCCTGCACGGCGAACCGGTCGGCTGCGCCGGGCTGAAGCTGCCGGCCCGAGCACCCGCCGAGATCAAACGGCTGTGGGTCTCCCCCGGCACCCGCGGCCTCGGCCTGGCCCGGCGCCTGCTGGCCGAGCTCGAGGAACGCGCCGCCCGGCACGGCAGCGAGCTGGTGCGGCTCGACACCAACAAGGCGCTGGAAGCGGCCACCCGCCTCTACCGCGGCAGCGGCTACACCGAGGTCCCCGCCTTCAACGACGAGCCCTACGCGCACCACTGGTTCGAGAAGCGCCTCGCCCCGCCTTCGGGAGCGTCGGGAACGTCCGGGATGTCGGGGGCATCGGGAACATCCGGGATGTCGGGGGCGTCGGGGACCTCGGAGACCTCCAGGACGGCGGGAACCCCTGGGGCGCCGGGGTAGGGCAGGCGGCGAAACGCAGCCCGACCGCAGTCGCCGAACCCCGAGAGCCGCTACGACCGGGTCGCGCGCTTCCCCTGCCGGTGCACCAGCCCCACCCCGTGGGCGAGCTGCCCCACCGCATGCCGGAAGAACGCCGCCCGGTCCTCCACCACCCGGTTGAACTGCCCGAACACCTCGAACCCGACCAGCCCGTAGAGCTGGGCCCAGGCCGCGACGAGGGCCGTCACCGTCTCGGGCGGCAGATCGGGGGCGAGGTCGGCGGCCATCCGCTCGGCCTCCGGGCGCAGCTCGGCCGGCAGCGAGGGGCGGGCCAGTCCGGGACCGCGGTGGGCGTCGCGGGCGATGGCGAACAGCAGGAGACCGACACGGGAGGCCGCCGCGACGGTGGTCCGGGGCGCGGTGTAGCCGGGGACGGGCGAGCCGTAGATCAGCGCGTACTCGTGCGGGTGGTCGAGCGCCCAGCCGCGCACGGCCTCGCACACCGCGACCCAGCGCTCCGGCGGGACGGCGTCCGCGACGGACTCGTGGGCCTTCTCGGCACTCTCGCCGAGGGAGTCGTAGGCGTCGATGATCAGGGCGGTCAGCAGCTCGTCGCGGCTGGGGAAGTAGCGGTACAGCGCCGAGGAGACCATGCCGAGTTCGCGGGCCACGGCCCGCAGGGAGAGCCGGGCGGCGCCCTCGGCCGCGAGCTGTCTGCGCGCCTCGTCCTTGATGGCCGCGGTGACTTCGATCCTGGCCCGGGCACGGGCGCCGTGTGCGGAGCTCATGCGGGGCAGTGTGCCACGGAAGCAGAGCACTGCACACAAACGAGAGCACCGCACACGGATGGGAGCACCGCACAGAAACGAGAGCACTGCCTACGTCGGCGAGCGCCGCCCGGACGCGAGAGCACTGCCCACACTGGAGAGCACCGCCCACATTCGAGAGCACTGCTCTTGCCCTGCGGCACCGACCTCGTGCACACTGGCCCCACCAAAGTGAGAGCACTGCTCACAGAAGTGAGCAGCGCTCCCCACACCTCAAGGGAACCCCATGTCCGCACATGTGCAGAAGCCCGGCTGGTTCACGGTCCACGTCCTCAACCGGTTCGTCGCCTGGCTGACCCGCCGCGGCGTCAGCGTCTGGGGCTCCCGCGTGCTCGCCGTCCGGGGCCGCAAGAGCGGCCAGTGGCGCACCACCCCGGTCAACCTGCTCACCCTCGACGGCAGGCAGTACCTCGTCGCGCCCCGCGGCCACGTCCAGTGGACGCACAACATGCGGGCCGCGGGCGGCGGCGAGCTGCGGCTCGGCAAGCACGTGGACGTGTTCACCGCGTCCGAGGTGCCCGACGACGCCAAGGCCCCGATCCTGCGTGCCTACCTCAAGCGCTGGAAGGCGGAGGTCGGGGTGTTCTTCGGCGGCGTCGGTCCCGGCTCCTCCGACGACGAGCTGCGCCGCATCGCCCCCGACCACCCGGTCTTCGAGATCACGGTGACGGGCTGACCTCGTCGCCCGTCGCGGCCGGGCGGCGGTCCATCGCCGTCAGGGCCCGCTGGGCCAGGGGGTGCGTGCGGACCATCTCGCCCAGCGACGTCGAGCCCTGGGTGATGTCCTTGAACGCCTTCCAGGCCGGACGGAACCCGGTCAGCACCGCGTGGAACAGACCGGGGCGTCGCTCGAACACCGCCAGCATCCGCTTGCCGACGCTCATCTCCACGCCCAGCCCGGCCTTGATCGCGAACGCGTAGTTGAGGGCCTGCCGGCGGGTGTCCACGGCGTCGTGCGCCTCGGCGATCCGCACCGCCCACTCCCCCGCGAGCCGGCCGGAGCGCAGCGCGAAGGAGATGCCCTCGCGGGTCCACGGCTCCAGCAGCCCCGCCGCGTCGCCGCACACCAGCACCCGCCCGCGCGACAGCGGCGAGTCCTCGGCGCGGCAGCGGGTCAAGTGCCCGGAGGAGATGCTCGGTTCGAAGCCGGCCAGGCCCAGCCGGCCGATGAACTCCTCCAAGTACCGCTTGGTGGCGGCGCCTTCGCCGCGCGCCGAGATCACCCCGACCGTGAGCGTGTCCCCCTTGGGGAAGACCCAGCCGTAACTGCCGGGCATGGGGCCCCAGTCGATGAGCACCCGGCCCTTCCAGTCCTCGGCGACGGTGTCCGGCACCGGGATCTCCGCCTCCAGGCCGAGGTCCACCTGCTCGACCTTGACCCCGACGTGGGCGCCTATGCGGCTGGCGCTGCCGTCCGCGCCGACCACGGCCCGGGCGAGCAAGACCTCACCGCCCTGCAGTACCACGGCGACCGTGCGCCGGTCCGGCACCGCCGAGCCGTGCTGCTCGACCCGCTGGACCGTGACGCCCGTGCGCAGCTCGGCGCCGGCCTTCTGCGCGTGCTCGACGAGCTGCTGGTCGAACTCGGGCCGGTTGATCAGCCCGAACAGCATCTGCCGGGAGCGGCGGGTGCGCGTGAAGCGGCCGTTGTTGGAGAACGTCACCGCGTGCACCCGGTCCTTCAGCGGCAGCTCGAAGCCGGGCGGCAGGGCGTCGCGCGAGGGGCCGATGATGCCGCCGCCGCACGTCTTGTAGCGCGGCAGCTCGGCCTTCTCCAGCAACAGCACGCGTCTGCCGGCGACCGCCGCCGCGTACGCGGCCGAAGCACCCGCGGGTCCCGCGCCCACCACGACGACGTCCCACACCTGCCGCACGTCGTCCGCCGAAGAGTTCTCGCTGCTCACGATGGTCTACTGCTCCCGATCAAGCCGCCCGCTGCTGCTGTCTCCCGCATCCTACGGCGGACCTGATCACAGGCCGCTGTGGGAGGATCTACAGCACTCACCGCTACAACGTCGCACCCACAAGGAGCGTGCCCATGTCGTCGAATCCGGTCGCCGATACCGTCGCCTCGCTGATGCCCAGGGCGAAGGAGGAGCTCGCCGAACTGGTGGCCTTCCGGTCGGTGGCGGACTTCGACCAGTTCCCGAAGAGCGAGAGCGAGGGCGCGGCGCGCTGGGTCGCGGACGCGCTGACCGCCGAGGGCTTCCAGGACGTGGCCCTGCTCGACACCCCCGACGGCACGCAGTCGGTCTACGGGTACCTGCCCGGCCCGGAGGGCGCGAAGACCGTCCTGCTCTACGCGCACTACGACGTGCAGCCGCCGCTGGACGAGGCCGCCTGGACCACCCCGCCCTTCGAGCTGACCGAGCGTGACGGGCGCTGGTACGGGCGGGGCGCCGCCGACTGCAAGGGCGGTGTGATCATGCATCTGCTGGCGCTGCGCGCGCTGCGGGCCAACGGCGGCGTGCCGGTGCACGTGAAGGTGATCGCCGAGGGCTCCGAGGAGATGGGCACGGGCGGCCTGGAGCGGTACGCCGAGGAGCACCCGGAGCTGCTGGAGGCCGACACGATCGTGATCGGCGACGTGGGCAACTTCCGGGTGGGCCTGCCGACCGTCACCTCGACCCTGCGCGGCATGACCGCGCTGCGCGTGCAGGTGGACACGCTCGCGGGCAATCTCCACTCGGGGCAGTTCGGCGGCGCCGCGCCCGACGCGCTGGCGGCGCTGATCCGGGTACTGGACTCGCTGCGCGCCGAGGACGGTTCGACGACCGTCGACGGACTCACCGCGGACGCGTCCTGGGACGGGCTGCAGTACGACACGGAGCAGTTCCGGCGGGACGCCAAGGTGCTGGACGGTGTCGAGCTGCTCGGGTCAGGGACGGTCGCCGACCGCATCTGGGCGCGTCCGGCCGTCACCGTCCTCGGCATCGACTGCCCGCCGGTCGTGGGCGCCACCCCGTCGGTGCAGGCCAGCGCCCGGGCGCTGATCAGCCTGCGGGTGCCGCCGGGCGTGGACGCGGCCGAGGCGACCAAGCTGCTCCAGGCGCACCTGGAGGCGCACACGCCGTGGGGCGCGCGGATCAGCACCGAGCAGATCGGCCAGGGCCAGGCCTTCCGCGCCGACACGGGCAGCCCGGCGTACCAGGCCATGGCGGACGCGATGGCGGTGGCGTACCCGGGGCAGGAGATGCAGTACGCCGGTCAGGGCGGCTCGATCCCGCTGTGCAACACGCTGGCGGCTCTGTACCCGCAGGCGGAGATCCTGCTCATCGGGCTGAGCGAGCCGGAGGCGCAGATCCACGCGGTGGACGAGAGCGTGTCGCCCGAGGAGCTGGAGCGGCTGTCGGTGGCGGAGGCGCTGTTCCTGCGCGCCTACGCGGCGAGCTGACCGCTCTGCCCTCGGCAGAAGGCCCTCGTCCTCGGACGGGGGCCTTTCCTACGGTCGTCCCGTGGACGCCGTCGCACTGCTCCCCCGCCTCCACCTGCTGCGTTTCCCGGTCGGCCAGGCCTGCCTCTGGCGCGACCGAAGCGGTCGTTCCGGGGGGAAGCGGAAGCGGTGGAAGCAGTGGATGCGGGGGGGGGAAGAGGGGGAGCCGGCGGGCCCGGGCGCCGGGAAACCCTCCAGGCGGCGCAGCAGCTCGTCCGTACGGGCGGCCGCCTGCTCACGGTCGTGCGCGACGAGCTGACGCTGATCGACGCGGTCCCGGCGGGCTCCGGTGCGCCGATCGCGCGGGCGGTGAGCGCGCTGGGCCGCGATCCCCGGGACGTGCGGCGGATCGTGCTCACCCATTTCCACGAGGACCACGCGGGCGGGGCGGGGGAGTTCGCGGCGCTCAGCGGTGCCGAGGTGCTGGCGCACCGGCTCGACGCCCCCGCCGTGCGCGGCGAGGTCCCGGGCCCGGCGCCGGTGTTCGAGGACGGGGAACGCCCCCTCCACGAGCGGGCGCGGCAGCTCCTGCCCGAGGGCGGCCCCCTGCGGCCCGGGCGGGTCACCGAGCTGTCCGGCGGCGAGGTGCTGGACCTGGCCGGCGGGGCGCACGTCGTCCATGTGCCGGGGCACACGCACGGCAGCATCGCGCTGCATCTCCCCGAGCACGGCGTGCTGTTCACGGGTGACACGGTCGCGGCGTCCCCCGTGGACGGCACGGTGATGCCAGGCGTGTTCCACCTCGACCGCGGTCAGGTCCTCTCCGCCTGCGCGCGGCTGGCGGAGCTCGACGCGGACGTGGCCTGCTTCGGCCACGGGGACCCGGTGCGGGGGCGGGCGGCCCGTGCGCTGCGGGACGCGGCGCACGGGCGACGGCCGAGCGTCCGGTCCGGGGGCCCAGGACGCCGGCGTCCGGCGGCGCGTGTCAGCCGACCGGCACCCCGGCTTCCAGGTAGAACGCCGCTCCGCGTTCGCGCGCCCGCAGGGCCCAGCGCAGCCGCTCGTAGCGTACGGGGGGCAGCAGGTCGGCGGCCTCCTCCTCGGTGACGAACCGCCATGCGCGCAGTTCCGGGCCGGGCAGCAGCAGCCGTCCGGCCTCCGCCGAGTCGAGGACGCCGCCGTCGAAGAGGAGCCGCAGTCCGCCGTAGCCGGGGGGTGCGGGGCGTTCCCAGTCGACGACGAGCAGGCCGGGCACCTCGTCGAGGCGGATGCCGGTCTCCTCGGCGACCTCCCGCATCCCGGCGCGCGCGGGCGCCTCACCGGGCTCGACGACCCCGCCCGGGAACTCCCAGCCGGCCTTGTAGGTGGGGTCGACGAGCAGCACCCGGCCCTGTTCGTCGAAGAGGAGCACCCCGGCGGCGAGCGTCTCGGCGGTGGGCTCGGGCGTCTGCACGATGTCGCAGACGGGCACGGAGCCGCTGCCCAGGGCCTCGGCGATGCGGGCGGCGGCCTGGTACGGGGTGAGGTCGCTGGTGTCGACCGGGTGGGCGTCGGCGCTGAGCCAGGAGGCGAGGGCCGCCCGGTAGGGCTCGATGTGGTCGAAGGACCACCGGCGTATGCGCATCTCGCCGTCGGGGAGGTCCGCCGGCACCTCACGGCCCGCTATGCGCTCGCGCAGTATCGTTTCGGCCGGAGCGAGCAGGATGTGGCTGACCGCGATCCTGCGCGCGGCCAGCCCGCCGAATATCTCGTCCCGGTACTCCTGGCGCAGCAGGGTCATGGGGACCACCAGGGTCCCGCCGAGCTCGGCGAGCATCGCGGCCGCCGTGTCGATCACGAGCCGCCGCCAGATCGGCAGGTCCTGGAAGTCGCCGACCTCGGCGAGGTGTTTGGGCGGCAGCAGGTGGGCGAGCGCGCCGCCGATGACCTCCGGGTCGAAGAGCGTGCTGTTCGGGATCAGTTCGATCAGTTCCCGTGCGGTGGTGGTCTTCCCCGCACCGAACGCGCCGTTGATCCAGACGACGGTCACAGGTCCCCCTCTTCTGTTGGCCCCCTGAGGCTTGCCCGCTCCACCCTGCCACGGAAACCAGCCGCAGTTGAGGGCGCATGGCGACGGCGCCGGTGCCCCCTTGTGCGGGAGCACCGGCGCCGTGGGCCGGGACCGTGCGGCTCGTCAGCCCTTCTTCTTCCCCTTGGCGCCGTCCTCCCGGTCCAGCGAGAGGCTGTCCTTGGCGACGGTCTCGTCGAGCGACTTGAGGGTCTCGTCCACGCTGAGGGAGCCGAGGCTGTCCCCGAGGGCGTGGGACGGGGTGACCGCCGCGACGACGAAGCCGGTGGCGAGGGAGGCGATGGCGAGCATGCTGCGCTTCTTCATGCCCGGCACAACTGCCGGGGAGCCCTCGGGGTCACGCAGCGGCGTACGACCGGGCGACGGGCGGCTCTCATCCCGGCGCTCCGCCCCACGCCTCGGGGCCCCCGCCCCGCCACTCGATCAGTCCGGACGCCGCCACGTACGTCTCGTCCGCGTCGTCGATCCCCGCCCGCCTCAGGAACTCGGCGATGTCCAGCAGCCCGTAGGCGATCCCGAGGAACTGGTCGTCCACACGGACCCGCCGGCCACCGTCCGCGGCGGGCGGGTAGACCACGACGGGTTTCACGGACGCCATGCCACCAGAGTGCGTGACCGTGGGGTGCACCGCCCGCGGCAGTGGGCCGTTCGGGTGCCCCGAGGGCGGGGTCCGAGTGAGGGGTCCGAGTGATACGTGGCGGTGCCGAGCGGGGTCTCCGATGACCGGCACGTCCACTGACCGGCACGTCCACGCGGACTGGTGGACCGGACGGCAAGGGATCCGGGCACGCGTCGGCCCGGGAGCCTGGCGTTCCTGCCCGGGCATGGCCGTGCCCGCCCGGTCACAAGCCCTCGTGCCCGCCCGGTCACAAGCCCTCACGAGGGCTCCCCGACCCCGGAGCGGCACCCCGCAGGGTCGCGTCCGGCACCCTGCCGGAGCCGTGGGCCCGAACGGCGCCGGAGTCGCGGTCCCACCGGGGCCCGAGCCGCGGGCCCGACCGGCGCCCGAGCCGCAGGCCCGACCGGCGCACGAGGGCCGGTCGGGCCTGGGGCCGTGCGTGAGCGCCGGACGCTCGCCGCACGGCCCGGAGGGGCATGTCAGGCGCCCACGTACGCCGCCAGGTGCTCCCCCGTCAGCGTGGAGCGGGACGCGATCAGGTCGGCCGGGGTGCCCTCGAAGACGACGCGGCCGCCGTCGTGGCCGGCGCCGGGCCCGAGGTCGACGATCCAGTCGGCGTGGGCCATGACCGCCTGGTGGTGCTCGATGACGACGACCGACCGGCCGGCGTCCACGAGCCGGTCGAGCAGGCCGAGCAGCTGCTCCACGTCCGCGAGGTGCAGGCCGGTGGTCGGCTCGTCGAGCACGAGGATCCGGGGTTCGCCGCCCTTGTCGGCCATGTGCGCGGCCAGCTTCAGCCGCTGCCGCTCGCCCCCGGACAGCGTGGTGAGCGGCTGGCCGAGGGTGAGGTAGCCGAGCCCGACGTCGGCGAGCCGCTCCAGGATCCGGTGCGCGGCCGGCGTGCGGGCCTCGCCGGTGCCGAAGAACTCCTCGGCCTCGGTCACGGGCATCGCGAGCACCTCGCTGATGTCGCGGCCGCCGAGGTGGTACTCCAGCACCGAGGGCTGGAACCGCTTGCCCTCGCAGTCCTCGCAGGGGGTGTCGACGCCGGCCATCATGCCGAGGTCGACGTAGATCACCCCGGCGCCGTTGCAGGTGGGGCAGGCGCCCTCGGAGTTGGCGCTGAACAGGGCCGGCTTGACGCCGTTGGCCTTGGCGAACGCCTTGCGGATCGGGTCGAGCAGCCCGGTGTAGGTGGCGGGGTTGCTGCGGCGCGAGCCCTTGATGGGGCTCTGGTCCACGGAGGTCACGCCCGCGTCGGCGGGCATCGAGCCGTGCAGCAGCGAGCTCTTGCCGGAGCCGGCGACACCCGTGACGACGGTGAGCACCCCGAGCGGGATGTCGACGTCCACGTTCTGCAGGTTGTTCGCCGAGGCGCCCCGGATCTCCAGCGCGCCGGTGGGCTCGCGGACCACGTCCTTCACCTTGGCCCGGTCGTCGAAATGACGGCCGGTCACGGTGTCGGCCGCCCGCAGCCCTTCGACCGTGCCCGCGTAGCAGACGGTGCCGCCCTCGGTACCGGCGCCGGGGCCGAGGTCGATCACGTGGTCGGCGACGGCGATCGCCTCCGGCTTGTGCTCGACGACGAGCACGGTGTTGCCCTTGTCCCTCAGCCGCAGCAGCAGGTTGTTCATCCGCTGGATGTCGTGCGGGTGCAGGCCGACGGTGGGCTCGTCGAAGACGTAGGTGACGTCCGTGAGCGAGGAACCGAGGTGGCGGATCATCTTCACGCGCTGCGCCTCGCCGCCGGAGAGCGTGCCGGCCGGCCGGTCGAGCGAGAGGTAGCCCAGGCCGATCTCCACGAAGGAGTCGAGCGTGCCCTGCAGGGCGGCGAGCAGCGGCGCCACCGACGGTTCGGTCAGGCCCCGGACCCACTCGGCGAGGTCCCTGATCTCCATGGCGCAGGCCTCGGCGATGCTGATGTCCCGGATCTTCGACGACCGGGCCGCCTCGGTCAGCCGCGTGCCGTCGCACTCGGGGCAGGTCGTGAAGGTGACCGCCCGCTCCACGAAGGCCCGGATGTGCGGCTGCATCGCCTCCTTGTCCTTGGACAGGAACGACTTCTGGATCTTGGGGATCAGGCCCTCGTAGGTGAGGTTGACACCGTTGACCTTGACCTTGGTCGGTTCGCCGTAGAGGAAGTCCCGCATCTCCTTCTTGGTGTACCGGCGGATCGGCTTGTCCGGGTCGACGAAGCCGGACTGGGCGTAGAGCCCGACGGTCCAGACGTTGTCGGCCTTCCAGCCGGGGATGGTGAAGGCGCCCTCGGCGATCGACTTGGAGTCGTCGTAGAGCTGGGTGAGGTCGATGTCGGAGACCTTGCCGCGGCCCTCGCAGCGGGTGCACATGCCGCCGGTGCGGGAGAAGGTCGCCTTCACCGTCCTGGTCTTCTCGGCGCCGCGTTCGACCCGGATCCCGCCGCTCGCGCTGACCGAGGCGGTGTTGAAGGAGTAGGCGCTGGGCGGCCCGATGTGCGGCTCGCCGAGCCGGCTGAAGAGGATGCGCAGCATCGCGCTGGCGTCGGTGGCGGTGCCGACCGTGGAGCGCGGGTCGCCGCCCATCCGCTGCTGGTCGACGGCGATGGCGGTGGTCAGCCCGTCGAGCACGTCGACCTCGGGCCGCGCCCGGTTCGGCATGAAGCCCTGCAGGAAGGCGCTGTAGGTCTCGTTGATCAGCCGCTGCGACTCCGCGGCGATCGTGTCGAACACCAGCGAGCTCTTGCCCGAACCGGAGACACCGGTGAACACCGTCAGCCGGCGCTTGGGGATCTCGATGCTGACGTCCTTGAGGTTGTTCTCGCGCGCGCCGTGGACGCGGATCACGTCATGGCTGTCGGCGACGTGCGGACCGGGCGGCCGTCTGTCCGCCGTCTCGGCCTTGCTCATGGTGTCTCCTTCTTCTGGGGCGGGGCTGCCGTCCCGGACGATCTCGGTCCCGCGCCGCCCCGGGCGGGGACGGCGCCGGGGTGCGGGAGCCGGCGGCCGGGTGGGGCCGTACGGGAACCCGCGCTGCGACAGGCCGAACCGCGGTGCCGCTACTGCGCCTTGAGCTGCTGGATGCGGACCATGTTGCCCGCGGGGTCGCGGAAGGCGCAGTCGCGCACGCCGTACGGCTGGTCCACCGGTTCCTGGACGACCTCGGCGTCGCCCGCCTGGAGCCGCTCGAAGACGCCGTCGACGTCGCTGGTGGCCAGGACGATGCTGGCGTAGGTGCCCTTGGCCATCATCTCGGCGACGGTGCGGCGCTCGTCCTCGGTGACGCCGGGGTCGACGGCCGGCGGGTGCAGCACGATGTTCGTGCCGGGCTGGCCGGCGGGGCCGACGGTGATCCAGCGCATGCCCTCGTACCCGACGTCGTTGCGGACTTCGAAGCCGAGGGTGTCGCGGTAGAACGCCAGGGCGGCGTCCGGGTCGTCGTGCGGAAGGAAACTGGCGTGAATGGTGAGGTCCATGGCCACCACGCTAGTGACGGCCCGTCGCGGGCGCTTCTCGATTCCTGACCGGTCTGGTGACCTGCTTCGCCACGCATGACGGGATGCCCGCGGTGGCCCGCGCCGCCTCGCGCTTGTAGGCGCTGGGCGGCATGCCGACGAGTTCGGTGAAGCGGGTGCTGAAGGTGCCCAGCGAGGAGCAGCCGACCTCGAAGCACACCTCGGTGACGCTGAGGTCCCCGCGGCGCAGCAGCGCCATCGCGCGCTCGATGCGGCGCGTCATGAGATAGCTGTACGGCGACTCCCCGTACGCCTGCCGGAACGCGCGGCTGAGATGCCCCGCCGACATGTGCTCGCCGCGGGCCAGCGCCTCGACGTCCAGGGGCTGCGCGTACTCCCGGTCGATCCGGTCCTTGATCCGGCGCAGGCGGACCAGATCGCGCCGGCGCTGCTCCGAGACGGCTCTGTTGCTGCTCACAGGCGCGATCGTGTCATATCGCACGGACACGCGGCCGGTTTCCGGGCGGCGCGGACCGGAGGGGAGAACTCCGGAAGAACGGGGTGCGGGGCCGCGCCGGGGCGGCCCGCGTGCGGCGGCGCACCAGGGCCGCCTGAACGTTCCTGCCGGCTCCAGGGCCCGGGCTCACACCCCCGCGGCGGCCGCGTCCGGACGCTTCGCCAGTGCTGCCGCCGCCGCTCCCACCAGCCCGGCGTCCGTGCCCATCTGGGCCGGTGCCACGGTCAGGTTCCGGACGAAGGACAGCGTCGCGTAGGTGCTCAGGGCCTTGCGCAGCGGGGCGAACAGGACGTCGCCCGCCTTGCCCACTCCCCCGCCGACGACAGCGATGTCGATCTCCACGAGGGTCGCCGTCGCGGCGATCCCCGCGGCCAGGGCCTGGGCGGCGCGTGCGAAGGAGGCGACGGCGACCGGGTCGCCGGCCCGCGCCGCGGCGGCCACCGCGGCGGCGGAGGTGTCGCCGTCGGAACCCGGACGCCAGCCGTTCTCCAGGGCCCTGCGGGCGATGTTGGGCCCGCTGGCGATGCGCTCCACACAGCCGTGCGAGCCGCACGGGCACGGGTCGCCGTCGAGGTCGACGCTGATGTGCCCGATGTGGCCGGCGTTGCCGGTGGGCCCGGGGTGCAGCCGGCCGCCGAGGACCAGGCCGCCGCCGACGCCCGTGGAGACCACCATGCACAGCGCGTTGTCGTGGCCCCGGGCCGCGCCCTGCCAGTGCTCGGCCGCCGTGATGGCCACGCCGTCGCCGATCAGCTCCACGGGCAGGCCCCCGGCCGCGGCCCGGACCCGGGCGACGAGCGGGTAGTCGCGCCAGCCGGGCACGTTCACCGGGCTCACCGTGCCCGCGGAGGCGTCCACCGGACCGGCGCTGCCGATCCCCACGGCCGTCGCACGCTCCCACAGCGGCGAGGCGGTGAGCTCGCCGAGCACCTGCTCCACCGCCCGCATCACGGTGTCGCCGTCCTCCCGGGCGGGCGTCGGACGCTGCGCGCGGACCAGGATCCGGCCGCGGTCGTCCACCAGCGCGCCGGCGATCTTGGTGCCGCCGATGTCGAGCGCGGCCACGAGGTCGGTGTGCATCAGAGTCGGATCTCCCCGTCGAGCATGAGACAAACGCCGAATAGGCCTTGGAGCAGGGCACGAGGCAGTCCGGTCCCGTGGCGGTGCGCGGGCCGGAGAGTGCGGTGGACAGTCTCTCCCGAGTCTGACAACGTTGTCCAGGCTCTATGCTCGACGCCACATCCTCATACAAACCCAGGACCGACGCACCCCCGTGGACGACAGGACAGGACGCCGCACCGTGCCCCAGACCCATCTCCGCTCCGCAACGCGCTACGGCAACCGTCCGACCATGAAGGACGTGGCCGCCCGTGCCGGAGTCGGCCTCAAGACGGTCTCGCGGGTCGTGAACGGGGAGCCCGGGGTCACCCCGGAGACGGAGCGGCGCGTCCAGGAGGCGATCGACGCCCTGGGCTTCCGCCGCAACGACAGCGCGCGGGTGCTCCGCAAGGGCCGCACGGCGAGCATCGGCCTGGTCCTGGAGGACCTCGCGGACCCGTTCTACGGGCCGCTGAGCCGGTCGGTCGAGGAGGTGGCCCGCGCGCACGGCGCCCTGCTGATCAACGGCTCCAGCGCGGAGGACCCCGAGCGCGAGCAGGAGCTGGTGCTGGCCCTGTGCGCGCGGCGGGTGGACGGGCTCGTGGTGATCCCGGCCGGTGACGACCACCGGTATCTGGAACCGGAGCTCAAGGCGGGCGTCGCCACGGTGTTCGTGGACCGGCCGGCCGGTCACATCGACGCCGACGTGGTGCTGTCCGACAACTTCGGGGGCGCCCGCGACGGCGTCGCCCACCTCATCGCGCACGGGCACCGCCGCATCGGCTTCATCGGCGACATGCCCCGGATCCACACCGCCGCCGAGCGGCTGCGCGGCTACCGGGCCGCGATGGAGGACGCGGGCATACCGGTGGCGGACTCCTGGATGTCCCTCGGGGTCACCGACCCCGAGCGGGTGCGCAGGGCCGCCGAGGAGATGCTGTCCGGCCCGGACCCGGTCACCGCGGTCTTCACGGGCAACAACCGGGTCACCGTCACCGTGATCCGGGTGCTCGCCGAGCAGAGCCGCCGCGTCGCCCTGGTCGGCTTCGACGACATCGAGCTGGCCGACCTGCTGCAGCCGGGCGTGACGGTCGTCGCCCAGGACGCGGCGGACATCGGCCGCACCGCGGCGGAGCGCCTGTTCCGGCAGCTGGACGGCTCCCTGATCACCCCCGAGCGCATCGAGCTGCCGACCCGGCTGATCACCCGCGGCTCGGGCGAACTGCCCCCGGCGGATTGAGCCGCCCATGGACCACGCCTTCGCCCGCACGCTGCGCGCCCTCGGTCTCGCCGAGGCACCGCGCGACCATCCCCTGCTCTACCCGGGGGCGTGGCCCGAGGACTCCGGTCTGCTCGACGGGGACCGCTTCCTGCCGCTGGAGCGGCTGGTGCACGCCGACCGCACGCCGGTCCTCGCCATCGGCTCCAACGGCTGCCCCGGCCAATTGAGCCACAAGATGCGGGAGTTCGGCCTCATGGCCCCGCTGCCGATGGTGAAGGCCCGGGTGACCGGCGTCGACGCCGGGGTCTCGGCGCACGTGAGCCGCATGGGGTACGTCTCGGCCTCGCCGGTCAGCGCCCCGGACACGGTACGGGAGCTGTTCGTCCTCTGGCTCGACGCCGAGCAGCTCGCGGTGATCGACGCGAGCGAGGGAGTACCGCTGCCGGGCGGCAACTTCGAGCGGGCCTGGCTGCCCTCCCCCGGCGTACGGATCGACCTCGCGGACGGCACGCGCCTGCCCGGCGTGTACGCCTACGTCAACCGGCACGGCGTCCTGCACGACGGCACCGGCACGCTGCGCACCCACCCGGGCGAGCGCGAGCTGCTCACCGACCTGCTCGTCCAACTGCCGCGCCTGCGGGAGCTGTTCGGTGTCGTGCCCGAGGAGTTCTGCGCCCGGGCACGGGCCGACCGGCGGCTGTGCGAACGGGGCACGCGGCTGTTCGTCGAGGAGAAACTGGTGACGGCCTCGGGTCTGGAGCGCTACGCGGCGGCGTCGCTGCGCGCTCAGCAGACCGGCAGCCCGGGCACCGGCGCGTCGTTGTCGCCGCCCTTGATGTAGACGTCGCTGACCCAGACGTCCGTGTTGCCGCTGTCGTCGTCGGTCTTGGCCCACCAGACGTTGGTCCACTCCCCGTAGGACTCGCGGCGGCCCAGGTTCTGCTGGCAGTAGAAGTAGTTGGTGCCCGCCTTCAGGATGCCGGCCCGTGCGCCGGAGGCGGTGTGGGAGTCGGCGGTCTTCCAGACCTGGCAGTTGTACTTGCCGCCGCCGATGGCGTGGCAGACCGGCGCCGGGGCGGGTGAGCCGCTGTCCGTGGCGGGACCTCCCGGGGCCGAGCCGTCCGGGTCCGCGGTGCCACCGCCGGAGGACGGGGCCGGGGCGGCGGGCCGGCCGGAGGACCCGGGCCGCTTCCCGCCGCCGGGCTGCGCGGAGGGCGTTGCGCTCTCGCCGTCGCCCTGCCGGGTGGTCCCGGGCGCGGTCGAGGCGTCGTCGCCGCGGCCGGGCGCGGAGGGGGCGGCGGCCTCGGTCCGCCCGCCCGGCTCGGCGCCGCCCGAGTCCCTGAGCAGGGCGATCGTGGTACCGGCGGCGGCGAGGACGACGGTGACGGCCATGGCCGCGAGAAGCGCCCGGGGCCTCTTGCGGCGGGCGGCGGACCCGGAGTCCATCGGGCCGGTGGGGGCGTCACTGCCGGGACCGCCCGCGCCGAGACCCTGGACGCCGGGAGCCGGAACCGCCGCCCCCGGCGCCGGGAACCCGGCCTGCGGCCCCTGCGCAGCGGGACCCGCAGGCGCCGTCCGGCCGCCGCCCGGACCGAACCGCCCCGCATCCTCGTCGCCGGCGCCCCCCGCCGGGCCTGCGCTTGCGGCCGCCGCGGCCGGGCCCGAGCCGGGCGTGCCCCGGCCCTCGTGCGGCCCGTCGGCGCCCGGGCGGACCTGCTGCGGCGGCCCGAACCCCGGCGGTACGGACGGGACGCGTTCCGTCTCCGGGTGCGGGGGCACGGGGGCAGGGCCGCGCAGCCTGGACGTCGGCGTGTCCGTGCCGCCCGAGTCGGCCACCGCCTGGAGCAGTTCACGCGCCTGGTCGGCCTCCGGGCGGGCGTCGGGGCGCTTGTCCAGCAGCCGCTGCAGCACGGGGCCGAGGGAACCGGCGCGCCGGGGCTGCGGCAGCGGCTCCGTGACGATCGCGGTGAGCGTGGAGAACGTCGACGTACGGCGGAAGGGCGAGGCGCCCTCGACGGCCGCGTACAGCGTGGCGCCCAGCGCCCAGATGTCGGCGGCCGGGCCCGGGTCGCCGCCCTGGGCGCGCTCGGGGGCCAGGTAGTCGAGCGAGCCGACGAGTTCACCGCTGCGGGTGAGGTGGGTGGCCGAACCGTCGCCCGGGTCGTCCATGGTGGCGATGCCGAAGTCGGTGAGGACGATGCGGCCGGAGCGGTCGAGCAGGATGTTGCCGGGCTTCACGTCGCGGTGGAGGACGCCCGCCTCGTGGGCGGCGGCCAGCGCGTCCATGACCGCGGCGCCGATCCCGGCGGCCTCGTGCGGGACGAGCGTGCCGCGTTCGCGCAGGACGTCGTCCAGGGACGGCCCGTCGACCAGTTCCATGACGATGAGCGGGCGGCCGTCGGCCTGGGCGATGTCGTGCACGGCGATGACACCGGGGTGGCGGACCCGGGCCGCCGCACGCGCCTCGCGCCTCATCCGCAGGTGCAGTTGGTCCAGTTCGGGACCGGCCGCGTCGGTGTAGGTGCGCAGTTCCTTGACGGCGACCTCGCGGCCCAGGACCTCGTCGACGGCCCTCCAGACGACGCCCATGCCGCCGCGCCCCAGCCGGCCCGTGACCCGGTACCGGCCCGCCAGCACCCGTCCGGCTCCCTCGGCCCGCCCGTACTCCCCCGTTGACACCACTGCCCCGTTCCTGTGCCCCCGCCGGATGCACTGACACGTTCGTAGGTGGCGTACAGCCTACGGGGCGGCGGTGACGGCGGCGGCCGGCCAGGGCAGGATCGTGTGCGTGAGTACGGACATCCACGGGTTCGTCGAGGTCCAAAGCAGCTTCGTCGACGGCTCCGAGCCCGAGGACGACGAGCCGTTCCTCCGCTGGCATCCGGCCATGGCCCTGGACCACGTCTTCGACGGCCGGTCGTATGCGGCCTTCGGGTGCCTCTTCGGCGTCCGCGGGCGGTCCTTCGAGCCCCCTCGCGGCCCAGCGGGGGTTCCCGCAGGACGCCTCGCGGGCCGTCGCACGAGCCTTCGAGTCGGCGCGGGAGGACGCGCACAGCCCTACCTGGATCAGCTGGGCCGAACTGTGAACTAGCAGCTCGTCCGCACGAGGGTTCACGAGGGTTCTAGCTCGACGCCGTCAGGTCGCCCCGGCGCGGGGCCGCGAAGCTCTCCAGGTCGGCTCGGGTGAGGCCGGTCAGGCGGGCGACCTCGCCGATGTCGAGGGCGCCGCAGTCCAGGCCGCGCAGCAGGTAGCCGGCGAGGGCCTTGGCGGTGGCGGGTTCGTCCATGACGTCGCCGGCGGTGCGGTTGGCGTACCGGGCCAGGCGGGCGGCGGCCTGTTCGAAGCCCTCGCGGTAGAAGGCGAAGACGGCGGCGTAGCGGGTGGGGATGTGGCCGGGGTGCATGTCCCAGCCCTGGTAGTAGGCGCGGGCCAGGGCGCGGCGGGTCAGGCCGTAGTGCAGGCGCCAGGCGGCGTGGACCTTCTCGGTGGGGCCGACCGGCAGGACGTTCGTCGAGCCGTCCGAGACGCGGACGCCCGTGCCGGCCGCGGCGACCTGCATGACGGCCTTGGCGTGGTCGGCCGCGGGATGGTCACTGGCCTGGTGGGCGGCGGAGACGCCGAGGCAGGCGCTGTAGTCGAAGGTGCCGTAGTGCAGTCCGGTGGCGCGGCCCTCGGCGGCCTGGATCATGCGGGCGACGGTGGCGGTGCCGTCGGCGGCGAGGATGGACTGGCTGGTCTCGATCTGGATCTCGAAGCCGATCCGGCCGGGCTCCAGGCCGTGCGTCTTCTCGAAGGCGTCCAGCAGCCGTGCCATGGCGGTGACCTGCTCGGCGTAGGTCACCTTGGGCAGGGTGAGCACCAGCCCGGCGGGCAGCCCGCCGGCTTCCATCAGGCCGGTGAGGAAGATGTCGAGGGTGCGGATGCCCCGGGCGCGCACGGGCGCTTCCATGCACTTCATGCGGATGCCCATGTAGGGGGCGGCGGTGCGGTCGGCGTACGCCTCGGCGATGATCCGGGCGGCGCGGGCGGCGGCCTGGTCCTCCTCGGCGTCGGGGCGGTTGCCGTAGCCGTCCTCGAAGTCGACGCGCAGGTCCTCGATCGGCTCGCGCTCCAGCTTGGCGCGCACGCGCGCGTGGACGGGCTCGGCGAGTTCGCCGGAGAGGCCGAGGACGGCGGCGAAGGAGGCGGCGTCGGGGGCGTGCTCGTCGAGGGCGGCCAGGGCGCGGTCGCCCCAGGAGCGGATGGTGCCGGGGGCGAAGACGTCGCCGGGTACGTAGACGGTGTGGACGGGCTGGCGGGTGCCGGGGTCGCCGGGGTAGCAGCGCTCCAGCTCGGCGTCGACCGGGGCGAGGGAGGCGCTGATCTCCTCGCTGACGGCGCCCGCGAGGCTCGTCGCCACCTTCTCCTGCTGGCCCTGACCCATTCCGAGACCCTCCTGTTTTCCGCTGTACGGAATCAACAATCCGTAGAGCGAAGTTATCGGCCGACCTTCCCCCTGGTCAACAGCGTCTCGCCGTGCGATTGCCCATCTTCACCTCCGATCACCGCGGACCCGCCCCCCGGTTCCGTATTCAGGGGCAGGCTTCATCCTGACGTGCAAGGGGAGGGAAACCACGTGCCGAACGAGGTCGGAGTGACGCGCCGCCACGGGCTCAAGGCGGCGGCGGCCGCCGCCGTCGCGGGACCGCTGCTCACCACCGCGGGTCCCACACGGCCCGCTTCCGCCGGCGAGCCCGCGGGCGCGCTGAACGTCATGACGTTCAACGTGCGCTTCGCGACCGTCGTGGACGA
The DNA here is from genome assembly GCF_040611555.1 of Streptomyces sp. NPDC006624. Taxonomy (NCBI): domain Bacteria; kingdom Bacillati; phylum Actinomycetota; class Actinomycetes; order Kitasatosporales; family Streptomycetaceae; genus Streptomyces; species Streptomyces sp. NPDC006624. Next base: position 73,052 of record NZ_JBEXOM010000017.1, on the reverse strand, counting down.
GACACCGCGCTGGACCGTGCGCCGGCCGGTGATGCGCGAACTGCTGCGCCGCGAGCGGCCGCACGTCATCGGCACCCAGGAAGGGCTGTACGGGCAAGTGCGCATGATCGAGGCGGATCTCGGCGAGCACTACGACTGGATCGGCACCGGACGCGGGGGCGGCAGCAAGGACGAGTTCATGGCGATCTTCTACGACACGCGCAGACTCGACGCGATCGAGTTCGACCACTTCTGGCTGTCCGACACCCCGTACACGATCGCCTCGAACACCTGGGACGCGGACTGGCTCCGCATGGTGACCTGGGTCCGCTTCGCCGATCTCGCCGACGGCGGACGGGAGTTCTACGTCCTCAACACCCATCTGGACAGCGTCAGCCAGTACGCCCGGGAACGCTCGGCGGGGCTGATCGGCGAGACGATCGCCGGCTGGGACCGGTCGTCGCCGGTCATCGTCACCGGCGACTTCAACGCGGGCGCCCACGACAACCGGGTGTACGACCTCATGCTGGACATCGGGCTGGTGGACGCCTGGGATGCGGCGGCCTCGCGGGGTCCGGCGTACGGGACGTACCACGGCTACCGGCCGCCCAGGCCCGGCGGGCGGCGCATCGACTGGATCCTCACCACGCCCGGGGTGACCACGCACTGGGCGGGGATGAACACCTTCTCGGTCGACGGGACGTACCCGAGCGACCACCTGCCGGTGCAGGCCTCGATGACCCTGGGATGAGCACAGGCCCCCGCGACCGTTCGCGCGGTCGCGGGGGCCTGCCGGAGCCGGGGAGGCGATCAGCCCTTGCGGGCCTTGATCTCCTCGGTCAGGGCCGGGACGACGTCGAAGAGGTCGCCGACGACGCCGTAGTCGACGAGGTCGAAGATCGGGGCCTCGGCGTCCTTGTTGATCGCCACGATCGTCTTCGAGGTCTGCATACCGGCGCGGTGCTGGATCGCGCCGGAGATGCCGGAGGCGATGTACAGCTGCGGCGAGACGGACTTGCCGGTCTGGCCGACCTGGTTGGTGTGCGGGTACCAGCCGGCGTCGACCGCGGCGCGCGAGGCGCCGACGGCGGCACCGAGGGAGTCGGCGAGCGCCTCGATGATCGCGAAGTTCTCCGCGCCGTTGACACCGCGGCCACCGGAGACCACGATCGCGGCCTCGGTCAGCTCGGGGCGGCCGGTCGACTCGCGCGGGGTGCGGCCGGTGACCTTGGTGCCGGTCGCCTGCGCGGAGAAGGACACGCTCAGCGCCTCGACGGTGCCGGCGGCCGGGGCGGCCTCGACGGCGGCGCTGTTGGGCTTGACCGTGATGACCGGGGTGCCCTTGGAGACGCGGGACTTGGTGGTGTAGGACGCGGCGAACACCGACTGGGTGGCCACCGGGCCCTCGTCGCCGGCCTCCAGGTCGACGGCGTCGGTGATGATGCCGGAGCCGATGCGCAGCGCCAGACGGGCGGCGATCTCCTTGCCCTCGGCGGAGGAGGGGACGAGGACGGCGGCCGGGGAGACGGCCTCCACCGCGGCCTGCAGCGCGTCCACCTTCGGTACGACCAGGTAGTCGGCGTACTCGGCGGCCTCGTGCGTGAGGACCTTGACCGCGCCGTGCTCGGCGAGGGCGGCGGCGGTGTCACCCGCGCCGCCTCCCAGCGCGACGGCGACGGGCTCGCCGATGCGGCGGGCGAGGGTCAGCAGCTCCAGGGTGGGCTTGCGGACGGCACCGTCCACGTGGTCGACGTAGACGAGAACTTCAGCCATGGGACTTCTTCTCTCCTGCTTGCGGAAGATGAGGGACGGATCGCGACTGCGGGGCTCAGATGAACTTCTGGCCCGCGAGGAACTCGGCGAGCTGCTTGCCGCCCTCGCCCTCGTCCTTGACGATCGTGCCCGCGGTACGGGCGGGGCGCTCGGCCGCGCCGTCGACCTTGGTCCACGCGCCCTCCAGGCCGACCTCCTCGGCCTCGATGTCCAGGTCGGACAGGTCCCAGGACTCCACCGGCTTCTTCTTGGCCGCCATGATGCCCTTGAAGGACGGGTAGCGCGCCTCGCCCGACTGGTCGGTCACCGACACCACGGCCGGCAGGGAGGCCTCCAGGCTCTCGGAGGCGGCGTCGCCGTCGCGGCGGCCCTTGACCGTGCCGTCCTCGACCGACACCTCGGACAGCAGCGTCACCTGCGGCACACCGAGGCGCTCGGCGAGCAGCGCGGGCACGACGCCCATGGTGCCGTCGGTGGAGGCCATGCCGGAGATCACCAGGTCGTAGCCGGCCTTCTCGATCGCCTTGGCGAGCACCAGGGAGGTGCCGATGGCGTCGGTGCCGTGGATGTCGTCGTCCTCGACGTGGATCGCCTTGTCCGCGCCCATGGACAGCGCCTTGCGCAGGGCGTCCTTGGCGTCCTCCGGGCCCACCGTGAGGACGGTGATCTCCACGTCGTCGTCGGAGTTCTCGGAGATCTGCAGCGCCTGCTCGACCGCGTACTCGTCGAGCTCGGAGAGCAGACCGTCCACGTCGTCCCGGTCGACGGTCAGGTCATCGGCGAAGTGCCGGTCGCCAGTGGCGTCGGGCACGTACTTCACAGTGACAACGATCCTCAAGCTCACGCCGGCTCTCCTACTGCATCGTCATTTCTCGGTGCTTGCTTGCAGGCAGCATAGGCGCCTCAAGCGGCCGATCCCGGTCGGGGCGACCCGCGCTCCGAGCGAAATATTACTCGTCAGTACACCCAGTTCGTTCCCGCTAAGCAAGCGCTTTGAACTGTGACCTTCGCAACGCAGCGTAACCGGAACTCGACGGTCACGCAGCCCGGAGCGCAGGCCGGTCAGTCGCGCAGACGCTGGAAACGTCCCTGGTGATAGAGGAGGGGACGGCCGGTGCCGGTGGGGTCGCCGTGCACGACCTCGGCGATCACGACGCGATGGTCCCCGGCGGGCACGCGCGCCACGATCCGGCCCACCAGCCAGGCGAGCACGCCGTCGAGCACGGGGACCCCCTCGGGCCCCTCCCGCCAGGCGGTGGGCGCCGCGAACCGGTCGGCGCCGCTGCGGGCGAAGGTGGCGGCGAGCTCCTGCTGGTGCTCACCGAGGACGTGGACGCCGACGTGGTCGGCCTCCGCGATCGCGGGCCAGCTGGAGCCGCCGGTACCGACGCCGAAGGAGAGCAGGGGCGGCTCGGCGGAGACGGAGGTGAGGGAGGTGGCGGTGAAGCCCACCGGGCCGTTCCCGCCCACAGCGGTGATCACGGCGACGCCCGCCGCGTGCCGTCGGAAGACCGAACGCAGCAGGTCGGTCGCGGAGAGAAGATCCGAAGGCATGGAGTCAGGCTGACGATAAATGGTACGCGCAGTCAAGTTCGTTCCGTGAAGTGGGAGACGGTTCACTGGCGGCGGCGTCCCGTCCCTCACACCGCCTCCCCGAGCGCGGCGATGACGTCGGCCTTGCGGGGCTGTCCGGCGGCCCGCCGCACCACCCTGCCGTCGGCGTCGAGGACGAGCACGGTGGGGGTCTTGAGGATGCCGAGGCGTCGTACGAGTTCCAGGCGGGCCTCGGCGTCGACCTCGACGTGGCTGACGCCCGGGACCATCCGGGCGATCTCGTCGAGGATCCGCCGGGTCGCCCGGCAGGGCGCGCAGAACGCGCTGGAGAACTGCACGAGCGTGGCCCGCTCGCCGAGCCGCGCGCCCAGTTCCGCCGCACCGAGCCGCTCGCCGTCGTCCCGCCCGCGCACCCGCACTCTCCCGCTCCGCCGCCGTCGCGGCCCTCGCAGGCACCCGCCGTCGCGAGTACCACCACGCACACACCAGTCAGATCATCATCACTGCAAGCGTCCACGCCAACGTAAAGATTCCCGGCCCCGGGACACCGAGCCGGAGCGGGCCGGTGAGCCGCGGACGTCGATGCCGTGAGACGCGCGGGGCTTCGCGATCGCCGGGCGCGGGCGGGGAGTTGGGTCCGGCGGGGCTGCGGACACAGCTGCGCACAGAGTAACGGGGGCGCAAAAGCCCGAGGTGGGGTCGGGGGTGACGTGACGAGAATCTCCTCGCCTCGGGGCACGAGGACTGGCTACCCGGCCGTTCTTGGGGCACGATCTGCGACAAGCCGTAAACCTACGGCTGCGTAACTTGTCCGCTGGGAATCCCTTCCCAGGCAGAGCAGGAAGGGTCCGACCCGCCCATGGCAGAACTCGTCTACCGTCCCGTCGTCGGTTTCGCCCGCACGCTGTTCAAGGTGTGGGACCTCAAGATCGACTGTCAGGGTTCGGAGAACATCCCGCGCTCGGGCGGCGCCGTGCTGGTGAGCAACCACATCAGCTACCTGGACTTCGTGTTCAACGGGCTGGCGGCGCTGCCGCAGAAGAGACTCGTGCGCTTCATGGCCAAGGAGTCGGTCTTCCGGCACCGCGTCTCGGGTCCGCTGATGCGCGGCATGAAGCACATCCCCGTGGACCGCACGCAGGGCGAGGCGGCCTACGCGCACGCCCTGGACTCGCTGCGGTCCGGCGAGATCGTCGGTGTCTTCCCCGAGGCGACCATCTCGCAGTCGTTCACGCTGAAGAGCTTCAAGTCGGGCGCCGCGCGCCTGGCCCAGGAGGCCGGCGTCCCGCTGATCCCGATGGCGGTCTGGGGCACGCAGCGGCTGTGGACGAAGGGACACCCCCGCAACTTCAGGCGCAGCCACATCCCCGTCACCATCCGCGTCGGCGAGGCGATCGAGGCGTCCCGGGACAAGTACGCGGGCGCGATCACCCGTCAGCTGCGCGAGCGTGTGCAGGAGCTGCTGGAAGCCGCCCAGCGCGCCTACCCCGTGCGCCCGAAGGGCCCGGAGGACACCTGGTGGATGCCCGCGCACCTCGGCGGCACCGCCCCGACGCCGGAGCAGGTGCGGCAGGCCGAGGCGCACTGACGCGCGTACGGCGGCCGGGGCTCAGGCGCAGGACTGCGGGGCGCGTACGTCGATGTCCGCGCCGGGGCTGAACTCGGCGAGCAGCCCGGCCAGTTCCGCCGCGGCCGCCTCCACCTCGGCGACCGGCATCGGGGCCATGCCCTCCAGCAGGAAGACGCCCGAGGTGGTCCGCTCGGTGAGCCGGGTGCGCGGGCCCTGGCGCCAGTTCCAGCGGCGGCAGGTCACTCCCGCGTCGTCGCACCACACGACCTCGCCCGCGTCCGGGTGCTCGACGGTCTCCTCACCGCCGGCGACGGTCACGAAGTCCTCCGTGCCCGTGGCACGGACCAGGCGCATGCCGCCCCGGACGAGGTCGAGGTCCTCCCCGCCGACGGGGATCAGGTGCGCCACGCTGACGGCGTTGTAGAGGTCCACGAGCAGGTTGATCCGGGGCAGCCCGGCGTCCGAGAGGGCGCGTCTGGCCAGCGCCTCGGCGGAGTTGCGGGTCCGCGACGGCTTGGAGCCGAAGGCCGTGTAGGCGGCGCGCCAGGCGGCCATGTGCGGGTCCTCGTGCGGGGCGCGGCCGTCCAGGCGTGCGGCGAGGCGCCGGGCGGCGTCGTCCAGGAGCGCCGAACCGGCTTCACTGCTCGGCCCGTTGACCAGACCGTGCGCCTCGATCGCGACGTGGGTGAAACCGGGGGCGAGGGCACGTACGTCGTCGGACACGGTGAGCGTGAGAGTCATGGTCGGCCCTGCCTCGGGGTGCGGTGGGGAGCGTCTGCCGGATGCAGTGCATCATACAAGACTTCTCAGTCCAACCTACTGGACTCCTGAGGTGAGAAAGACGCCGCGGGGCGCGCAACGGCGTCGCCCCGCGGCTGAACCACCAGCGGGTGACCGGCCCTAGCCGGCCATCTCCTCCTTCACGGCCGCCACGAACGCGTCGACGTCGTCCTCGGTCGTGTCGAAGGAGCACATCCAGCGGACGTCGCCCGCGGCCTCGTCCCAGAAGTAGAAGCGGAAGCGCTGCTGCAGGCGCTCGCTCACCTCGTGCGGGAGACGGGCGAACACCGCGTTGGCCTGCACCGGGTGGAGGATCTCCACCCCGTGCACCGCCCGCACGCCCTCGGCGAGGCGCTGGGCCATCTCGTTGGCGTGCCGGGCGTTGCGCAGCCACAGGTCCTTGGCGAGCAGGGCCTCCAACTGCACCGACACGAAGCGCATCTTCGAGGCGAGCTGCATGGACAGCTTGCGCAGGTGCTTCATGTGGCTGACGGCGTCCTGGTTGAGGACGACGACGGCCTCGCCGAAGAGGGCGCCGTTCTTCGTGCCGCCCAGGGAGAGGATGTCGACGCCGGCGACCTGCGTGAGCGTCCGCATCGGGACGTTCAGCGTGGCGGCGGCGTTGGCCAGCCGGGAGCCGTCCAGGTGCACCTTCATGCCGTGCGCGTGGGCGTGCTCGCACAGGGCGCGGATCTCGTCCGGCGTGTAGACCGTGCCCAGTTCGGTGGCCTGGGTGATCGAGACGACCTGCGGCATCGCGCGGTGCTCGTCGTCCCAGCCGTACGCCTGCCGGTCGATCAGCTCGGGGGTGAGCTTGCCGTGGGGCGCCGGGACGGTGAGCAGTTTCAGGCCGCCGACCCGCTCGGGCGCCCCGCACTCGTCGACGTTGATGTGCGCGCTCTCGGCGCAGATCACCGCGCCCCAGCGGTCGGTGACCGCCTGGAGCGCGACGACGTTGGCGCCGGTGCCGTTGAAGACCGGGAACGCCTCGGCCGTGGCGCCGAAGTGGCTGCGGACGAGACTCTGGAGGTTCTCCGTGTACGCGTCCTCGCCGTAGGCGACCTGGTGCCCGCCGTTGGCCAGGGCCAGGGCGGCGAGCACCTCCGGGTGGGCGCCGGCGTAGTTGTCGCTGGCGAAACCGCGGACTTCGGGGTCGTGGTGGCGACGGGCGTCGGTCTTCGGAGGGTTCACGGCTTCTCGGTGAGCCACAGACGGTTTCCGTTCACTTCTGCGGCGGGCTTCTCCCAGACCTCGGTGATGGCCTCGGCCAGGTCCTTCACGTCGGTGAAGCCCGCGAACTTCGCGTTGGGGCGGTCGGCGCGCATCGCGTCGTGCACCAGTGCCTTCACGACCAGGATCGCAGCCGCGGACGTCGGGCCCTCGGGGCCCCCGGCCTTGCGGAAGGCGTCGGCCAGGGCGAGCGTCCAGGCCTCGGCGGCGGCCTTGGCGGCGGCGTACGAGGCGTTGCCGGCCGTCGGCTTGGAGGCACCGGCGGCGCTGATCAGCAGGTACCGTCCGCGGTCGCTGCGCTGCAGGGCCTCGTAGAAGGCGAGCGAGGTGTGCTGCACGGTGCGGATCAGCAGCAGTTCGAGGAAGTCCCAGTCGTCGAGGCTGGTCTTGATGAAGGTCTCGCTGCCGCGCCAGCCGCCCACGAGGTGGACCAGGCCGTCGACGCGGCCGAACTCCTTCTCGATGTGGTCGGCCCACTCACGGGTGGACTGCAGGTCCAGCAGATCGACCGTCTCGCCGGTGACGGTCGCGCCGCCCGAGGCGTACCGCGCCGCGTCCACGGCCTCCGCGAGCCGCTCGGGATCGTTGTCCGCGCCGACGACGGTGGCACCCGCCTCGGCCAGTCGCAGCAGTGCCGCGCGGCCGGCGGGGCCGCCCGCGCCGGCCACCGCGATCACCGCACCGCTGAGAGCTCCGTTCCCCGCCATCTTCTTCGCCTCCTGAGCAGTGTTCCCGGTGTCGCGGAGGGCTCCGCCGCTCACGCGGCGATCCGCTCGGCGCCGTCCGCCGTGATGCCCTTGGTGGAGGCGATCACGTTCTTCAGCTTCTTGGACAGTGCCTCATAGAACATGCTCAGCGGAAACTCGTCCGGAAGCACGTCATCGACGAGTTTGCGCGGGGGCAGCGTCACGTCGAGCGTCTCGGGACCCTTGGCCCACTTCGAGCCGGGGTGCGGGGCGAGGTAGGTGGAGACGAGCTCGTACCCGGCGAACCAGTGGACGAGCTTGGGCCGGTCGATGCCGTCCCGGTACAGCTCCTCGATCTCGGCGCACAGCTGGTTGGTGACCTGCGGGGCGCGCTCCCAGTCGATGCTGAGCTTGTTGTCGGTCCAGCGCACGACGTCGTGCTTGTGCAGGTAGGCGAAGAGGAGCTGACCGCCCAGGCCGTCGTAGTTGCGGACCCGCTCGCCGGTGACGGGGAAGCGGAACATGCGGTCGAAGAGGACCGCGACCTGCACGTCACGGGCCTGCGGGACGCCCTCGGCCGACAGCTTCACGGCCTCCTTGAAGGCGGTGAGGTCGCAGCGCAGCTCCTCCAGGCCGTACATCCAGAACGGCTGGCGCTGCTTGATCATGAAGGGGTCGAAGGGCAGGTCGCCGTGGCTGTGGGTGCGGTCGTGGACCATGTCCCACAGGACGAACGCCTCCTCGCAGCGCTTCTGGTCGTGGACCATGGCGGCGACGTCCTCGGGCAGCTCCAGGCCCAGGATGTCGACGGCGGCCTCGGTCACGCGGCGGAAGCGGGCGGCCTCGCGGTCGCAGAAGATGCCGCCCCAGGTGAACCGCTCCGGCGCCTCGCGCACGGCGATCGTCTCGGGGAACAGGACGGCCGAGTTGGTGTCGTAGCCGGACGTGAAGTCCTCGAAGGTGATGCCGCAGAACAGCGGGTTGTCGTAGCGGGTGCGCTCCAGCTCGGCCAGCCAGTCCGGCCAGACCATGCGCAGCACGACCGCTTCGAGGTTGCGGTCCGGGTTGCCGTTCTGCGTGTACATCGGGAAGACGACCAGGTGCTGCAGGCCGTCGGCGCGGTGCGCGGCGGGCTGGAAGGCCAGCAGCGAGTCGAGGAAGTCGGGCACCTGGAAGCCGCTGTCGGCCCACCGGCCGAGGTCCTTGACCAGGGCCTCGTGGTAGTCGCCGTCGTGCGGGAGCAGCGGGGAGAGCTCCAGCACCGCGTCGGCGACCCGGCGCACGGCGAGCTCGGCGTCGGCGGGGTCGGGCGCGCCCTCGGCCTCGAAGTCGATCGACCCGTCCTTGGACTGCCACGGCCGGATCCGCTCCACGGCATCCTTGAGCACGGGCCATGCCGGGTGCTCCACCACCCTGGTCACGGGAGGAACCTCTTCCTCCGAACCCACCTGCACAAGAATTTCCGTCATGTCACAGCCTCCACGGGAGAATCTCACGTAAGCAGACCGTATACATACGAGGTTCCGTCCAGCAAGGGCCATCTCGGGAAATTATCCTGCCTCACCCCGCCCTTCGCCGCACTTTTTCCTGTCGGCCCTGCTTCTGCCCGGATCCGCCGCAACCATGCCCTCACTCTCTGCACAGGGCGGGTGCAGGCGATACGGTCAAGTGGGCCGTCAGGCCCCCAGTGCCGCCTGTCGACGGAAGAGAGTCGCGTCTTGAACTTCCTCACCATCGGTCACCGCGGAGTCATGGGTGTGGAGCCCGAGAACACCCTCCGGTCCTTCGTCGCCGCCCAGGAGGCGGGCCTCGACGCCATCGAACTGGATCTGCATCTGAGCAAGGACGGCGCCCTGGTCGTCATGCACGACACGGATGTGGACCGCACCACCGACGGCACCGGCCCGATCGCCGAGAAGACCCTCGCCGAGCTGCGGGCGCTGGACGCGGGCCGGGGCGAGCGGGTGCCGGTCTTCGAGGAGGTCCTGGACGCCGTGCGGGCACCGCTGCAGGCGGAGATCAAGGACGTGCAGGCGGCACGGGCCCTGGCCGAGGTGATGACCGCGCGCGATCTGGCCGGCCGGGTGGAGGTGTCCTCCTTCCACGACGAGGCGGTCGCCGAGATCGCCCGTCTGGTGCCGGGTGTGCGCACCGCGCTGATCGCGAGCCGCTACGGCACCGACGTCGTGGAGCGCGCGGTGCGGGTCGGCGCCGGGACGGTCTGCCTGAACATCCGGCGGCTGACGCTGGAGATCGTGGAGCGGGCGCGCACGGCGGACCTGAGGATCATCGGCTGGGTGGTGAACACCCAGGACCAGCTGCGGCTGGCGCGGGCCTTCGGCCTGGACGGCGTGACCACCGACCACCCGGACATCAAGCGCACGGGCCGTTTCACGGCCTGACGGCTAGGCGAGCTCCTTGACCAGCAGCTCGAACCGCAGGTCGTCGCGGCGCGGGATGCCGAAGCGCTCGTCCCCGTAGGGGAAGGGGGTCATCCGCCCCGTGCGGCGGTAGCCGCGCCGCTCGTACCAGGCGATGAGGTCCTCGCGGACGGAGATCACGGTCATGTGCATCTCCGTCGCGCCCCAGGTCGCGCGGGCCTGCCGCTCCGCCTCCGCGATGATCACCTTGCCGAGGCCCGCGCCCTGGAGCCGGGGACTGACCGCGAACATCCCGAAGTAGGCGTGGGCGCCGCGGTGCTCCAGCTGGCAGCAGGCCACGATCCGGCCGTCGCGCTCCACGGTCAGCAGCCGGCTGTCGGGCGACTTGATGACGGCCAGCACACCCTCCGGGTCCGTCCGCTGCCCTTCGAGGATGTCCGCCTCGGTGGTCCATCCCGCCCGGCTGGCGTCACCCCGGTACGCCGACTCGATCAGCGCGACCAGCTCGTCCACGTCGGCGTCGGTGGCGTCGCGAAAGCTGAGTGCGGTGGCTGCGGTGTCCATGGGGATACGTCTCCGTCTTTCCGGGCGCGGCTCGGGCAGGGATGAGCGTAACCCTCCCACTAGGCTCCGGTGCATGGTGCATGTACTCAGCAGCCGCATCCTGCTCCGCCCCTCCGACCCCGAGAGGTCCCGGGCGTTCTACGGCGAGCAGCTCGGCCTCGCCGTCTACCGCGAGTTCGGCACGGGCCCCGAGCGCGGCACGGTCTACTTCACGGGCGGCGGGTTCCTGGAGGTCTCCGGCCGGTCAAGCACTCCCGCGGAGCCTTCGGTACGGCTCTGGCTGCAGGTCGACGACGTGACGGCGGCGCAGGACGAGCTGCGCGCCAAGGGCGTCGAGATCGTGCGGCCCGCGGTGAAGGAGCCGTGGGGGCTGGTGGAGATGTGGATCGCGGATCCGGACGGGACGCCGATCGTGCTGGTGGAGGTCCCGGCGGACCATCCGCTGCGCTACCGGCCGGGCATCTGAGCGCCCCGTCCGTCGGCGGCCCGCTCACCCCGGGCGGTGCTCCCAGCCCCGGTCGGTCCGGGTGACCTCGCGGAAGCCGGCCTCCGGCAGCAGTCCGTGCAGGGCGTCCTCACCGGCCGTCTCGTAGGCGGCGAGCCGGTCGACGCCGCACAGGCGGAGCCAGTCGGCGGCCTGGGCGAGGAGCCAGTGCTCCAGGCCGGTGCCGTAGTGCGCGGGCTCGATGTGCAGGTTGCCGACGTCGGCGAGGCCCGCCGCGCGCGTGTGCCGCTCCGGACGGGCCAGGGCGGTGTCGACCTCGACGAAACCGAGGGCGCGCCCGTCGGCGCGGGCCGTGAAACGGGTGCCGCACTCCCCCAGCGTGCGGACGGCGGTGACGCCCGGCAGGGCCGGGGCCGCCGGCAGGTCGGCGACCCGGGCGAGCAGGACGACCTCGGTGTCCCCGACGTGCCGGAACCCCGCGCGTTCGTAGACGGCCCGCACGTGCGGCCAGTTGTGGGGCACACCGTGGACGAGCGGGGCGGGCAGGGCGCCGTCGGCGTACCGGACGCGGGCGTTCCAGCGGGCGAGCTGCGCCAGGCACGCGTGCATCAGCAGGTCCGCCGCGATCTCGGTGCCGGGCTGGAAGGACGCGGGCGGGCGGTGGACGAACCAGTTGATCTCGGCGGCGTCCCGGTAGCCCTCGCCGACCTCGGCGCCCGCACCGTAGCGCAGCAGGTGGGCCGCGGCGACGACGGAGGCGCCCAGCTCGGCGACGAGCGTCGTCCGCTCCGCCACCCACGGGTCGGTGAGGAACTCGCCGGGCCGGCGCTCCAGATGGCCGAGCACGGTGTTCACGGAGACGGAGACGCCGGGGACGACGGCCGCCACGTGCTGGTTGACCAGGTCGGTGAGCTGGTCGCGGTCGGCTCGGCGGAAGGGGCGCACCACGGGCGCGGACATGGGGTACCTCCGGGCGGGGTGAAGGAGCTGGAGGCCGCCACACGGTGCGGTACGGGGTGAGCGTACGCCGGGGCCGGTGCGGCACACCACCGGGTTGTCCCGGATGGCAGGCGGCCCGGGGCGCGGCTTAGCGTGCTGGAGGGGGCAGCCTCGCCGCTCGCGGAAGGAACGCGCCATGAAGCTCGACGCACCGGTGACCGGCGGGCCCTGCTGGGTCGAGCTCGGCACCAGCGACCTGGACGCGGCACAGCGGTTCTACACACGCCTGTTCGGCTGGCGCCCCGGGTCCGGTCCGCGGCAGGGCGCCGGCGGTTACACCGTCGCGCACCTCGGGGAGGCGGCTGTCGCCGCGCTCGCCCCGCTGTACCAGCCGTCGCAGCCCGTCGCGTGGAACGTGTCGTTCGCGGTGGCCGACGCGGACGCCACCGTCCGGGAGGTGACGGCGGCCGGCGGGACCACGCTGTTCGGCCCGGTCGACGTGTCCGACGTGGGCCGGCTGGCGGTGGCCGCCGACCCGGGCGGCGCGGTGTTCCAGCTGTGGCAGGCGGGGACCTTCCCCGGCGCCGGGCTGTTCAACGCGCCCGGCGCGCTGGGCTGGGTGGAGCTGTTCACCCGGGATCCCGGACAGGCCGTGGCGTTCTACACCCGGGTGTTCGGGTGGAGCGCCGATGCCGGGGAGCGCTACACGCGGTGGGGCCTCGACGGCGACGGCTTCGGCGGCATGGTGACGATGGACGACAAGTTCCCGCCCGAGGTGCCGGCGCACTGGCTGCCGTACTTCGCGGTGGAGGACGTCGACGCCGCGACGGCGGTCGTCCAGCGGCACGGCACGGTCCTGATGGTGCCCACCTCCGTGCCCGACGGTCCGCGCATCGCGGTGCTGCGCGATCCGCAGGGCGCGATGTTCGGGGTGTACCGCGCGGACGACGAGAGGTGAGGCGACGGCGCCGCGGGGGTCAGGTCCGCGGTGCGCCGAGCCTGCCTTCCAGCTGGCCGAGCAACTCGCCCAGCAGGGACGAGAGTTCGGCCTGCTCGGGGCCGTCGATGCCGGACAGGACGGCGGTCTCGTAGGCGAGCTGGGCGGGCAGGATGCCGTCGACGAGGTCGCGGCCGGCGTCGGTGAGGCGCAGGTGGGCGACGCGGCGGTCCCGGCTGTCGCCGCGGCGCTCGACCAGGCCGCGCTCGCTGAGCTGCTTGAGGCGCTTGGTGACGGCGGCGCCGGAGGAGAAGGTCTCCCGGGCCAGTTCCCCAGGCGTCAGCTCGTGCCCGGTCCGGCGCAGCGCGCCGAGCAGGTCGAACTCCGGGCGGCTGAGCCCCGCCCTGCGCAGCGGCGCGTCCTCGGCCTGCTGGAGCAGCGCGGCGCAGCGGTTGATCCGGCCGATGATCTCCATCGGCCCGGTGTCGAGCCCGGGGTGCACGGCCCGCCACTGCCGGACGACGGAGGCGACGGTATCGCCCCGGCGCCCGTCGGTCCCCTCTTCTCCGGCGGCCGGGGGGCCGTCTTCGACTGCGGCCGCGGTGCCGTCCTCCCCTGCCGCTGCAGGGCCGTCTTCCCCTGCCACTGCAGGGCCGTCTCCTCCTGCGGCCGTGGGGCCGTCTTGACGCGCGGCCGGGGTGCCGTCTTGCTCCGCGGCCGGGGCGCTGTCCTCACTCGCTGCCAGGGGGCCGCCTCGGCGCGCGGCCGGAGTGCTGTCTTCACCCGCGGCCAAGCCGCCTTCTCCTGTCGCCGGAGCGCTGTCTTCATTCGCGGCCGGCGTGCCGTCTTGCCCATTGGCCGGGGCGCCGTCGTCACCCGCGACCGGGGCGTCGCCCTCTCCCACGGCCGGGAGGCCGCCTTCCCCAACGACCGGGGCGCCGCCCTCGCCCCCGCCCGGGGCACCGCCTTCCCCCACCACCGGGCGGCCCGCCGAGGTGCCGCCGGAGGGCCCGCCCCCCTCCCGGCCCTGTTCCGGGTGCGTCTCTCCGGTCGCGCCGGCCGGGACCCGGCCGGCGGCCCGTCGCCGGGCGCCGGGGGCCTCTCCGGCCGCGTGCGCACCGGCCGGGGCCGCTTCGCGTTCCGGCTGCGGGCGCGCCCCCGAATCGCTGCGCGTCCGCGATGGTTCGTCCGTCGGCGTCATGGCCGCGCGTCCTCCGTGTCTGTGTCCGTGTCCGGGCTCCGGTCCGGGAGCAGCCCCTGGCGTCGTGCCGTAGCGGCGAGCGTACGGTGTCCGGACTGCTCGGCGAGCACGACCCGCTCCTGGGGCAGGGCACGCTGCCACCATTCGCCGGCCGCGGCGTCGGCGGCGGCGCGGAGATCGGCCAGGGCGGCGGCGAGACGACGGCGAGCGGACTCCAGGGCGGCCGGAGCGGGGGCGGGCTCCGCCGCCAGCCGGGCGGCGTCCTCCCGGGCCCGGTCGGCGGCGGCCAGGGCGCGTTCCACCCGGTCGCCCGCGCGCCGGTTGGTGACGGCCACGGCGGCGGCGAAACCGACCAGCGCACCGACGGCCGTGTCGACGATCCGCTCGGTCATCAGCTCGCCGGGCCGCTGGTACCCGGCGAACTCGGTGATCAGCAGGGCCATCGGCGTCACGCAGACACTGCCGAGCCAGTAGTTGCGGCTGATCAGCACCTCCGCGCCGAAGCTGAACGCCAGGCAGCACAGCACGAGGGCCGCCTGGCCGAGGTGCGCGAGCGGCGCGACGGCCGCGAAGACGAGCACGCCGGCCACGTTGCCGACGACACGCTGGACGGCCCGGCTCCAGGTCAGGGCGATGTTCGCCTGATAGAGGGAGGCGGCCGTGACCAGGGCCCAGTAGGGGCGGCCGACACCGAGGGCGAGGGAGGCGTACCCGGCCAGGGCGCAGCCGAGCGCGGTGCGCAGCGCGAGCGGGGTCAGAGGGCCGAGGCGCGACCGGAGCGGGCGGGCCGCGTCCACACCGAGCAGTTCGTCGGCCGCCGCCCCGGGCAGCCCCGCGTGCGGGACGTCTCCGGTGCCGCGCAGGGAGCGGGCCCATGCGCGCAGCCGCTCGGGGTCCGCGTCCGCCGGTGCGGCGAGGGCGACCTCGGCCCGGACGACGAGGCGTTCGAGGGCGCGCCGGGTCCGGGAGGGTGCACCGGTGGACAGCAGCGACTGCCAGGCGGCCTGCACGGCGGCGTATCCGGCGGCACGGGCCCGGGCGTGCCCCTCCCCCGTCACGCCCGTGCCGGCGTACGCGGCGGCGGCCCTCAGCGCGCTCGCGGTGGCGCGGCGCTCCGGTCCGTGCGGGCGGACGAGCGCGGGCGCCATGCACACCAGCCAGGCCCAGGCACCCGTCGCCGCCGCCGGCGCCAGATGCCCGGGGACCTGGGCGAGGGTCTGCGGCGCGAACAGGGAGGCCGAGGTGACGAAGGTGAGGACGACGTTGCCCGGCGGGCCGATCCGGGTCGCGTCGCACAGCACCTTCTGCGCGGCGGCCAGCAGCGCGCCGACGGTGACCAGCACGACGGCGCTGCCGGTCAGCGAGGCCGCGACCAGGGCGACGGCGAGTCCGCCGAGCATGCCGAGCACGACCCACAGCAGGGCCACGGCCCGGGCGGCGTACGGGCGGTTGTGGGCGTACAGCGCGCACAGGGACCCGGCCATGGTGTACATCGCCAGATCGAGCCGGCCGAGCGCCAGCAGGGTGAGGTTGGGCGGGGCGATCGCCGCGACGACGCTCAGGGCGGGCTTGAACCAGATGTCGGAGGGCCGTCCGGGACGCAGGACACCGGCCAGGGGCAGGCGTGTGGCGGGCGGGGCGGCGGGAGGGGGTGTGGGGGTCGCGCTGCTCATTTGGGGCAACTCTAGCAGTTGTTTTACATGTAAAACACTCGTGAAGCATCTCTCGGCGGGTCCACGTTCTCACCTGCCGTGCTCCGGCGAATGCCCCCCGTGTACACCTCTGCGCTCGCGTGCGCGCCGCATGGGCCGGGCATCGAATGACCGACCGTCGAACGGGGAGGTACGCGTGCACGGACCGGCTTCGTCCGGCTGGCTGCTGGTGGGACTCTGCGCGTTGACCGGCACCTACTGCCTGGCGCGGATGCGCAGCGGCGCCCGGGAGCAGCGGAGCGCCGCGGGCGGCGAGGCGCTGATGGGTTTCGGTATGGCCGCGATGGCGGTGCCGACGGCGGTGTTCACGCCGCCCTCGTGGGCCTGGCCCCTGTACGCGGTGGTGTTCGGGGCCGCCGCTGTCCACGCGCTGTGGGCGGCGCGGGCGGGGGCCCACCATCTCCATCACCTGGTGGGAGCCGGGGCGATGGTCTACATGTCCGTCGTGATGGCCGGCAGCCCGGCACACGCGCACGGCCGGGGCGGAGCGGGGGTGCCGCTCCTGACGGGGGCGTTGCTCCTCTACTTCGCCGGCTACGTCCTGCTGAGCGGTGTCCGGCTGGTGCCGGTGGCCGCGGTGGCCGGCGCTGGCGGTCCGGGCGGGTGGGGCGACCGCCCGGAGCTGGCCCGGGCCTGCCGGCTGTCCATGGGGATCGCGATGGTGGCGATGCTGCTGACGCTGTGAAGGCCCCTGCTCCCTACCGGTGAGGACTCCGGAAGCCGGCGGCCCTTCGGATTCCGTTGCCTGCGTCACTTCGCCGCCCCGAGGCGTACCCGCGAGCGGGCCCGGGCTCATAGGCTGCGTTTCATGATGCTCCCCGCGGCGTTGCTGCTGCTCGGCGCCCTCACCGCCGTGGCCGGTCCCCGGCTGCTCGCCCGGGCCGACTGGCCGGACCGTGAGCCGGTGGTGGCGCTGTGGATGTGGCAGTGCGTCGTGGCGGCCGTGCTGGTGTGCTGCGCCCTGTCGATGACGCTCAGCGCGGCGGCGGCCTGGCACGCGGTCGCCGGGCAGCTCTTCGCGACGGCGCCGGGCCCGGTCCTCGAGGCCTACGTCCTCGGCACGGCGGGCCCCTGGGCCGCGACGACCGCGGTGGCGCTGGCCTGCGGCGCGGTGTGGAGCGCGGCGATGCTGGTACGCGAGGCCGGCCGGGCGCGGTCCCGGCGCCGCAGCCGGCGCGCCGGCCTGCTGGAACGCGTTCCGCTGCTGCCCGGCGAGGTGGCCGTGTCGGGCCGGCTGGTGGTGCTGGAGAGCGAGCGGCCCGACGCCTGGTGGCTGCCGGGCGCCCCGCCGCAACTGGTCGTCACCACGGCCGCGTTGCGGCGGCTGAAGGGCCGGCAGCTGGACGCCGTGCTGGCGCACGAGCAGGGCCACGCGCGTGCCCGGCACGACTGGCTGCTCACCTGTTCCTCCGCGCTCGCCGAGGGCTTCCCGCAGGTGCCGGTGTTCGCCGCGTTCCGCGACGAGATGCACCGCCTGGTCGAACTGGCCGCCGACGACACGGCCTCCCGCCGCTTCGGCCGCCTGACCACGGCCCTGGCCCTGGTCGAACTCAACGAGCACCGTGGCGTGTTCGGCCCCTGCCCGACGCCGCACGCCCATGTCCCGGCACGGGTGCACCGGTTGCTCACGCCCCCGGACCGGCTGACCGCGGCCCGGCGTCTGCGCCTCACGGCGGCGGCCGCGCTGGTACCCGTCGTACCCGTGCTGGTGGCGTTCGTACCGGGGTTGCGGGCGCTGGGCTGACGGCGCCGATCCGGCGCTGCGCGGCCGAAGGTCGCCCCCGAACTGGATCCTCACCCCCCGGTTCGGCGAGGATCACTGTATGCACACCCCGTCCGTCGACTCCCCGCCCCGTCCGGAGCACCGCACGGCCGCCGGTCTCACCGGTGTCCTCGCCCTGTGCTCGATCCTGTTGCTGGCGCTCGTCGCGACCAGATGGAGCCCGTTGATCGGCGCGGACGGGGACATCGCCGCGGCCACCCACCGCTGGGCGGTCGACGAACCCGGCCTCACGCAGGCGTGCCGCATCCTGACGGACTGGGTCTGGGACCCGTGGACGATGCGCCTGCTGTGCGCGGCCGTCGTGGTGTGGCTGGTGGTCCGGTTCGCGGCCCGCTGGACGGCGTTGTGGCTGGCGGTGGCCGTCACGCTGGGTTCCGTGCTGCAGCAGGGCGTCAAGGCGGCGGTGGACCGCCCCCGCCCGGTGTGGCCCGACCCCGTCGACTCGGCGCACTACGCGGCGTACCCGTCCGGGCACGCCATGACCGCGACGGTCGTGTGCGGTCTGCTCCTGTGGCTGCTGCACCGGCACGGCGTCACCCCCGTGGTGTGGCGTACGGCGCTGGCCGTGGGGGTCGTCTCGGTGGTCGGTGTCGGGCTGACCCGCGTCTGGCTCGGCGTGCACTGGCCCACGGACGTGGTGGGCGGCTGGCTGCTGGGCGCGACGGTGGTGTGCCTGGCGGTGTGGCTGCACGGGCGCCGGCCGCAGCGGGCCCCGCGGGACGCCGGGCTTTCGTAGGATCTGCCCATGACCGCCGTGCTGTTCGACTTCTCCGGGACCCTCTTCCGGGTCGAGTCCACCGATTCCTGGCTGCGCGGCACCCTCGCCGCCACCGGAGTCTCGCTGCCGGAGGCGGAGTTGACCGCCGCGGTGCGTGCCCTGGAGGCCGTCGGGGCGCTGCCGGGCGGCGGCGACCCCGCGCGGGTGCCGGAGGAACTGGCGGACACCTGGGGCGTCCGGGACCGCAGCGCCGCCCTGCACCGGGCCGCCTACACCGGCCTCTCGCGCCGCGTCACGCTGCCCGACCCGGCGTTGCACGACGCGCTGTACGACCGTCACATGACCCCGGCGGCGTGGGCCCCGTACCCGGACGCGGTCGAGGTGCTGCGCACGCTGCGGGAGCGTGGCGTCCCCGTCGGGGTGGTCAGCAACATCGGCTGGGACCTGCGGCCGGTCTTCCGCGAGCACGGCCTGGATCCGTACGTCGACACCTACGTGCTGTCGTACGAGCACGGCGTCCAGAAGCCCGACCCCCGGCTGTTCGCCCTGGCCTGCGAGGCGCTCGGCGCGGATCCGCGGCGGACGCTCATGGTCGGCGACGACCGCCGGGCCGACGGCGGCGCGACCGCCCTGGGCTGCGGGGTGCACTTCGTGGACCACCTGCCGGTGACCGCCCGCCCGGACGGGCTGCGTCCGGTCCTGGAACTGGTGGGCTGAGCCTCCGCCGACCACCGCCCGCCCCCGTCCGGACGGCTGCTCGCCCGCCTCGGACGATCCCCCGTGTCGCCCGAGGCAGACGGCATCTCCGGCGCGGGCCGCACGGGCCGGGGCCGGAAGCTCCGAGTATAGTTGGCTGGCAGCCAGTCAACGCAGGAGTTACAGCATGTCCCCGCGCAGCGCCTCGGTCAATGAAGAGTTGCGGAGACGTTCGAAGGAGCGGCTTCTGCAGGCGGCGGTCGAGCTGGTCGGCGAGCGCGGCTTCGAGGCGACGACACTCGGCGACATCGCGGACCGGGCGGGTTCGGCGCGCGGTCTGGTCTCGTACTACTTCCCCGGCAAGCGCCAGCTCGTGCAGTCCGCCGTGCACCGGCTGATGCACCGCACGCTGGAGGAGGCGCTGGAGCGCGAGCCGCGCGCCGAGGACGGCCCGGAGCGGATGGCCCGGGCGATCGACGCCGTCCTGGGCCTGGCCCGGGACCACCCTGTGCTGATGCGCCAGCACATGGCTGGGCTGCTGCAGGCCGAGGGCTTCGTGCCCTGCCCGGAGCAGCGGCGCCTGGCGGAGCTGCTCCGGGACACCGTCGCCCGGCACGGATCGCGGGACGTCGACCACGACTACCCGAAGCTGCGCGCCCTGCTGATGGGCGCGGTGTACGCGGCTCTGGTGCCGGGGGCGCCGATGCCGGTGCCGGTGCTCCGGGCCGAGCTGTTCGAGCACTACGGGCTCGACTGGGAGCTGGGTGTCCCGCCGGGGACCGGGGCCTCCGGCGGGACGGGCGGCACCGACCTGTCGCGGTTCTTCGCCACGGGGACCGCACCGGAGTGCGGTCCGCCCGTTCAGTCGAAGTAGTCCGGCTGCGTCTGCACGTTCAGCTCACGCAGATGGACCCGGCGGGCCGGGGCCGTGCGCCGGTCGTCGATCTTCAGGACGTCGAAGCCCCGGGCGTACTCGTTCGAGTAGATGTAGCCGTTGTAGTAGTACGCCGACCACGAGCCGCCCGACTTGATCGTGTCGGTGGTCAGCGGGCCGCGGTCGAAGTAGGCGATCTCCTTGGGGTCCGCCGAGTCGGTGAAGTCCCAGACGGAGACGCCGCCCTGGTACCAGGCCTGGACCATGATGTCCTTGCCCTTGACCGGGATCAGCGAGCCGTTGTGGGCGACGCAGTTCTCGGTGGCGGCCTGGTGGCGGGGGATCTTGAAGTAGCTGCGGAAGACGAGCTTGCGCTTGTCGCCCTTGCCGACGATGTCGTAGATGCCGTCGGCGCCGCGGTCCGGGCCGATCTCCGCGTTGCAGGTGGCCGCCCCTCCACCGCCCAGCTCGTCGGTGAACACGACCTTGTCGGCCCGCTGGTTGAAGGTCGCCGAGTGCCAGAACGCGAAGTTGACGTTGTCCTGCACCCGGTCGATGACCTTCGGGCGTTCCGGGTCCTCGATGGAGAACAGGATGCCGTCGCCCATGCACGCGCCCGCCGCCAGGTCCTTCGACGGCAGCACGGTGATGTCGTGGCAGCCGGTGGTCTTGGAGACGCCCGGGTTGGTGGGTCCGCCCGGGTTGCCGCCGCCGTCCGGCCCCTCACCGGGGAACAGCACGGGGAAGCCGACGACCTTCGCCTTCTCGGGGGCGTTGCGCGGCACCTTGATGACGGAGATGCCGTCGTGCGGCGGCTGGCAGTCGGGGTAGGCGGCGTTCGGCGAGTACGAGGAGACGTACACGTAGACGTTGCGGCGTTCGGGCACCAGCGTGTGCGTGTGCGAGCCGCAGGCGGTCTCGACGGCGGCGACGTACCTCGGGTTGCGCTTGTCGCTGATGTCGAAGACCTTCATGCCCTCCCACGAGGACTTCTCGGTCGCCGGCTGGGTGGTGCTGTTGCAACTGCTGTCGCTGCGCGAGGAGTCGGTGGACAGGAACAGCAGGTTGCCCGAGACGGAGATGTCGTTCTGCGAGCCGGGGCACAGCACTTGGGCGACGGTCTTCGGTGCCTCGGGGTCGCTGATGTCGAAGATGCGGAAGCCGTCGTAGTTGCCGGCGAAGGCGTACCTGCCCTGGAAGGCGAGGTCCGAGTTGGTGCCCTGGAGCACGTCCTTGGGGACGTGGGCCAGGTGCCGGATGTTGTCGGAGTGGACGATCTCGTTCTGGCCGGGTATCTCGCCGCTCTCGATGGCCTCGCGGACCTCGGTCCGGTCGCTCTGGGAGACCTTCTCGGGCACGGACGGGGCGTCCCCGGGGTCGGGGGTGGCGCCTGCCGGTGCCGCTGTCAGGAGCGCGGCCAGCAGTCCACCGGCGGCTGCGGCGACTCCCAGTCGTCTGCGGCGCGTTCTGCGGTCGTTCAACAGGATCACTGTCTTCCTCCCTGGTTCCGTTCGCAGGGGAACGGTTCACGCACCACGCAGTATCGTCTTGGTCATGCACATACCAACAGGGGGCGACAGGACCGCAATCAGGTTTCCCGGCCGATGACACGCGGAAGCGTGTCCCTGCGCCCGCACCTCACGAACGGTCAGTCAACCCGCCCGCCACAGGAGGTCGTTGTGCTCTTCCGCCGTGCGTCCCGCGCGTCCGCCGTCACGGGGCTGGCCGTTCTGGCCCTGCTCACGGCCGTGGCCTGCGACTCGGGTCAGGACCGAAAGCCGGCCGCCGCGGACGGCCCCGCCGTGATCGCGCCGGACGAGCCCGGCGGGGCGAACCGCACGCTGTCCGCCGAGGAGGCGGCGGACCGGCGCGCGGAGAACGACTCCCCCAACTCGGCGGACGTCTCCTATGCCCGCATGATGATCGCGCATCACGACCAGGCCCTGGTGATGACCGAACTCGCCCCGGAACGCGCCCGGTCGACGAAGGTGAAGCGGATCGCCGCGCGCATCGCCGCCGCCCAGAAGCCGGAGATCGAGGCGATGAAGGGCTGGCTGAAGTCGTACGGCAAGCCGCTGGAGCCCGAGCGGCACGAGCACGCAGCGATGCCCGGCATGGCGACCGGGGCACAACTGGACCAGCTCCGCGCGGCCCGGGGCACGGCCTTCGACCGGCTCTTCCTCACCTTGATGACGACCCATCACCAGGGCGCGATCACCATGGCCACGGACGTGAAGGGGCAGGGCAACAACATCCGCATCGAGGAGATGGCCGACGAGGTGATCGCTCAGCAGACGAGCGAGATCTCCCGGATGCGGGACATGCTCGGGACGTGACACGCCCCACCGGCGGCCCGTGCCGCGCGACCGAAACGGTACGGGCTGACCACGGCCGGCCCCGCGAAGAGGCTCCGGGTGAACATCGCGGCGCTGGTGGCCGGCCGGTCCGACACGACGATCGAGATGTCGTCGCCGTGCTCGCGCAGTCCGCCGCGCCCCGTTAGGCCCGGAAGCCGGTCGGCCACACAACGGAACCAGAATCCCGGAATGCATGAGAATGCGTTATGCGGAACATGTTTGCAGCCGGGGTGCGGGCTGTCCATCCACTTTCGGACGCCGACGCGGTGCGGTGCGCCGTCCGTCAAGGACCGCCCCTCACCGCCGGGCGCGACGCGGTGACAGCAGGCCCGCGTCGCGGGCCTGGCGGATCAGCCGCAGCGAGGTGCGGCGGCCGTGCCCGGTCGCGTCCATCACGGCGAGGACCGGATCGGCGCCGTCCCGCTGGGCCGCGCGGTACTCCCGCGCCACCAGCCGCCGCCCTTCCGCGCCGTGCGGCCAGGCCGGCCGGGCGCGGCGGCCCCGCCCTCCGGCGTCCCCGGATCCGGCGCCGCACACGTCGGCGACCGACTCCTCGATCCAGGCGGCGAGCACGGCCAGGTCGTCGATCGACAGCGCGGGCTGAGCGCGCACCTCCTCGACACAGACGCTCGTACCGGACACGACGGCCAGCGCGTCGACGCGGGCGCCGTCCGCGAAGGCCAGCCGGAACTCGAACCAGCGGGTGGCCGTCTCGTTCTCCCGCACTTCCCAGGCGGGCCGCACGGACGCCCCGCCCTCCGCCGGAGAGCGATCGGAAAGATGAAGAAAGGAGGCTTCCAGCACACACGGAACGTAACCTCATGATCACATTCTCAAGAGATCGGACACGCACCCCGGGCGGAGCACTGCACCCTGTCAGCGGAGCCGGGCCGGTGCGATGCTGGAGGCGTCAGCGCTCTCCTGGGGTCCGTCGGGTTCTTCCCGGGTAAGGAGTTCCGCCGTGCTGTGCGTCGCCGTCGTAGGCTCCGGGCCGAGCGGGTGCTACACCGCCCAGAGCCTCGTCCAGCAGGATTCCGGGGTGCGGGTCGACGTCCTGGACCGGCTGCCGTGCCCGTACGGCCTGGTCCGCTACGGCGTCGCCCCGGACCACGAGAAGATCAAGTCGCTGCAGGGCAGCCTGCGCGCGGTCCTGGAGCACGACCGGATCCGGTTCCTCGGAGGGGTGCAGGCCGGGCCGGGCGGGGTGCCGGTCGCACGGCTCGGGGAGCTGTACCACGCGGTGGTGTACTGCGTGGGCGCGGCCGCGGACCGGCGCCTCGGGATTCCCGGCGAGGACCTGCCGGGCAGTTGGTCGGCGACGCAGTTCGTGTCCTGGTACAGCGCGCACCCGGACGCCGTGGACGCCGGTTTCCTGCGGGACGCCCGCTCGGCGGTGGTGATCGGCGCGGGGAACGTGGCGGTGGACGTGACCCGGATGCTCGCCCGGGGGCTCGCCGAGCTGAGCCCGACCGACATGCCGCAGGCGGCCCTGACCACGCTGGCCGCGAGCCGGGTGAGCGAGATCCACATGGTGGGCCGCCGCGGCCCGTCCCAGGCCCGCTTCACCACCAAGGAGCTGCGCGAACTGGCCACGCTGCCGCAGACCGGCGTCACCGTGGACCCGGCGGACCTGACACCCGACCCGGGGTACGCGGACCCGAGCGGACTGCCCACGCCCCGGCGCCGCAACGTGGAGGTCCTGCGCGCCTGGGCCGAGGCGCCGCCGGGGAGCGCGCCCCGCCGCATCCGCCTGCGCTTCTTCCTCCGGCCGGTCGAGCTGCTCGCCGAGCGGGGCCGGGTCGCCGCGGTGCGCTTCGAGCGGACGGCACCGGACGGACACGGCGGGGTGACGGGCACGGGACGGTACGAGGAGATCGAGGCCCAGCTGGTGCTGCGCTCGGTGGGCTACCGCGGGGTACCCCTGGAGGGACTGCCGTTCGACGCGGCCACCGGCACGGTCCCGAACGCGTCCGGCCGTGTACTGCGCGAGGGCGTGGCCGTGCCCGGCACCTACGTGGCCGGCTGGATCAAGCGGGGCCCGACGGGCGTCATCGGCACGAACCGTCCCTGCGCCAAGGAGACGGCCGCCTCCCTCCTGGAGGACGCCCCCGCGCTCGCCGGGAAGTCCGTGCCGGACGACCCCCTCCCGGCCCTGCGCGCGGCGGGCGCCGACCCGGTCGCGTGGGAGGGCTGGCAGTCGATCGAACGGGCGGAGGCGGAACTGGGCGCCTCACTGGGCCGCGCGGTGGTCAAGCTCCCGGACTGGCCGTCGCTGCTCAGGGCCGCCCGCTCCTAGCCGCCGGCCCGCGCTCAGCCACTCCCCCGGGCCGACTGCCGCTCCGCCGCGTCGAGCAGCGCGTCCAGCAGCCCCGGGAACCGCTTCTCCAGGTCGTCCCGCCGCAGCCCGTTCATCTTGGCCGTCCCCCGGTACACCTGCCGGATCACGCCGCTCTCCCGCAGCACCCGGAAATGGTGCGTGGTGGTCGACTTGGTCACCGGCAGCTCGAAGTCCGAGCAGGACAACTCGGCGCTCCTCGCCGCGAGTTCCCGCACGATCTGCAGCCGCATCGGGTCGGAGAGCGCGTGCAGCACACCCTCGAGCCGGATCTCGTCGCGGACGGGATGCGGCAGGTCGCGGCTACTGACGGCGGGGGCGGTCACGACGGGCTCCACTTCCTCGGGAATCTCCATGGTACGAGAACCCTCGTAGTTTGACATCCACCGTACTACGATGCCTATCGTACGAGTCGACCCCGGCCCCGTGACGATTGGAGTCCGCCGTGACCGCGCTCTTCGAGCCCTGGACCCTGCGCGATGTGACCATCCCGAACCGCGTGTGGATGGCCCCGATGTGCCAGTACTCGGCGGCACCGCAGGGCCCGGAGGCGGGTGCCCCCACGGACTGGCACTTCGCGCACTACGCCGCCCGCGCGACCGGCGGCACCGGCCTGATCGTCGTCGAGGCCACCGCGGTGTCCCCGGAGGGCCGCATCTCCCCGTACGACCTGGGCATCTGGAACGACACGCAGGTCGAGGCGTTCCGCCGTATCACCGGCTTCCTCGCCGCGCAGGGCACCGTGCCCGCGATCCAGCTGGCGCACGCCGGCCGCAAGGCCTCGACGGAACGCCCGTGGAAGGGCGGCGCCCCGGTCGGCCCGGAGGGGCACGGCTGGGACTCCGTCGCACCGAGCGCGATCGCGTTCGACGAGCGGCACCCGGCCCCGGCCGAGCTGACCACCGACCAGATCCGCGCCGTCGTCGGGCAGTTCGCCGCCGCGGCCCGCCGCGCGCTCGCCGCCGGGTTCGAGATCGCCGAGATCCACGGCGCCCACGGCTATCTGATCAACGAGTTCCTCTCCCCGCACTCCAACCACCGCACCGACGCCTACGGCGGCTCGTACGGGAACCGCACCCGCTTCGCGCTCGAAGTCGTCGACGCCGTACGGGAGGTGTGGCCGCAGGACAAGCCGCTGTTCTTCCGCATCTCGGCGACCGACTGGCTCGACGAGGGCGGCTGGACCCCGGACGACACCGTCCGCTTCGCCGCCGACCTGCGCGAGCACGGCGTGGACCTGCTGGACGTCTCCACCGGCGGCAACGCCTCCGGCGTCCGCATCCCCACCGGCCCCGGCTACCAGGTGCCCTTCGCCGCCCGGGTGAAGAACGAGACGGCCCTGCCGGTCGCCGCGGTCGGACTCATCACCGACGCCGAGCAGGCCGAGAAGATCCTGGCCAACGGCGAGGCGGACGCCGTCCTGCTGGGGCGTGAGCTGCTGCGCAACCCGTCCTGGGCCCGGCACGCGGCGCGGGAACTCGGCGGCGAGGTGCGGGTGCCGGACCAGTACCACCGGTCGGTCTGACCCGGCGCCCGCCCACGCCCGTCAACCGGCCGCGCACGCCGTCCCGTTGAGGGTGAACGCGGCCGGAGCGGCGCTGTTGCCGCCGTGCCCGGCCTGATAGCCGATGCTGACGCTCGCGCCCGGCGCGATCGTGCCGTTGTACGACGCGTTCGTCGCGGTCACCGCCCCCGACGAGGGCGTGTAGGCGGCGCCCCAGCCGCCGGTGATGGTCTGCCCCGCGGGCAGCGTGAAGCCCAGCTTCCAGCCGTCGACGGTCGTCGTACCGGTG
Organism: Streptomyces sp. NPDC006624; assembly: GCF_040611555.1. Classification (NCBI taxonomy): domain Bacteria; kingdom Bacillati; phylum Actinomycetota; class Actinomycetes; order Kitasatosporales; family Streptomycetaceae; genus Streptomyces; species Streptomyces sp. NPDC006624. The sequence goes on along the minus strand of NZ_JBEXOM010000017.1, from coordinate 46,745 downwards.
TTGGTGAGGGTCACGGAGGCGGTCAGACCGGTGCTCCAGGCGTTCACCGAGGTGCTCACCCTGCAGGCCCCCGGCTGGGGCTGGGGCGCCGGGCCGGAGGCGTCCAGGCCGAAGAACGTGAGCACGCGGGACGCCATGCCCTGGGCGTACAGGTTGTGGCCGACGCCCTCCAGGCTGACGGCCTCGACGGGGGCACGGTCACCGGTGCCTCCGTAGCGGGTGCGGTTCCAGCCGGGCCGGGGCGTGTCGGAGGCGGCCGGTGTCCCGCTCACGCCCTGTACGTTCGTCCACTGCTTGATCTGCTCCCCGAAGTTGGGGTAGCGCAGGACGTCGTCCTGGGTGCCGTGCCAGATCTGCATCCGCGGCCGGGGCCCGCCGTAGCCGGGGTACGCGTCGCGGACCAGGTCGCCCCACTCCTCGGGGGTGCGGGTGAGCGTGCCGCCCGAGCAGGCGCTGTTCCACTCGGAGCCGTCGGTGGTGGCGAAGCAGCCGAACGGGACGCCGGAGAAGGCGGCGCCCGCGGCGAACACGTCGGGGTAGACGCCGAGCAGGACGTTCGTCATCATCGCGCCGGAGGAGATGCCCGTGGCGAACACCCGGCCGGTGTCGGCGTCGTAGGTGCGGGTGACCCAGTCGATCATCGACTTGATGCCCACGGGGTCGCTGCCGCCGCCGCGCCGCAGCGCCTGCGGCGAGGAGACGTCGAAGCACTTGCTGCCGCGGGTGACGGACGGGTAGAGCACGATGAACCCGTACCGGTCGGCCAGCGTGTCGTACTCGGTGCCGTTGTACATGTCCGGACCCGAGCCGGTGCACCAGTGCACGGCGACCACGACCGCCGGGTTCGGCGTGACGCTCTCCGGCACGTACAGGTACATCCGCAGATCGCTGGGGTTCGCACCGAAGCCGGTGACCTCGGTGAGGGTGGCGGCGGGCACGGCCCGTTCGCGGGCGGCGGCAGCGGGCGCGGGGAGCGCGGTCGCCGCCGGCACGGACAGCAGCAGGGCGAGGAGCGCGAGGAGCACCGACCGCAGCGGTCTCCTCGCCGTGGGGCGGGGGGTGGCGGGCACGTCCGGGTCCCTTCCGTTGTCAGGCGCGGCGCACAGGACGCCGTGGGACGCTTCGGCGGGCGGGATGCGTCCGGGCCGGCGGCTCGGGCCGGCGGGGTGTCGTGGTCATCGCGGCCCGGCGAGTGGTCAGACTCGTGAACACCGGCCCGCCGGCGACCGTACGCATACGCGGGATCCTCATCGACTCGCCCTCTCCTGAAGGCTGCTGAAGGGAAGCGTCCGCTCGGCATGGTGACATGAACACGGCCGCCACGGAAGCGCTTTCACGCTTCGGCAGCCGCGATCGCAAGCGGCCGAATGTGTACTGCGCGAGGCGTTGACTAGAAAGCGCTTGCCGTCTACGTTCCGTTCAGCAGCGTGACCCGGAGACGCCGCCGCGAAGGCGTCCGCGGGAGCCTGCCCGGGCCGGAGACGTGCACCTCTGTGCCACGGCAGACACCCGGACCGGTTCCGCTCGCCGCGCACGACGACCAGCATCACAAACAGCGTTCATGTACATGATTACCAGCAGCTTGAGGTACCACGAAGGGACGCACCCCCCATGCGTACTCGCCCCCCACGCAGTCGCTTACGCAGATCCACCCTCGCGGTCGCCGCACTGGGCATCACCCACGGCGCGGACGGCGTCACGGTGTCGTGGAACATCCTCGAGAACCACTTCAAGGGCTCGCTCGTCGGCCACAGCGACAACAACGCGGGCGAGGACACCGGGCGCCTGAAGGTGACGTACCACCACAACCGCTTCGCGAACGCGTACTCGCGCATGGGCGCCCAACTGCTGGTCGAGAACAACGGCTTCCGCTCGACGAAGATCGCGGTCACCGCGAGCCGCAGCAGCGACGTCGACGGACACGCCAACCTGCGGGGCAACGCTCTCGGTGGAGCCGCGACCGAGATCTCGCGGGTCGGCACCTTCACCAGCCCGCCCTACGGCTGCTCGGCCGAGCCCGCCTCCTCCGTCACCGCCTCGGTGACGGCGGGCGCGGGCGCCGGAAAGCTCTGACCCCCGTCCATCCGGACACTCCCATCCGCTCCCACGACAGAAGGAATCGGGACATGACTTCTGCGACACGTCCGCGCGCCCGCAGGCGCGCACTGACCGGCGCGCTGGCCACCCTCGGCCTGTCGGTTGGCATGATCATGACTACCAACGCGCCGACGGCGAGCGCCGCCACCTGGCCGACGCCGAACGGCAGCCAGGGCACCTCCGCCACCATCTCCGTGTCCGGCACCAAGGACTACGGGATGAAGCGGTACTACGGCACCGGGGACCTGGCCGGCGACGGCCAGGAGGAGGGCCAGGACCCGATCTTCCGGCTCTCGGACGGCGCGGTGCTGAAGAACGTCATCCTCGGCGCCCCCGCGGCCGACGGCATCCACTGCGAGGGCAGCTGCACGCTGCAGAACGTCTGGTGGGAGGACGTCGGCGAGGACGCGGCCACCTTCCGCGGCGGCAACGGGGCGACGTACCAGGTGATCGGCGGCGGCGCCAAGAAGGCCGCGGACAAGGTCTTCCAGCACAACGGCGGCGGCACGCTGACCATCTCCAACTTCGCGGTGCAGGAGTTCAAGACGCTCTACCGCTCGTGCGGCGACTGCTCCACGCAGTACACGCGCAAGGTCAACCTCAACACCATCGACGTGACCGGCACGGGCTCCACCGCGCGGATCGTCGGCATCAACGTCAACCGCAACGACGTGGCGACGCTGCGCAACATCACGATCCGCAACGACGCCGGCCGCAAGGTCGTCCCCTGCCAGAAGTACAACAACAACACCGCGGTGGGGACCGGCCCGGACAGCACCAACTGCCTCTACTCCAGCTCGGACATCACCTACAAGTAGCCCTGGCACGCCCCGGGTGCACAGCGATCCCCCCACGGTGAAGGCGGCCGTGCGAAGCGTCCCGGCGGGCGTTTCGCACGGCCGTCCGCGTCACGCGCCCCGCACGCGCGCGTGCACCGCCCCGGTCAGCTCCCGCTGGTAGCCCGTGTACGCCGCGCGCAGCTCGGCCCCCGGCCAGCCGGCCGTCGCCGACGCGTTCTGCGCGACCCGGCCCGGGGGTGACTGGGGGCACGCGTTCGGGACGCTGCCCGCGGGCACCGGGCTGGACCGGATCCTGGAACGTTCGCTGCCCGCCGGGGACTGAACGACAGTCAGCCAACCAGCACACAGTTCGCGCACAGTCATCTCCCGATTCCGCTTGGTTGTCGGTGCCGTGGTGCAGACTCCCCGTCAGTCGGTACTTCGCGTGGGGAGGACAACGTGTTCAGGGGGATCGACGAGGTCGACTGGGCCTCGCTGCGGCATGCGCACGGCAGCGCGGAGGACGTGCCCGGACTGCTGCGGGGACTGGCCTCCGCCGATCCCGTCGAGCGGCAGACCGCGCTCGACGGGATGTACGGCGCGGTGCACCACCGGGGAGACGTCTGCGAGGCGACGCTCGCCTGTGTTCCGTTTCTCCTCGCGCTCGCCGGCCGCGAGGAGGTGCGGGACCGGGCGGGGGTGGTGGAACTCCTCGTCAGCATCGGCGGCATCGAGGGCGCCCGCGGTGATCTGGCGGCACGCGCGCGTGCCGCCCTGCGCGCGGACGGCGAGGTCTTCGTACGGCTCGCCGGGGACGCGGACGCCGGGGTGCGCCGGGCGGTCCCGGCGGCGCTCGTGCGGTTCCTCGACGACCCGGCCCGGGTGCTGGCCCTGCTGCGGGAGCGGATCACGGTCGAGCGGGACGACCGGGTGCTGCTCGCCCTCGCCGAGGCCGTCGGCCTGCTGGCCCGGCGGCACCGGCCGGCCCGCGGCACCGGCCCGGCGGCCGACGCGGTGCGCCTGCTGACCGAGCTGAGCGAGCCCCCGTACGGGCCCGGGCTGCGGCTCGCCGCACTCGGCCAGCTCGCCGGATGCGCCCCGCAGTCGCTTCCCGCGGATCTCGTACCGACCGTCGTCCGGCTGCTCAGGGACAGATCCGGGCAGCGCACGCGCGCGAGACACCCCCACGACTGCCCCCACACCGACACGCTCGCCGTCCGGCTGCGGCGGCTGCGGCCCTCGGACGAGGAGGGCTCGCAGCTGCTGCGGACCCTGCACGGCGCGCTCGGCAGCCGGGTGGCCGACCGGGTGGCCCTGCTGCGCGGGCAACTGACCAGCCCGGACCCGCTCGACCGGTGCAACGCCGTGTGGATGGCGGCCGGGCTGTTCCGCGAGTGGCGCGGCGACCACGCGGAGCCCGTCACGCTCATAGCGGCCCAACTGGGCTCCGAGGAGAGCCGGTTGCACGACGCGGCGGTCACCGTCCTGCTGGAGCTGTACGACCTGGCCGCCCCCGCCGCCGACCATCTGCACGCGCTGCTGACCTACCGCCCGGCGCTGCGGGTGCGTCACGGGGAGCGGGGCGCACCGCGGCTGGGCGGTCCGCTCAAGGCCCTGGCCCGCACCGGTGACCCGCGGGCCGTGCCGCTGCTGGCCGAGGTGCTCGCCGGCCCGGTCGTACCGGACGACCTGGGGCTGGTCACGCCCCATCTGGGACGTGCCGCCGCGCCCCTCGCCCCGGCGCTGCGGCGGCGCCTCGCGCGGGTGCCGCTCGACGGGCCCGCCACGCGCGAGCGGGCCGTGCCGCTGCTGACGGCGCTCCGGGCCCTGGGCGACGCCGAGTCCGTGCCGTCGGTGCTGCGCGTGTTACGGGGCGCACCGGACGGTCCCCGCCCCGCTGCCGCCGTCACCGACGCGGCGGTCCGGGCCCTCGGCGCCTTCGGCAGCGCGGCGCGCGAGGCGATACCCGACCTGCGCGTGCTGCTGGACACCGACTGCGCGGTCACCGCCGCGGAGGCACTGTGGTCGGTCACGGGTGGCGGTGGCACGGACGCCGTGCTGCCTGTGCTGATACGGGAGTTGACGGAGACCGGGGGCGGCGGCCCGCGCCCCGGGGCGGCCGCCCGGGCGACGGACACCGGCAGCGGCGGGTCCGCCGATGTGGCGGTCCGGGCACCGTCGGACGCCGGGAGCGCCGGGGCCCTCGATGTGGTGGCCCGCGCGCTGGAGGACGCCGGGAGCGGCGGGCTCCCCGACCTGGCGGCCCGCGTGCCGGAGGAACCAGGGAGAGGCGGATCCCCCCACGGGGCGACCGGCGCGCCGGACCGCGGCGGTGACGGATCCCGCCGTCCGGCGTCCCGCGCGCCGGACGCCGGCGAAGGCGGCCGGTCCCGTCGCGTGGACGCCGCGGGGCTCCTCGGACGCCTGGGACCGGCGGCCCGTCCGGCGCTGCCCGCGCTGCGGCGGATGACCGGCTCGGGCGACGCGCTGGAGCGGGTGGCCGCCGCGTGCGCGGTGTGGCGGGTGGCCGGGGAGCCGGAGCAGGTCGTTCCCGTGCTGCGCGCCGCGTGGGAGGAACACCCTCGTACACGGACGACGATCGCCGGGTGCGTCTCGGGCCTGGGACCGGCGGGCACACCCCTGCACGACCTGCTGCGGGCCGAACTGGCCTCCCCCCGGCGACACCGCTCCGACACCGGCGGCCAGGTCATCCGCGCCGACCTGGAGCTGATACGGGTGTGCGGGCAGGTGCTGTCCGGGGAAGGGCGGTAGGGCATCCGAGGCGTCGCCACGATCGCCGGATGCGTCTCGGCCCCGGGACCGGCGGGCACACCCCTGCACGACCTGCTGCGGGCCGAACTGGCCTCCCCCCGGCGACACCGCACCGACACCGGCGGCCAGGTCATCCGCGCCGACCTGGAGCTGATGCGAGTGTGCGGGCAGGTGGTATCCGGGGAGGGGCGGTAGGGCCCGCGACGGACCTCACGCTCCTACGGGGGTTCAGGCAAGTGCGGTCGTCCAGGACGGGTGGGCGGGCAGCCGAGGCGCCGCGGCGGCCGGGCCCCGTACCGTCTCACCCCGTCGTCCGCCCCCACATCGGGCCGAAGCGGGACCACTCGGCTTCCCACTGGTCGATGCGGTGGCACTCCAGGCGGCTGCGGAGGGCGCGGCCTGCGAGGAGCGGGACGGCGGCGGCGCTGAGGCCCGCCACGCCGCCGATGAGCACGGCCCGGACACGGGCCTGCGACGCGGTGACGGGCCGGGTGACCTGGCGGCCCCCGGGGTCCGTCCACACGGTGACCGGCGTCCCGGCCGCGCTGCCCGCCGGGACCCGGAGCTGCCCGGAGTGCGCGGAACCGTCCCCCGCGGTCCAGGTCGCCTCCGCCCACACCGGTTCGGCGTGGGAGGCGCGGCCGTCGGCGGAGGGCGTTCCGGGGGCCCGCTCGGCGAGGTGGGCCACGGCGGGGCGCCACTCGGCGCGCTCCCGGGCCAGGCCGTCCTCGACCGAGCGGCTCACCGACGTACCGGCCAGCAGCCCGGCGAGGGCGGTGAGCGTCCACACGCCCAGCACGACCCAGGCCTCGATCCTGTCGGCGCGGCGCTTGAGCGGATTGCGCCGCCAGCGCCACAGCCACACCTTCGGACCACGTAACGCCATCGTGGGCATCCTCCTCACGAGCGCATGACCATCCCGCCGCCTTCCCCATACGGAGGATCGGCCCCGGACGCTCACCGCGTCCCCCGGGCGTGGGCTCTTTCACAGGCCCGAACCCGCGCCGACGGCCCCGACACCGCCCTGACCTGGACCTGAGCCGGACGCAGGGGTCACTGTCAGTGGTGGGGTGCAGACTGTCCGGTGTCCTAGACGAAGGCGTCGAAGGGGACGCCGCGGAGGTGATCGGCATGACCGAGGTACTGCTCGCCGTGGGCACGCGCAAGGGCCTGTTCATCGGGCGCAGGCGGGGCGGCGGCCCCTGGGAGTTCGACGAGCGTCCCTACTTCAACGCGCAGGCCGTGTGCTCGGTCGCGATCGACACCCGCGCCGCCACCCCGCGCCTGCTCGCCGGCGGCGACAGCGCGCACTGGGGCCCGTCCGTCTTCCACTCCGACGACCTCGGCCGGACGTGGACCGAACCGGCCCGGCCCGCGGTCAAGTTCCCCAAGGACACGGGTGCCTCCCTGGAGCGGGTGTGGCAGCTGCACCCGGCCGCGGCGGAGCCGGACGTGGTGTACGCGGGCACGGAACCGGCCGCGCTGTACCGCTCGGAGGACCGCGGGGAGACGTTCGAGCTGATCCGTCCCCTGTGGGAGCACCCGACGCGGTCGAAGTGGGTGCCCGGCGGCGGCGGCGAGGGGCTGCACACGGTGCTCACCGACGCGCGCGACCCGCGGGCGGTGACGGTCGCCGTCTCGACGGCCGGCGTGTTCCGCACGCTGGACGGCGGCGCGAGCTGGACGCCCTCCAACACGGGCGTCTCCGCGGTGTTCCTGCCCGACCCGAACCCGGAGTTCGGCCAGTGCGTGCACAAGGTCGCCCGGGACGCGGTGAACCCGGACCGGCTGTACCTGCAGAACCACTGGGGTGTGTACCGCAGCGACGACGCGGGCGCGCACTGGACGGACATCGGCGACGGCCTGCCCTCCACCTTCGGCTTCGCGGTGGCGGCGCACCCCCACAGAGGGGACACGGCGTACGTGTTCCCCATCAACGCCGACGCCGACCGGGTCCCGGCCGGCCGCCGCTGCCGGGTCTACCGGACGGCGGACGCGGGCAAGACCTGGGAGCCGCTCGCGGCGGGGCTGCCCCAGGAGGACCACTACGGCACGGTGCTGCGCGACGCCATGTGCACCGACGACGCGGACCCGGCGGGCGTCTACTTCGGCAACCGCAACGGCGAGGTGTTCGCCTCCGCGGACGACGGCGACAGCTGGCAGCAGCTCGCCGCGCATCTGCCGGACGTGCTGTGCGTGCGGGCCGCCGTGGTCGGATGAGGCGGCGGACGCCGCGCCCCGAGCGGTTACGGACGGGCCTTGGCCACCGGTTGATCTCCGCTGCCCGTACGGCAGTAGGGTGACGCCCGTGGCTCCACGACCCTTGCATGAAATCGTCGAAGCAGGCTGGGCGAAGGCCCTGGAACCGGTGACCGAGCGCGTCGCCGCGATGGGGGACTTCCTGCGCGCGGAGATCGCCGCGGGACGCACCTACCTCCCGGCCGGGCCGAACGTCCTGCGCGCCTTCCAGCAGCCCTTCGACGACGTGCGCGTCCTGATCGTCGGTCAGGACCCGTATCCGACCCCGGGGCACGCGGTGGGGCTGTCGTTCTCGGTCGCGCCCGAGGTGCGGCCGCTGCCCGGCAGCCTCATCAACATCTACCGGGAGCTGACCGCCGACCTGGGCCTGCCCCAGCCCTCCAACGGCGACCTCACACCGTGGACGCGGCAGGGCGTGCTGCTGCTCAACAGGGCCCTCACGACGGCCCCGCGCAAGCCCGGCGCCCACCGGGGCAAGGGCTGGGAGGAGGTCACCGAGCAGGCGATCCGGGCCCTGGCCGCGCGCGGCAAGCCGCTGGTGTCCATCCTGTGGGGGCGCGACGCCCGCAACGTGCGCCCGCTGCTGGGCGATCTGCCCTCCGTGGAGTCCGCCCACCCCTCCCCCATGTCCGCGGACCGGGGCTTCTTCGGCTCCCGCCCGTTCAGCCGGGCCAACGACCTGCTGATCCGCCAGGGCGGCCAACCGGTGGACTGGCGTCTGCCGTGACCGGGGCGGCGGACGGCTCCGGTTTCCTCGCCGTGGACTCCGGCGGGTCCGGGCTCCGGGCGGTGGTGGGCACCGCAGGGCGGGGAGCGCTGGCCCGGCGTTCCTCCGGGGAGCCGGTCCGCACCGGCGAGCGGGGCATCGACCCCCGGCACTTCATGGCGCGACTCGTCCCGCTGGTGCGGGCGTTGACCGAGGAGAGCGGGCCGGTGCGGCTGGAGGCGGCGGTCGTCGGCGCGGCCGGGCTCGCCTCGCTCGGTGACGCGCTGCGCGCCGAACTGCCGGGCGCCCTGGCCCGGGAGCTGGGCGTGCGCAGGGTCGCGTTGGCGGCCGACGCCGTCACCGCGTACGTCGGTGCCCTCGGCTCCCGGCCGGGGGCGGTGATCGCCGGGGGCACGGGGCTCATCGCGATCGGCATGGACGGGACCGGCTGGCGCCGCGCGGACGGCTGGGGGCATCTGCTGGGCGACTGCGGGGGCGGTGCCTGGATCGGCAGGGCCGGACTCGAGGCCGCGCTGCGCGCCCACGACGGGCGCGAAGGCGGCTCGGCCCGGTTGCTGGAGTGCGCCGAGGAGATGTTCGGGCCCGTGCGCGGGCTTCCCGCAGCGCTGTATCCACGGCCGGACCGGCCCGCCGTGCTCGCGTCCTTCGCGCCCTCCGTGGCGGCCTGCGCGGACGGGGACCCGGTCGCGGCGGGCATCCTGCGCGCGGCCGCCGGGCACATGGCCGGCTCCGCGGCGGCGGTGTGCCCGTCCGGCGGTGAGCCGCCGGTCGCCGTCACCGGCGGCCTGTTCAAGCTGGGCGCCGCGCTTCTCGGCCCCCTGGACGAGGCCTTGACCGAGCGGCTGCCGCGGGCCCGGCGGGTGCCCGCCGAAGGCGATCCGCTGGACGGCTCGGTGCGCATGGCCGCCGAGCTGAGCACCGGGACACTCAGCCTGCCGTGTGACCCGGCGATGCTCACCGTGACCGCCCGATCGGGTGATTGACCCCATCGCGCCCGAATCGTACGTAACTCATCAGACAAAACAGGACGGATACCGCTCACCTGCACCCTCCCCGAACAGGGGAGCCCAGGAAACCAGTAACATGCGGCGCCATGAGTTCCCCCACTGGGCCCGCGGATGGCCTGCCAGTACGAATGCCGCGCCCCCGCCAGCCCGGACGGCACCGCCGTCCCGAGCCGCTGGTCGCTCCCGAGGGCGCGCCCGCGCTCGTCCTCGCCGTGCCGGGGACGCCCAGTAGCGCCACGCGCAGCCTCGCCGAGGAGGTCGTGAGCATCGCCCGCTCCGAGCTGCCCGGCCTCGACGCCCGGATCGGGTACCTCGACGGGGACACCGAGGAGTTCCCCTCGCTGCAGGCCGTGCTCGTGCGCGCCGCCGAGGAGCGCACGGCCCGTTTCGAGCAGGCGCGCGCCGCCGGGATGGACGTCAAGGCGCCCGACGGCCCCGTCGCGGTCGTCGTGCCGCTGCTCGCCGGCCCGGACAGCGCGCTGCTGCGCCGGGTCCGCCAGGCCGTCATGGAGAGCCGTATCGCGGCCGAGCTGACCGATGTCCTCGGCCCGCACCCGCTGCTCGCCGAGGCGCTGCACGTGCGGCTCTCGGAGGCCGGTCTGGCCCGCGCCGACCGCGCCCGCCTGTTCACCGTGGCGACCGCCGCCGACGGCATCATCCTGGCGTCCGTGGGCGGTGACGAGGCCGTGCAGGCGGCCGGGATCACCGGCATGCTGCTCGCCGCGCGCCTGGCGGTGCCGGTGATGGCGGCGGCCCTGGACCAGGAGGGTTCCATCGCGTCCGTCGCCGAGCAGCTGCGGTCCTCCGGCTCGCAGCAACTGGCCCTGGCGCCGTACCTGATCGGCCCGGAGATCGAGCCGGGGCTGGTCGAGGAGGCGGCGAAGGAGGCGGAGTGCTCCGCGTCCGAGTCGCTCGGCCCGTACCCGGCGATCGGGAAGCTGGCCCTGGCCAAGTACACGACGGCGCTGGGCATCACGCCGCAGCAGCCGCAGGGCGCGCCGGTGCGCTGACGCCCCGGTGTGATCCGGAAAGGCCCGCTCCGCTTCGGAGCGGGCCTTCGCCGTGAGGGGGCGGGCTTCCCGGTCCCGTCAGGCGATGACCACGCAGGAGGCCGCCGGGACGCCGACCGAGCCCGCGCGTTGGGGAACCCCCGTCAGCGGGTCGGTGGCGAACCAGGTCACCTCGCCCGAGCGCTCGTTGGCGACGTACAGGAAGGTCCCGGACGCGGTGAGGGCGCGCGGCCAGCGGCCCCCGCAGGGGACGGTGGTGACGAGCCGCAGGTCGTCGTCCTGCGCCGCCAGGACGGACAGGACGTCCTCGCCCCTGGTCGCGGTCCACACGAACCGGCCGTCGGGTGAGACGGCGATACCCGAGGGGTAGGCGTCGCCCGCCGGGGCGCCGGGCAGGACGGGGGTCTCGGTCAGGGGCGTCAGCACGCCGCCGGCCGCGTCCCAGCGGCAGACGGTGACGGACGGGCTGAGCTCGTGGACGACGTAGGCGTGCCGGCCGTCCGGGTGGAAGGCCAGGTGGCGCGGTCCGGAGCCGGGCCGCAGGGCGGTCTCCCGGTGCGCGACCGGCACGCCGTCCGCCAGGGTGCACACCCGCACGGAGTCCGTGCCGAGGTCGACGCTGACGGCCCAGCGGCCGCTCGGGTCGGGCTGCACCTGGTGGGCGTGCGGCCCCTGCTGGCGCGCGGTGCACGGACCCCGGCCGGTGTGCCGCAGGACTCCGGAGGCGCTCGCGGCGAGCGAGCCGTCGGGGCGGACGGGGACGGCGGTGACGCTGCCGGAGCCGTAGTTGGCCGTCAGGACGTGCCCGGCGAAGAGGGTGAGGTGCGTCGGGCCGTTGGCGTCGACGCGTACGGGCGGGCCGGCCGGCTCGGGCTCGTCCCCGTGCACGCGGTAGGCGGCCACCGTGCCCACGGCCGTCTCACTGACCGCGTACAGCGTCCGCCCGTCGGGAGCCAGGGCGAGGTAGGAGGGGTCCGGGACGTCGTTCACGGTGCTGAGGACGGTCAGGGCGCCGGCGGCGTCGACCTCCGCCGTCACGATGCCGGGTCCGCCGGCCGCCGTGTACGACCCGATGAACGCCCGCCTGCCGTCCGCCACCGCTGTCCCCTCTCGCCCTTGTGCCGCCCGCGTGGCACCCGCGGTCGTCCGCCGGGGCCCTCCACGGCCGCCGGGACGCGTCCGTCACGGCCACCGGGGAGGACCGTGCGGCGCCGTCCGCGGGACCGCGCAGCCGATCATGCGCGGTCTAGACCAAAGGGTCAAGGGTGGGGACGGGGTTCAGGCCCCGACCAGCGGCGAGCCGGGCGGTGTGCGCAGCGGGCGGGCGAGTTCGGCCAGGGCCCGCTCCAGGCCGTGCAGATGGGCGAGGGCGGGCTCCGCGAGGGGCGCCCCGTCGGGGTGGACGGCGATGTCCCGGCCCTCGGTGAGCGCCTCGACCGCGGCCTCCACGCGCCGGCAGGCCGTGGCCAGACGGGCGTCGTGCGAGGCCTCCGGGTCGGCGGCGACGGCGACCAGGCCGCGGACCTCCCGGGCGCAGTCGTCGAGCAGGCCGAGGACGTGCCGGGCCCGTCGCTTGCGGCCGCGCATCGGGTTCAGCGGGTGCACCAGCGGGGCGACCGAGAGCCGTACCCGGCCGAGCAGCTGCTCCAGCTCCGCCACCCGCGGGCCGGGGTCGGCCCCGGGCGCCCCCGCGAGCCGCTGCGCGGTCTCCACGGCGCAGGCGTGCACGCAGCGCAGGGCGCGCCGGATCCAGGCGTCGGTGACGCTGTGCGTGGTGACGGGCAGCACGAAGATCACGGCCAGGGCGGCGCCGAGCGCCCCGACCCCGGTCTCGGCGAGCCGCAGGGCGAGCAGCCCCGGGCCGAGCACGCCGAGGAGGCCGTAGAGCAGTCCGGCCAGCAGGGTCACCCAGAGCATCATCCAGGTGTAGGACACGGCGGCCGTGTAGAAGACGCCGAAGACGCAGGCGGCGGCGATCAGGGCCGTGACGGCCGGGTCCCCGTGCACGGGGACGGCGACGAGCAGGCCGAGGGCGATGCCGATGACCGTGCCGAGCAGCCGGCGGAAGCCGCGCACGAGGGTCTCGCCGCGCGAGGTGGTGTTGACGAAGATCCACCAGGTCGCGCCGACGGCCCAGTACCAGCGCTGTCCGGAGACCAGCTGGCCCACGACGAGGGCGAAGCCCGCCCCGGCGGTGGCCTGGACGGCCTGGCGGGTGGTGACGCGGGCCAGGCCGGTGCCGCCCGGCGGGGCGGGCACGACGGCCGGGGGCAGGCGGCGCTCGTAGCACCACAGGCCGAAGCGCACCGCGGCGGCGGCGAGGACGGACAGCAGGACCGCGGCGTACAGCTCGGGCAGCTGGTCGCCGGTGGCGTGCAGGAACTGCGCCACGAAGAAGGTCATGAACGCGAAGACGCCGAGGCTGTGCCCGCGCGGACCCCAGCGGCGCGCGTACACGCCCGCGCCGACCACGGCGAGGAAGGTGAGGTCCCGGGCCACCGGGTGGTCGTGGAGCTGGGCCGCGGCGGTGAGCACGGGCAGGCCGACGGCGGGCAGCAGGGCGGTGGTGACCGCCTGGGCCCGGACGGTGGCGTCGGTGACGGTGAACAGGGCGAGCAGGGCGGCCAGCCCTCCGGTGACGGCTCCCGTGAGGGAGTGCCCGGCGAGGCCGCACAGGGCGACCGCGAGCGCGATGCCGACGACGGCACGCGTGGCGAACCGCAGCCGCGTCCGCCCCGGATCCGGAGCCGTGAACACCCTCTTCAGCACCGCCTACCGCCCCCTTCGCGCACCGCGCATGAGCAAGCATGAAAAAGGCGCCGCGGGATCCGCAGCGCCATCGACCCCTCCATATGAGCACCTCAGGCACCACTGGCTCAACTCGCTCCTTCTAGACTGGGCCATCGGCACAGCCCCGGCCGCCGGTCGGCGGCCACGACAGAGCCAACGGACGAGGAGGCGCGCCATGGCCGTGGACGAGCTCGACACCCGCATCCTGCGGCTGCTGCTGGAGCAGCCGCGTACGAGCGTGCGCGAGTACGCCCGGATCCTCGGTGTGGCCCGGGGCACCCTGCAGGCGCGGCTGGACCGGCTGGAGCGCACGGGGGTGATCACCGGCACGGCGCCGGCCCTGTCCCCCGCCGCCCTCGGCCATCCGGTGCTGGCGTTCGTGCACATCGAGGTGACCCAGGGGCACCTGGACGAGGTGGGCGACGAGCTGGCCGCGGTGCCGGAGATCGTCGAGGCGTTCTCGATCACGGGCGGCGGTGATCTGCTGGCCCGGGTCGTGGCGCGGGACAACGGGCACCTGGAGGACGTCGTCCAGAAGCTGATCAGCATGCCCGGGGTCGTGCGCACCCGTACGGAGGTCGCGCTGCGCGAGCGGGTGCCGCACCGGCTGCTGCCGCTGGTGGAGTCGATCGGGCGGGCTGCCCGCTCCTGACCCCTCACCGTTTGCGGATCATGGTCTTTGGCATGCTGACACCATGAGCACCCTCGGCGACGTGTCGGTCATCTTCGATCTCGACGGAACGCTCGTGGACAGCGAGCCCCACTACTTCGAGGCGGGCCGGCAGACGCTCGCCGCGCACGGCGTCACCGGTTTCGGCTGGGCGGACCACGAGGGGTACGTGGGCATCAGCACGCTGGAGACCGTCGCCGACTGGAAGGAGCGGTACGGCCTGCGGGCGTCCGTCGAGGAGCTGTTCGCCGACAAGAACCGCCGCTACCTGGACCTCGCCCGCCGCTCCACGCGCGCGTACCCGGAGATGCGCAGGTTCGTCGAGCTGCTGGCGGCCGGGGGCGTGCCCATGGCGGTGGCCTCCGGGTCCTCGCCCGAGGCCATCGAGGCGGTGCTGGCGGGTACGGGGCTCGACGCCTGCCTGCGGACCGTCGTCTCGGCCGACGAGGTGGCGCGGGGCAAGCCCGCTCCGGACGTCTTCCTGGAGGCGGCCCGCCGGCTCGGGGCGGATCCGTCGCGCTGCGTGGTGCTGGAGGACGCGCCCCCGGGAGCCGCCGCGGCCCACGCGGCGGGCATGCGCTGCATCGCGATCCCGTACGTCCCTGCGCAGGCGGACGCCCCGGAGTTCGCCACGGCGGGCCTGCTGCTCCGGGGCGGCCAGCAGGAGTTCACGGCCCGGGCCGCGTACGACTGGCTGGCGCGTTCGGCCCGGCTTTCTTGAACTCCTCTCGCCCGGCCCGTTGACGCCCTGCCGTCGCCTTCCTAGGGTCTGGTCGGCTTTCCGTACAGTGTTCGACATCTCGGCCAAAAGGGCCGCTCCCGAACACCGTCGACCTGGACCCGTGGACCCGTGGACCCCTGGAGGCGCACACATGGCACGGCCCTTCTCCCGACGATCCGTTCTCCAGGCCGCGGCCCTCGCCGCGGCCGTCCCCGCTCCCGCCCGAGCGGCCACCGGGCGGGGCGCGGCGGCTCCCGCGTCGGCCGCCGGCGTCCCGTCCGCCTGGAGCGTCCGGCCCTTCGGGCTGGAGGACGTGAGCCTCGGCCAGGGCGTCTTCGCCCGCAAACGGGAGCTGATGCTGGACCACGCGCGCGGTTACGACGTGAACCGGCTGCTGCAGGTGTTCCGCGCCAACGCCGGTCTGGCCACGGGCGGCGCCGTCGCCCCGGGCGGCTGGGAGGGCCTGGACGGCGAGGCCAACGGCAACCTGCGCGGCCACTACACCGGCCACTTCCTGACCATGCTGGCGCAGGCGTACCGGAGCACGGGCGAGCAGGTCTTCGCCGACCGGATCGCCACCGTGGTCGGGGCGCTGACCGAGGTGCGCGCGGCGCTGCGGCGCGATCCCGCGGTGCTGAACGCCGAGGGGCGGTTCGGGCCCGCCGCGGACCAGGTGCGCGGCTCCCACCAGTACGTCGACCTGCCGGCGACGGTGCTCGGCGGGGCTTCGGCGGTCACGCTCTCCGTCTGGGTGCGGCCCACGCACGACGCGGACTGGACGCGCGTCTTCGACTTCGGCGACGACACCGGCCGCTACCTGTACCTGGCCGCCCGCAACCGGTCCGGGGTGCCGCGCTTCGCGATCACGGCCTCGGGCGCCGGCGGCGAGCAGGGCCTCGACGGCACGGCGCCGCTGCCGCCCGGCCGGTGGAGCCACCTGGCGGTCACCCTCGCCGACGGCACCGGCACGCTCTGGGTCGACGGCACCGCCGTCGCCCGCGACACCGCGATGAGCCTCACCCCGGCGGCGCTCGGCACGCTCCGGAACAACTGGCTGGGCCGCTCCAACTACTCCGCCGACCCGGTCTTCGCGGGCGCCTTCGAGGAGTTCAACGTCTTCTCGCGGGCGCTGACCGCCGCCGAGATCACCGAACTGGCCGGCCGCCGGGCCGCCGACGCCTCGACCGGCCGGGGCGACCTGGCGTCGTACGCGCTGAACGAGACGTCCGGCGGGACCTTCGCGGACGCCTCCGGCCGCAACCCGGCCGCCACGCTGCGCCGCACCTGGGGCGGGCCGAGCCACCCCGGGTTCCTCGCCGCGTACCCGGAGACGCAGTTCATCGACCTGGAGTCCCGGACCACCTCCGACTACACCAAGGTCTGGGCGCCGTACTACACCGCGCACAAGATCCTCCAGGGGCTGCTCGACGCGCACACCGCCACGGACGACGCCCGGGCCCTGGATCTCGCGTCCGGCATGGGCGACTGGATGCACGCGCGGCTGTCCGGGCTGCCGGCGTCCACGCTGCAGCGCATGTGGGGGCTGTTCTCCAGCGGGGAGTTCGGCGGCATCGTGGAGGCGATCTGCGACCTGCACACCCGCACCGGCAGGGCCGAACACCTGGCGCTGGCCCGGCTGTTCGACCTCGACCGGCTGATCGACGCGTGCGCGGCGGGCACCGACGTCCTCGACGGGCTGCACGCCAACCAGCACATCCCGATCTTCACCGGCTACGCGCGGCTGTACGACGAGACGGGCGAGGAGCGCTACCTGACCTCGGCGAAGAACTTCTGGGACATGGTCGTACCGCACCGCATGTACGGCATCGGCGGCACCAGCACCCAGGAGTTCTTCAAGGCCCGGGGCGTCATCGCGGGCACCCTCGGCCCGGCCACGGCCGAGACCTGCTGCGCCTACAACATGCTCAAGCTGAGCCGGACCCTGTTCTTCCACGAGCAGGATGCGAAGTACATGGACTACTACGAGCGGGCCCTGTACAACCAGGTGCTCGGCTCCAAGCAGGACCGGCCCGACGCGGAGAAACCGCTCGTCACCTACTTCGTCGGGCTGACTCCCGGTCATGTCCGCGACTACACGCCCAAGCAGGGCACCACCTGCTGCGAGGGCACCGGCATGGAGAGCGCCACGAAGTACCAGGACTCGGTGTACTTCGCGCAGGCCGACGGCAGCGCCCTCTACGTCAACCTGTACAGCCCGTCCCGGCTGACCTGGGTGGAGCGGGGCGTCACGGTCACGCAGAGCACCCGCTACCCGCGGGAGCAGGGCAGCACGCTGGTCGTCGGCGGCGGCCCGGCCTCCTTCGCACTGCGGCTGCGGGTGCCGGCGTGGGCCGCGGCCGGGTTCCGGGTGACCGTCAACGGGCGTGCGGTGTCCGGGACCCCGCGGCCGGGGAGCTACTTCGAGGTGTCCCGGACCTGGCGGGCCGGCGACACCGTCCGCGTCGCCCTGCCGTTCCGGATGCGGGTGGAGAAGGCCCCGGACGACGCGTCCCTGCAGACCCTGTTCCACGGACCGGTCAACCTGGTCGCACGCGACGCCGCCACCGGGTACCTGGAGACGGCGCTGTACGGCGGGGCCGGTCTGTCCGGCGATCTGGCGCCCTCGTTCGAGCCGGTGCCCGGCGAGCCGCTGCACTTCACGCTCGGCGGGAGGTTGTGGGTGCCGTTCTCGGAGGGGACGGAGGACCCGGCGCACGCCTACTTCCGCCGCGCGGAGCCGAGGGTGGTGTTCAGCGGCCGGGACGCGGGCGTCGCCAACCCGGCCCGGGACGACGGCTCCACGCTCCTGGACGAGATCTGGGCCGGGGCGCCGTTCTCCGCCAAGGGCGCCCTGGTGGCACGGGTGCGGTCCACGGTCGGCGCGTGGGTGACGGCCGGGCTGCTGAGCAGGGCCGACGGCGACCAGGTGGTGCGGACGGCGGCTGCGGCCTCGTACGCGCCCTGAGCACGGGCCGTCGAACTTTTTCGCGGCGCGGGTGATTGTTTCGCCGTCGGCATCCGTACCTCTGGGTGTTGGGCCGTTTCTTTCCCAGGAGGCACGATGCGCATCTCGCGCAGCACGGCAGGAACCGCGTTCGTGGGCGGTGCGTTGGTCCTTACGCTCAGCGCGCTCGCCTACCCCAGCATGCTGGGTGTGCAGAACACGGCCTCCGGCCAGGACCGCATCATCGCCAACACCCAGTGGGGTCCGCTGACCGAGGCCGACCGGGACTTCGTGGTCCGTGTGCGCGCGGCCGGCCTGTGGGAGTACCCCCTGGGACAGATGGCGATGGAGCGGGGCACCACACCGGCGATGAAGGAGGTCGCCAAGCACCTGCTCGTGGGGCACGGGCGGCTGGACGCCACCTGCCGCAAGATCGCCACGGACATGAACATCACCCTGCCGAACGAGCCGTCGCCGCAGCAGCAGCAGTTCGTGGCGACGGCGGAAGGCAGCACCGGCAAGGAGTTCGACTCCACCGCCGTGACCATCATGCGCGTCGCGCACGGCGGCATCTTCCCCACGATCGCCAAGATCCGGGCCACCACGCGCAACAGCCTGGTGCGGGCGCTCGCCGACCAGACCAACGACACCGTGCTGGACCACATCACGATTCTGGAGAAGACCGGTCTGGTCAACCACGAGCAGGTCGCCTTCCAGATCACCGCCCCGGCCAAGCTGCCCGAGGAGCAGACCACGCCGCCGCCTCCGCAGGCGGGTGCGCCGGTGCGGGTGCTGCCGGTCCCCGAGGACCTGAAGGACTTCCAGACGGTCGCCCCCAATCCGTCCTTCGGGCCGGGGCCGACTCCGGCGGCGGGCTGAGCGAGGGCGCCGGGCTCAGGAGCGGCGGCGGGGCCCGCCCCGCCTGCCGCCCTTGGGGGCTCCGCCCGAGGCACCGCGCCGGTTCGCTCCCGACGTTTTCCGCGGCTGCGGCGTGCGCTTCGGCTTCTCCTGGGCCGGCGCCTGCCGCCGTCCCCGCGTGCTGTTGACCGTCCGGCCGCGCACGATGCCGATGAAGTCCTCCACCAGGTCCGTCGTCGCGTCCTGCGGCCAGGCCAGGGCCACGCTCGACTCGGGGGCGTCCGCGAGGGGCCGGTGGGTGAGGTCCTTGCGGTGGTGGAGGCGGGCCAGCGACAGGGGGACGATCAGGACCCCGATGCCGGCCGCGACCAGTTCGACGGCGTCGGCCGTGGTGGCGGGGCGTTCGAAGGCGGGCTGCCCGGGCAGGCCCCGCTCCCAGTCGAGGACGTCGTCGAGGGGGTGCAGCACGATCTCGTCGGACAGGTCCTCGGGCGTCACCTCGTCGACGGCCGTGACCAGGTGGTCCTTCGGCACCACGACGACCGTCTGCTCGGTGTAGAGGGGGATCGCGCTGAAGACCGCACGGTCCACGGGCAGCCGGACGAGACCCGCGTCGGCCTCCCCGTCGCGCAGCCGCCCGGCCGCCGCTCCGGCGGGCACCTGCGTGAGGGCCAGCGGGACGCCGGGCTGCCGCTCGTTCCAGATACGCACCCACTTGTCGGGCATCACGCCGGGGACGTACACGAGCCGGAACGGGGAAGGTGCTTCCGAGCCTGTCACCTGGCCAGGTTACCGGCCGTGGTCGGGACCCGCGCACGCGCTCGATACCCTGGCGGTATGACGTCGCACCAGAACACCCAGACGATGAAGCCCGCCACCGCGGCGAAGAAACTGGGTGTGTACCTCGAGGCCACCCCCGCCGAGTTCCGGGAGGGTGTCGTCTCGCGCGCCGAGCTCGGTGAGCTCCAGGCGAACCCGCCGCAGTGGCTGCAGGACCTGCGGCGCAACGGCCCGCACCCGCGTCCGGTGGTCGCGGCGAAGCTGGGCGTCTCCATCGCGGGTCTCGCCCGCGGTGGCGTCACCGAGCCGCTGACCACCGAGCAGATCGAGACCCTCAAGCAGGAGCGGCCCGAGTGGCTGGAGCGGGAGCGGGCCACCCAGGCGGAGGTCCGCAAGGAGGCGGCCCGCCTGAAGAAGAAGAACGCCGAGCGCGACAGCTGACCCCGGCGGCCGTCCGGCGGCGCCGGTGACCCGGGTGCGCCCCTCCCCGGGGAGGGGCGCACCCGCTCACTTCCCGGACTTCGGCACCTTCAGCCGGTCCCAGGTGAGCTTGCCGGGGATGCCGTCGGCGTCCCGGCCGGAGAAGCCCTGCTTCTGCTGCCACAGCGCGTAGGACCGGCGGTCGGCCTCGGACCAGTCCGGGCTCGGGCCCTCCTCGTAGCGGCTGCAGCCCTCGGCGACCAGGCGGCGGCCCATCGCGGTGATGATCGGGGAGCGCTGCCCGACGTGGAAGAACGCGGCGCCCGGGAACGGCTCGTAGGACGGCTTGGGCGACGGCTTCGGGTCCGGGGCGGGCTTGCTGCCGCCGGCGCCCTTGAGCCGGTCGCGTATGCGTCCCCGCATGCTGTCCATGGTGAAGCCGCGCGGGTCGACCTTGCCCGGCTGCCACTCCTTGTGCCCGATGACGGACCGCTCGGACCAGCCGTGGTGGCGGCAGATCGCGGCCGCCACCTTCTCGATGGCCTCCTTCTGCGCCTCGGGCCAGGGGTCCTTGCCGTTGCCGAGGTTGACGCACTCGAAGCCGTAAAAGTGCCGGTTGCCGTCGGTGTCGGCCTCGTTGTCCGCCGGGAGTGCCGACTCGTTGACGACGGCGCGCAGCACGTCGCCGTCGCCGAGGCCCGCGTGGTTGGCGCGGCCGTTGCCGACCAGGTGGACGTGGCCCTTCTTGTCGATCACGCCGTGGCAGAGCGGGCCGGGCAGGCTGGCGTAGCCGTCGTAGCAGATGTCGACGGAGGCGGCGGTGCCGGAGGTGACGGTGTGGTGGATCATCACGCCGTTGACCGGGCCCCACGGGCCCTTGCTGTTGCGGTTGTGGGTGCGCCAGCTGCGGACCTCGTGGACGGTGAGGCCCTCGGCCCGCAGGATCTCGACGAGCTTGGACGCGCTCAGCGGCTTGGCCATCAGTGGTCTCCTTCCGCGGCGGCTTCCGCCTCGGCTGTGGTCTGCGACCTCCCGTGGGAGGGGTCGGCCTCGGCGGCCTGTTCCTCGCGGCGGGCCCGCTCCTCCGCGGCGAGCGCCGCCGCGTCGGCGGGCGGCATGCTGCTCGCCAGCGGGCCGAACGCGAGACGCAGGTCGACGGAGCTGCCCTCGCCCTTGATCAGGGCCAGCGGGGCGAAGTGCCGGGCGATGCCCGCCGGGTCCCGCAGCAGCGGGCGGCGGGCGGTGTCCACCGGCCACTCCACGCCGCCGGTGGCGGTGCGGGCCGGGACGAGCCAGTGGTCGCCGGCGCGGTAGGCGCCGCCCGGGGCGAAGTACACCTCCACGCCGTCCTCCAGCGGCAGCCACTCCCCCTCGATGACGGGGACGGCGCCGCCGCGCAGGGCGGTGCTGCGGCCCTTGCGCCTGGGGCCCGCGGTGTGGTCCCAGCGGCGCAGGTACGGGTTGAGGTGCGCCAGGCGCCCGACGCCCCCGGCGGGTTCGGCGGACAGGCGGACGCGGCGGCCGGGCAGGTCCAGTTCCTCGACCCGCAGCAGCGGCTGGGGCTCCAGGCGGGAGGTGTGGGCGGTGTCGGTGAGCTCGACGTGGTCGCCGACGTCCAGGTCCAGCCTGCCGTCGTGGCCGAGGGACACCAACTGCACCCAGGTGCCGTCGAGTTCGTCGACGGGGAAGACGACGGAGCCGTTCTCCCGGGACCATTTGAAGGTGGCGTCCTCGGCCTGCCCGCCGTGGTGGACCTCCACCCGGTACAGCTGGTTCTCCGGGCCCCGGTAGCGGGCGTCCGGCTTGACCAGGCAGGGGTCCTCGTCGGCGTGGCCGGGCCGCTCGCTGCGTGCGGCGAGCCGGGCCGAGGGGGCCGCCTGCCGCTGCGCCCAGCGGGCGAAGGCGGCCCGGACGACCTCCTTGGACGGGTCGGTCTCCTCGACCTCCAGCTCGGCCAGGGACAGCGGCAGCACCTGCCAGACGACCTTCAGCCGGGCGGCGGTGTCGGGCATGGCGGCGCCGAGGGCGACCTCGCGCAGCGCCGGGTCCTCGGCCGCGCCGACCGACCGCTCCCACACGTTCAGGTAGACGACGAACGGGCTCTGGGCCGGCGAGGGCAGCCGGTCGCCGGGCCTCTCCGGGTCGCGGAAGCCGTCGGGCTGGTCCCAGTAGGTCCAGTGCGCGGGCGGCTGCGGCGCGGATTGCTCGTTCTCCTCGCCGGTGACGGGCACGCCGGGCGCCGGGCGGTCGGCGTCGCACAGGATGCCGTCGACGTAGTAGCGCCCGCCGTGGATGAGGAGGGTGTCGATCTCGTGCTTGCCGCCGACGTACTCGATGCGGAAGCCGGCCGCGTCGCGCGGTCCGCCGTGCGGTCCGATCAGGTCGGCGGCCAGGCTGCGGGTCTGGTGCAGCTGGATCGCGGTCTGCTCGTTGAGGTCGGCGTCGAGCTGGACGCGTCCTTGCTGGGCGACGACCGCCGAGTAGTGCCGCTCCGGCCGGAAGGTGGAGCGGGAGAGGTCTGCGTGCATGAAGGGTGTCCCCCTGGTTCGGGAAGGTGCGGGTTCACGAGGTCGGTGGCGGGTGCGCGCCTCACGTCACGAAGAAGATCCCGGCGTCCGTGCCGGCCGGGGTGTACTCGGCGAGCCGGGCCCTGAGGCCGTCCTCCCGCTGCGGCCGGTACAGGTCGTGGAAGGCGCCGAGTTCGGCGCCGTCGTCCGCGCCGCGCCGGATCTCCTCGGGGCAGCGGTCGGCGAGCAGGCCGTACCAGGGCGTGCCGTAGCGCAGCGAGGTGAACAGCGGTGCGGTGTCCGGGCAGCGGTGGCGGCGCGGGGTGCGCGAACCGGTGGGGACGCGGCAGTGGCGCAGGCAGCCGATGCCGCGGCGGGCCACGTGGAGGCGGCCGGTGAAGACGCTGTTCTCGGCGATGCGCACCGCGTGGGTGTGGATCTCGCCGATGACGGTGGTGCGGTGCAGGTGCAGCACGGCGTGGGCGTGGCGGCAGTCCGGGGCGGAGAGGGCCTCGCGGTCGTCTGCGGTGGCGTCGAGGACGCTGTCGCTGAGGTGGATGTCGAGGGGGTCCTCGCTCACCTCGTCGCCGATGACCTCGATGGTGCCGAGGACGCTGTGCTCGATCCTGAGGCACGCGGTGGTGCGGTCCAGGACGATGCTCGGCTCCTCCGGCGAGTGCGGCTCGCACCCGGGCTCCAGGGTCCAGCCGGGCACGAGCGTGCTGTGGCGGACGACGACGGCGCCCATCGCGCCGGTGACGTTGATGCCGCGCCCGGCGACGAGCAGCCCGTCGAGGACGACCCGGGGCCGCTCGTGCGGGGCGCAGTCGTCGTTCACCGCGCGGACGTTGAGGGCGTCGGGGCGGTTGCTGTACCAGTCGAGCAGCCGGATGACCGGGCGGGTGCCCTCGGCCGCGCGCAGTTCCAGCCGGTCGCCGGGGTCGAGGTCGAAGTCGAGCTGCTCCTGGTAGGCGCCGCTGTGGGTGATCTCGATGATCCCGGCGGGGCCGGTGCGGTCGGCCCGGCGGTCGTGCTGCCAGGCCCGGTAGGCGTCCATGATCTGCCGGTACGGCTGCCCGGGCCCGACCCGGTACACCTCGGCGTCGGGGCGCGGCTCCCGGTGGCGCTCGTACTCGCCGCCGCCCAGGTCGGCCGCGGCGGCGTGGTGGTGGTCGGTCCACACGCCCTGCCGGGGCGCGGAGCGCGAGCCGAACGCGATCCGGCCCAGCTCGGGGTCGACGGCGACCTGGCCGCGCCGCGGCCGGTAGCGCCAGTCGGAGAGGTCGGCGACCACGATGTCCGAGGGCGGTACGGGACGGTCCTCGCCGTCGAGGCGGATCACGAAGCTCTTGCCGGGGCCGTAGTAGTCGAGCAGCCGGTCGTGCAGGAGGCGGCGGGTGATGAACGCCGGCACGTTGTCGACGGTGGCGAGGTGCGTCGGCGAGGGCTCCGGGAAGGGCTTGGTGACCAGCGGGGTGTCGTTGCCGAGGATGGAGAAGGTGTAGAGGTTGCGGGCCCGGTCGACGCAGTAGGCCGGGGACCGGGTCAGCGCATGCGCCTTCAGCCGCCACACGAACAGCGCGACACCGGCCGGGGTCCAGCCGCCCTGGCGGTGCCGTGAGTCCGCGCGGCGGACGTCGGCTGTCCGGGCCGCGTCGGCGAACGGGCCCCCGGCCAGGGCGAGTTCGGCGCCGTCGCGCAGATCGGTCAGCCGGCCGCGCTCGCCGCGGTGGGTGCCGGTGCCGTAGAGCCGCACCGGCTGGGTGTGGGCGAGCTGCCGGGACAGTTCGACGGCCCGCGCGGGCCAGTCCGCGACCTGCCCGGACAGCTCCTCCAGCAGGTGCAGGGTGCCCTTGCGGCGGCGGCTCGCGACGGTGGCGGCCACGTCGCGGCGCGGGGCGACCGCCTCGGCGAGGGCGGCCCGGCCGCCGTCGTGCAGGCCGGTGGTGAGGACGCTCCCCCAGCCTCCGGCCGGGGGCACCCCCGTCTCGCTTCGCTCGTAGCCGGGCAGGGTGCGGTAGCCGACGAGGTCGCCGAGGTAGGGCAGCACCCAGGGGGCCGCGGTCTCCACGAACAGGTCCTCGTAGCCCTGCTGGACGCCGTCGCGGACGCGGTCGATCTGCTCGGCGACGACGGCGAGCAGCGCGCGCAGCGGCTCGCCCTCCTCGCTGTCGCGCAGCCGGTGCCAGCGGGGCAGCAGCGCGGCGAGGCCGTCCGGTTCCCTGGGCGCGGCCGGGGCCGGCGTCCGAAGCCCGTTGTCCGGGGACATCACTTGACCTCCGTCAGAATCAGGGTGTCCGCGGCCCGGGGCGACAGCATGGCGAGCTGGGCGGGGCGGATGCCGCGGAAGACGTACACCGACCGGCCCCTGGGCAGGCGCCGGGTGTCGGTGATGTCGGGGTTGAGGCGCAGGAGTTCGGCGAGCGGGACGCCGTGGCGGGCGCAGATCTCGGACAGGGTCTCGCCGTTCTCGGCGCGGACGGTGTGGACGCGCTCGTCGTACGCCGCCGGGTGCGCCGGGACGGTCGTCCGGGGCGGACCGGGCCGGGTGAGCAGGGCGGTGAGCTCCTCGGGGGTGGCACCGGCGGGTACGCCGGTGAAGACGTCGACGTCCACGTGGTCGACGCCGGGCACGGTGTGGGCGGTGGCCAGGACCTCGGAGAGACGGGCGGGCCGGCCCAGTTCCCGTCCCTCGAAGCCGAGCCGCCGCGACAGCGCCCGCCGCAGCCGCGGTTCGACGTACTGCCAGGAGTGGCCGGGGGCGGTCCTGACCCGGGCGGCGATCAGCAGCAGCACCAGCTCGCGGCCGTCGACGCGGACCGGCAGGCCCGGGTCGCCGTACGCGGTGAGGGCGCCGCGCAGGGCGCGCAGGGTGTCCGAGTCCGGCGCGATCGGCACGTCGTCGGTGCCCGCGACCGTCACGTGCAGCACGCGCCGCCGCCCGTCGAAGAGTTCGCGTGCGTCGGCCCGGCCGATGCCGGCGCGGGAGCGGGCGAAGTCTTCGTAGTCGGACGCGGACACCAGCCGGTCCAGGGCGGAGACGGCGAGGGGGACCGTGCGGCGGGTCAGCTCCGGGCCGTCGGCGTCGGCGCCGCCGGTGACCGGGCGCGGGTTGGTGACGGCGGTGACACCGAGCGGCCGGGTGAGGGGCTGGGCGACGCGGTCGGCGGGCATGTTGGCTGCCTTGCCGGTGCCGAAGCGGTAGCGGGCCCGCACGTTCTCGTGCCCGGACGGCAGCCGGGCGCCGTGCACGCCGTCGCCGAAGGTCACCGTGGTGCGTCCGCCGGCGGTGGAGCCGGTGATGTACACCCGTTCGGCCGGGCCCCGTCCGGCGAGGCTGTCGACCTCGTTCCAGAGCACGCCGTCGACCCGGATCTCCAGGACCGGGGTGGCGCCGAGGGGGTTGTCGTCGGCGAGCCAGGTCAGCGGGGACTGCCAGAGCGCGAAGGTCTGGTTGACGCGGTCGGAGTCGCCGCTGCCGATGGCCTCCTCGCGGCTCTCGCCGTGGGTGGCCTCGACGACGTTGCCGAGGACGCGGACCGTCTCGCGGCGGTAGCGGTGGGCCAGGTCCGCGGTGAGGACGAGCCGGGTGTGCACGTGGTCGCCGGGCAGCCGCGGGTCGAGCGCGGGGTCGGCGGAGGCGACGGTCACCACCTCGGTGGCCCGCACGCCGGACACGCCGGGGATGTCGCTGCGCTCCCCCGCCACGACGAGGGCGCGGCCGGGGCGCAGCCCTTCGTACAGCTCGGCGAGTTCGATCTCGTTGCCGTGCACGTCCTCGCCGAGGGGTTCGTCCGCGAGGCGCAGCGGCTCGCCCGCCGCGTGCACGGTGGTGTCGCGGATGTGGGACAGCAGCACGTCGAACTCGTCCAGCCACGGGTCGGCCAGGGTGAGTTCGGTGCCGCGCCCGGTGATGCCGTAGCCGGTGAAGGCGGCCGTGCGGGCGGCCACCACCCGGGTGGTGACGAACGCCAGTTCCGGGTCGCCGGGCACGCCCTGGTCCCTGCCCTTGGCGGGCCGCCGGATCGCCACCCAGCTGCCGGCCGTGATGCCCTCGTGCACGGTGTCCAGTTGCAGGACACGGCGGTTGACGGGTTCCGGCTTGGTGGCGATCACGACCGCGACGTGGGGCTCGGCGCTGCCGACGGTGTACGTCAGGCTCACCTCGTACTCGCCGTGGGTGAACTGCTCGCTCGCGCCCGGCCGCAGGACGATCTGCCCGGAGGTGCCGTTGTGCACGCCGACGTGGACCGCGCCCTCGTCGTCGGGCCGCGACACGAACACGGTGCGCTCGGGCAGTCCGGCGTGGAAGCGGGCGGTGACACCGGGTTCCTGGGAGTCGGTGGGGCGCCGGTTGAGCCAGCTCAGCTCGCGGTCCTGGCCGGAGCGCACGGACAGGTCGACCCGGCCGGGGCCGAGGGGGAAGGTGACCGGCTGGGTGACGGGCAGGTTCTCGGCGCGCTGGTCGGAGTCGCCGCCCTCGACGTACTGGAACTCGGCCCGCACCGGGACCTTGCCCGCCGTGTCGTACACGACCCGCAGGGCCGCCAGCACCGCGCCGGTCAGCGGCCAGTCGGCGGTGCGGACGACCCGGCCGCGGTCGTCCTGGACCGGCTTCAGCGGGGCCGTGGCGCCGAAGGGGGCGGCGGTGACGCGCAGCGCGAGCAGTTCGCGCAGGAGCGGGGGCGCGCCGGGGGCGGCGGCCGTGCGCCAGGCCGGGTACAGACCGCCGAGGCCGGGGTCGAGGGCGGACAGCAGGCGGGCGGTGTCGGTGCCGGGGAGCTGCCGGGCGGTGGGGCCTGCCGGGGCACGGGGGGCGGCGCGCAGGGCGGGCAGGACGGCGCCCAGGGCTTCCACGGCCGCTGCGCGCGCGTCGCCTCCGAGGCGCGCGGAGAAGGGCGTGACCGGTTCCGACGGCTCCGCGGACGGCCGGCGGCCCGTCGGGGTGTCCCCCTCGGCCGTCCGCGCGGGAGCCAGCTCCAGCGCGCGTTCGCGCAGTTCCGCGAGCACCGCCTCCAGCCGCTCGAACCACGCCGCCACGTCCTCGTACGCCGCCGCGAGCACCTGGGCCTCGCCGAGCCGGGCCAGGGGCTCGTCGAGGCGCGCCGCGAGCCGTTCCGGCGTCCTCACACCGTCCAGGTCGTTGCGCAGCGGCTCCAGTACCTGGTCCTCGAAGTCCTCCACGAGGCGGCTGACCGGCCGCGGGTTGGGCACCTCCGGGGTGGGCGGCTCCTGCCCCGGCTCCCCGGGCCGGGCGGGCGGCGCCGTCCAGCGCCGTACCTCGTCGACGAGTTCCCGCAGCGTCGGCGGTGCCGACTTCGGCAGGGAGATCGCCGTGACCTCGTCGTCCCGGTCGACCCGGACCTTCGCGACCGGCAGCATCCGGCGTTCGCCACCGGCCTGTTCGCCGAAGACGAAGAGGAGCTGGTCGCCGGTCCCCAGAGCGGTGGCGGTGCCCTCGACGAACAGCTCGGAGCGCTGGTCGAGGTCCTGCGGGGTGAGCAGCGAGGGGCGACGGCGGCGGACCTTCAGCTCGTTGAGGTCCCAGCGGGCCGTCAGGTCCCGGCCGGTCTCGAAGGTCAGCGACTCCTCGTCGGAGGAGGCGGGCACGCTGTGGCTGCGCGCGCCGCGCGGGATCAGCACGTTCTGCGCCTCGGCGCGCGGGTCGCGTTCCAGGGTGTACGCCAGGTGCGTGGCGGCGGCGACGCCGGGGCGCGGGCGGTGCCCGACGAGCCGGCCGAGCAGCACCAGGGAGCGGTGCTCGTTCGCGGTGCGGAGGTAGGCCTCGTCGGCGATCCGCTCGGAGTGGAAGGTGAGCAGGTCGCCGAGGACGGCGGCGGCGTCGAGCAGGCCGATCGCCGGGTCGTCCGGGGTGCGGACGGTGAGGCCGTTCAGGGCCGGGTAGGCGGGCGAGGCGAGCCGGTCGAGCAGGGCGGCGCGGAAGGAGCCGTACTCGCCGACGCGGTAGTCCAGCGCGGTCCGGCCGGGCGGGTTGTGCGGCGGCCGCGGCGCGAGGCGCTCGTCGTGGCCGTCGCCGCAGGCTCCGCCGCAGCCGCAGCCGCCGGTCCCGGGGACCGGGTGCGTGTCCGTCATCGGGCACCTCCCAGGGTGATCGCCAGCAGGCCGTTCTCCGGCCGGTCGGGGTCGTTGTCGCAGGTGGCGATCTCCAGCGGGCCGAGCCGCAGCACGCCGTCCTCCCTCGCTCCGCGGTCCGGTCCGGACAGCCGCCGCAGCCGGGTGACCTCGACGCTCTCCACGCCGGGCACGGCCGCGGCGGCGGCGACCAGGCGGCTGAGCCGGACCGGTTCGCCGAAGGTGAGCGCGTCGGGGTGGAAGAAGCCGAGCCGCCCGCCCGGCAGCCGTCCAGCGCCCAGGACGCGGTACAGCTCGGACAGGATCTGCCCGTGCTGGTGGCCGGGCGCCGCGCACACGGTCAGCGCGATGTCGAGCGGCACCATGCGGGCGGGACCGACGACGAGGTCGTGGCCGATGCGCCGGTAGGTCTCCAGGGCCTGGGCGACCGAGTCGAGCAGCTCGCGCGAGGGGGCGGCGGTGCCGTACGCGTCGATCGCGACGTGCGCCTCCTGGAGGCTGCCGGTCCAGCGCAGTTCGGCCGCCGCCCGCTGCACGCCCGGCAGGGCGCCGGCGAGGGCCGCGTAGTCCTCGGCGGTGACCGCGCGCAGGCGGGTGCGGCGCAGGTCGAGCGGGGCGAGCTGGCGCACCTGCTCGACGGGTTCGGGCCGGGTTCCGCCGGTGGCGGGCAGCGGGTTGCGCACGAGTGCGGCCGGGGCGTCGCAGCCGTCGTGCACCACGAGGTGGTTGATGGCCTCGGCGCCGACGTTGCCGGCGGTGCCGCCGCCGAGCCGGTAGCGCACCTCCAGGCGGGAGGCGGGCGTGGGCCTCACTCCGTGCCGGCCGTCGCCGAAGCGCAGTGCCAGACGGCCGTCGTCCTCCAGTTCGCCCACGAAGTGCCTGTCGCGCGGGCCGCTGCCGAGCAGGTCGCGGCGCGGCAGCCAGGTCTCGTCGCCGTCGTGCAGCCGGACGGCGGGGAGTGCCTCGCGCGGGTCCTGGCGCAGGGCGGCGGTGGCGGAGCCGCGCAGCACCGGCTCCCCGGGGTGGAGTCCGGCGGCGTAGGCCGGGCCCCAGGCCTGTGCGATCTCCCAGGCGAGGGAGCCGTCGAGGACGGTGCCCGCACGGGCCCGGGCGGCGAGGACCTCCACGCGGCGCAGCTTGGTGTCGAGCAACTGGTCGCTGCGGTAAAGCAGTTCGCGCAGGGCACGGACCGGGTGGCGGCGCAGTTCGAGGCGCTCCAGGACGTTCAGGCCGTAGATCACGGCGAGTTCGGCGATCTCCTCCTCGGTGAGCCCGTCCCGGTCGCGGGCGCTGCGCCACAGCTCCACCAGCCGCTGCCGGACCCGGCCGGGAACGGCGGCGATGCGTTCGGCCTGCCCGGCGGCGACGGTTCCCGGGGCGGGGAAGGGCACCGCCTGGGTGACGGGCGTCCGGCCGAGGACCGGGCGGAAGCGGGGCGCGATGCCCGGGTAACCCGACTGGGCGAGCAGGGTGCGCAGCGCGGCGGCCTGTGCGTACGCCGTGCCGGGCACGACCTGCTCGTGCCGCTGCCCGGCGCTGCGCAGTCCGAGGCCGGCGCGGTGCGTGGCGGCCTCGCCGACGACCTCGAACAGGGCCCGGACGTCGTCCGGTTCGAGGGCCCGGCCCGACTCGGCCCGGTCCGTGAGGGAGGTGATGAGCCGCGCGGGCGCGTTGCCCGCGTCGCCGTCGTGGCAGCCGCAGGCGGGCGAGGCGGCGGGGTGCCCCGGGGAGGGGCAGCAGGGGGCGGCCGCGGCGGGTGCGGGCGGCACGGTCACCGTCTCGGGCGGTCCGGTCAGGGTGCGCCCATGGTCGACGAGGACGACGTTGCCGCGGGCCAGGGTGACGTCCTCGACGGGCAGGCAGTGGCGTCCCGCGCGGGTGGTGAGGCGGAGCGGGAAGCGCAGCGCGTCCTCGGCGGACCAGGTGACCTCCAGGACCGGCTGGTCCTCGATGCGGTCGAGCCCGGGGGTGACGGAGGTGAGGCGGACGGCCTGGCGGTGGGCGGGGTCGGCGTCGCCGGGGGTACCGGTGCGCGGGCCCTTCACCTCCTCCAGCACGATGACGTCCCCCGGCTTCAGCCGCAGGCGGCGTTCGCGGCAGGTCTCCGGGTCGGTCCAGGCGTCCCGCAGGGTGGCGGAGGTGGCGCCGCGCGGCAGGACGCACACCTCGCCGCTCCAGGTCCACAGCCGGATCGCGTTGTGCGCGACGCGCAGCTCCAGGGGGTCGGTGGGGACGACCGGTTCGAAGACCTCCACCGAGCCGCGCTCGTCGAGGTCGCCGAGGTCGGCCTCGTCGATGACCGTGCCCGGCTCGGGGCGGTCGTGCGGGTCGAGGCCGCGCACGTCGACGGAGGCGAAGCGGAAGGTGCCCGGCGCGAGCGTCCGGTCCTGCGTGGTCCGCACGGTGACGAAGGCGCGGGCGGTGCAGCCGTCGTGCATGGCGTAGTCGATCAGCCGCACGTGGCGGCGTACGGAGACGCGGCGGCGTGCGGTGTCGAGGTAGGCCTCGGTGGCGACGGCGTCCTGCTGGTAGCTGATCAGGTCGCCGGTGTGGGCGAGCAGTTCGACGAGGGTCGTGCCCAGGTCGGCGGGGTTGCGTTCGGTCCAGTCGGGCGTGGTGAGCGCGAGCCGGTCCAGCAGCAGCTTGCGGATCGTCTCGTAGTCCCGGGCGGTGTAGTCGACCACGGGCGCGGCCGGGAAGGCGGGCTCCTCCTGGGGCCGGTCCGCGCAGTCGAAGGGGGTGGGGCAGTCGGGCCGGAAGTGGAACGTGGCGCTGTGGTAGCGCTGGTCGAAGCCGCGGTAGGGCTCGGTGCCGGGCCGTCCGTACGGGTCGGTCTCGACGAGGGAGAGCCGGTAGCGGGAGGTGTCGCCGGACCGGTCGAGGGTGACGTAGAGCCGGTCGTCGAGCTCCGGGTCCTCCTCGCGTTCGACGCTGACGTCGACGGCGGTGATGCCGGTGACGCGCCGGCCGCCGTCGATGCGGACGTTCTCCGGGCCGAGGCCGTGCGGGGCCTTGCCGAGGAAGGTGACGGTCAGCAGCAGGCCGTCGTCGCCCACCTCGACGCTGTCGACCCCGTTGAGCCGGGCGGCCCTCACCTTGCTGCGGCGGGACGCGGTGACGCCGGTCGTCATGCGGCCGCCCTCCCTTCGAAGACGTCGTCGCGCTGGGCACCGGTGGCGCGCACGGCGTACGACAGATGGACGCGGACGACTCCGTCCTCGCCGCCCTCGCTGACGATGTCGAGGGCCAGGACGTCGATGAGGTCGCCGAGCCAGCGCTGCAGCTCGGCCTGTACGGACAGTTCGAGCGTGCTGATCAGCTCGGGGCTGTCGGGTGCGAACACCAGGTCCAGCAGCCCGCAGCCGAAGTCGGGGCGCATCACCCGCTCGCCGGGGCTGGTGAACAGCAGTTGCTCGATCAGGTCGTGGACGTGCTCGTCGTGCCCGGCGTGCGCGGTGCGGCCCCGCCGGTCGGCGCGGAAGGGGAACGCGAGGTCGGAACGGGGCCTGCCGGCCCGGCTGGTGGCGCTCATCGGACGGTGACCTTTCGCTGCGCTGCCTGGACGACGGGCGGCCCCTGCGGGATCAGGGCCGCGCTGAGGCACTGGGCCGCCGAGGTGTCGAGCAGTACCGGCGACCCGTCGACGGTGATGCCGGTGGCCGGGGCGGTCCAGCGGACCGTGACGCACGGCGACGGCACCCGGTCGACGGTGTGCGGGCAGCCGGTGACGACGTGGCCGTGCGCGGCCGTGGCCACGGCGGCGCCCGCGATGCGCAGGCCGCCGGCGGGTGGTGCGGCGGGGGTGACGCGGCCGCCGTGCGGGCAGCCGATCACCGTGCTCGCGTCGAGCGGACTCCCGGTCCCTGACATGTCTCTTCCCCCGTCTATCGCTTGGAGAGCACGGTCAACTGGCCCTCGTTGATCGTCACTTCACGTCCGCGCAGCACGACCTCGGCGCCCGCGCCGGTCGCGATCACCACGGCGTCCTTCGTGATGCGGATGTAGGCGCCGCCCTGGGCCTGCAGGAGGATTCCCTGCTCGGCGCCGGGCGTGTCGTTCAGGACGACCTTGTGCGCCTGCGGTGTCTGCACGACGACCGGCTTGTGCGGCGTGTTCGCCTGGAGTTCGCGGCGCGCGTCGGGCGGCAGTTCCGCGGCGGCGCCGTACCAGCAGCCCGTCCACACCGGGAAGCTGGGATCGCCCTGCTCGAACTCCACCCACACGCCCGCGCCGGGCGGCGGCACCGCGAACTGCCCGGACTCCGGCCCGGTGAAGGGCAGGCAGGGCAGCGCCCAGGTCGACGGCTCGTCGCCGAGCACGTCGGGGACCTCGACGGTGACCCGGCCGATGCGCAGCGGGTCGTTGTTGTCGACGACCCGGCCGCGGAACTTGCCGAGGTAGCGATTGCTGGGTGCCGCCATGGTGAGGGTGCTCCTGGTAGGTGGATCGCGGGTGCGTGCGGGTGGGGTCAGGGCCGGACGTGGTCGCTGCGGGCCTCCAGTCCCTCCCGGGAGAGGGTGAAGTTCTGCCGGAACGAGCCGGGGCGCAGGTTGTGCGTGACGGACTTGACGTAGTAGTCGCCGTCGTAGGCCCGTCCGGCGCCGCGTACGCCGACCAGCTGGCGCGGCTGCAGGAGGTAGCCGTGCCGGTTGACGTCGAGGGAGCCGGAGCCGGAGACGACGTCGGCGGAGACGGCCGCGCGGGCGAGCAGTTCGGCCTCGGCCTGCTCGCGCTGCTGCTTGGCGGTGCCGGACAGCGTCCTGCGTTTCAGGGCCGGGGTGGGGCGGCGGCCCAGGGGCGGGCGCAGCGGGCTGATCGGCGGTTGCGGCAGCAGCGTGGACTGCCGGGTCCCCGGGTCCTGCCAGCGGGCCTGCGGCTCCTCCCGGGCCGTCCCGTCGTAGGCGAAGGTCATCTGGTCGACGGTGGAGTGGGCGTCCATGTTGACGTTGAGGGCGTGCTGCCGGACGCCGAGCCGGACCTCCGGTCCCCAACGGGCGCTGGACTGGCCGGGGCCGGGGCCGGGTTCGAGGTAGAAGGTGTAGCCGTTGGCCCGGGCCAGCTCCGTGACGTACTGCAGGTCGGTGCCCGTCTGGTAGTGGACGCGCAGGTCCTGGTGCGGGGGCTGGGCGATCTTCTCGGTGTAGACGTCGGGCCGGATGCCGTAGTCGGAGTAGCGGCGCAGGATGCTGAGGACCCGCCCGGAGGGCGGCAGGTTGGGGTAGCGGGCGGTGCGCTCCTCCAGGTCCATCAGGAGGGTGAGGTCCTCGCCGGTGACGGTGAGGGTGGAGTGGCCGGGCCGGTTGCTGGCGCCGACCTCCTGCCGTACGACGAGCCCGTCGAACAGCACGGCGGAGGTGCCGCGCACGTGCACGGTGACGATCAGCCGCGTCTTGGGGTCGAAGAACCCCTCGGGGAGCAGCCGGCGGCTGATGAGGCCGTTCTTGGTCAGGTCGAACGCGAGCTGGAAGCCGCTGCGCTCGCCCGCGGTGGCGGTGATCTGCGCGGTGAGCAGGGCCTCGGTGACCTCGGCGGGCACGGGGCGGGCGAGCTTGGGCCCCATGAGGAGGGTGATGTGGACGGGGCCCTGCCCCACGGGCAGGTCAAACACGCCGGTCCCCCCGCGGGAAGCCGCCGGCGAGGGGGATGTCGACGACCCGTCCGGCGTCCTCGGTCAGCTCGCGCGGATCGAGGACGGGATTGGCGTCGGCGATCTGCCACCACTGGCCGGGGTCGCCGAAGTACCGCTGCGCGAGCAGATCGGGCCGCTCGCCTGCGGCGACGACGTGCTGCCCGGTCTCCTGGCCGTCGTCGTCGAGGGGCGGCAGCAGCCGGCGCTTGGTGTAGCGCACTTCCGTTCCGTCGGGACGGCGGTGCATCCCGATCTCGGCGTCGTGGTACCGGCTGGTGCGGGGGTAGGGATGAGCGCCGGGCACGGCGTCCAGTGCGCTCTCGTACGGTTCGGTGTCGGCCATGGTGCGGTTCAGCCCCTCCTGATCGCGGCGGTCGCGGCTGCTCCGATGCCGCCGCCGAGCCCGAGCGTGCCGAGGCTCCCGCCCCGGGCCGCGGCGGCCAGTCGCTCCTTCTGGGCGAGGTGGGCCATGTACAGATCGGCACCGCGGTGCCCGGCGGGCAGATCGCTGACGGTGAGGATCTTCATCCCGATGCTCAGGGAGGCGCGGATCGGATTGAGGTGGACGTCGAAGGCGGATTCGTTCACGGACAGTTCGGTGAGCCGCACCGGCATGACCCGCTTGCTGCCCCAGGTGAAGAGGGTGAGGGGCATCTCGATCGGGCTGATCTCGATGGCGCCCTTCTGCGACAGCCGGGACGCGGCGCGCAGTTGGGCGGTCGTCGGCTGCACGAGCATCTCGAGGGTGGCGAGCTGGGGGTGGATCCCGTCGGGCGCGGCGACCTCGAACTGGTCGGTCGCGTCGATCTCGGCGGTGAACTTCCAGGTCTCCTGGGCGGGGCCCTTGAGCCGCAACGCCTCGTTCCGGTCCCCGCTCCCGGCACCACCGCCTCCGGCGTCCCCGCTGTCACCGGCCGACTGAGGGCTCACGCTGCGTTCGAGGGTGTCCGGGTTGAACTGGAGCACGATGATGCGCTGCGGGGTGCCGGTGTCGGGGTTGACGACGACGATGCCGGAGCGGATGGGTTTGGGGATGTCGGCGTAGCGGGTCACAGGCGGGCCTCCAGGCGGGCGCGGAGGTCTGTGTAGTCGTGGGTGGGGAAGAGTTCCGGAAGCACGTCCAGCATGGCCCGCAGATCCGCTGCCGTACCCGTGAACTCGTCGTCGTCCAGCGGTGCATCCGTGAAGAGGTGCTGCCAGTCGAACACTCCCTTGGTCAGTCGCAGGGCATCCATGTACGCGCAATAGTCGACGTCCATCAGCCACAGCGAGTTCGTCCTGTGATCGGAGAACCAGACCTCGGGATTTCCGACGCCTGGCTGCAGCCGCAGCGCGGTGAAGGAACCCGTCCCGGTGAAAGGGCTGTCATCGATAACCCTCAATTTGTCTGCCAGGAGCCGCCGTTCGTCGGAGAAGAGCGGTGAGGTGAATTCAGGCGGATCCTCGTGGACCGCCAGTGGCAGGGGTGTGAGGTGGAACTCGCCCGTCAACTCGGGACAGGGAGCGACGGTCCGCCATTGGACTCCCAGTTGCGCAAAGCGAATGTAGGCCGCACGGAGATCCGCATCGATCTCAACACCTTCCCACTCCGCCAGTTCGTCGAAGGCCGTGTCCTCCGCGGTCAGATCGATGTCCAGCCGGACCTCGTTCATCACGTCGACGGCCGGGTTGTCCCGTAGCGCGTCCAGAATCCTGAGCCAGCCTTGTTCGTACGGTGTCGGTTTCTCGAGTTCCATGCCCTCTCCCATGAGCTGTCAGAAGTAGATCCGATTGTCCGTCTCGGCCTCCTTCAAGATCGCGATCACTCTCTTGGCTGCGGCCACAGCGGGAGGGCTCGCCGCTTGGGCCGTCAACTTGGTCTTGAGATCCCCCATGCCCGCGAACGTCTTGCCGGGCTGACTGTCTCGAAGCTTGACGATTCTCTTGGCCGTGAGGGCGTTGAGCTTCGTCACCGCGATCACTTCTTTGTACGTGGCCTGGTTGAGGTTGACCGAGAGCGGGGTGTTTCCTGTGGCCTGCCAGGGCGGCGGGGCAAAGTTCCCCGTGGTCCAGGACCCGCCCGGCCGGCTCTTGCGCTGCCAATGCCCGTGGGGGTGTTCATATGTCCCCCAACGCATGTCCACGGCGCTCGGATATCCCGGATAGTTGCTTCGCATCGTGATGTCGACGTCGTACCAGATCATCCTCTCCGGCTGACCGGTCCACCCGGACTTCTTGCCGATCGCACGTGCGGCTGGGTGTTCGGCCTTCTCACGCGCATCGATGTTGTCCGCTCGGCGGGCCGGCGCCAGATTCGATGTCGAGGCATGACCGCCGAGGACTGCCGTGAGCATGTGCATGCGCACCCAGTCGCCTCTGGCGGTGATGCCGTTCGCGACGGCCCGGTCCCAGCCCAGAGGCCACGCGTCCGGACGGTGGTTGGCCTCGGTGCCCACCGGCGTGTCCTCCTGGATGTAATGAGCCCTGAAGGACTTCGCGGTGTCCCCGTCGGAGAACACCGGCAAAACGGTGTCCGGGAGCGGTGGTTCGCCCCCTCCACGCGACCGCTGTTCCAGGGCGGTCGCCAGTTGCTCCATCAGTTGCCGCAGGGCGGTCAGTTGTCGTTCGATCCCTGCCTGGTCACCCTGCAGGAAGATCGGTTCGCCGTATGTCGACCTGCCCGTGCGCCTGGTGTATCCGCTGTTGCTGGTCTCCCTGTCGGGGAGGCCGCTCTGAGCCCTTTCCGCGCTCTCACGCAGATTTTCCGCCTGCTTCCGAGCCTGCTCCTGGCGACTGCGCAGATCCCGCTGCCGGGAGATCGGGGGCGTGTTGTTCTCCCCTTCCCACGCGTCTATGTACGTCTTGATCGCTACCAGCGTGCTCCGCATGGCCAAGTCGGCGCTCTTGCCCTTGCCGTCGAAGAGCAGCGTGTGGATGGCCCCGTCCACGGTACGGAAGCGGACCGAGGGCAGGTCGTAGTCCTTTCTGCCCTGCTGCCACGCCTGCTGGTCTCGCTCACGTGCGCGGTCCCTGTGGCGATCGCGGGTCCGGTCTCGCTCGTTCCTCCGGCGCCACTGCTCCCGCAGCCTGCGCAGTCTGTCGTCGAGTCGCTTCCCCAGCTTGCGTCGCGCCTTTCCGAAGAGCCTGCCGGTGGCGCGTCGAGCCCGGTCGGCGGCGGCCTTGATGGTCTGCCGGGCGCGGCGGAGCGGTCGGCGGCGCCGACGGCGCGTGTCGGTCTCATGCCCCCGGTCGTCCGCACGCCTTCGCTCGTCACCACGGCGACCGCCCGTGCGCTTGGAGAGGTCCGTCGGCCGGTCACCGGGCCGCGCATCTCGCGGATCGCGGTCGTGCTCGCGGTGGTTCGCCTCGCGACGGCGGTCCGGGCGGAGGGTGTCGCGGGCCGGGCCCCGGCGGGTGGGGGTGACGGGGCGGTCCTGGTGGTCGTCGTCCTTCATGCGGCGCTCCGCGTCGCGCATGCGGCGCCTGGCCGCGTTCACCTCGCGGGCGTCGTCGCGGCGTTCGTCGTCGTCGCGGCGCTTCTTCGGGCGGGTGGTGTGGGAGGGGCGGGGCTTCTTCTCCGGGGTGGAGCGCTTGCCCGGGCGGGGCTTGGACGGGGGGCGGGAGGTCCGGTCCGGGGACGGCTTGCGGGGAGGTGCCGGGCGGCGGCCGGGCCGGTCGTCCGTGCGGTCGTCCGCGGGGGCGGGGCGGTCGTCCGCGGGCCTGGCGGGCGCGTCCGGCTTGTCGTCCGAGGGGCCGGGCTTCCTCTTCTTCGCGCGGATGCCCTTGAGCATGTCGCCCAGCCGTTCCGCCACCTTCCCCATGAAGCGGCTGACACCCTCGATGAGGAACTGGTAGATCAGTTCCAGGAGCGCCACGACCCCGGCCGCGACCGCCTTCGCGAAGGGCAGTGCGCCGTTGCCGCTCTTGACCGACTTCAGGAAGTCCATGAAGAGGCCGAACGCGGCGAGGATCTCGCTCAGGGCTCCCCACGCGGTCTGCAGGGCGTCGATGACCGCCATCACCCAGCCGGCGCCGGGAATGAGTTTGGCGACGACCTTCTCGACGACCATCACGCCGATGATGAACGGGAGTTGGGGCACCGCCTCGTCCCAGGCCAGCTGGGCCATCTGCTCGACGGTGACGCCCCCGGAGACCAGTTCCTGGAAGTCCTCCACCGGGATGCCGATGATCTCCTGGACCTTCTGGCCGAACCAGGCCCGGACCGCGGTCTTGATCTCCTCGAAGAGGTGCTGCTTCGCGCCCGTCTCCGCGGCGGCGCCGGCCTTGCTGATCCAGTCGCCCGGGTCGGAGACGATGTCGTTGAAGATGGCCGCCCACTCGCCGAGCGCGGCGACGGCCGCGGCCCCGAACTCCAGCGCGCCGACCGTGACCGACTCGGCGATGTCGACGGCCGCCAGCAGGCCGCCCTCCAGGGCGTCCAGGCCGGCCAGGAGCGCACCGCACAGGCCGTCGAGGAGCTTGCCGGCGACCTCCTTCAGCGCGTCCGCCGCCTCGTTGACCTTCTGCACGGCCCAGTCGCGCGCGCCGTCGATGGTGTCGCGCCACTTGTCGCGCATCGCGGGATAGTCGGCGAGGAGTTCGTCGCCGAGGGCGATCAGCGCGTCGGCGAAGGTGTTGATCTGCTCGATGACCCAGTTGCGGGCGTCGTCGATGAGTTTGAAGACCTGCTGCTTGAACCGGTCGATGAGGTCGGTGACGACCTGACGGGCCTTCTCGAAGACGCTCTTGATGGCGTTCTTGAGGTTCTCGAAGAACTGCTTGAGCTTCTCGATCGCCTCCTCGAGCCAGTTGTCGGCGTCGTCCTTGCCCTCCTGCTGCTTCTTCTCCGCCTCCTTCTCGGCGTTGGTCTGCTCGTCGTCGATCTTCTTGTTGTCGTCCTCGGTCCGCTTGTCGACGTCCTTGTCGGTGTCCTCCTCCTTCTTCTTGATGTCGTCGCGGACCTTGTCGTACTTCCTGCCCTTCTTGTCGTCGATCTCCGCGACCTTGTCGTCCTGCTCCTTGCGCCACCGGTCCCGTGAGTCGGCGATGTCGGCACGGCCCTTGTCGCGGGCGGCGGACTGCTTCCTGCCGCTGGCCTCGACCTCCTGCTTCAGGTCCCGGTCGTGCCGCTCGCGGTCGTCCGCCGCCTTCTTGTCCTTGGCCTGGCGCTCCTGGCCCATCTTCTGGCGGCCCTGGGCGAAGCCCGCCCGGATCTGGGGGCCGCGGTCGTGCTCGGCCACGGCGGAGGCGGACTCGACCGGTACGCCGCCGCCGGACACCGAGCGGGTTCCGCCGGCCTGCGCGCCCTTCTTCCCGCCGGTCACCTTGCCGGTCAGGGTCTCCTTGGGCACGTCGGGATAGATCTGGTCCTCGCCCATGGGGCGGGCGGCGTCCTCGCGTCCCGACCGGTGCAGTTCGTTCTTGCGCTCGTCGAGCCTGCGGCCCTGCTCGTCGGTGCGGCGCGGGTCGGAGTCGTTCTCCAGCGGCAGCCGGGGGGCGTCGCCGACACGGGCGTTGCGCAGTCCCTCGTCCGTGGTGGGCAGCCCCAGGATGGAGTCGATCAGGTCGTCGAGCGGCAGGATCTCCTTCAGCAGCTTGCCCAGCAGCTGGGCGCCGATGGTGACGGCGATGTCCCACCAGCTCGGCTCGGGGACGTTCGCGCCCGGGACCTCGCCCTCCGGCCTCCGCTCGCCGGTGATCTCGGGCGTCCGGCCCGCAGCGGCCTGCGTTCGGGCCACCTTGGCGTTGGTGTAGGTGCCCGGGGCCGCGGCCTTCGGGCCGCCGGGGACCGTGCGCGGGGAGCCGGACGGCCGCCGCATCGCGGGCGGGGCCTTGCGCAGGGCCGTGCGCTCCTTGTCGACCGAGCGGCCGACCGCGCTGTCCACGCCCTTGAGGGTCTCCAGGGCCTGGTGCGGCTTGAGTCCGGCGGCCGTGGACAGGCCGGACTCGGGGGTGGCCCGGGAGACGTCCGGGGGCGGGGTCTCCTTCCTGGCCCTGCCCGGGGAACCGCCCGACGCGGCGGGCCGGGCACCGCCGCCGGAGCGGCCACCGGAGCGGACGGGCGCCGGGGACGTACGGCCCGTTCCGCCGGTGCCGCCCCCACCGCTGCGGGACGCGGTCCTCGCCGCCTGGCGGGCCGCCTGGCGCCTG
Organism: Streptomyces sp. NPDC006624; assembly: GCF_040611555.1. Taxonomy (NCBI): domain Bacteria; kingdom Bacillati; phylum Actinomycetota; class Actinomycetes; order Kitasatosporales; family Streptomycetaceae; genus Streptomyces; species Streptomyces sp. NPDC006624. The sequence continues at coordinate 6,553 of NZ_JBEXOM010000017.1, read as the reverse complement.
CCGCTCGCCGGACGTGAGCGGGACCCCGCGGCGTCGCCGCCCGTGGCGCCCGCCGCGCGTCCCGTGCCGGAACCGGGCGCCTCGGCGGACTTCGGCGTGTTGGTCCGCGGCTGCGGGCCGGCGGCCATCGGGGAGGGTCCATGGCCCGGTGCCAGTCGCGGAGCGTCCGCGGGCCCCGGCGTCGAGACCTGGTCGGGACCGCTCTGCGGTGCGGGGACGGTGGCCGGGCCCTTGCCGGGGGATTCCTCGCGGCTGCCGCCGGGCGAGGTGTCGGGCGTCCGGGGAGCGGTCTCCTGGTCGCCTGCCGTGTCCCGTTCGCCGGCCGCCGCACCGGAGGGCTCGCCGGTCTGCCGGTCCCGGGCCGTGTCCGTCCCGGGCTCCGTGCCCTTCCCGCCGCTGCGGTCGGGGGCTCCGGCCTCCGGCTTGCGGGCGGTGCTCTGCGCGCCGTCCGCCGAACGCGCGCCCCCTGCCTGCGCGGCGGTGCCCGAGGCCGGGCCGGTGGTCCGGGTGCGGGCGTCCTCCTCGGCCTTGGCCAACCGGTCCGGCGGGGCCGTCTCACCGGACGCCGTGGTCGCCCCGGGCGACGCGGCGTCGGCCTTGCGGGCCTCCTCGTCACGCCGGGCGGCCTCGGCATCCTCCCGGCGTGCGTCCGCCTGCCGCCGGTCCCGGTCCGCCCCGGCCGCGTCCGTCACCGAGCCGGCGCCCTCCGCCGCGGAGGAGGCGGCGCCCGCTGCCGTGCCGAGCGTGGGGGGATCGGCGTCCGACCCGCCGGTCAGGTCGTTCGACAGGTCCTCGAAGGACTCGCCGCCGTCCTCCTCGTCCTCGGTGTGCGACGCGCCGGTCGCGGACTCCGGCGGTGCCTGATCCGCCGCCGGGGCCTCGGCCGCGGCGGGCACGGACGAGACGGCGGGCGGCGGGGCCGTGCCCTTCCGGCGTTCCTCGGCGAGGTTCGGGTTCCTCGCCGCGTCCGTGTACCCGACGAGTTCGGCCTCGGGCACGGGCTCCTGCCCGGCCGCCGCGGGCGTGCCGTCCCCCGCCTCCCGATCGGACTCGTCCTGCGCGGGCTCCGCGTCCAGCCCCAACGGCTCGTCGTCGGCGTCCTGTTCGTTTTCCGGGTCACCCACCGCGCGGGCCGCGCCGGTGTCACCGCCGGTGCGGGACCTCTCCCCCGGTTCGGCGCCGCTGCGGTCGACCGTGCCCGGGGCCGTGGACCGCCGGTCGGCCGCCGGGGCCGCTTGCGGGCGCTGTTCCTCCTGGACGGCCTGCTTCTCCGGCTCCTGGGGGGACTCGTCCGTCTCCTGCCCGGTCTCGCCCTCGTCCCGCGCGTCCTGGTTCCGCTGCTCGCGCTCGGTGGCGGAGGCGGACTCGCGTGCGTCCTCGGCGTCCTTCCGGTCGTCCCGGCGGGAGGTGTCCTGCTCCTCCTGCCGGTCCTGCGAGCGTTCCTGATCGTCCTTCGCGCCCTCCTGCCGGCGCCCCGCCGCTCCCGCGCCGCCCGGCGCGTCCTCCCGGTCCGTGCCGGCGGACGGGGACCCTGCGTCGCCGTCCCGCTCCTCGCCCGGTGCGGTGCGCCCGTCCTGCGGCCCGTCATGCCGCCCGCCCCCGGGCGCGCCAGGCTTGACCGGCTTGCCCGCCTTGCCTGCCTTGCCCGGTTCGTTGTCGCGTACGTCCTGCTCCGGGGCGCCCTCTTGGCGGTCCCCTTGGACACCCTCTTGGACGTCCTCCTCCCCGGAGCGGTCGCGCTCCTGCGCGATCTCCTCCCCCGCCCCGGGCACCGCGTGCGGAGCCGTCGCCGCCTGCAGGGGCGGCGGGCCCGAGCGCTCCGTCTCCGCCACGTCCTCCAGCAGCCGGTCGACGACCGGCGCGGGCAGGCGCAGCTCCAGCCGGTCCAGGACGCTGTCCTGCACCTCGGGTGCCATACGGGCCAGTTGGAGGCGGACCCGCCCGGACCGGTCCTCCGGGTCCCCCCGCAGGGAACGGAGGAGGCCGTTCGCCACACGGTCCACGAGCGTCGCCGGATCCAGTTCCTCCATGCGCCGCCGGTCGGCGTCGACGGTGGCGTAGCGCAGCCAGCCGGGGGTGGCCTGCCCCCGCTCGACCTCCGCCGGGCCGGTCGACTCGGGCCGGTGCACGAGGTCCTGGGCCGCCGACTCGGCCTCCCGCTCGACGGCCTCCTGCGGCATGCTCACCGCGCCCAGTTCACGCCCGGCCCGCAACGCCCCCAGCCCGTGCGGGTTCTGGACGGTGTGCAGCAGTTCGTGGGCGAGCAGGCGGCGGCCCTCGTCCGTGCCGGGCCGGTACGCCCCCTCGCGGAAGAAGATGTCCTGGCCGACGGCGACCGCGTCCGCGCCGAGCAGACCGGCCAGGTGACCGGCGTCCCTGCCGGTGTGCAGGCGTACGCGGCTCAGGTCGTGCCCCAGGCGCTCCTCCAGCTCCCGTCGTACGCCCGGGTCGAGGGGCTGGCCGGCGCCACTGACGATGTCCTTGGGCTCGGGGGAGCGGGACCTGGCGGCACGCTCCTTGCGCTTGCGGCGGCGCTGCTCGGCACTCTGCCCGGAACGGCTGTCCTGCGCACGGGAGTCGCTCACGGTGTCACCTCCCCGCGTCCGCACAGGCCCTCGTGGACCGCGCGGGCCAGCTCCTGCCCGAGGCGGCGGGCGGACAGCCCGGCCGGCAGCGGCGGCAGGCCGGACAGGACGTCGGCCGTCCACGCGCGGTCGGCGGGCACGCCGCGCTCCCGGACCAGCCGGGTCAGTTCCCGCTCGAACGCGTCGGACACCCGCTCGGGGTCCGCGCGGAAGCCGTCGAGGACCAGGGCGCCGATCTCCACGCGGATCTCGCGCGGCGCGGGCGGCGCGGGCGTGGCACCCGCGTCCGTCCGTCCGGCACTTCGCGTCACACCCATCCGCGGACCTCCGTCGGCGTCAAGGAGCGTTCCAGCTTGAGGTATTCGGTGCGGGCCGCCGCGAGCATGTGCCGCATCCGCAGCGGCTCGCCCTCCTCGGCGGCGAGGAACGCGCCGGACAGGGCGATGTTGCGGATCGAGCCGCCCGCGACGGTGAGCCGGGCCAGCAGCGCGGGGTCGAGGTCCTTGGCCGGGGCCTGCGGCGGCAGCACGCGCCGCCAGATCTCCGCCCGTTCGGGCTCGGCCGGGAAGGGGAAGTCGACGACGAAGCGGATGCGCCGCAGGAAGGCGTTGTCCAGGGCCTTCTTCATGTTGGTGGTGAGGACGGCCAGGCCGCGGTAGGCCTCCATACGCATCAGCAGGTAGCTGACCTCGAGGTTGGCGTACCGGTCGTGGCTGTCCTTGACCTCGCTGCGCTTGCCGAACAGCGCGTCGGCCTCGTCGAACAGGAGCAGCGCGCCGCCGCGTTCGGCGGCGTCGAAGACCCGGCGGAGGTTCTTCTCGGTCTCGCCGATGTACTTGCTGACGACCTGCGAGAGGTCGACGACGAACAGGTCGAGGCCGAGTTCGCGGGCCATCACCTCGGCGGCGAGGGTCTTGCCGGTGCCGGAGCCGCCCGCGAAGAGCGCGGTGACACCGAGCCCCCGGCGCAGCGTCGACGCGAAGCCCCACTCCTGGTGGACGACCGACCGCTGCCGCACGTGCGCGACGATCTCCCGCAGCACGGCGGTCTGCCGTTCGTGCAGCACGAGGTCGTCCCAGCCGGCCCGGGGTTCGATCCGGCGGCCGAGTTCGTCCATGCCGACGCGGGCCTCGTCCATGCCGGCCCGCCAGGCGAGGGCCGCCGCGTCCAGCCCGTCCCCGGCGGGCAGATCACGGCGCACGGTGGCGGCGGCGGACCGGACCACGTGCGGGGGCAGCTGGAACTGGGCCACGAGCGAGCGCAGTTCGCCCTCCTCCAGGTCGGCCACCTCACGGAACGCGTCGGCCCACAGCGCCAGTTGCTCCTCGTCGTCCAGGCGCGGCACGCTCACCCGGGTGCCGTGCGGGCGGTCCGTGCGGCGCGGGTCGGCGCTCGACACGACGACCGGTACGGCGGCCCCGGCGAGGTACGCCTCGGTGGCCGCCCGCTGCTCGTGGTCCGGCTCGCCGTACTCCACGAGCAGCGCCGCCGGGAGCAGGATCGCCTCGCGCTGCCACAGCCGGGCGAACCGGTCGCGCTCGGCCGGATCGACGGGAACGTCCTGGGCGCTCAGCTCGTACAGCCCGAGCCCGGCGCGCGCGGCGGCCGCCGCGGCGATGTCGGCGCGGCTACGCGGGTCGCCGCCGGTCAGTTCGACGAGCAGCGGCGCGTCGGCGCGGGTGCCGTCCGTCCAGCCCGCCGCCACCTTGCTCGCGGCCAGGTCGTAGGAGGGGGGCAGGGCGTCCGGTACCGGTGTGCGGCGGAGCCGGCCGTGCAGGCGGGCGTCCAGGTAGGGCGAGCCGAGCAGAAAGTGCAGGATCCGCTCGTCGAGCCGCAGCCTGGTGGTCGTCAGCCGGGACTCGTCGTCCAGCTCCAGGATCCGCCAGCGGCGCAGCGGGGAGACGGGCGGCAGGGCGCTCCAGTGCGGTCCGTCGAGGGCGGCCAGCGCCAAGGAGAACGTCGGGTACGCGCGTTCGGGATCACCGCTGGCGGCGGCGCAACGGGCGCCGGTCGTGGGCTCCAGTTCCTGGGCGGCGGTGAGGAGCACGAGGTCCCGCTCGAAGGCGGTGAGCCCGAAGCAGGCGACCAGGGCGTCGAGGGGGCCGGTACCGGGGCCGTCGGAGGCGGGGGCGGGGGCTTCGGGGGTGAGGGCATCGGGTGCGGGGGCTTCCGGGGCGGGGGCTTCGGCGGTGGGCGCCGTGGAACTGCCGCCATGCACGGCGGAGTTCACTTCGGCCGTCGCGGGTGTCGCGCCGGGCGCGACGGAGTTCCCGTTGGGCGCTGCTGAGTTCGCGCCGCGCGCGGCGGAGTTCCCACCGGTCGCCGCCGAGTCCTCACTCGGCACGGCCGAATCCCCGCCAGGCACGGCGCGCCCACCGGGCGCTGCCGAGTGCCCACCCGGCACGGCCGAGCCCCCGCCGGAGGCCGGGTCCGCGCCACGCGCTCCGGCGTCCCCGCCGTACGCCGGGTAATCCCCGCCAGCCACACGGGAGTTACCGCCAGGCCTCGTGAAAGGGCCGTCACCGCTCCCGGAGTTTCTCCCGCCCCCCTCCCCCGTCCGGCGGCCCGCGTGGGCGTCGACGCGGGACAGGACGCGGCGGATCTCGGCCGTCAGGGTCACGGCGGCCATCAGGGTCGCGGCGTCGCCCGCCGCGCCCGGCACCGCCTCCGTGGCCGCCTCCGTGGCCGTGGCCGTGGCCGTGGCCGCTCGGTGCGTTCCCATGCCCTCACCCGCCCCCGTCGTCCCCATGTCCGTCAGCGCTCCGTGCCCTCGTCGCCGTCCGCGTCCCCGGCCGCGGGCCTGGGTCGGGCGGACTTCGCGGGCTTGGCCGCCGTCCTCTTCGAAGTCCTGGCGGGCTGGGCCGCCTTGCGGCTCCTGGTCGTCTTCGCGGGCGCCTTCGCCTCCGTCCTGGCGACGGCCTGCGCGGGCGGCGCGGGCGGCGCAGGCGGCGCAGGCGGCGCGTCGGCGGGCCCGGGGTCCGTCGTCCGCGCGGTGCGCTCGTCGGGCGCGGCCGGCTCCGCCGGGGCCGGGCCGGGCGCACCCGGCGCCCCGAACGGCAGCACCCGCACCTGCGGCCGTTCCACCGGCTTCGCCGGCACCGGCGTCCCGCGCCCGTCGATGAGGACCAGCACCGCCTGGTAGACGACCGACAGCGCGTACGGCGTCTGGTGGAGCATCCCCCACAGCTTGGACGTCTCGTCGATGTCCATCGCCGTCGGTGTGAACCGCACCCGCTGCACCGCCTCCGCGAGGTCGCTGCCGGCCAGGTGGGGCCGCTGGCCCGCGAGTTCGATGATGTCCTTGGGCAGGACGGGGATCTCGTGCAGGGTCCGCACCACGGAGCCGATCAGCCGCTGCCCGACCAGTTCGGCCTCCTCGCCGTAGGCGCTGATCAGGTAGTGCAGGTCCAGCGCGGCGGCCGGCCGCCGGACCAGTGTGCCGTCGGGAGCCCGGGTCGGCAGGTCCTGGGCGCGCTGCGAGGTGTTGGGCGTGACCTGGTACAGGAAGACGGTGACGGTCGGTTCGGCCGGCGGCTCCACCGGGGGTCTGCGCGGCTCGACCTTCACGGCGATGTCGATGTCCGGGGGGAGGTTGGCCTCGATGAGCAGGGCGAGGGCCTGGGTGACGTGGGCGAGGGCAAGTGCGTTGCTCATGGCGTCAGTTCCTCGGTCCCTCTCCTCGTCGTGGTGCGTCCGGTCGTACGTCGGTCCCGCTGCGGCGGCTCACTCGCGCCCCCTGGCCAGGTAGTCCGCGAGGCTGACCGTGGCGCGCGGGCGGTCGGCTGCGCGTGGCCGCTGCGGGCCGCCGCCCCGGGGTGCGTCGCCGGCGGTCACCTCGAGCCGCCCGATCTGCACCTGCACCACCTGCTCGGCCGGGCGTCCGGGGCGCCGGGCGGCGGCCTGCCGGGCGGCGTCCCGGGCGGCCGCCGTGTCCGCCGCGCTGGGGAGCAGCGGGACGGACACGGCGG
>NZ_JBEXOM010000016.1:117977-204771 GCF_040611555.1 Streptomyces sp. NPDC006624 | reverse complement strand
CGCGCCCCCCGGGGGGGCCGGCGCCCCCCACACTCTCGGGGGCGGGGCGGGGGGGGGGGGGGGCGGGGGGGGGGGGGGCGCCCCCCCCCCCCCCCCCCGGCCCCACGACTACTTCGCCTCGGAATCGCCGTCGGTCTTCTTCGGCTCTGCGTCCGTCTTCGCCTCGCCGGCCGGGGCCTGGTCGGCCGGGTCGGCGGCCGTGTCCTTCTTGCCGAGGTCGACGGCCTTGTCGTCAGCGGGGGCGTCGGAGGCGGAGTCGGTCCCGGTGAGGGAGGAGGCGTCGTCCGGGACGAGGCCGGCGTCGGACTTCAGGTCGTGCTCGATGCCGTGGACGATGCGGTTGTACTCGTCGTCGGTGAGGACGGCACCGATGGCGTTCTTGGCGAACAGGAGCTCGACGCCCGGCCCGGCGTCGAGGAGGACGGTGTCCTCGTTGACTTCCTTGACCGTGGCGTACATGCCCCCGATGGTGCGGACACCGCTGCCGGGCTGCATTTGGTTCCGCATCTCCACGGCCTGCTGCTGCTTCTTCTTGGCCGACCGGGTCATCAGGAACATGGCCCCGATGAGCACGATGAACGGGAGGAGGGTCAGGAGACTCACGGGTCGGTACTTCCTTCACACGACCGCGCTGTGAGCGGCCAGATGGTTGGGGGTGTGTACGCCGCCGGCAAAGGCGGCATCGGCGGAGTCTAAGCGAGTCCGCGCGCATGGAACAACGCTCAGCATGGCACCGGGGTTCCTGCTCCGGCCACTGGCCTCGCCGTCCCGGTGCCGTGACGGCGAGGTCACGCCCCGAACAGGTCCTGTTGTCCGTTTCCGGCGGTCTGCGAGCGGGGCGGGGTGAGGCCGAGGTGCGCCCAAGCGGCGGGGGTGGCGACCCGGCCGCGCGGGGTGCGGGCGAGCAGTCCCTCCCGTACCAGGAAGGGCTCGGCCACCTCCTCCACGGTCTCACGTTCCTCCCCGACCGCGACGGCGAGCGTGGACAGGCCGACCGGGCCGCCGCCGAACAGCTTGAGCAGGGCCTGCAGCACGGCGCGGTCGAGGCGGTCGAGGCCGCGCGCGTCCACCTCGTAGACGGCGAGGGCCGCCCCAGCGATGTCCCGGGTGATCAGGCCGTCGGCCTTGACCTGCGCGTAGTCGCGGACGCGGCGCAGCAGGCGGTTGGCGATACGGGGCGTGCCGCGGGAGCGGCCGGCGATCTCGGCGGCGCCCGCCGGGTCGATCTCGACCTCCAGGAGGTTCGCCGAGCGGTGGATGACCCGCTCCAGCTCGGCCGGCTCGTAGAACTCCATGTGCGCGGTGAAGCCGAAGCGGTCGCGCAGCGGGGGCGGCAGCAGGCCCGCGCGGGTGGTGGCGCCGACCAGGGTGAAGGGGGGCAGCTCCAGCGGGATGGCGGTGGCTCCGGGGCCCTTGCCGACGATGACGTCGACGCGGAAGTCCTCCATCGCCATGTACAGCATCTCCTCGGCGGGGCGGGACATGCGGTGGATCTCGTCGAGGAAGAGGACCTCGCCCTCCTGGAGGGAGGAGAGGATCGCCGCCAGGTCGCCGGCGTGCTGGATGGCGGGGCCCGAGGTGATGCGGATGGGGGCGCCCATCTCGGCCGCGATGATCATCGACAGGGTGGTCTTGCCGAGGCCGGGGGCGCCGGAGAGCAGGACGTGGTCGGCGGTGGCGCCGCGCGCGCGTGCCGCCCGCAGGACGAGGTCGAGCTGTTCGCGGACCTTCTCCTGGCCGATGAACTCCCCCAGGTCCTTGGGGCGCAGGGCGGCCTCGACGGCCTGGTCCTCGCGATCGGCGACGGAGTCCACCAGCCGCTCCGCGGCGGGGGTGTCGGCGGTGTCGTCCCAGTTCATAGATAAAGCCTCAGAGGTCGTGGATCAGCGGGCGCGGTTCAGGGTCTGCAGGGCCGCCTTCAGCAGCCGGCCCACCTGGGGCGTGCCCTCGGCGGCCTCGGCCTGCGGGGTCACGGCGGCCACGGCCTCGTCGGCCTCCCGGGTGGCGTAGCCGAGGCCGATCAGGGCGGCGTGCAGCTGGTCGCGCCAGCCGGCGCTGACCGGCGCGCCGACGGCGGGCGCCCCGACGGGCTCGCCCAGGCGGTCCTTCAGTTCCAGCAGGAGCTTCTGGGCGCCCTTCTTGCCGATGCCGGGGACGGCGGTAAGGGCCTTCTCGTCGCCGGTGGCGACGGCCCGGCGCAGGGCGTCCGGGCGGTGCACGGCGAGCATCGCCTGGGCGAGCCGGGGTCCGACGCCGCTGGCGGTCTGGAGCAGCTCGAAGACCTGCCGCTCGTCGTCGTCGGCGAAGCCGTACAGCGTGAGGGAGTCCTCGCGGACGACCAGGGAGGTGTGCAGCTTGGCGGGCTGGCCCAGGCGGAGCGCCGACAGCGTGTCGGGCGTGCACTGGACGGCCATGCCGACGCCGCCGACCTCGACGACCGCGGCGTCCGGGGCGAGGGCGGCGACGGTGCCGCTGACGAAGGCGATCATGCCGTACGGCCTTTCGGTGCTCGGGCGGATTGCAGGGCGACGGCCTGCTGGAGCCGGTTCTGCGCGGGGGCGCGCCAGATGTGGCAGATGGCGAGGGCGAGGGCGTCGGCCGCGTCGGCGGGCCTGGGCGGGGCGCTGAGCCGCAGCAGGCGGGTCACCATCGCGCCCACCTGGGCCTTGTCGGCGCGGCCGCTGCCGGTGACGGCGGCCTTGACCTCGCTCGGGGTGTGCAGCGCCACGGGGATGCCGCGGCGGGCGGCACAGAGCATGGCGACGGCGCTGGCCTGGGCGGTGCCCATCACCGTGCGGACGTTGTGCTGGCTGAAGACGCGCTCCACAGCGACGTACTCCGGCCGGTGCTCGTCGAGCCACTGCTCGATGCCCTGCTCGACGGCGACGAGGCGGTCGCCGAGATCGGCCTCCGCGGACGTCCGGACGACGCCGACGCCGATCATGGTGAGCGGCCGTCCAGCCACGCCCTCGACCACGCCGACCCCGCACCGGGTCAGTCCCGGGTCCACCCCCAGCACGCGCACGCGCCCTCCCTTTCGGTCACCTGTTTGTGCAGGCTATCGGGTGCCACCGACAACGCGACGGGCCGACGGGGTGTGTCCCGTCGGCCCGTTGGGTGTGCGCGGCTCAGGCGTCGACCTTCTCCATGACCTCGTCGCTGACGTCGAAGTTGGCGAAGACGTTCTGCACGTCGTCGCTGTCCTCCAGGGCGTCGATCAGCTTGAAGATCTTCTTGGCGCCCTCCTCGTCCAGTTCGACCTGCATGGTCGGGACGAAGTTGGCGTCGGCGGAGTCGTAGTCGATGCCGGCGTCCTGCAGGGCGGTGCGGACCGCGACCAGGTCGGTGGCCTCGCTGATCACCTCGAAGCTCTCGCCGAGGTCGTTGACCTCCTCGGCACCGGCGTCCAGGACGGCGCCGAGGACGTCGTCCTCGGACAGCTCGCCCTTGGGGACGATGACGACGCCCTTGCGGTTGAACAGGTACGACACCGAGCCCGGGTCGGCCATCGAGCCGCCGTTGCGGGTCATGGCGACGCGGACCTCGGAGGCGGCGCGGTTGCGGTTGTCGGTGAGGCACTCGATGAGCACCGCGACGCCGTTCGGGCCGTAGCCCTCGTACATGATCGTCTCGTAGTCGGCGCCACCGGCCTCCAGGCCCGCGCCGCGCTTGACCGCCGAGTCGATGTTCTTGTTGGGGACCGACGACTTCTTGGCCTTCTGGATGGCGTCGTAGAGCGTCGGGTTGCCCTCGGGGTCGGCGCCGCCCATGCGCGCCGCGACCTCGATGTTCTTGATCAGCTTCGCGAAGAGCTTGCCGCGCTTGGCATCGATGACGGCCTTCTTGTGCTTCGTCGTGGCCCATTTAGAGTGGCCGGACATCTGCCTGTCTCCTTCGCGTAACCCATCTCAGCAACGAACGCAGGAATCCTACAAGGACTCGGCTGCCCGGTTCGCGCGCACCATGTCGACGAACAGGGCGTGCACGCGGTGGTCACCGGTCAGTTCCGGGTGGAACGAGGTGGCCAGCGCGGTGCCCTGGCGGACCGCGACGATGTGGCCGTCGTGTTCGGCGAGCACCTCGACGGCCGCGCCGACGGACTCCACCCAGGGGGCGCGGATGAAGACGCCCTCCACGGGGTCGCCCTCGACGCCCTCGACGCCGACGGCCGCCTCGAAGGACTCGTTCTGCCGGCCGAAGGCGTTGCGGCGCACGATCATGTCGATGCCGCCGACGGTCTCCTGGCCCGAGCGCGGGTCGAGGATCTTGTCGGCGAGCATGATCATGCCGGCGCAGGTGCCGTAGACGGGCATGCCGTCGCGCACGCGGGCGCGCAGGGGCTCCATCAGGCCGAACAGGACGGCCAGTTTGGAGATCGTGGTGGACTCCCCGCCGGGGATGACGAGGCCGTCCACCTCGGCGAGTTCGTCGGGGCGCCGCACCGGCCTGGCCACGGCGTCGGCCGCGGCCAGGGCGACGAGGTGCTCCCGGACGTCGCCCTGGAGGGCCAGGACGCCGATCACAGGTGTGTCGCTCATGGGTGTTACCAGCCGCGGTTGGCGTAGCGCTCGGTCTCGGGGAGGGTGTCGCAGTTGATGCCGACCATGGCCTCGCCGAGGTTGCGGGACGCGTCGGCGACGATCTTCGGGTCGTCGTAGAAGGTGGTGGCCTTCACGATGGCGGCGGCGCGCTTGGCCGGGTCGCCGGACTTGAAGATGCCGGAGCCGACGAAGACGCCCTCGGCGCCGAGCTGGCGCATCAGGGCCGCGTCGGCCGGGGTGGCCACGCCGCCGGCGGAGAACAGCACGACCGGGAGCTTGCCGAGTTCGGCGACCTCCTTGACCAGCTCGTAGGGGGCGCGCAGCTCCTTGGCGGCGGCGTAGAGCTCGTTGTTGTCGTAGCCGCGCAGGCGGGCGATCTCGTTCTTGATCTGGCGCAGGTGGCGGACGGCCTCGACGACGTTGCCGGTGCCGGCCTCGCCCTTGGAGCGGATCATCGCGGCGCCCTCGGCGATGCGGCGCAGGGCCTCGCCCAGGTTGGTGGCGCCGCAGACGAACGGCGTGGTGAAGGCCCACTTGTCGGAGTGGTTGACCTCGTCGGCCGGGGTGAGGACCTCGGACTCGTCGATGTAGTCGACGCCGAGGGACTGCAGCACCTGGGCCTCGACGAAGTGGCCGATGCGGGACTTGGCCATGACCGGGATGGAGACGGCCTCGATGATGCCCTCGATCATGTCCGGGTCGGACATCCGGGCCACGCCGCCGTCCTTGCGGATGTCGGCCGGGACCCGCTCGAGGGCCATGACGGCGACGGCGCCCGCGTCCTCGGCGATCTTCGCCTGCTCCGGCGTGACGACGTCCATGATGACGCCGCCCTTGAGCTGCTCGGCCATGCCGCGCTTCACACGGGCGGTGCCGGTCGCGGGAGCCTGGTTTTCGGAGATGGACACGGGTGACCTCGCTGAGGGAAAAGAGGGGTTTTCTGCAGCACCGAGGAAACGCGAGGGGACCAGGCCACAGCAAGGGCCAATGGGAACGCTGTGGATCCTTTTCGGGCCGACGGCCAGGGAACCGCAGGTGAACGGGGCTCAGGTCGCCCGGTCCACCAGGGCAGCAGGAGGCTCGTCGTCCATTTCGAAGGCGAGCGGGAAGGGGGCGTGGCCGGCCAGCCGGAACCAGCGGACCTTGCGGTGCCGGCGCAGCGCCCGGGCGGCCCGCACCGCGTCGTTGTGGAAGCGGCGGGCCATCGGGACCTTGCGGACCGCTTCGGTCAGTTCCCGCGCGGCCTCCTCTCCCCCGGGCGCCCCGCGCACGGCCTCCACCTGCGCGGGCTCGGCGAAGACGGCCCGCAGCGCCTGGCTCAGCTCGCTCTCGGCGACCTCCCGCTGCTCCTCCTCCGCCTGCCGGGCGGCGTGGGCGGCCTCGTACAGCACGATGGAGGCGGCCGGATCCAGCACCCCCGAGGTGGCGAGTTCCTGTGCCACCGACGCCCGGCGCAGCAACTGCGCGTCCAGGGCGGCCCGGGCCGCGTCGATCCGGGCGTGGAGGCGGTCCAGGCGCCCGGCGGTCCAGCTCAGGTAGAGCCCGATGGCGACCAGGGCGACGGCGATCCAGATGAGAGTGGTGGTCACGGGCGGCAAGGCTAGCGCCACGCGGCGGGGGCCGGATCACCGCGGCCTCCCGCCGGGCCGCACCCCCCCCCCGTCGTGGTGCCCTTCCATGACGGGGCCGCCCGGGCCCGGGTGCGGGAAACAGGTCCGCCGCCCGGCCCGGACCGCGCGGTCGCTGCCGACCGCGGCTTCGTGGTGGTCTCCGCCGCCGTCGGCGAGGGGCCCACGCGCTCCCAGGGGTCCGACGGCGGGGGTCCGGGGCCGCACCTCCGGGCGGTACTGCGCTCTGCCGTCCCGGATCACGTCCAGGTCCGCCGCCTCCACGGTGTCGTGGCCGACCACGACCGCGCCGTCGCCGTCGCCGCACAGGAAGGCCGTCGCAAAACCCGCCGTTCGCCCGGGCCAGGCTGATCCCTACGGGGTGCGCGCACCCCGGGCCGCGGGCCGCGCGGCACCTGAGGAATCGGCGGCCGGCCCCACCGGCTGTCCCGGCGTCAGTCCCTGGCCAGCCCCAGCCGGCCCCACAGCCCGCTGGTCCGCTCGTCCGCGGCCACCGCCGCCGCGCCCGCCGTCACCGTCTCGTAGACGGACAGGATGTCCGCGCCGACGGTCGACCAGTCGAAGCGCCGTACGTGGGCGCTCCCCCGCTTCCGCAGCTCCGCCCGCCGCTCCGGGTCCGCCAGCAGCCGCACGGCCGCGTCGGCCAGGGCGTCGGCGTCCTCGTTGGGGAACAGCTCGCCGGCCGCCCCGCGGTCCAGGACCTGGGCGAAGGCGTCCAGGTCGGAGGCGAGGACGGGAGCGCCGGCGGACATGGCCTCGACGAGGATGATGCCGAAGCTCTCACCGCCGGTGTTGGGCGCCACGTACAGGTCGACGCTGCGCAGGAAGCGGGCCTTGTCCTCGTCGCTGATCATGCCGAGGAACTCCACGCGCGAGCGCAGCCCGGCCGGCAGGGACTCCACCGCCTCCTCCTCGTCACCGCGCCCGGCCACCAGCAGCCGGGTCCGCGGGCGCGCGGCGAGGATCCTCGGCAGGGCCCTCATCAGCACCGGCAGTCCCTTGCGGGGCTCGTCGATGCGCCCGATGAAGCCGATGGTCTCGCCCTGCCACTCGGCCTTGGGCTCGGCCTCGGCGAAGAAGTCGACGTCGACGCCGTTGGGGATGACCACCGCGTCCCCGCCGAGGTGCTCCACGAGGGTGCGGCGGGCGTACTCGCTCACCGCGATGCGCGCGCTGATCTTCTCCAGGGCGGCCTGGAGGATCGCGTACGCGGCGATCATGGCCCGGGAGCGCGGGTTGGAGGTGTGGAAGGTCGCCACGATCGGGCCCTGGGCGGCCCAGCAGGCCAGCAGGCCCAGCGAGGGCGAGGTCGGCTCGTGGATGTGGATGACGTCGAAGGCCCCGTCGTGCAGCCAGCGGCGCACCCGGGCCGCGCTCAGGAAGCCGAAGTTCAGCCGGGCCACCGAGCCGTTGTACGGCACCGGCACCGCGCGTCCGGCCGAGACGACGTAGCGCGGCAGCGGGGTGTCGTCGTCGGCCGGGGCCAGGACGGAGACCTCGTGGCCGAGGCGCAGGAAGTACTCGGCGAGGTCCCGGATGTGGAACTGGACTCCGCCCGGGACGTCCCAGGAGTACGGGCAGACGATGCCGATTCTCACGGGCGCCCCTTCGCGGGATCGAGGTCCGCGAGCCACAGGCGCTGCAGCATGTGCCAGTCCTCCGGGTGGTCGGCGATCCCGGCGGCGAAGGTGTCGGCCAGCGCCTGGGTCATGACGGTGGTCTTCTCGGCGCGGGTGCCCGACTCGGGCACCTCGACCGGCGGGTGGACGCGGCCGTGCATCACGGGCGGGTCGTCGTACCAGAGGGTGACGGGCAGCAGCGCGGCGCCGGTCTGCTGGGCGAGCAGGGCAGGGCCGGCCGGCATCCGGGCCGTGTCGCCGAAGAAGCCGACCTCCACGCCGGAGGCGGACAGGTCGCGGTCGGCGACCAGGCAGACCAGGCCGCCGTCGCGCAGCCGCCGCGCCAGGGTGCCGAAGGCGGTACCGCCGCTGTGCGGCAGGACCTCCATGCCGAGGCCCTCGCGGTAGGCGACGAACCGGTCGTAGAGCGTCTCCGGCTTGAGGCGCTCGGCGACCGTGGTGAAGGGGATGCCGAGCTGCGTGGTGACCCAGGCGCCGGCCAGGTCCCAGTTGGCCAGGTGCGGCAGGGCGAGCACGACACCCCTGCCGGCGGCCAGGCCCTCGGTGAGGTGGTGCAGGTCCTTGGGGGTGAAGGCGTCCGCGATGTGCTGCTTGCTCCAGGCGGGGAGCCGGAAGGACTCCATCCAGTAGCGCAGGTAGGAGCGCATCCCGGCGCGGGAGAGCTCGGCGAGGCGCTCGGGGCTCGCGCCGGGCACCACCCGCGCGTAGTTGCTCTCCAGGCGCCGCACGCCCTTGCCGCGCTGCTTCCAGGCGAGGTCCGCGATGGTCTGCCCGAGCCGTACGGCGACGGGCTCGGGGAGCTTCTTCACCGTGCCCCAGCCGAGGCCGTACAGCGCGTCCGACAACCGGTCCTGGGCGCTCACGTGGCCGCCTCGCTCCCGTGGGAGGCGTTTCGCTGCTCGCCTTCATTGTCCTGCGAGGCCGCCGCCTGCTCGGCCTCCGCGGACTCGCGGCGGACCGTGACGACCCGCTGGATCAGCGTGACGAGACTGCCCACGGCGACGATCCACAGGGCGACCGGCAGCAGGTACTGGATGCCGGGCACGCCGAACGCGTGCAGGCCCGCCAAGCCGGCCGCGACCAGCGAGATCACCAGCCGCTCGGCGCGCTCGACGAGCCCGTTGACGGCGACCGGCAGGCCGATCGACTCGCCCCGGGCCTTGGTGTACGACACCACCTGGCCGCTGGCCAGGCAGAAGATCGACACGGCGCACAGCACCAGGTCGTCGCCGCCGCCCGCGTACCAGAGGATGAAGCCGCCGAAGATCGCGCCGTCGGCGACCCGGTCCAGTGTGGAGTCCAGGAAGGCGCCCCAGCGGCTGGAGCGGCCGAGCTGGCGGGCCATGTTGCCGTCGACGAGGTCGGAGAACACGAACAGCGTGATCACGACCGTGCCCCAGAAGAACTCGCCCATGGGGTAGAAGACCAGCGCGCCCGCGACCACACCGGCGGTGCCGATGAGCGTGACGGTGTCGGGGCTGACGCCCCGCCGGATCAGAAACGCGGCGAACGGTGTGAGGACACGCGTGAAGAATGCACGCGCGTACTTGTTCAGCATGGCCTTCCCGAGGGTCGGTGTCGCCGTCTGGCCCCTGCTGGCCACCGGCTGGCCCATCGTAGCCACGCGCGCGTGCGGGCGAGGGGCGGGCACCCAGACCCTGCTGTCGTGCCGTCGCGGGGGCGGTGGGGCCGGTGATGGCGTCGTTCGTATGGACGCACCATGACGGGAGTGGGAAGGTCGAAGGACCGCGGGCGTCGCCGGAGCCGCACCGCACGCGGCTCCCGCGTCCGCGCCCACAGTGACCTCACCGTGCACGGGAGGCAGGACCATGGGCGACAAGGCACAGACCCACCCCGGAGCCGCCGGCAGGGCACAGGCGGCCGACCACCCCCAGTCCGTACGGAACGTGGTGCTGGTCGGCCACTCCGGCTCGGGCAAGACCACCTTGGTGGAAGCCCTCGCACTCACCGCGGGGGCGGTGAACCGGGCGGGCCGCGTGGAGGACGGCGGCACCGTCTCCGACTACGACGAGATCGAGCACCGGCAGCAGCGCTCGGTGCAGCTCTCCCTGGTGCCCGTCGAGTGGGACGGCATCAAGGTCAACCTTCTCGACACCCCCGGATACGCCGACTTCGTCGGTGAGCTCAGGGCCGGTCTGCGGGCGGCGGACGCGGCCCTCTTCGTCGTCTCGGCCTCGGACGGCGTGGACGGCGCGACGCGCATGGTGTGGGAGGAGTGCGCGGCGGTCGGCATGCCCCGGGCGATCGTCGTCACGCACCTGGAGGCGGCGCGCGCCGACTTCGAGGAGATGACGCGGATCTGCGCGGAGGCCTTCGGCGCCGACGACCCCGACGCGGTCCTGCCCCTGTACCTGCCGCTGCGCGCCCCCCAGGCACCGGACGGGCACGCGCCCGTGACCGGGCTGATCGGGCTGCTGTCGCAGAAGCTGTTCGACTACTCGACCGGCGAGCGCAAGGAGTCGGAGCCGGTCGAGGACCAGCTGCCGCTGATCGAGCAGGCCCGCAACCGGCTGATCGAGGGGATCATCTCGGAGAGCGAGGACGAGACCCTCATGGACCGCTACCTCGGCGGGGAACCGATCGAGGTCAAGACCCTGATCGACGACCTGGAGCGGGCCGTCGCGCGCGGCGTCTTCTTCCCCGTCCTGGCCGCCGCCCCCGCGGCCGAGGGCGCCCGGCAGGGGCTGGGCACGGTGGAGCTGCTGGAGCTGATCACCGGCGGCTTCCCGACGCCGCTGGAGCACGAGACGGTCCGGGTGACGACCATCGACGGCGAGCCGCGCGAGCTCAAGCCGTGCGACCCGGACGCGCCGCTGGTCGCGGAGGTCGTCAAGACGTCCTCCGACCCGTACGTCGGCCGGCTGTCGCTGATCCGCGTCTTCTCGGGCACCCTGCGCGCCGACCAGACGGTCCACGTCTCCGGGCACGGACTGGCCGACCGCGGGCACGAGGACCACGACGTCGACGAGCGGATCGGCGCCCTGTCCACTCCCTTCGGCAAACAGCAGCGCCCGGTCTCGCACGTGATCGCGGGCGACCTGGCGTGCGTGGCCAAGCTGAGCCGCGCCGAGACCGGCGACACCCTGTCCGCCAAGGACGACCCGCTGCTCATGGAGCCGTGGCAGATGCCCGACCCGCTGCTGCCGCTGGCCATCCAGGCGCACAGCAAGCCGGACGAGGACAAGCTCTCCCAGGGCCTGGCACGGCTGGTGGCCGAGGACCCGACGATGCGGCTGGAGCAGAACCAGGACACCCACCAGGTGGTCCTGTGGTGCCTGGGCGAGGCGCACGCGGACGTCGCCCTGGAGCGGCTGCGCAGCCGCTACGGCGTCCAGGTCGACGTCGTCCCGCACAAGGTGTCGCTGCGCGAGACCTTCGCGGCCAAGTCGGCCGGGCGCGGCCGGCACGTCAAACAGTCCGGCGGCCACGGCCAGTTCGCCATCTGCGAGATCGAGGTCGAGCCGCTGCCGGGCGGCTCCGGCATCGAGTTCGTGGACAAGGTCGTCGGCGGCGCGGTGCCCCGGCAGTTCATCCCCTCGGTGGAGAAGGGCGTACGGGCCCAGGCCGCCAAGGGGGTCGCCGCCGGGTATCCGCTGATCGACGTGCGCGTGACCCTGCTGGACGGCAAGGCGCACTCGGTGGACTCCTCCGACGCCGCGTTCCAGACGGCCGGGGCGCTCGCGCTGCGGGAGGCCGCGGCCGACGCGAAGATCCATCTGCTGGAACCGGTGGCCGAGGTGGCGGTGCTGATCGGCGACGACTTCGTGGGCGCCGTGATGAGCGACCTGTCGGGGCGGCGCGGCCGGGTCCTCGGCACCGAGCAGACGCCCGGCGGGCGCACCCTGATCAAGGCCGAGGTGCCCGAGATCGAGATCGGCCGGTACGCGATCGATCTGCGCTCGATGTCGCACGGCACCGCCCGCTTCAGCCGCCGCTACGCACGGCACGAGCCGATGCCGCCGCAGGTGGCGGAGAGGGTGCGCGAAGAGGCGCACGTCCCGTCGTAGTTGGCGCCGGGCGCCACCAACTGCCCCCTGGGAAGCTCCCTTCCGGGCCGGCGGACGGCTTGCGGGCCGTCCGCCGACGGGCACCGGCGCGTGCCGATACGCTGATGACCTGATCAACAGGTGTGCGGAGCGCGGAAGTCGGGAAGGCCGCATGATGCGGATGCGGCAGCGATGGGGGCGGCAGTGACGGACGGATTCGACTTCAGTCCAGGGGCCCAGGTGCCTCTGGCGGGTGCGACGGGCCAGACGGCGGCGACCTATGCCCTGGCCGCCGCGGCCTACCGGGACGACGAGGTCACCAAGATCCTCGACGCCGACAACGAGTGGCACCAGTCGAAGGTGACCCCGCCACGCCCCTGGGCGAAGATATTCCGCCCCCGGTTCGGCGAGGCCTTCTCCCGCGCGGTCATCGACCGGATGCTGGGCGCCGGGCGCAAGCCGGTCATCCAGTCCTTCGGCATCGAGCCCCAGGTCGTCGTGGAGCACTGCCTGGCGGCCCACCGCATCCGCCGCGACCGCGACAACCTGCTCTCGGCGATCACGGTGATCTGCGGGGTGCTCTTCCTGCCCGGATTCCTCGTGTGGCTGCTGGTGTTCACGCTGCGCACCACCATGGCCAAGCGCGAGGACAAGCGCGCCGGCCTCCTCGCCACGACGCTGCTGGTCGCCGTGGGCGCGCTCGCCGTGCTGTTCCTGCTCCGCATGCCGTTCACGGGATTCTGGGCCTGGTACGCGCGCCTGGCGATCATCATGCCGGTGGTCGGCTGGTTCTGGGCCAAGCAGATCTGCGAGCGGACCGCCCGTGACCTGCGGGACCGCTGGTCGAGCCTGCTGTCGGGCGGCGGCGTCGGCGCCAAGATCCCCGAGGCCGTCCCGGGCACGCCCGGCGACGCGGCCGAGCAGGTCCGCAAGGAGCTGGCCCGCCTCGCCGCCGAGCAGCGCTCCAACTCGGCCTTCTACGCCGGGCCCAAGGGCATCCTCGGCATGGGCACGCGCTGGGGCAGCTGGCAGCTGGCCGAGGAGCTGGTCTCCGCCGAGCCGGGCAAGGACTTCCACCCCTTCCGCAGCTGGGACGTGATCGTGGCGATCCAGGGCGGCCTGGGCATGCTGGAGCGCACGTCCATCAACACCGGCGGCTTCCCCAAGCCGTCCATCACGCACTGGATCGTCACGCCGATCGGCGAGAAGGCGACGGAGGTGGCCCGGCCGAGCGGCACGGACGTCGACGCCTACACGGTCCGCACCCACGCCGTGCAGGAGATCTGCAACAAGCAGCAGTTCGGCAGCGGCGACCGGCACTACCTGGGCGTGCAGTGGACCCTGTGGGACGGCCACCTGGTCCTCACGATGCTCATCACCGTCACCGTGCTGCACGACACCCTGCGCATCGAGGTCACGGGCCACGCCCTGGGGCCGGTCAACCCCCTGTTCAACGAGAAGCCCGCCGCCAAGGAGAAGGCGGTGCAGAAGGCCTTCCGCTTCTGGGAGACCCGCACCGTCAAGCTCCCGCTGATCGACGCCGACGAGGTGGTACGGCTGGCCGCGCGCGCCCCGCTGACCTGGTACCCGCCGCTGCTGAACTGGCTCGGCGGCAGCCTCACACTGCCGGAGCCGTTCGGTCTGCGGCACGCCTGGGCCGACCAGCCGTGGCGGCACCGCTTCATGGCGGACGACGCCCTGCGGGCCGCGACGCCCGTGCTGCGCGTGGTGCACGCGGCGGCGCTGAAGGTGCTGCGGGAGAACGGGGTGAGTGTGGAGAAGTTCGGGGCGCGGTCGGCGGCGCTCAGCGGGGCGGTGCAGGAGGCTGCGCCGAAGAAGGCGGATGTGTACGACGCGTAGTTGTCGAGGCGCAGGCGTTGCGGCGGGGTGGGTGCGCGACCCGGCGCCGCGGGTACCGCCTGCGCCCACCGTCCCCCAAGCTCTCGGCTGCGCTCGACCAGGGGGCGCCCCCACCGCCCCAGCGGCACGACTGCCCGCAGGCTAAGTGGCCGGCCAGGCCTCCGCCAGCATCTTCCTCGTGTCGGCCAGGAGCTGCGGCAGCACCCGCGTGTGGCCCACCACCGGCATGAAGTTCGTGTCCCCGCCCCACCGCGGCACGATGTGCTGGTGCAGGTGCGCGGCGATGCCCGCGCCCGCGACCGTGCCCTGGTTCATGCCGATGTTGAAGCCGTGCGCGCCGGAGGCCGTGCGCAGGGCCGTCATGGCCTGCTTGGTGAGTTCCCCGAGTTCGGCGGTCTCCGCGGCCGTGAGGTCGGTGTAGTCGGCGACGTGGCGGTAGGGCACGGTCATCAGGTGCCCGCCGTTGTACGGGTAGAGGTTGAGCACGGCGTAGACCTGCTCGCCGCGGCGGACGACCAGCCCGTCCTCGTCGGACTTGGCCGGGATCGAGCAGAAGGGGCAGCCGTCGCCGGCGCCCGGGCCGGTCGGCTTGTTCTCGCCCTGGATGTAGGCCATCCGGTGGGGCGTCCACAGTCGCTGGAACGCGTCCTGCGTCCCCACTCCCAGCTGCTGCTCCGGCTCACTCGTCATGCTGTGCAGCATATGGCGTCGAGCTGGGGGGACGGCAAAGGCCCCCGGGATCTCCCCGGGGGCCCGTACGCCGTGCGATCAGACCTGGGCCCGCTCCTCGACGACCTTCAGGATCTTCGCCAGTGCCTCGTCGAAGGGGATGCCGTTCTCCTGCGAGCCGTCGCGGTAGCGGAAGGACACGGACTCGTGGGACATGTCCTCGTCGCCCGCGATGACCATGAAGGGCACCTTCTGCTTCTGGGCGTTCCTGATCTTCTTCTGCATGCGGTCCGAGGAGGAGTCGACCTCGACGCGCAGGCCCTTCTTCCTGGCCGCGGCGGCGAACTTCTCCAGGTACTCCACGTGCGCGTCGCCGATCGGGATGCCGATCGCCTGGACCGGGGCCAGCCACGCCGGGAAGGCACCCGCGTAGTGCTCCAGGAGGACCGCGAAGAAGCGCTCGATGGAGCCGAACAGCGCGCGGTGGATCATGACGGGGCGCTGCTTGGAGCCGTCCGCGGAGGTGTACTCCAGGTCGAAGCGCTCCGGCAGGTTGAAGTCGAGCTGGATCGTCGACATCTGCCAGGTGCGCCCGATGGCGTCCTTGGCCTGGACGGAGATCTTCGGGCCGTAGAAGGCGGCGCCGCCCGGGTCCGGGACCAGGGGCAGGCCCTGCTTCTCGGCGACATGGCGCAGCGTCTCGGTCGCCTCCTCCCAGGCCTCGTCGGAGCCGACGAACTTCTCCGGGTCCTTGGTGGACAGCTCCAGGTAGAAGTCGGTCAGGCCGTAGTCGCGCAGCAGGTTCAGCACGAAGGTGAGCGTGGAGTCCAGCTCCTCGGACATCTGCTCACGGGTGCAGTAGATGTGCGCGTCGTCCTGGGTGAAGCCGCGGGCCCGGGTCAGGCCGTGCACGACGCCCGACTTCTCGTACCGGTACACGGTCCCGAACTCGAACAGGCGCAGCGGCAGTTCGCGGTAGGAGCGGCCGCGCGCGTCGAAGATCAGGTTGTGCATCGGGCAGTTCATGGGCTTGAGGTAGTAGTCCACGCCCTCGTCGAGCTGCATGGGCGGGTACATGCCGTCGGCGTACCAGTCCAGGTGGCCCGAGGTCTCGAAGAGCTTCCCCTTCGTCGCGTGCGGGGTGTAGACGAACTCGTAGCCCTCCTCCTCGTGGCGGCGGCGCGAGTAGTCCTCCATGACGCGGCGGATGATGCCGCCCCGGGGGTGGAAGACGGCGAGGCCGGAGCCGATCTGCTCCGGGATGGAGAACAGGTCCAGCTCGTTGCCCAGCTTGCGGTGGTCGCGCTTCTCGGCCTCGGCGAGGAACTCCAGGTGCGCCTTCAGCTCGTCCTTGGTCGGCCAGGCGGTGCCGTAGATGCGCTGCAGCATCGGGTTCTTCTCGCTGCCGCGCCAGTAGGCGGCCGCGTTGCGCATCAGCTTGAACGCCGGGATGGTGCGGGTGGTGGGCAGGTGGGGACCGCGGCAGAGGTCCTTCCAGCACAGCTCGCCCGTCTTGGCGTCCAGGTTGTCGTAGATCGTCAGCTCGCCGGCGCCGACCTCGACGTCCGCCCCGTCGTCGGAGGAGGCCGAGCCCTTGAGGCCGATCAGCTCCAGCTTGTACGGCTCGTTCGCCAGCTCCTCGCGGGCGGCCTCGTCGGTGACCACGCGGCGGGAGAAGCGCTGCCCGCGCTTCTGGATCTCCTGCATCTTCTTCTCGATGGCCTTGAGATCCTCGGGCGTGAACGGCTTCTCGACGTCGAAGTCGTAGTAGAAGCCGTCCTTGACGGGCGGGCCGATGCCGAGCTTGGCCTCGGGGAAGAGCTCCTGCACGGCCTGCGCCATGACGTGCGCGGTGGAGTGGCGCAGGATGTTCAGGCCGTCCTCGGAGGAGATCTCGACGCCCTCGACCTCGTCGCCGTCCGACACGGCGTACGACAGGTCCTTGAGCTCGCCCGCCACGCGCGCGGCGATGACCGAGCGCTCGCCGGCGAAGAGCTCGGCGGCCGTAGTGCCCGTCGTCACCACGCGTTCTTCCCGCTCGGAATCGCGCTGGATGATCACACGGACGTCTGACACCGGTCTCTCCTGACTGAAGGTGGGGCTGCGGGCGCCGTACCGGAGCGCGCGCATGAGTAAGGATCGTACCGACCCGGGACCACCCAGGGCGAAATCAGTCCCCGCACTCCCCGCCGCAGGCCTCCTCGAAGAAGTCGAGGTTCTCGTGCAGCTCCTTGATCAGCCGGTCCCGCTCGGCGTCGTCGACCTGCATGGGCACGACGTCGTGGGCGCCGGTCAGACGCCGGAACCCGCCCCGGCTCTCCAGCCGGCCCCGCACCCGCACGGGCAGTCCGACGAGGTGGGCGTGCCCGGCGATCCGGTACGCCTCCTCGTCCAGGGTGATCCGCACCTCCGGCACGTCGATCCCGGCCAGCACGCGCAGCCGTACGGTGCCCTCGCCGCGTGGCCCCGACCTGCGCATGCGGACGACCGTGCCCGTGATCCGCACCGGCACGGCGGGTTCCGCGCGCAGGTAGCGGGCGCCGGCTTCGCGCAGCGCGGGCAGGTCGCCGGGTGAGAACTCGACGGGCTCGGCGCCGGGCGCGCAGCCTTCGGGCACCCCGGCCGCCGGGGCCCACGCGACGGCGATGCGGGCCCCCTCGGTCCCCCGGACGAGGGTGATCAGGGCCTCGGTGAGCTCATGGCTCACTCCTGCCTCGACCGCCCCGTCGAAGGCGTCCATGCCGCCGGTGGCGCGCCGGTAGTCGACGGCCTCCCGGGCGGCGAACAGGGCGTGGTGGAGGCGGACGGCCAGGGGCCGGCCGCCGGTGACGGGGACGAAGGCGGTGAGCCGGCCGTCGTCCCCGGCGGCGCCGACGAGGACGTGTTCCAGCGCGGCGGCGGCGGAGCGGCGGTGGCGGGCGCCGTGGTAGCCGGCCCGGGCACGGGTGGCGAGGGCGGCGGCGAGCAGGACCCGGCGGGCGGCGGTGCGCAGCCGGTCCTCGGCGGCCCAGGGCGCCGCGCCCGCGGGACCGGCGGGGACGTCGCGCCACCAGTGGATCTCGTCGCTGGGCACGGCGAGGGAGACGAGGACGTCCCGGGCGGCGGGCGTGCCGCTGCGGCTGAGGGCGAGCAGCGCCTCGGCGAGCAGGTCGTCGCTGTCGGGGAAGGCGCGGCTCTCGGGGACCAGCAGGCTGGTGCCGCTGCCGCCGGGGCCGGGCGGGGTCCAGCGGCCGTAACGGCCCGGGGCGCCGCCGCGGCGCTGCCAGCCGTGCCGGCGCAGCAGCGCGCCGAGCACGGCCGGGTCGACCTCGCCGGGCTCGGGCGGCGGGCCGCCGCGGGCGGTGTCGACGGGGTGCGGCCGCGCGGGCCTCGGGGGCTGCTCCTCGGTCGGGCGGTGCGTCATGGTCTTCCTCCCGTCCCGACCCGCGTCATGATCTCGCACAGCGCCCGGTCGTCGAAGATGCGTGCGGTCGGTATCCGCACGGTGGTGCGGCGGCGGCCGGTGACGGGGTGCCCCGCGAGGTTGGTCCAGTAGCAGCAGTGCCTCAGGTCGAGCCGGTCGTGGCCGGCGCGCAGCCAGTCGTCGCGGGAGCGCGGCACCAGCATCACCACGAGGATCTTGTGCACGGACACGGGCGTGCGGGCGAGCTTGGCCAGGTGGTCGTTGTCGAGCGTGAAGGCGAAGGTGCGGCCCGGTGGGCCGGGCGGCACCTGGTAGGTGGCCTTGAGCTGCACCTTGATGGTGACCTCGTCGTCGACCGTGTGCCCGGGCGCGCTGTGGCTGACGTGCCAGTCGATGCCGTTGTCCGGAAACGGCTGGGACAGCGAGCAGCCGGCGGCCGCCGCGACGGCGTGCAGATAGCCGACCTGCAGTGTCTCCATGCAGGCGGTGGTGGCGAGAGTGCCGCGTGAGGGAGCCGTGCGCTCGGGCAGCAGCCCGCCCCGTTCGGGCTGCGCTATGGCCATGGCCGACAGCCTTCCAGAACAAGTGTTTCCCCGCTGCGGGCCGCTGAACTGCGATGACCCTTACTCCTGTTGTCTCCTTCCGGCGTACGGCGCAAACAGCCCGGGTATCACCGGTTCGGGCAGCGGACGGTGCGTCAACTGCCGACGGTGAGCGAGGGGTTGTGTGGCTATGACGACGTGCTGGTACGAAGGGCCGCTGGCCGCCTTCGACACGGAGACCACGGGCGTGGACGTCGAGACCGACCGGATCGTGTCGGCCGCCGTGGTCGTCCAGGACGCCCCGGGGATGCGGCCGCGGGTCAGCCGCTGGCTGGTCAACCCGGGCGTGCCGGTGCCCGCCGAGGCGACGGCGGTGCACGGCCTGACGGAGGAACACCTGCAGCGCAACGGCCGGTGGCCGGCGCCGGTGATGTACGAGATGGCGGAGGCACTGGCCGAGCAGGCCCACGCCGGCCGTCCGGTCGTGGTGATGAACGCGCCGTTCGATCTGACGCTGCTGGACCGGGAGTTGCGCCGCCACCGCGCTTCGGCGCTGGGCCGCTGGTTCGAGTCGGCGCCGCTGCTGGTGCTCGACCCGCGGGTCCTGGACAAGCACCTGGACCGCTACCGCAAGGGCCGCCGCACCCTGACCGATCTGTGCGCGCACTACGGCGTCGCCCTGGAGGGCGCGCACGACGCGGCGGCCGACGCGGTGGCGGCGCTGGAGGTCACCCGCGCGGTCGGCCGACGGTTCGCGTCCCGGCTGGAGCGCCTCGCGCCCGGCGAGCTGCACACGCTGCAGGCGATGTGGCACGCGGCCCAGGCGCGGGGGCTGCAGGCGTGGTTCGCGCGCAGCGGTGTGGACGAGGCGGTCGACCCGGCCTGGCCGCTGCGCCCGGGTCTTCCGGCGGCGGCCTGAGGGCTGGTCGCGGGCATGAAAAAACCGGTCCGTCTGCGACGGACCGGCTGTCTCCGGTGGGCGATACTGGGTTCGAACCAGTGACCTCTTCGGTGTGAACGAAGCGCTCTCCCACTGAGCTAATCGCCCGGGAACGCACTGAACAATACAGGTCCGGGCGCGCTTCCTTCAAACCGCTCGCAGGTGCCCGGCCAGTCCGCGCCGCCCGGACCGCATCATCAGCGCGTGGTTGGCCCGGAACACGGGCCGTCCCGGTACGGCGAGGCGGCGCATCAGCGGCTTGGTCACGGTCACGACCTGGTCGTAGCGCGCGAGGCTGCCCGCCCCGTCCGCAGTGACCGTCCAGCGCGCCCAGCCCTCGAGGTCCCCGGTCATGGCGATCTCCAGCACACCGGCCGCGGGGTCGCGCCGCACCTCCCGGGCCGTGAAGGTGATGTCGTACGGCAGGACGGAGCGGATCCGGATCACTCCGGTGGTGTCGTCGAGGCGGTTCACCTCGCGGACCGCGCGCCACCAGCGGGGGTAGTCCTCCGGACGGGCCAGCACCTCGTACACGGTGGCGGGCGGCGCGGGCAGGGGCCACAGGCTGCGGAAGCGGTAACGGTTCCAGTCCATGACGGCAGTCTGCCCACGCGGGACACGGGACGGCTGAGTACGCGCCTGAGTATCCGCACTCATGCCGTGCGAGGTGACGCCGACCACACTGCCCTGCATGACGCACCTTCCACCCCCGGCCGAGGAACTGCGGCTCCTCGACGCCGAACTCTGGCAACTGGACGCCCGGCGGTCCCAGTTGCTGGCCCGCCGCGCCTGGCTGGTCGCGGCCCTGCAGCAGGCACAGGGACAGGCCGGGTCCCGGGCGCAGGCCCGGCCGCCCGCCGCCGCGCCGGGTCCGGAGGCTTCCGGGCCCGGTGTGCAGAACCTGCTGCTGGTGCTCGGCGGTGTGCTGCTCACGCTCGCGGCGGCGGTGTTCACGCTGGTCAGCTGGGGGCACATGGGGATCACCGGGCGGGCGCTGGTGCTCGGCGCGGTGACGCTGGCGACGCTCGCCGCGCCGGTGGCGCTGCTGAAGCGGGGTCTGCGCTCGACGGCCGAGTCCGTGGCGGGCCTCGGGCTCGCCCTGACCGTCCTCGACGCGTACGCCCTGCACGGGGCAGCCCTCGGCGGGACCGACGGCACCGGGTACGCGGCAGCGGCCGCGGCCGTGCTGGCGGCGGCCTGGGCGGCGTACGGGCTGCTGCCCGCCACGGCCGCGCTGCGGCTGCCCCTGCCCTGCGCCCTGGCGGCGGCCCAGTTGCCGCTGCTGCTGTGGGCCCTGGCGGCGGACGCGGGGCCGTACCTGATCACGGCCGCGCTGCTGGTGACGGCCGGGCTCGACGCGGTGGCGGCGCTGCGCGTGACGGGCGCCCCGGTCCGGGTCTGCGCGGTCGTCGGTGCGTACGGCACGGGCGGCTGGGGTGTCCTGGGCGCCGGGTGGCTGTCCCTGGCGGCCGGCGGCCCGGGTGCCGCGACCCGTGCCGGTGCGCTGCTGCTGCTCGCGGCGGGGATCGCCCTGGGCGCGGCCTGGCGGGGTCCGGGCCGGGGGCACGCCCTGGGGCTCGCGGTCGTCGCGGGCCTGCTCACCGTGGCCGCGCTCGGCGGGGTGGCGCGTACCGGGGTGCCCCCGGAGTGGGTCGTACCGGCCCATCTGGTGTTCGGTGTGGGCCTGTTGGGGGTCGTGCCGGCCGGACGGCTGCTGCCGGACGCGGTGCGGCACGGTGTCGTCTGGGCGTCCGGTGCGGTGCAGGCGCTGGCGGTGCTGGGGGCCCTGCCCGTCGTCGCCGTGGTGGTGCTGGGACCGGCCGGGTGGCTGGACAAGGTGTGGAGCGGCGCGCCGGCGGATGCGCGCGCGGCGGTGGCCGTGGAGGTGCCCTGGCCGTCCGGCGCGGTGACCGCTCCGGTCGTGCTGGTGGCCGTGGCGGCCGTTCTCGCCCTGGCGGTGCGTGCGGAGGGGTGGCGGCCGCGGGCGCGGCTCGGCGCGCTGGGCCTGCTCTGGGCCACCGCGCTGATCCTCCCGGCGGTCCTCGGGGTCCCGTACGTCGCGGGGATGGCGGTGCCGGGGGTGATGACGGCGGCCGCGCTGTACCTGTGCCGGACCACGACCACTGCCGCGCGGGTCACGGCCCTGGTCCTCGCCCTGGTGACGGCTCTCGGGCTCACCCTGGTCTCGCTGGCCTCCCAGCCGGCGACGCTGGTGGTGCTGTCCGTGCTGACAGCGCTGTTCGCCGCGGCGTCGTGGCGGTCGGGCGTCGCCGCCTTCACGGCTCCGGCCGCCCTGGTGCACGCCGCGGCGCTGGCCTCGGCGACCGGGACCGCCCTCGACTGGCCGGCTCCGCGCACCGCCCTGCTGGTGCTGGCGGTGCCCGCAGCGGCCGCCCTGCTCGCGGCGCGGCTCGGGGCGTCCCCGGCGACCGTGCCGGTCGAGGCCGCGGGAGCCGCCGCCGGCCTGCTCGCGGTGTGCCTCGCGGTCACCGATCCGCCTCTGCTCGCCCTGGTGCTGGCCCTGTGCGCGGTGATCGCCGCGGGTACGGCACTGCGTCCGGACCGCCGCCCCGCCCATTACGCGGCCACGGCCCTGTTCGTGCTGGCCGCGTGGGTGCGCCTGGCCGCCTGGGACGTCGGCACCCCCGAGGCGTACACCCTGCCGGTGACCGTCCCGGCGCTGCTCGTCGGAGCTCTGCGCCGGCGGCGTGACCCGCGGGCCTCGTCCTGGACGGCGTACGGTCCCGGGCTCGCCGCGACCCTGCTGCCGAGTCTGGTCGCGGTCTGGGCGGACCCGCACTGGACCCGCCCCCTGCTGCTGGGCACGGCGGCCCTGCTGGTCACCCTGCTGGGAGCGCGGCACCGCCTGCAGGCGCCGCTGGTGCTCGGCGGCGCGGTGCTGGCCCTGGTCACGCTGCACGAACTCGCCCCGTACGTGGTGCAGGTGACGGGTGCTCTGCCCCGCTGGGCGCCTCCCGCCCTGGCCGGTGTCCTGCTGCTCGCGCTCGGGGCGACGTACGAGCAGCGGCTGCGGGACGTGCGGCGGATGCGGGAGGCGCTGGGCAGGATGAACTGACCCCCGGCTAGGGCATCCTGTCGCCGAGCAGGGCCAGGTTCTCGATGGCGGCGAGGCCGTACAGCGCGGTGTCGTTGGTGGACACCCAGGAGGCCTCGCTGCCCGGTACCAGCGCGACCGGGCCGGTCAGCTTCTCCGTCTTCCAGGGGGCAGACTCCTTGTAGCCGTCGGAGTTGTAGAACTTGTCCCAGGCCCGTGCCGCCAGCTTCGCGTCACCGGTCCGCACGGCCGCGTACGCGTCGAGGCGCGAGTGGCCCTGGAAGAGGATGAGGCTGCCGAAGTTGCTGCCGTAGCGTGCCGCCTGCTCGGCCTTGGTCGCGTTGAAGTAGCGGCAGTAGTCGAAGTACGCCTCGTTGAACTCCGGCATGTCGACGAGGTCGATGAGTTCGGCGCACAGCTCGTTGAGGCCGAACACCGCCGACAGGTGGGAGACGCTCACCACGGGCTTGTCGGCGATGGCGAACCTGCCGGTGTCGAGGTCGTACAGCCCGGTGCCCTGGACGAAGCCGTTGGGCTGCGCGGCGATCGTCTCCATGGTCGACAGCACGCGCGCCTTGGCCTTCTCCCACTTGGGGCCCTTGCGCTCCCACTCGGTCAGCCACGCCGAGACGAGCCCGCTCCAGTCCGTGCCGAAGCCGATCGACAGGGCGTGCCGGTCGGGTGTGTAGGGCTCGGTGCGGATCTTGCGGATCGGGTCGAGGGCGAGGAACGTCTCGTCGGAGTCGACGTTGGCGTGCATGAGGTCGCCGACGCGTTCGTCGGCGGTGAGGAAGTAGTAGTAGCGGCGGTAGGTGGTGTTGGCGATGCGCTGCTGCTTGGCGCTGTCGGCGAAGTGCTGCACGCCGTGCCGGGTGCCGAGGCCCGCCCATGCGCCGAGGTGGTAGACGTCGACCTCGCCGGTGTGCCGGGTCATCGCCTCGGCGAAGCGGAAGATGTCGGCGCGGCCGGAGCGCAGGTAGGCGAACCACAGCCACAGGTCGGGCGACAGCTCGGAGTTGTCCCAGGCGTAGCCGCCGACGTCGTAGCGCCACTGGTGCCGGAAGGTGTCGTAGGTGTGCATGATGTCGCCGTAGTCCCAGAAGCCGTACCAGCGGCGCTGCTCCACCTGGTCCCTGTAGTAGGTGAAGAGGAAGTCGAGGTGGTCCTCGATCTTCGCCTTGGCCGGGGTGGAGCGGTCGGGCTCGGAGTACAGGCCCGGTCCGAAGACCCCGGCCTTGATGAGCTGCCTGGGCGGGGCGGCGAGCTGCGGCAGCACGCGGACGGCCTCGACCTGCCGGGCGAGCGTCTCGGCGGCGGGGGTCGACTCGTTGGCCCAGAACATCAGTTCGGAGGTGCGGGCGATGCCGTACGGGGTGCCGAACTCCGGTTCGTAGTCCTCGTAGGTGATGTTGAGGCCTTCGAGCTGTTCGGGGTAGGTGTCCTGGCCCATGCCGTCGTGGTAGAAGCGCATGTCCATGGGCTGCGCCTCGGGCGACCAGAGCCAGAGGGTGACCTCGGCCTCGTCGGTGTGGGCGCCCCGGATGTCGAGCTGGGCGGGGAACTTCTCCCAGAAGTCGCGCAGGCCGAAGGAGAGTCCGCCGCTCGTGCCGCCGACGTAGCCGAAGCCGGAGGCGCGCCGGCCGCCGCCCGCGGCGATCCAGCCGTGGCCCTTCTTGGTGCGCTTGCGGACGGTGAAGCCGTCGGCGGACAGCTGGGAGAGGGTGTAGTCGCCCCACTCGGGGATGTACTGCAGGCGGGTGGTGACCCGCTGGTCCCAGGTGGCGGGGTCGGGCAGCTTGCGGCCCTCGAACTGGGCGCTCTGCACGGCCGCGCCCGGGTCCCGGCGCAGTCCGGTGATGCCCTTGACCGCCTCGCGCAGCAGGCCGGTGCCCTCGCCTCCGACGCGGATGTGCCGGTCGTAGGACGCGTCCCGCATCGGTACGTTGAAGCGGACGCCGAGGCCGCGGATGAAGTCGCCGCTGGCCTTGCCCGGTTCCTGCCTGCCGTCGTAGGTGACGGTGTGCACCATGCGGAAGGAGTCGGCGCCCGCGTAGAAGTAGAGCCGGACGGAGAACGGCAGCCAGCTGCGGTTGCCCTTGCGGTGCTTGCCGTCGATGCGGACGACCGCGCGGACGGGGCCTTCCTGCTCGACGTGCGCCTCAAGGACCGCACCGTCGAAGCGCTCCGTCTTCACGGTGCCCTGGTCCTCGTCCTCGACCTCGGGCTGGCGGATCAGCACGAGCCGGCCGTTCCTGGCGATCTCGGTCGAGCCGCGGCGCACGGACTTGACGATCGTCGAGCCGGAGGTGGCGATCCGCGCGGTGATGACGCCGGTGGAGACGTCGATCGTGCCGCCGCTCCTGGTGACGGTGACCTTCTTCTCGGGCGCCGCGGGCGTCCCGGCGCTCAGGGTGAGCTTGCCGTCGCCCGAACCGACCGCGTGCGCGGTCCACTTGAGGGAGCCGTCGGGCCAGTAGGCGATCGGCCAGGACTGCACGGGCACGTCCTTGCCGTCCGCGTCCGTCAGCGCGAAGGTCTGGTCCTCCTGGTACGCGCCCTTCGGCCAGGGCACGCCGACGGTGGAGCCGGGGGCCGCGCCGAGGCCGCCGTCCTCCAGCCAGGTGAGGGTCACCGGGTCGGCGTCGGCCGGTTCGGCCGCGGGGGCGGCCTGGGCGTCCCGGGCTCCCAGCGCCCAGCTGAACTGGGCGGCGGCTCCGGCGACGGCGGCCGCCTTGAGCAGGGACCTGCGAGGGATGGGAGACATGAGGTTGCTGCCTTTCCTTGTCCGTGCGGGAAGCGGTTCCGTGCGCTGGTCAGGGGCATGACAGATGCAGGGTGCGGCGCGGGTGCGCCGGCCCTGGACGGGAGGGAGCGCGGGTCAGCGGTGCCGGTACCGCTCCTCGACGGCGACGGCCGCCGCCGCGACGGCCCCGAGCACCGGGACGGCCAGCGGCGCGGCGAACCAGGCGGACAGGACCACGACGGCCGGCCCGGCCATGATGAGGAAGGACCCGGCCGGGTCGAGCACGGTGCGGCGCCCGGCGTCCGCGAGCAGCGTCCGCCAGCGGACCCCCGGCTCCCACACCGCCGCCGCCCGCAGCCCGGCCACCGCGAGCCCGATCAGCGCGAGGACCCCGACGGCCCCGGCGAACGGCCCGCCCGGAATCCCGGCCCGGGCCGCCAGGACGTCCACCCACACCGCGGCCAGCGCCAGCCAGCCGGCGAGCCCGACGAGCCACCCGCCGCGCAGGGCCGTACGGAAGTCGGCGACGAACTCCCGCAGACCGCCGCCCTCATGGGCGGTGCGGCGCCGCAGATGCCGCGCCCCGGCGGCGAAGGCCGCCGGATACGTGACGACCCCCACCGAGGCCACGGCGATCCACACCCCGGTCAGCAGGGTCTCGGCGAACACCGCGAACCGCTCGGCCCACAGCGACTCCCCCCGCGCCTTCACGCGCGCCTGCGCCATGCCCCTCAGCCCTTCAGACCCGACGTGGCCATGCCGTCGATCAGATAGCGCTGGAAGGCGAGGAAGAACGCCAGCACCGGCAGCAGCGCGACGAGCGACATGGCGATCATGCCGCCGTAGTCGGCCACGCCCTCCTGGTCCACGAACATCTTCAGCCCCAGCGAGACGGTGTACTTGTCGGGCTCGTTGAGGTAGATCAGCGGTCCCATGAAGTCGTTCCACGCGTTGATGAACGTGAAGATCGCGCTGGTGATCAGGGCCGGGCGGCACAGCGGCAGCACGATCGACCAGTAGATGCGCAGGTGACCGCAGCCGTCGAGCCGGGCCGCCTCGTCGAGTTCCTTGGGCAGGTTGCGCATGAACTGCATCATCAGGAAGACGAAGAACGCCTCCGTGGCCAGGTACTTGCCCAGCAGCAGCGGGGTGTAGGTGTTGATCATCTCCATGTTGCGGAACAGCACGTACTGCGGGATCAGCAGCACGTGGTAGGGCAGCAGGAGCGTGCCGATCATCAGCGTGAACAGCAGGTTCCGGCCCGCGAACCTGATCCGCGCGAAGGCGTACGCCGTCAGCGAGCAGGACAGCAGGATGCCGATCACGGAACCCACCGCGAGGACGAGCGAGTTCAGGAAGAAGGTGGAGACGGAGATGTCCGCGATGCCCTCGGTGAGCCGCGTGTAGTTCGCCGTGACCGGGTCGCCCGGGAAGAGGTCCAGGCTGCCGACGATGTCCTCGCTCTTCTTGAAGGAGCCGCCGACGACCCAGACGACCGGGTAGAGGATCACCGCCAGGATCAGCAGGGACCCGATGTGCCAGGCGAGGGAGCCGGGCAGTCTCTGCCGCAGTCCGCCCGCGCGCGGGGTGACGTCGGTTGCCTGCGCACTCATCAGGCGCCCTCCTCGTAGTGCACCCAGCGCTTCTGGGACCAGAACAGCACCGCCGTCACCAGGGCGACCGCGACGAGCAGCATCCAGGCCATGGCGGAGGCCAGGCCCATCCGGCTGTTCTCGAAGCCCTGGACGTACAGGTAGCAGGTGTAGACCATCGAACCGTCGGCCGGGCCGCAGGCGTTGCCGCCTGCACCGCCGCCGACGATGTAGGCCGAGCTGAAGATCTGGAAGGAGTGGATCGTCTCCAGCAGGACGTTGAAGAAGAGCACCGGGGAGATCATCGGCAGTGTGATGTTCCAGAACCGCCGCAGCTTGCCCGCCCCGTCGACCTCGGCCGCCTCGTACAGCTCACGCGGGACCTGCTTGAGCCCGGCCAGGAAGATGACCATGGGCGCGCCGAACTGCCAGACGGTCAGCGCCACCAGGCTGTAGATGATCAGGTCCGGATCGCCGGTCCAGCCGCCGGCGTCGATCCCGAAGATCTTCTGCGTACGGTCGACGATCGCGTCGTCCGAGAAGATCGCCTTCCACACGATCGCCACCGAGACGCTCGCCCCGATCAGCGACGGCGCGTAGAAGGCGGCCCGGTAGAAGGCCTGCCCGCGCCGCTTCTGCGCCAGCAGCAGCGCGACCCCGAGGGCCGCGAGCAGCTTCAGCGGTGTGCCGACGACGACGTACCAGAGCGTCACCTGCACCGAGTGGCGCCAGCGCGGGTCCCCGAACATCTCGGAGAAGTTGTCGAAGCCGATCCACTTCGGCGCGTCGAACAGGTTGTAGTCGGTGAACGCGAAGTAGAGGGAGGCGACCATCGGGCCCGCCGTGAGCAGCAGGAACCCGGCGATCCAGGGGGACATGAAGAGATAGCCGGCCAGGTTCTCCCGGCGCCGCCGCCGCTTGAGGGCGGCGGGGCGCCCGGGCTTCACCGGACCGTGCCGCGGCTCGGAGCGCCGGTCCTGGGACAGGCCCTCCCTCGCAGGGGCGTGTGTCACGGTGGTTCCCATCAGGTGCCGAGAGCCGTCTTCGACTCGGTGAAGAACTGCTGGACGGCCTCGTCGACCGACCGCTTGCCCAGGGCGAGCTCCTCGGCGATCCGCAGGAACGCGGACTCGCAGATGTCGGCGCCGTTCGGGTGCGGGGTGATGGGCTCCAGCACCCCCGCCTCGACGAGGGACTCCTCGTAGGCGGCTATCGCCTTGTTGACCTCGTCGGTCGGCTTGTAGGCGTCGTACTGGGCCTGCGTCGCGGGCACCCCGCGGTCGTAGCCCATGATCTTCGCCACCTCCGGGTCGTGCACCATGAAGTCGATGAACTGGGCGACCTCCTTGGGGTGCCGGGTGCGCTTGGAGGCGCTCAGCATGAGCGACCCGAGGTACTGACCGGTCTTCTTGCCGTCGGTCGTCGGGATGGGGGCGAGCCCGTACTCGCTCTTGCCCTCGGAGGTGTACCGGACGGTGAAGTTGTCCCAGGTGAACTCACTGCCGGCGAGTTCGGCGGAGACGGCCGACTTGGGCTTGATCTGGGCGACCTTCTTGGGGTCGGCGTAGCGGCCGTCCTTCACGCCCTTCTCCGCCTTGGTCCACCAGTCCGTCAGGTCCGACTCGGTGAAGCCCAGGCCCTTCTCGGTGAAGAATGCCTTGCCGTTCTGACGCAGGTACAGGTCGTACAGGTACATGACGCCGTACATGCCGCTGTCGCCGGCGCGGCCCGTCCGGTCGCGGATCCTCCTCATCGCCGCGTCGAAGTCGTCCCAGGTCCAGCCCAGTTCGGGCTTCACACCGGCCCTGGTGTAGACGGGCTTGTCGATGACCAGGGACATGGAGTTCGAACCGACCGGAACGCCCAGCAGCTTGCCGTCGACCTCGCCGAACTTCTCCAGCCCCGCGCGGAATCCGTCCATCCGCAGGTTGCCTGCCTCGACCTGCTCGCTGAGATCCAGCAGCACGTTCTTCGCGTCGTATTTACGCAGGAAGCCGATGGCATTCTGGAACACGTCCGGCGGATTTCCGCCGGAGGCCTGCGTGTTGAACTTCTTCCAGAAGTCGAGATAAGGCTGGAAGTCCGTTTTCACCTTGATCTTCGGGTACTTCTTCTCGAAGAGCGCGATGGTCTTGTTGATTCTCTGGGCCCGGTCCTCCGCACCCCACCACGCGTAACGGATCGTCACCGTCCCGTCCGCGGAGGCCCCTCCGTCACCACCGCACCCGGTGGTCGCCGCCAGCCCCAGCGTGGCTGCCGTGGCCCCGGCCGCCTTCAGGATCGTACGTCTCTCAACATTCCTGCCGTTCACCACGGTTCGGACCTCCCCGCACCATCGTCCCGCTCGCATGAATCGTTTCAAGTAAGCGCTTGCTGGCACAAGGTACGGAGAGGGTGGGAGTGCGTCAATGATTCGGACAGGAATTTCTTGCCGGGCCGGCCGGGCACGTGCCCCCGACACGCGCGTGTCCGGAAGACGACGGTGCGCCCGGGGACCGATTCCGGCCAGGTGACAGCCGTCCGCGCCCCGCCGCGGCCACACACGGCGACGGCAGCCAAGCCCGGACCCGCACCCGCGCACACACGGAAGGGGACGCGCCGGGGGGTGTCCGCCCGCAGCGGTCGGCGCGTCAACGAACAGCGACTCGGCGCCCGACCCCATCGCGCCGTTCCGAGGACGGACACCCCCCGGCGCGGCCCCGACCCGAACTCAACGCAAAGGCGCGACGCGCACCCCCACGCACACCGCACAGGCCGCCGCAGGCACGGCCCCACCCCGACGCACGCGGCCGACCTCGCACAACGCGAACGGCCCACCTGCGTCATCGCAGGTGGGCCGTCGTCAGGGTGGGCGATACTGGGTTCGAACCAGTGACCTCTTCGGTGTGAACGAAGCGCTCTCCCACTGAGCTAATCGCCCGGACGCAGGAAGAACATTACCCCATGTCAGGGGGTGCCTGTGACCAGCGGCCGACGCCGGCACCCCCCGACCGGGGTCACTCCCGCGTCACTCGCGCCTCACTGGTTCTCGATCTTCCACGGCATGGCGATGCCGAACTTCCACACGTAGATACCGACCAGTATGGCCACGATCACCAGCCCGACGGTCGTCAGGATGATGTTCCGGCGCCGGACCTTGGGATCGAGGGCCCGCTGGGCCGCCTCGGTGACCTTCCGCTTGGTCCAGCGGAGCACCAGCTGCGCCCACACGAACTCCGTCGCCCAGATCGCCATGCCACCGAAGATGACGACCCAGCCCGGCCCGGGCAGGGGCAGCATGATGATGCCCGTGACGACGACCGCGAGCCCGATCACGAAGACGCCGACCTGCCAGCTCACATGCAGCAGACGGCGCGCTTTGATGAATTCCGGAGCCCGCGAGCCGAGCCCTCGCTCCTGCTCGCCGCGCACCTCTTCGGTCCTCGTCTCGTCGAACGCCACGGCCACCTCGCCCGGCTCGTTACTCCCCGTATTCATACGGCCAAACACTACCGGAGCGAAACCGGTCACCGGAATGGACGCACCGCACGAACGATCTCTCGGCCGGAAGAGTTACGTAAAGGCACGCAAAACACTCAGAGGGGTTTACAACGGCACCGTAGGTGGCATGTCGATTTCGCCGACGTGCGAATCCCCGAGCGCACACTGAGCGAAAGGCCCTGGCGCTTATGAACACCACGGTCAGCTGCGAGCTGCACCTGCGCCTCGTTGTGTCGAGCGAGTCCTCCCTGCCTGTCCCCGCAGGCCTGCGGTACGACACGGCCGACCCCTACGCCGTGCACGCCACCTTCCACACCGGAGCCGAGGAAACCGTCGAGTGGGTGTTCGCCCGCGACCTCCTCGCCGAGGGGCTTCACCGTCCCACGGGCACCGGCGACGTCCGCGTCTGGCCGTCGCGCAGTCACGGTCAGGGCGTCGTGTGCATCGCCCTGAGCTCGCCGGAGGGCGAGGCCCTGCTCGAGGCCCCCGCACGGGCCCTGGAGTCCTTCCTGAAGCGCACCGACGCCGCCGTGCCGCCCGGTACGGAGCACCGGCACTTCGACCTGGATCAGGAGCTCTCGCACATCCTGGCGGAAAGCTAGGGCGAGGCCCGCACAAGCCGCCCGGCGCCGTCGACTCGGGGAGACGGCTCGGGCTCGGACAACCGCATACGGGACACACCGGCGCCGGCACCGCGGCTCACGCGGGGCGGCGCCGGTGTGCGTCACGCTCCATGAGCAGGCATCCTCCGTGAAGAGGCACCCTTCGCGGGCACGCTCCGTGAACAGGCACGCTCCGTGAGCAAGCCGCTCGCGGCACCACGAAGAACCCCTCCCGTCACACTCCGTGGCCCGGCGCGGCATTCACTCGGGAACCATGCCGGGCCCGACGGCGTTGTAAGCGATGCCATGTACGGGCACGGGGGCGGCCCGGCGGAGGCTCAGCCGTTACCATCGGCCAGCATCGGCGGGCGCCCGCCCGACCCCCAGGCCAGGGAGCGAATCGTGCTGATCACCCACGACACCCGGTGCGCCCTCGACACCGTGGTCGATCTGGTGAACACCGCCCCGGAGGACGACACGGCGGCGGACGGACTGCCGGACGTGGCGACCCTCGCGGAGTTCGTGCGGAACCACCAGATCAGCGATGTCGGAGTGCTCTCCGAGTTCGACCTCTCCGCGGTGCGCAAGATCCGCGGCCGGTTCGCCACGGTCTTCGCCTCACCCGACGCCCGGACCGCCGCCGGGCTGATCAACGACCTGGTCGCCGCCGCCGGCACCACGCCCCGGCTCACGGACCACGACGGCTACGACTGGCACGTGCACTACTTCGCGCCCGGCGCCTCCGTCGCCGACCACCTGGCGGCGGACTGCGGCATGGCGCTGGCGTTCTTCGTGGTCGCCGGGGAGCAGGAGCGGCTGCGGCGCTGTGAGGCGCCCGACTGTCGCCGCGCCTTCGTGGACCTCTCCCGGAACCGCTCACGGCGTTACTGCGACAGCCGCACCTGCGGGAACCGCCTGCACGTGGCCGCGTACCGGGCACGCCGCAAGGAGGCGGCAGGCTGACGGCCGCGCCGCCCGGGAGCAGGCCGGGGCAGAGTTCCCGGAGGCCGCGGTCCCGGCGGGTGGCGCCGGGCACCGCGGGTACGGCTCACAGCAGCAGCAGGTCGTGCAGCGAGGCCATGAGCAGCAGACTCCCGATCACCGCAAGGAAGATCATCAGCGGTGGCTGGGATAGGGCGAAGAGGCAACCACGTGGCTCGTCCCGTGGGGGGCGCGGCTCGTCCGGAGAGGAACAGGGCACGTCCTGCGGGGGACGCGGCCCGTCCTGCGGCGGCGCGGGGTCGCTCTGTTGCGTCGTGTCCAGCATCTCGCGGCGATGATGACGCAGTCGCCCCGCCGGACGCGATCAGCGGGCTCGTTCCGTGCGGGAGTGCGCCGATTCCGTGAGGTCCGATGCGGATTGTGATCATTTGCGCGCGGGCGTGGACGCTCTGTGACGATTCAGCCCGACACGCCGGGGTCAGATGCCGTGCTTCTTGAGGATGGCCTCGATGTCGCTGAAGTCGTCGTCCCCCTTGGGCGCCGCGGTGGGCCGGCTCGCCGGGCGGGAGCCCTGTCCCAGGGAGGGCGCCGAGGCGGACGGGGCCACCGCCCCGGACCGCTCCGCCGCACGCGCGGCCTTGCGCTCCTTGCGGGTGCTGCCGCGGCGGCGCTCCACGACGCGCGTGGTCATGAAGAGCACCCAGGAAAGAGCGAGCACCCCGAAGCCCGCCCAGGCCACGGGGCTGAAGGCGGTGTCGGCCAGCCAGTCGACGATCCCGGTCATCACCAGGCCGAGCGGCACGAGGGAGTAGGCGGCGATCCGGGCCGCCGTCAGGAAACGCTTGCGGAACGCCGTGACGGCCGCGATGCCCAGGCCGGCCGCGGACACGGCGGAGCAGACGGTCTCGGCAATCATCCGGTCCTCCAGGCGTGCGCGGTCGAACAGGGCACTTCGTCCCTTCCATCCTGCACCCGCGGCACCCCGGCGGGCCACGCTCCGGGCGCACATCAGGGAGATCTCCGGGTCGCCTCCTCCGCAGGTGCCGGTGCGCGCCGCCCTCGCCAGGCTCGCGTGGTACGCGGCCGACCCGTGGAAGGGGCATCCGGTTGGGACGGGCGCCGGGCGGCTGGGAGACTGTCCGCATGAGCGACTCCTCCCCCGCCCCCGTCCTCGAGGTCTGGTGCGACCTGCAGTGCCCGGACTGCCGTACCGCGCTGGACGACGTCCGTGCCCTGCGCGAACGCTACGGCCCGCGTCTCGAACTGCGGCTGCGGCACTTCCCCCTGGAGAAGCACAAGCACGCCTTCGCCGCCGCCCAGGCGGCGGAGGAGGCGTGGGAGCAGGGCCGGGGCTGGGAGTACGCGGAGGCCCTGCTCGGCCGGGTCGAGGAGCTGGACCGTGCGGGAGAACCCTTCCTGATCGAGCTGGCCCGGGAACTGGACCTGGACGCCGAGGAGTTCGACACCGCGCTGGTCGACGGCCGGCACATCCTGATCGTGGACGCCGACCACGCCGAGGGCAAGGCGATCGGTGTGACCGGCACGCCGACGTACGTCATCGGCGGTGAGCGGCTCGACGGCGGCAAGAGCCAGGAAGGGCTGCGCGGGCGGATCGAGGAGATCGCGGACCGGCTGCTGGCCGGGCGGCAGGACTGAGACCTCCCGCCCGCCACCGGACCCGGCCTCCCCGCCCGGCCGTCACAGCAGCGGCTTGTACAGGGCGTGCTGCGTGGTCCGGTACCCCAGTGACGCGTAGAGCCGCTCGGCCGGGGTGTTGCCGGCGAAGACGTTGAGGCCGAGGGTGCGTCCGCCCTCGGCGATCGTCTGCCCCTCGGCCAGCAGCATCAGGGTGCGGCCGTGCCCCCGGCCCCGGTGGCCGGCGTCGGTCTCGACCTTGTAGACGAAGCCGCCGTTCTCCCGCACGGCCAGCCACAGGGTGCCCACCGGTGTCCCCCGGTGTTCCACGACGCTGATGAACATGCCGGGTGTGCCCAGGTCCTCGGGCAGCAGGGCGGCGTGGTCGCGCTCGGACTTGGCCAGGGCCTCGGCCTCGGGAACACCCCGCTCCGTCCAGCTGCGCGCGTACTCCTCCCGGCCCCTGGCCAGCCAGGGGCCGTACTCCGCCTCGGTCATGGGCCGGGCCCGGCTGCCCTCCGGCAGGTACGGCGGGGTGTCGCCGAGCGCCTTCTCCATGCCGCGGTTGCGCACCACGTAGCCGAGCGCGGTGGCGAGCCGCAGGGCGGCCTCCGCTCCGGCGGGGATCACGGCCTCGATACGGCGGCACCCCCAGCCGCGCGCCACCTCCTCGGCGGCGAGCGCGGCCACGGTGCCCCGGCCCCGTCCGCGGTCCGGTTCGTCGATGCGCAGGTCCGTGATCCGGGCCACCGCGTCGCCGAACACGGGATGCGTGCCGAGGTGTATCGCCCCTACGGGACGGCTGTTCACGCACACCTGGTAGCGGCGCGAGCGCGTCCCGTCGGCGTTCTGCTGAAGCGGCTCGATCGGCCGCAGGGTCGTGGTCATCAGGGGTGTTCTACCCGCACTGCGGCCCCGGTCAGCCGAAGGACCGGCGGTCCGGCGGTCCGGGGGGCCGGTCAGGGGTCGAGGTCGTGCCCGGACCGCTCCTCGAAGATCCGCATGGCCTTGGCGGTCACCGGGCCGGGCGCTCCCGGCAGCTCACGGCCGTCGACCCGGTGCACGGCCTGCACGTCCCGCAGCGTGGAGGTCAGAAAGACCTCGTCGGCCCGCTCCAGGACGTCCAGCGGCAGGTCGGTCTCCCGGGCGCCGGTCCATTCGACGGTCAGCGCGCGCGTGATGCCCGCGAGGCAGCCGGAGGCGACCGGCGGGGTGTGGATCTCGCCGTCGAGGACGACGAAGACGTTGGACCCGGTGCCCTCGCACAGCTGCCCCACCGTGTTGGCGAACAGCGCCTCCGAGGCGCCCTGTTCGCGGGCGCGGGCGAGAGCGACGACGTTCTCGGCGTAGGAGGTGGTCTTCAGTCCGGCCAGGGCGCCGCGCTCGTTGCGGGTCCAGGGGACGGTGATCACGGCGGTGGAGTCGGGGCGGCGGGTGGTCTCGCCCAGGGCGACGACGAGGGTGGGGCCGTGCTCGCCGCGGTCCGAGCCGAGTGGGCCGTGGCCGCCGGTGTAGGTGATGCGCAGGCGGCCGAGCGCCATCGGGTTGGCCTCGATGACTGCGGCGCAGGCGCGGCGCACCTCGTCGAGGTCCGGGTCGGGCAGGCCGAGGCCGCGCGCGGAGCGGGTGAGCCGGTCGAGGTGCCGGGTGAGCGCGAACGCCCGGCCGTCGACGGCCTTCACCGTCTCGAAGATGCCGTCGCCCACGGTCAGTCCGTGGTCGAAGACGGAGACGCGGGCGGACTCGGTGTCCTGCAGCCCGCCGTCGAGCCAGATCTTCACGTCAGGTCCTCTCCACTCACCTCGTACGTTCCCGACGCTATCGCGAGCAGCCGGGCCGCCTTCAGCTCGGTCTCCCGCCACTCCCCCTCGGGGTCGGAGCCCCAGGTGATGCCGGCACCGGTGCCGAAGCGCAGCATGCCGTCGGCCCGGTCGATCCAGAAGGTGCGGATGCCGACGGCCAGCTCGGCGACGCCCCGGTCGGCGTCGACCCACCCGATGCCCCCGCAGTACGGCCCGCGGGGCGCCGTCTCCAGCGCGTCGATG
This sequence comes from Streptomyces sp. NPDC006624, assembly GCF_040611555.1. Lineage (NCBI taxonomy): Bacteria > Bacillati > Actinomycetota > Actinomycetes > Kitasatosporales > Streptomycetaceae > Streptomyces > Streptomyces sp. NPDC006624. The sequence continues at coordinate 169,447 of NZ_JBEXOM010000016.1, read as the reverse complement.
ATCCGCAGGGCACTGGACTTGGGCGCGCCCGTGACGGAGCCGGGCGGGAAGGCGGCGGCCAGCAGGGCGGCCCAGCCGGCCCCGTCGCGCAGCTCGCCGCGGACGGTGGAGACCAGGTGGACCAGCCCTGGGTGCTTCTCCACGGCGCACAGGTCGGGCACCGTGACACTGCCCGTGGCGCACACCCGGCCGACGTCGTTGCGGACCAGGTCCACGATCATCACGTTCTCGGCGAAGTCCTTCTCCAGCAGGTCCGCCTCGGTGCGGCCGGTGCCCTTGATCGGTCCGGACTCGACGACGCGGCCGTCGCGCCGCAGGAACAGTTCGGGGGACGCGGTGGCGATCTCGACGCCGTGACCGGGCAGGCGGATCGTTCCTGCGTACGGCGCCGGGTTGCCGCGGGCCAGCAGGGCCGTGAGGGCGTCGACGTCGGCGCCGGGCGGGACGGGAGCGGACAGCACCCGGCAGAGGTTCGCCTGGTAGACCTCGCCGGCCGCGATGTGCTCGCGGATGCGCCGTACCGCCGCCGTGTACGCGGCGCGGTCGAGCGAGGACGTCCAGTCATCCGCCGCCGGTCCGCGCCACGCGCCGGGCCGGGGCGCGGGCACCCGCGCCGTCCGCACGTCCCGGAAGCGGGCGCAGGTCAGACGGCCCTCGAAGTCGGCGCAGACGGCCCAGAAGCCGCTGGAGTCCAGGGCCTCGGGGTCGTCGGTGACGTCGAGGAGCCCGGTGGCGACACGGTCGCCGAAGCGGGCGAGGGGAGGGAGGTCGAGCACGCAGCCGAGTCTAGGGCGGGTGCCCGGCGGGTGACCGGGGGATGTCCTCTCAGCAGGCACTGTGACGTCCCTGAGCAGGTGAGGCGCAGCACGCTGCACAAACGCGTTTTTGTACTGGCCCCGGTATCCGCTAGAGTTCAACTCGTCGCCGGGCCGCGAGAGCGGTCCGAAACGACAGGCGGACGTAGCTCAGTTGGTAGAGCGCAACCTTGCCAAGGTTGAGGTCGCGAGTTCGAGCCTCGTCGTCCGCTCGTAGGAACAGGGGGCTCCCGGCCCCCTACACTCCTGGTGGAGTGGCCGAGAGGCGAGGCAACGGCCTGCAAAGCCGTCTACACGGGTTCAAATCCCGTCTCCACCTCCAAGGACGATTAGCTCAGCGGGAGAGCGCTTCCCTGACACGGAAGAGGTCACTGGTTCAATCCCAGTATCGTCCACTGGATCTTCTCGAAGATCCCGACCCGCGCGATTAGCTCAGCGGGAGAGCGCTTCCCTGACACGGAAGAGGTCACTGGTTCAATCCCAGTATCGCGCACGCAGTGCCCGTGATCCGCTCCTGTGCGTGGTCATGGTACCGAGGACGATTAGCTCAGCGGGAGAGCGCTTCCCTGACACGGAAGAGGTCACTGGTTCAATCCCAGTATCGTCCACACCACACCGGAGCCCCCGGCCGTTCGACGGCCGGGGGCTCTGTCGTGCTGTCCCTCGCTCAGGAGGAGAACAGCATGCGTCCGAAGCTCTTCTGGCGGTGGTGTCCGCCATGGCCGTGGTGGCCGTGGCCGCCGTGCGGGGCGCCCCAGGCGGGTGCCGGAGGGGCGGGGTAGGCCTGCGGGCCGGGCGGGGGCGGCGGGGCGGCCTGCTGGGACCACTGGGACTCCAGGCGGGTCAGCGACTCCAGCTCGCCGTAGTCGAGGAAGATCCCGCGGCAGCCGCTGCACTGCTCGATCTGGACGCCGTTGCGGTTGTAGGTGTGCATGGGTGCACGGCACTTCGGACACTGCATGGTCGTTCAACTCCTCGCCGGTCGGTCCTGCTTCACGTCTCGCCAGGACAGACTCTGTCCGGCTGTGGTCGGTTGCACCCTACTTCGGGTGCTCCCGGGGCAACTCGGCCGGGACGGCGGCCATTCGGTCACAGGCGTCCACGACCGCCCGCTCCACCTCGTCCAGCGGGCGCCCGGCCGCGACCGCCTTGGTGACGGCCCGGGCGGCGGTCTGCACGGTGAGGGCGCGGGCCGGGACGTCCAGGGCGGGCCAGGGGTCGCCGTCGGCGGGGACGGCCGGGCCGCCGGCCTCGCGGTAGGCGGCGAGGAAGCGGGCCCACGCGTCGGGCGGGAGCAGGCCGCAGGCGTACCAGGCGGCGGGGCGGGCGAGGTCCCAGGCCGGGACGCCGGTGCCGAGGTCGTCCACGTCGATCAGCAGCCAGGAGCCGTCCGCGGCGGGGTGGCGCACGAGCTGGCCGAGGTGCAGGTCGCCGTGGCACAGCGTGCTCGCGTCCGGCATGGGGGCCTCGGCCCGGGCCCAGGGCGGGAGTGCGTTCCAGGCGCGCAGGACGGGGGGCACGCCGGGGTGCGGACCGGCTTCCGCGAGCCGGGCGACGGCCCGGGCCGCCTTCACGGGGCCGCGCATGGCGGGCAGCGCGGGCGGGGCCGGGGTGCGGTGCAGCCGGGCGAGGAGGGTGCCGGCGGCTTCCCAGGGAGCGGCGTCCGGATCGTCCGGGTCCACGGGGGTTCCGTACGGCCAGAACGTGACCAGACGGTCGTGCAGGCCGACCGGGGTGGGGGCGAGGGGCGCCAGGAGGATGCCGGGGTGCCGGACGGCGACGGACAGGCGGCTCGCGAGCTGCGCGGGGTCGGTGTCCGGGGCGTGGGCCTTGGCGACGGTGTCCGCGTGGCGTACGACGAGGCCGTCGGGGCGCTCGGCGAGGGTGGCCGCGCCGCAGGGGCAGACGGCCGCGGCGCGCGCGTGGGCCGTGGCCCGGGCCCGGGCGGTGAGGGCGGGTATGAGCGGGTCGGGGGCGGGCGTCACGGGGCTCCCTCGGTGTGGGTCTGGGGTGAGGGTACGTGGAGGCGGACCGCGTCCGGGGTGCTCGGCCGGACCGGTGGGCGGGGCTCACGGCGAGGGCCCGGCGGCTGCCGGGCGCGATGCCCGGCCCCCCGGGCAAAAGCAATGCCGGCGCAGCTCCCCAGCTGCGCCGGCATCTGTGCCGTCCGCCGCACCCCCGTCCCCACGGGGTTTCATGGGTGGATGTCCCCGCCCGGACCGCTCTTCCGGGCCTGGGGACGCCGCTCAGCGCCCCAGCATCTCGCCCACGGACGACGCCTGTGTGGCCACTGTCTCCCACCCGTCGAAGACGAGCAGGAGCAGGACCGCCAGGGGAAGGGCCATCAGCGTCGCCACCACGGGGTGGCGACGGCCCTGGCGGCGGGGGCGGAACGCGGCGGCGTACGCCTTGCGTCCCTCCTCGCGGATCAGCGTCCGCGGTGCCGTGTGGGCCATGATCCCTCTCCTGGCAATTCTCAGTTGTCGCTGGCAGCGGCGGGCGTCTGACCTCGGGGGACGAGTGCGTCCACCCGCCGCTTGACCTCAAATCTAGGCTCCCGGGCCCTCCCGGTCGTCATGCCCTCGTACCGATTGCCGGGCCTCCCGGAGGATGAGCCGCCCCCCACGGCGTACTCCCCTGGGTGGAGACGCGGAGCCGGGACTCAGGGTCTTCCCCGAAGGGACGCCCCGCTCATCCCGCTTTGCCGGAGCCGTCCTCCCGCGGAACCGGCTGCTCCACCAGCGCCGGCACCCGGTTCGCCGTGAAGCGGTCCGTACGCACGACGGTTCCGTTTCGGGTGACTTCGCTCACTTCCACGACACCTCGGCGTACCGTCGTCTCCACCCTGCGGCCCGCCCCGCTCGCCACCACCTCGTACGTGCCCGTGGTGTCACCGGCGTCCACGACCATCTCCACACGGTCCCCCTTCGCAGGACCAATCCCTTTTGTGCGGCGGGTGGTTGAGGTCACTCGCCGCGCGAAGTCCGCCTCTTCGCGCCCTTGCTGACCACCCTTCAAGTCTTGCGCCCACCACTGACAATCCATCACTCCGAGAGGGCGCGGCCTCTGCGCGCGGGCGGCCGTGGAAACGTAAGCTGTGGCTCGTCACAGGACCGGGCAGCGGGGATGAACATGGCGATGATGCGCCTGAGGCGCGAGGACCCGCGCGTCGTCGGCTCGTTCAGGCTTCACAGACGGCTCGGCGCGGGCGGGATGGGCGTGGTCTACCTGGGCTCCGACAAGAAGGGGCAGCGGGTCGCGCTGAAGGTCATCCGGCCGGATCTGGCCGAGGACCAGGAGTTCCGCTCGCGCTTCGCCCGCGAGGTCTCGGCGGCCCGGCGGATCCGCGGCGGCTGCACGGCCCGGCTCGTGGCCGCGGACCTGGACGCCGACCGGCCCTGGTTCGCCACGCAGTACGTGCCCGGGCCCTCCCTGCACGACAAGGTCGCCGCCGAGGGACCGCTCGGCGCGGCCGACGTCGCCGCTGTCGGCGCCGCCCTGTCGGAGGGCCTGGTCGCGGTGCACGAGGCCGGCGTGGTGCACCGGGACCTGAAGCCGTCCAACATCCTGCTGTCCCCCAAGGGGCCGCGGATCATCGACTTCGGCATCGCCTGGGCCACCGGCGCCTCGACGCTCACGCACGTCGGCACGGCCGTCGGATCGCCGGGGTTCCTGGCGCCGGAGCAGGTGCGCGGGGCGGCCGTCACCCCGGCCACGGACGTGTTCTCGCTCGGCGCCACACTGGCGTACGCCTCGATGGGCGACTCGCCCTTCGGGCACGGCAGTTCCGAGGTGATGCTGTACCGCGTCGTGCACGAGGAGCCGCAGCTGCACGGCGTGCCGGACGCACTCGCCCCACTGGTCCGGGCGTGTCTGGCGAAGGACCCCGAGGAGCGGCCCAGCACGCTCCAACTGTCCCTGCGCCTCAAGGAGATCGCTGCCCGGGAGTCGCAGGACCTGGCCGGCGTACGGCCGCCCGCGCCGCGCGGAGCCGAGAGCGACCGGCCCGTCGACACCTACCCGGAGCGCGGCCGGGGCAGGCAGGGCCAGCCGGGGACGTCCGGGGCGCAGCGGGGCCGGGGCACTCCCCCGCCACGGCGCTCCTCCGGGCCCGGCGAGGGCGTTCCGGCGCCGGACGGCCCGGCGTCCCAGGGCGGATCCGGCGCGCGGGGCGGAGCCCGGGCACCGGGCGGCAACCGGCAGACCGGCGGTTCGGGCCGGGGCAGGAACCCGGCGCGCGGCTCCGGTGCCTCGCGCGGCGGCACCGCGTCCCGGTCCGGGGGGCGGCCGACTCCCACGGGCCGCAACGGGACGCGGCCGGGCAGCGGCAGCCGCCCCGCTCCCCACAGCGGTACCGGGCGCCAGTCGCCCAGGAACACCGGAACGGGGCTGCGGCCCGCCAATCCGCGGCTGCTGCGGCAGCGGCTGTTCGTTTTCGTCGTGGTCACGCTGCTGGTCGCGGTCGGCATCGCCCTGGTGCAGGGCTGCCAGGGACCGGCGCAGGGGCTCGGCGGCGACCGGGACGGCGCACGGCAGGTGCACGTGGAGCGGGAGCACGGACCGTAGGCGGGCCGGCGCGACGGGTGTGAGACTGCCGGTCGCGGCCGCTCGGACCGTGGCCGGGCGGGTCGTCACAGGTGCGGCAGGATCCGTTCGAAGAACTCGCGGTCGCCGTCGAAGACCGGGGACAGGGCCAGGAACTCCCGCGGGGTGACCCAGCGGGTCTCGGCGACCTCGCCTGGGTCGGGGACCACCTCCCCCGTCTCCGCGCGGGCGGTCCACCAGTGGAGGCGGAAGCGCCGGTCGTCGGTCTCCGACTCCCAGACCTTGGCCTGCGGGACGACGGTGAGGCCGACCTCCTCGCGGGCCTCCCGGACGACCGCCTGCTCCTGGCTCTCCCCCGGCTCGATCCTGCCGCTGGGCGGCTGCCAGTAGCCGGGGCGCACGACGGCGGGCCCGCGCCGGATCGCGAGCAGGCGCTCACCGCGCAGCAGTACGGCGACGACCGCCTCGCGCCGCTCCACGGACGGCCCCCTACGCCCGGGGGCGGCCGGTGGCGACCGCGTAGAAGGCCACGGCCGCCGCAGCGCCCACGTTGAGGGAGTCGACGCCGTGGGACATGGGGATGCGCACCCACTCGTCGGCGGCGACCAGCGCCTGGGTGGACAGGCCGTCGCCCTCGGCGCCGAGCATGAGGGCGACGCGGTCCATGGTGTGCGGGGCGGCCTCGTCCAGGGACCGGGCCTTGTCGTCCGGGGTGAGGGCGAGGAGGGTGAAGCCGGCCTCGCGGACCGACTCCAGGCCCTTGGGCCAGGTGTCGAGGCGGGCGTACGGCACGGAGAAGACCGCGCCCATGGAGACCTTCACGCTGCGGCGGTACAGGGGGTCGGCGCAGTCCGGGGAGAGCAGGACGGCGTCCATGCCGAGCGCCGCGGCCGAGCGGAAGATCGCGCCGATGTTGGTGTGGTCGTTGACGGACTCCAGGACGACGACGCGGCGGGCCGTCCGCAGCAGGTCGGCCGCCGTGGGCAGGGGCTTGCGCTGCATGGAGGCGAGCGCGCCGCGGTGCACGTGGTAGCCGGTGACCTGCTCGGCGAGCTCGGGGCTGACCGCGTAGACCGGTGCGGGGAGGTCGTCGATGACGTCGCGCATGACGTCGACCCACTTGGCCGAGAGCAGCATGGACCGCATCGCGTAGCCCGCTTCCTTGGCGCGCCTGATGACCTTCTCGCCCTCGGCGATGAACAGGCCCTCGGCGGGTTCGCGCTTGCGGCGCAGCTCCACGTCGGTCAGGCCGGTGTAGTCGCGCAGGCGCGGGTCGTCGGGGTCCTCGACGGTGATGAGATCGGCCACAGGGTGATACCGCCTTGTCCTGGGTGCGGTGCCAACGGCTCGGTACGGGGGGTGTTACCGGGGGTTACTCGCGGGGTTCGACGGCTCGGGGGCCGACCCGCACGACCTCCCCGATGACGATGACCGCCGGCGGCTTCACCTCCTCGCGGCGCACGGTCTCCCCGACCGTCGCCAGTGTCGCGTCGACGCGGCGCTGCGCGGCCGTCGTGCCCTCCTGGACGAGGGCGACGGGCACGTCCGGGGACTTGCCGTGGGCGATGAGCGTCTCGGCGACCTTGGCGATCGTGCCGACGCCCATGAGGATCACGAGCGTGCCGGTGAGCTTGGCGAGGGACGGCCAGTCGACCAGGGAGCGCTCGTCGTCCGGGGCGACATGGCCGCTGACCACGGTGAACTCGTGGGCGACGCCCCGGTGGGTGACCGGGATGCCGGCGGCGGCCGGCACCGAGATGGTGCTGGAGATGCCCGGTACGACGGTGCAGGGGATGCCGGCCTCGGCCAGCGCCTGGACCTCCTCCATGCCGCGCCCGTAGACGAAGGGGTCGCCGCCCTTCAGCCGGACGACGGCCTTGCCCTGCTTGGCGTGTTCGATCAGGGCGTTGTTGATGGCCTCCTGGGCCATGAACCTGCCGTAGGGCAGCTTGGCCGCGTCGATCACCTCGACGTTCGGGGGGAGCTCCGCGAGCAGGTCGCGCGGGCCCAGGTGGTCGGTGATGACCACGTCGGCCCCGGCGAGGAGGCGACGGCCGCGCACGGTGATCAGGTCCGGGTCGCCGGGACCGCCGCCGACCAGGGCGACGCCGGGCGTGCGGGTGCGGTGGTGCGGGGCGACGAGCGTGCCGTCGCGCAGGCCCTCGACGACCGCGTCGCGGATGGCGGCGATGTGACGCGGGTCGCGCTCGCGGGCGTCGGTGGTGAGGACGGCGACCGTGACGCCCTCGCTCTCGCTGTGGCCGCTGGCCGGCGTCCAGGCCGTGGCCTCGTCGGCGTCGTCGGAACGGACGCACCAGACACGGCGGCGCTCCGCCTCGGCCGACGCCCGGGTGTTCGCTTCCAGGTCGCTGGTGGCGACGAGGGCGTACCAGGCGTTGTCCAGGTCGCCCTCCTCGTAGCGGCGCTGCTGCCAGTCGATCTCGCCCGCGTCCGCCATGGCCTGGACGGAGGGGGTGACCTCGGGGGACACGAGGAGGATGTCCGCGCCCGCCGCGATGAGGGCGGGCAGGCGGCGCTGGGCGACCTGGCCCCCGCCGAGAACGACCACGCGGCGGCCGGTGAGGCGGAGGCCTACGGGGTAGGCGGGGTGTTCGGCCATGGGGTGCGGCTCCTGTGGGGCGGTTTCGGCGGGGCCCTGACGTGCGGATTTTAGGGTGCGGCGGAATCGGATGGCACGGGTGTCCGATGGCTGGGCGTCATGGCCGGGTGTGCGTGCGCGTCCGGAGGCGGGCGCGGGGGCGGTGAAGGCGCCGGGGGGCGCGGGTCGTGGCCGTGCGCCCCGCGGTGCGGAACGCGCGGTCACGGCCTCGCCCGGCCCGCCGGCCCGAGGAGCCGCCGCGCCCCGCGAGGGCCGCGCGGCTGCGGGCGGAAGCCACGCGGCTCCGGGCCCGTGAGCCGGTCCGGGAGCCCCCCCCGGGGCCTGCGGGGCCTGCGAGTCGCCGGCCCACGCGGGACTCCACACGGGACTACTTCTCGGTCACGCCCGCCGAGTCGAACGTCGCCACCTCGTGCATCGCCCGGGCCGTGCTCTGGACCAGGGGCAGGGCCAGGAGCGCGCCGGTGCCCTCGCCGAGCCGGAGGTCGAGGTCGACCAGGGGGCGCAGGCCGAGCTTGTTGAGGGCCGCCACATGGCCCGGCTCGGCGCTGCGGTGGCCCGCGATGCACGCGGCCAGGACCTCCGGGGCGATCGCGCGGGCGGCCAGGGCGGCGGCACCGGCGCTCACGCCGTCGAGGATCACCGGCGTGCGCAGGGACGCGCCGCCGAGGAGGAGGCCGACGAGCGCGGCGTGCTCGAAGCCGCCGATCGCGGCGAGTACGCCGACCGGGTCGGCCGGGTCCGGCTGGTGGAGTTCGAGGGCGCGGCGGACGACCTCGGTCTTGCGGGCGAGGGTCTCGTCGTTGATGCCGGTCCCCCGGCCCGTCACCTCGGCCGGGTCCGCGCCCGTGAAGGCGGCGATCAGGGCGGCGGACGCGGTCGTGTTGCCGATGCCCATCTCACCGGTGAGCAGGGCCTTGTTGCCGGCGGCGACGAGGTCGCGGGCGGTCTCGATGCCCACCTCTATGGCCTGCTTGGCCTCCTCGCGGGTCATCGCGGGACCGGTGGTCATGTCGGACGTGCCGGCCCGGATCTTGCGGGGCAGCAGGCCCGGCGTGGCCGGGAGGTCGGCGGCGACGCCCACGTCGACGATGCAGATCTCGGCGCCCACCTGGGTGGCGAAGGCGTTGCAGACGGCCCCGCCGCCGAGGAAGTTGGCCACCATCTGGGCCGTGACCTCCTGGGGCCAGGGGGTGACCCCCTGGGCGTGGACGCCGTGGTCGCCCGCGAAGATCGCGACGGCCGCGGGCTCCGGGATCGGCGGCGGGCACTGGCGGGACAGGCCGGACAGCTGGGCGGAGATGATCTCCAGCATCCCCAGCGCTCCGGCGGGCTTGGTCATGCGCTTCTGGCGCTCCCACGCCTCGCCGAGCGCCTTGGCGTCCAGCGGGCGGATCTGCGCCACGGTCTCGGCGAGCAGGTCGTGCGGTTCCTCTCCGGGCAGTGCGCGTCGGCCGTACGTCTCCTCGTGCACGACCCACGACAGCGGGCGGCGCTTGGACCAGCCCGCCTGCAGCAGCTCGGGCTCGTCCGGGAACTCGTCGACGTAACCGACGCACAGATAGGCGATGACCTCCAGGTGCTCGGGCAGGCCGAGGGCGCGGACCATCTCGCGCTCGTCGAAGAAGCTGACCCAGCCGACGCCGAGTCCTTCGGCGCGGGCGGCGAGCCAGAGGTTCTCCACGGCCAGGGCAGCCGAGTACGGGGCCATCTGGGGCTGGGTGTGACGGCCGAGGGTGTGGCGGCCGCCACGGGTCGGGTCGGCGGTGACGACGATGTTCACCGGGGTGTCGAGGATGGCCTCGATCTTCAGTTCCTTGAACTGCTTGGCCCGGCCCTTGGGGAGGGACTTCGCGTACGCGTCGCGCTGGCGCATGGCCAGTTCGTGCATCGCGCGCCGCGTGTCGGCGGAGCGGATGACGACGAAGTCCCAGGGCTGCGAGTGTCCGACGGAGGGCGCGTGGTGGGCGGCCTCCAGGACGCGGAGCAGCACCTCGTGCGGGATGGGGTCGCTGCGGAAGCCGTTGCGGATGTCGCGGCGTTCGCGCATGACCTTCAGGACGGCCTCGCGCTCGGCGGGGTCGTAGGCGGGGGCGGCGGGGCCGGTGGGCTGTCGTGCTTCTGACACTGCGGCCGCGCTCTCTGCCTCGTGGCGTTCCTGGTCCGCCAGATCTTCCTGCTCGGCGGCCCGGGTGTCCAGGTCGTCGGCGTTCTGTACGAGTACGGCGTCGCCGTCGCCGTCGTCTCCGCCCTCTCCGCGGGGTGCGGGGACCTGGGCGACGGGTTCCGCTGGCGCCGGCGCGCCGGGCTCGGCGGGCCGGGACTGCTGCGGGCCCTGGACCGGCCGGGCCTGAGCCTGACCGCTGTGCTCCTGCGCGCCCTCTCCGGGGAGGACGACGGTGACGTCCTCGGCGGATCCGGGAGCCACGTCCTGGGGGTTGGGCTCGGGCACGGTTGCTCCCGCGGAGGGGGTCGGCGTCGTCACCGGCGGCTCGGGGGTCGGTGTCGTCACCGGCGGCTCGGGGGCCGGGGCGGGGGCCGGAGTGGGCGCCGCCGCGTCGGGGGTCGGCACGGGCGGGGCGGGGGCCTCGGTCTGCGGGGCGGGAGCTTCGGCCTGCGGGGCGGAAGCCTCGGACTGCGGGGCGGACGTGGGCGTTTCGGGGGCGGTCGCCTCAGCCTGGCTGGCGACCGGTTCGGTCACCGGGGCGCCGGCGGCCGGGGTGAGTGGCTCGGCGGCCGGGGCGTCCGCAGCGTCGTCGGGTGCCGTGGGGGCAGCGGGGGCGGGCTGGGGAGCCACCTCGGGCTGCGGGGCGGGCGCCTCAGGCTGCGGGGCGGGCGCCTCAGGCTGCGGGGCGGGCGCCTCGGTGGGGGCAGGGGCCGGTGCTTCGGTGGTGGGTTCCGGGCCCTCGACGGCGGCGGGGGCCGGTGCCTCGGTGGGGGCGGAGGCCGGTACTTCGGTGGCGGCGGGGGCCGTCTCCTGCGGCGGGGCCGGCGCAGCGGTCTCGGTGCCGGTGGCCTCCGGCTGCGGGGCGGAGGGCTCGGCGGTGGTCGCGGCCGGAGCCGGCGCCTCGGCCTCCGGGGCCGTCACCTCGGGGGCCCGGGCCTCCGGGTCGGCGGCCTCTACGGCAGCGGCCAGGGCTGCGGGTTCCGGGGCAGCGGCGTCCGGCACCGGTACCGCCGGGGCGGCAGCAGCCGGGTCCGGCGCCTGGGCCGGGGCCTCAGGAGTCGCGGCCTCGGCCTCGGCAGCAACGTCCGTGCCTTCAGGGGCCTGCACCTGGGCAGCACCTTCCGCACCCTCGGCGACCGCCTGCGGTGCGGTCACGGGGGCGTCCTGTTCGGGCGCGGCGGCCGCCTCGGGGGACGGGGCGGCTTGGGGAGCCGGGCCGGTCTCGGGAACGTCCGCGGGTACGACGGCCTGCTCCGCGACGGCAGGGGCAGGGTGCGCCTCGCCACCGTCGGCGGGAGCCTCGGCCGCCGGCGCCGGAGCGGTCACGGCTTCGGCTTCGGCTTCGGCTTCGGCAGGTGCCGTTTCGCTCGTGTCGGACTCAACACCGACCGGCTCACCAGCGGCAGGAGCGCCCGGGCCGTCGTGCTCCGCCGCGGCGGGAGCCGCCTGGGCCACGCCCGGCTCGGCGGCAGTCGGCATCTGCGCCTCACCCGGTCCCGCCACCGCGGCAGGCTCTCCCTCGGGCTCCCCGTGCCCTTCGACGTGCGCGGGTGCCTGAGCGGGTGCTTCCGGCGCGGCCTCCGGGGCCTGCGCCGGCACGGCCTGCCCGTTCGCGGACGCCTGCGCCGGCACCGCCTCGGGCGTCTGAACGGGCACCGCGTGCCCGGCCCAGGCCGTCTGCGCCGCCTCCGCGTTCTGCGCGGGCACGGCCTGTTCCGCCTCGCCCGCCACGCGGGTGGCGACGGCCTGGGCCGTGCCCATCGGCTCCGCTCCTGGAATAACCGTTTCCGCAGGGGCCGCCCCGGCGCTCACCTGAGGCGCGGGCGCGGGCTGCGCGCCCCAGGGCGCGGGGGGAGCCGCGGGCGCCTCGGGCGCGCGCGGGGCGTCGAGGTACTCGGGGCCGGACGACGGCGTGGCGGGCTGACGCACCGGCACGTCCGCGGGGCCGCGGTCGGCGAGGGAGCGGACCGGGCTGGCGGAGCTGTCGGGGAGCGGCGGGCCGAGGTGGAGCGGACGGCGCGGGGTGACCGGCGGGATCGGCGGCGGGTCGGGCAGACGGACGCCGCCGAGGTCGACGGAGCCGCTGTCGCGGCCGGACAGCTCGTGCGGGCCCGGCTGGTGCACGGTCTCGACGACCGGCTCCGGCGCGGGCGGGGCGACCTCGTTGCCCCAGGCGCCCTGGGCGCCCGGCAGCAGCAGGTCTTCTTCTTCCTCGGCGGGGTTGTCGGAGAGGTAGGTGTACGCACCGTGCGCGGAGGCGCCCGGCTGTTCCACCATGCCTGCGTTCTCCGGCAGTCCCTCGCCCGGGACCTGGCCGGTGTCGGTCATGCGTACCCCTCGCCCATCGGTTAGTGCTCCTACGACCAGCTCACCCGGAACGGCGCACCGACCGCCCCACAGTGAAGAACGAGCGTGCGTCCCCAGCGGCACGAACGGCCCGCCCAGAAAAGGCGACAAAGCCATTCACTGGCATTGTTGCGGCCGCAGCACCCTCACGGCAGCTTGATCCGCGACGGTTCCGCTGTGGACTGCGCCACGTTGCGCGTCCTCCGGTTCTGCCGTACCACACGCACCCCAAAACGGGTGGGTTTTCCGGACATTGACCGACGAAGTGCCGGGCGTCCGCGTGCGGTGCAACGATCGGCCAGCCTACCGCGAGCGGTACGACAACCCGATCACGGGGACGGTGGCGGGATCAGCTGCCGCGCTTCGGCAACACCCCGCTGAGCAGGAACGCGACACTCCGTTCCTTCTCCGTCCAGGCCCTGGTGTCGAGTTCGACGGACTGGAGGAGGGCGCACTCGACGGCGTAGCCGTGCTCCGTCAGGTCGCGGCCGACGAGTTCGGCGGCGTCGCGGGTGGCGGCGTGCGTGACGATGCGCTGCGGACGGCGGTCGGCGACCGCCGAGACGACGGCCGCTCCCCCGCCGCCGACGCGGACGACGTCGGGTTCGGGGAGGTTCTCCAGGATGTGCGGGGCGGTGCCGTTGACGATCTGGAGCTGGACGCCGAGGCGGCGGGCGGCCGTGTCGGTGCGGACGCAGGCGGTCAGGTCGCTGTCGACGGCGAGGACGGCGGCTCCGGCGCGCGCGGCCTCGACGGCGAAGGCGCCGCTGCCACAGCCGATGTCCCACACGAGGTCGCCGATCCGGGGCCCCAGGCGGGCGAGTTGGGAGGCGCGCAGCAGCTCGGTCTCGCCCTCGCCGAGGTCGCCGTCGTAGGACTCGGCGGGCAGGGTCCAGCCGCGCGGTCCGGCGGACGGGTCGCGGCCGGCGATCCAGCCGCCGGACTCCCCGGCCGGGTCGGGCCGGGTCGGGCCGCCGAGGACGATGACGACGTTGGGGTCGCGCCAGGTGTGGTCGGCGGCCTTGTCGGAGGTGACGACGGAGACGCGTTCGTCGGCGGTGCCGAGTTCCTCGCAGACGACGAAGGAGCGGTGGACTCCTTCGAGGAGCAGGCCGAGTTCGGCGGGGCCGGCGCCGGGTGCGGTGAGGACCGCCACCTTGGTGTGGGCGCGGCATACGTTCACGGCGCGGCGCAGGGTGCGGGGGTGTGCGACGACCACCTGGGCGTCGTCCCAGGGCATACCGGCACGGGCGAAGGCGGCGGCGACGGAGGAGACGGCGGGGACGACCTCGACCTCGAGTCCGAACTCGGGGGCGCGCAGGGTGCGTACGACGCCGAAGAAGCCGGGATCGCCGTCGGCCAGCACCACGGCCGTGCCGCGGTGGGCGGCGATGCGGCGGGCGGCGAGGGCGACGCTGCCGAGGCGGATGCGCTCGGCGCGGGCGGGGATCTCCGGCAGCGCCAGGTGGTGGGCGGCGCCCGCCACGAGCGTGGCGGCTGCGAGGGCGGCGTGTGCCGCGGTGGTCAGCGGCGAACCGTCCCAGCCGATCACCGTGACCCGGTCGGCCATCGTCCTCAGCCTCCAGGGGTTTTCGCAGGTCGTCTGCGTGTCGTGTGATGAGCTGCCCGCGGTCGGGCTCCGTGAGAGTACCCGGTGATGCCGGCAGAGGGCGCGGCGGTGCCGGCGCGCACGGTGTGCGTGCGGTGCGCGGGCGGAGCGCGGGCGGCCAGTTCCAGTCGCTGAAAGATCAGTTCCAGTCGCCGAGGGAGGTGAAGCCGCCGGGCAGCTGGTCGCCGACGCCTTCCAGGTCCTCGGGGAGCAGGCTCCAGACGATCAGGTCGGTACGGACCTCGGTCCACTCGCCGCTGTCCGTCCGGGCTCTGGCTATCCAGGCGCCGCGCAGCACTCCCTCGCTGATGCAGCCGATCTTCTGGGCGACCTGCTGGGAGGCGGTGTTGTCGGCCGCGGTGCGCAGTTCCAGGCGCTCGAACTTCTGGTCGTCGAAGAGCCACCGCGCGGTGACCAGGGCCGCCTCGGAGGCGTAGCCCTCGCCGCGGGCCCAGGGGGCGATGACGTAGGAGATCTCGCTGGAGCGGATCTTCCAGTCGGTGTTCTTGAGGTGGACCACGCCCACCAGGCGCTGGGTGAGGAACTCGGTGACGGCGAAGACGATGCCGCGGCCCTCGGCCCGTTCGGCGGGGGCCTGTTCGGTGATCCAGGAGCGGGCGTGGGCGTGGGTGTAGGGGTGCGGTACGGAGGTCCACGCGGTGACGAGCTCGTCGTTCATCATGTCGGCGAACGCCTGGATGTCCGGCTCCTCGAAGGGGCGCAGGACCAACCGCTCCGTGCTGATGGAGATGTTGGGAAAGGTGCTCCTCATGCGCGCTCCGTTACCTTCGGTGAACCTTCAGGGCCTGCTGAACTGCCCAGCATGCAGCATGAAAGCACCGATCCGCACCACGGGGTCCTCCCCCACCGGGTGAGGGAGGACCCCGTTCGCGGCGGTGCCGGGGCGTGGGCTCAGAAGGAGGCGAGCACGGAGCCGGCGTACTTGTCCTCGATGAACTTCTTCACCTCGGGCGAGGTGAGGAGCTTGGCGAGCTTCTTCACGCGCGGGTCGTCCTCGTCGCCCTTCTTCACGGCGAGGAAGTTGCCGTAGGGGTTGTCCTTCGGGGACTCCAGGACGAGGGCGTCCTTGGACGGCTCGAGGTCGGACTCGATGGCGTAGTTGCCGTTGACGACCGCGGCGTCGACGTCGTCGAGGGAGCGCGGGGTCTGCGCCGCCTCCAGCTCCTTGAACGTGAGCTTCTTGGGGTTGCCGGTGATGTCGGCGGGGGTCGCCTCGTTGCCGACGCCCTCCTTGAGGGTGATGAGCCCGTTCGCGGCGAGGAGCTTGAGGGCGCGGGCCTCGTTCACCGTGTCGTTGGGGATGGCGACGGTCGCACCGCTCTTGAGGTCGTCCGCCTTCTCGGCCTTGTTGCTGTAGAGGCCGAGCGGTTCCAGGTGGACCGTCACGACGGGCACGATGTCGGTGCCGTTCTTCTTGTTGAAGTCGTCGAGGTACGGCTTGTTCTGGAAGTAGTTGGCGCCGACGGAGCCGTCCTGCGTCGCCGTGTTGGGCGTGACGTAGTCGGTGAACTCCTTGACCTGGAGGTCCAGGCCCTCCTTCTGCGCCAGGTTGTCCTTGACGTAGGTGAGGATCTCGGCGTGCGGGACGGGGCTGGCGGCGACGATCAGGGGTCCGTCGGAGCCGGATTCGCCCGCGCCGCAGGCGCTGAGCCCGAGGGTGAGGGCTCCGGCGGCGAGGACGGCGGTGGTGATCTTGGCGGTGTTACGCACGAAAAGTGCCTTTCCTTATGACCTTGCGGGTGGTGCGACCCCGTTGGGGGTGGAACGGGGGGTTCAGGAGGCGGCTTTGAGCAGCCGCAGTCTCGGGGCGGGGCCCGCGTGGGCGCCGCGGCGGTGCAGCGAGCGGGCCGCGTAGTCGCCGGCGAACTGGATGAGGGAGATGACGACGGCGAGGATCGCGACGGTGATCCACATCAGCCCGGTCTCGAAGCGCTGGTAGCCGTAGCGGATGGCGATGTCGCCGAGGCCGCCGGCGCCGACCGTGCCCGCCATGGCGGAGTAGCCGATGAGGGCGACGACCGTGGTGGTGGTGCTGGAGATCAGCGACGGCAGGGACTCGGGGACCAGGACCTTGCGGACGACGGTCCAGGTGTTGCCGCCCATGGCCTGCACGGCCTCGACGAGCCCGTGGTCCACCTCGCGGACGGCCGTCTCGACCAGCCGGGCGAAGAACGGGATGGCGCCGACGGCGAGGGGCACGATGGCGGCCTCGCGGCCGATGGTCGTGCCGGTGATCCAGCGGGTGAAGGTCATCAGCGCGACCATCAGGATGATGAACGGCAGGGAGCGGGCGATGTTCACGACCTGCCCGATGACCTTGTTGGCGGCGACGTTCTGGAGCAGCCCGCCGCGGTCGGTGAGGACCAGCAGGATGCCGAGCGGGAGTCCGCCGACGACGGCGATGACGGTGGACCAGCCGACCATGTAGAGCGTGTCCCAGCACGCCTGCTCCAGCAGCGGCTGCATCTCGGACCAGGTCACTGGGCACCTTCCTTCACCAGTAGGGACTCGTGGCCCAGGACGTCGACGTGCAAGCCCTGTTCGCGCAGGAAGCCGATCGGCACGACGTTGTCCTCGTGGCGGCCGGGCAGTTCGATGCGCATCCGGCCGACCTGGAGTCCGCCGACGGTGTCGATGGCGGCGCCGAGGATCGATATGTCGATGTTGTAGGTGCGGGCGAGCTGGGAGATGACGGGCTGGGTCGCGCTCTCGCCCTGGAAGGTGACGTCGACGACGGTGCGGTCGGCGCCGGAGGCGTCGCCGCCGAGCGGGAACAGCGCGGCGGCCAGTTCCGAACCGGGGGTGGCGAGGAGTTCGCTGACCGTGCCCGACTCGACGATGCGGCCGTTCTCCATGAGCGCGGCCGAGTCGCAGACCGACTTCACGACGTCCATCTCGTGCGTGATGAGCAGCACGGTCAGGCCGAGCTGCCGGTTCAGGTCGCGCAGCAGCGCCAGGATCGAGCGGGTGGTCTCCGGGTCGAGGGCGCTGGTGGCCTCGTCGGAGAGCAGCACCTTGGGGTCGCCGGCCAGGGCGCGGGCGATGCCGACGCGCTGCTTCTGGCCGCCGGACAGCTGTGCGGGGTAGGCGCCCGCCTTGTCGGCGAGACCGACCAGGTCGAGCAGTTCCAGGGCCTTGCGGGAACGTTCCTTCCCGGACTTGCCGAGGATCTCCAGGGGCAGTTCGACGTTGTCCTGGACGGTACGGGAGGACAGCAGGTTGAAGTGCTGGAAGACCATGCCGATCCGGCTGCGCGCCTCGCGGAGTTCCCTCCCGGCGCGCGGGCCCCGGCCGGCCAGGGCGGTGAGGTCCTGCCCGGCGACGGTCACGGTCCCGGAGGTGGGACGCTCCAGCAGGTTGACGCAGCGGATGAGGGAGGACTTGCCGGCGCCGGACTGGCCGATGACGCCGTACACCTCGCCTTCGCGGACGTGCAGGTCGACGCCGTCCAGGGCGGTGACCTCGCGGCCGCGAGCACGGTAGACCTTGGTGAGGTCCGTGGTGGTGATCACGTGGGTTTCCGTCACAGTCGAGTGCGCGGGCACGGGTGGTCCCGGGCACGGGTGCGTTCGTTCGGGGACGCGGCACGGTTCTCGCTGAGGAGGGGAACCGGGAGAGAACATGTGCGCGGGCGGCTGGGCGTCACACGGCGCTCAGGGCGCGCGGACGGGCCGCGGTCTCGCTTCGGGGCGCGAGCTCGGGGTGGTGCGGGGGCCCTCTAGAAGGCGCACATTCGACACATACAACGAGCACCGGGCGTCATGGTCGCCTCGGTCGCGGGGATGCGGTCGCTCGTCGTGGTCATGCGGCAAGTAAAACATGCGTACGGTCCTGACCGGCCGCCGCTGTCCGGATACTGGACAGCGGTGGACAGGCCGCGGCGCCGGTCAGGGGCGCGTCGAGATCTCCACGCCCTCGGCGGTGACCAGCGCGGACAGGGCCGACAGGTCCCCGACCACGAGGTCGGCGTCGAGTTCGTGGGCCTGGTGGGTTGTGGTCAAGGCCACGGTCGTCATTCCGGCGGCGCGGCCGGCCGCGAGACCGGCGGGGGCGTCCTCGAAGACGACGCAGTGGGCGGGGTCGACGCCCAGGGTGCGGGCGGCGAGGAGGTAGGGCTCGGGGTCGGGCTTGCCGCGGGTGATGTCGTCGGCGGCGACGAGCGTCTTGGGCAGAATGCCGACGGCGTCGAGCCGGGCCTCGGCCAGGCGCCGGGTGGCGGAGGTGACGACGGCCCAGCGCTCGGCCGGCAGGGCGTCGAGCAGCGCCCGGGTGCCGGGCAGCAGGTGGACGCCGCCGTTCGGCACGTCCTCAACCTCCAGGTCCTCGATCCGCGCGACGGCCGCCGGGACGGTCTCGGCGGGCAGCAGGTCGGCGGCTATCTCCGCGGCCGGCCGGCCGTGCAGCTCGACCCGGGCGAACTCCTCGGCGGTGATCCCGTACTCCGCGGCCCACCGCGTCCAGCAGCGGTCCACCGAGGCGAGGGAGGAGACGAGGGTTCCGTCGTTGTCGAACAGCAGGGCGTGCGCGTGGATCTTCATGTCCTCGACCCTACGGGGCGGGCCGGGGCCGGAGGCATCGGGCCTTTTCGGCCGTAATAAGGTCGCTGCATGCTGAACGCCCTGACGCTGGTGACCGGCGTCGCCGCGCTGCTGCTCGCCGCCTGGTGCGGCTGGGCGGCCTACCGTGACCAGCCGACGAAGGACTGGCACTTCATCGGGATGGCCGTGGTCACCCTGCTGTCGCTGATCCAGCTGGTGGTGGGCATCGTGCTGCTGGCGCGGGGCGGGAAGCCGGAGCAGGGCACGACGATCTTCGTGGCGTATCTGCTGGGGGCATTCGCGTGCGTCCCGGCGGCGGGGTTCATGTCGCTGGCCGAGCGGACCCGGTGGGGCTCGGTGACGGTCGCGGCCGGCGGTGTGGTGCTGGCGGTGCTGGAGGTGCGTCTCCATGACATCTGGGCAGGCTGAGACGGGCCGGCGGCGGCTGATCAGCGGGCCGGGCACGCTGCTGGTGTGGCTGTACGGCGTGATGGTCGTCGGGGCGGTGTCGCGCTCGGCGTACCAGATCGCCACGGAGTTCGACCGGGCGCCGCTCGCCTACTCGCTGTCGGCCGTGGCCGGTGTCGTGTACGGGTTCATCACGTACACGCTGGTGCGGGGCGGGGAGACGGCACGGAAGGCGGCGCTGGCGTGCTGTGCCGCCGAGCTGGTGGGTGTGCTGACGGTGGGCACGTGGACGCTGATCGAGCCGTCGGCGTTCCCGGACGCGACCGTGTGGTCGGACTTCGGGATGGGGTACCTGTTCATCCCGGTGCTGCTGCCGCTGTCCGCCATCTACTGGTTGCGGGCTTCGCGTTCGCGGGACGGGGACGCCGCCTGAGGTGATCAGGCGGCCGTGTGCGGTGGCCCGCGTCCGCGCGGCACAGCCGCGGCTCGACACGGCCCCGCGCCCCCTCGGCGCGTGACTAGGCCGTCGCCGCGTACGTACCCGCCGGCTTCTCCAGGACGATCATCGGTACGCCGTCCGCGCCCTGGGAGGTGCCCACCGTCTGGTAGCCGACCTTGCGGTAGAGGCGGAGGGTGCCCTCGCTGCGGTGACCGGTGTGCAGGCGGAAGCGGGTCGCGCCGTGCTGTTCGGCCAGGGCGGACTCGGCGGCGCGCAGCAGCCGGGCGCCGATGCCGTGGCCCTGGAGGCGGGGGTGGACGCACAGCTTGCCGATCGCGGCGGCGCCGTCCTCGGTGACCGAGCCGCGGACCGAGCCGACGACCTCCTCGCCGAGCCGGGCCACGAAGACGCAGTCGCGGGCGACCTCCTCGCGGACCGAGTCGAGGGTTTGGACGAGCGGGTCGATGCGGTAGTTCCCGTACAGCGCCGCCTCCGGCTGGAAACACAGGTACTGCAGCCTGAAGATCTGCTCCGCGTCCTGCTCGGTCGCCGCAGAGATGGTCACGCTCATGCCCATGTGCGCACGCCTCCCGCTCATCTGATCACCGGTCGTCCCCCACTCCTATCCCCGTCCTCAGCGGGCCGCAACCTCCGGTGTGAGCAATCTGCGGAGACAACCCAGGCATCTGGAACGTTCCGGGCCGAGACTCCCCTGTGAGATACCCAACTCCCCCGCGATTTCCCGGTATGTCAGGTCCTGCGGGGAGAGCAGCGCCTCCAGCAGCCGGGGGCAGCGGCCGGGCAGGCGGCGGACCGCCTCGCGCAGGGCACGGCACCGGGCGGCGGCGAGGGCGAGCTGCTCCGGGCCGGGACCGCCCTCGTCGACCGGTTCGACGGCGTACGGCCGTTCGAGGCGGCTGGTCCGGTGGGTGCGGCGCGCTGCGGACCGGACGGCGCGGCGGAGCCATCCCCGGGGGTCGGCGGGCGGGTTCCCGTCGTCGAGGCGCTCCAGCAGGCGGAGCCAGACCTCCTGCTCCAGGTCGCCCGGCTCGGCTCCGGTGGCATGGGCCTCCGCCGAGGCCTCCGCGGCGAGCAGCGGGTGCAGGGCGGCGACCAGGTCGTGCGTCATGTACGGAGCGACGCGGCCGCCCGGGCGGCGGGTTGCCCGGGCGGCCGAAGCCCACTCGGCCGAGGGGCCTGAGCGCTCAGGGTTGACGCGCTCGGGCGCGGTCAGCCGTTGCGGAAGTCCTCGCGGGCCAGCAGGCCGGTGTCGGGCTGGTCGGTGAAGACGCCGTCGATGCCGGTCGCGAAGTACGCCCGGTAGGCGCCGAAGACGTCGCCGTAGGCGTCCGCGTCCGTGCCCTTGCGGAAGTCGGCGGGCAGGAAGGGGTTCTCGTTGCGCAGCGTGTAGGGGTGCAGGAGCAGGCCCACCCGGTGCGCGTCCGCGACGAGCGTGGTCGGCTCGGTGAGGCGGCCCCCGGCGTCGCGCGGGATGACGAGGTCCAGGGTCGGGCCGATGCCCTGCGCGTAGGAGGCGATCTCCCGCAGGCCGGCCGGCTTGATCAGGTCGGCGACGGTGCGCGGGTCGCCGTTCTCGACGAAGTCCCAGGGGCGGGAACCCGCCGAGGACAGCAGGACGACCAGGGAGTTGTCGACCAGCCTGTTCAGGCGCTCGACGCTCGTCGGCTCGAAGGACTGCAGGACGACCGGGGAGGTGCGCCGGTCCTTGCGGTGCTTGCGCAGCAGCTTGGCGACGCGCTCCTCCAGCGGCAGGCCCTGCTTGCGGAAGTAGGTGGGGTGCTTCAGCTCGGGGTAGATCCACACCTGCTTGCCGCGGGCGCGGGTCTGCTCGTCCTGCCACCGCAGGACCTCCTCGAAGGTGGGGATCTCCCAGCGGCCGTCGTAGAGGGTGTTGTGGGGGCGGTTGGCGGGGATGCGCTCGGTCGCGCGCAGCGTCTTCAGCTCGGCGAGCGTGAAGTCCTCGGTGAACCAGCCGGTGGTGGAGACGCCGTCGAGGAGCTTGGTCGTCCTGCGGGCGGCGAACTCGGGGTGGTCGGCGACGTCGGTGGTGCCGCCGATCTCCGGCTCGTGACGGCAGACCAGATGGCCGTCCTTCGTCGGCACCAGGTCGCCCGCCTCGACGATGTCGGCGCCCATGTCGAGGGCGAGCTGGTAGGAGCCGAGGGTGTGCTCCGGGCGGTAGCCGCTGGCTCCGCGGTGCCCGATGATCGTCGGCCTCGGCAGGCCCCGCAGCCCGCCGCCGTGCCGGGCGCCCTCGGCCCGCGCCGTGCCGGCCATGCCGAGGACCGCTCCGCCGGCGCCGAGCACCGCCGCGCCGAGCAGGGCCCGCCGTCCGGTCCCGCCCGTAATTTCGTTCGACTCCTGCGTTCCCATGAGCGCCCTTCCTGCCGTCGGCTCGTCAGTGCGGGCCGATCGTAGGGGCGCGTACATGACGAGTGGGAGACCCCGGGAGGAACACGCGGGTGACTCGGGATGTCGTAGTGGCTGGTGGGGGCGGTGTTTTGACGGTTCATCGCCTCGTGCTCGATTCGGCGTGGCGGTTCTGGGAACGCGTCCGGCAGGCCCGGGGCGATGTGTGTCACACCATGTCGGGCGCGTTACGGACCGCCCGCGGCACGCCACCCCAGGTAAACACGCGTCAACACGGAGTAAGACCCCGGTGAAGTCGCCGTGCCCGATGTGCGCGATCCCCGGGCCCGCGAGTATCGTCCTCACCTGCACAGACTCATACCGCATCCCCTTGACACCGGAGGGTCCGTTGTCCCGCTTCGCGCTCATCAAGGCAGTGCTCGGCCCGATCATGCGCCTGATGTTCCGCCCACAGGTGGAGGGTGCGGAGCACATTCCCGGCGACGGCCCCGTCATCCTGGCCGGCAACCACCTGACGTTCATCGACTCGATGATCCTGCCGCTGGTCTGCGACCGGCAGGTCTTCTTCATCGGCAAGGACGAGTACGTCACCGGCAAGGGCCTCAAGGGCCGGCTGATGGCGTGGTTCTTCACCGGGGTCGGCATGATCCCGGTGGACCGCGACGGCGGCCGGGGCGGTGTCGCCGCGCTGATGACCGGGCGGCGGGTGCTGGAGGAGGGCCGGGTGTTCGGCATCTACCCCGAGGGCACGCGCTCGCCCGACGGGCGGCTGTACCGGGGGCGGACGGGCATCGCCCGGCTGACCCTGATGACCGGCGCGCCGGTGGTGCCGTTCGCGATGATCGGGACGGACCGGCTGCAGCCGGGCGGTGCGGGCCTGCCGCGGCCGGGCAAGGTCACGGTGCGCTTCGGCGAGGCCATGGAGTTCTCCCGGTACGAGGGCATGGACCGGGACCGCTATGTGCTGCGGGCGGTGACCGACTCGGTGATGACCGAGGTGATGCGGCTGTCCGGGCAGGAGTACGTGGACATGTACGCGAGCAAGGCCAAGGAAGCGGCCTAGCAGCAGGACCCGGGCCCCGGAGCGGGGGCGCAGGCGGAGACGCGGGCGGGGTGGTGAGGCCGGTTCCTCACCACCCCGCCCGCGCTGTCAGGGGTGTTCCGCCCGGCCGCTCTCCAGGCGCTGCCCCCGCAGCAGGAACCACGCCGCCACGGCCGCGGCCAGCAGGACCGCCGCGCCGACGCCCGCCGCGAGGGCCAGTCCGTCGACGAAGGCCGCGCGGGCCGCGTCCAGCATCGCGCCGGCGCTTCGGGCGGGCATGTGCGCCGCCGCCTCGACCGCGCCGCCCAGCGACTCGTGCGCCGCGGCCGGCGTGCCCGCCGGGCCGGTGAAGTCGCGGTAGACGCCGGTCACGATCGAGCCGAGCACGGCGATCCCGAGGGCCGCGCCCAGTTCGTACGCCGTCTCGGACACCGCGGAAGCGGAGCCCGCCTGCTCCTTGGGCACGCTGGAGAGGATGACGTCGGCGGTCACCGTGAACGACAGTCCGGCCCCGACCCCGACGACCAGCAGCGCGGCTCCCAGCAGCGGATAGCCGGTGGACCGGTCGATCACGGTGAGCACGGCCAGGGCGAGGCCGATCGCCGCGAGACCACCGGAGACCGCGGACCGGACCGAGAAGCGCCGGGCCACGCGTCCCGCGATCAGGCCGGCCACCACCGCGCCGATCGCGGCGGGCAGTTCGGCCAGACCCGCCTCGAACGGGCGCCTGCCCTGGACGAGTTGCAGGTACTGCGACAGGAAGAACACCAGCCCGGACAGGCCGAGGATGGTCAGCAGGTCGGCCAGCACCGCCCCGCTGAAGCCGCGGTGCCGGAACAGCCGCATGTCCAGCAGCGGGGCGGGCAGCGTCAGCTGCCTGCGGACGAACCCGTACAGGGCGGCCAGGCCCAGCAGACCGGCGGCCGCGGTGGCCCACGACAGTCCGTGCGTCGCGGCCTCCTTCACCGCGTACACGACGCCGACCATGCCGACCAGGGACAGCACCACACTGACCAGGTCCCAGGGGCCGGGGTTCGCGGTCCGCGACTCGGGCAGCAGCCTGCTGCCGACGAGGACCAGGACGGCCATCACGGGCAGGTTGATCAGGAAGACCGAGCCCCACCAGAAGTGCTCCAGCAGGAAGCCGCCGACGATCGGCCCGACGGCCGTGCCCGCGGAGGCCGTGGCGCCCCAGATGCCGACGGCGAGACTGCGCTCTCGCGGGTCGTGGAAGAGGTTGCGGATCAGGGCCAGCGTGGCCGGCATCAGGGTCGCGCCGGCGACACCGAGCAGCGCCCGGGCGGCGATCATCGTCTCGGGGGTGCCGGCGTAGGCGTTGAGCACGGATATCGCGCCGAACGCGGTGGCGCCCACCAGCAGGATCCGCTTGCGGCCGATGCGGTCGCCGAGGCTGCCCATGGAGACGAGCAGACCGGCGATGACGAACGAGTAGACGTCACCGATCCACAGCAGCTGCGTGCCGGAGGGCTCCAGGTCCTCGCTGATGTAGGGGGTCGCGAGACCGAGGACGGTCGCGTCGACGGCCACCAGCAGCACGGCGAGCACGAGGACGCCGAGCGCGAGCCAGCGGCCCGGGCGCTTCACCGCCCCGGTCGTCGTCGGCTGCAGGGTGCTGGTCATGATTCCTCTCTTCTGAGCGCGCCGCCGAGCAGCAGCTCGACGACCATGTGCGGGAAGTCCTTGGGGGCGCCCTTGCCGCTCTGCACCATCCAGGCGGCGGAGGCGAGCAGGCCGTACAGCGCCTCGGTGAGCCAGGCGGGCGTGAGGTCGATGCGGAACTCGCCGCCGAGCTGGCCGCGGCGGAACAGCGCGGAGATCCGGTCGTCGATCTCGGCCCAGCCCGCGTTCTGCTCCTCCCCCTCGAACAGCTGGTTCTCGGTGTAGAGGAACGCGAGGAGCCCGGCGACGGGCTCGGCGGCGGCGACCAGGCGGCGTACGGCCTCGCTCGCGGTGCCCTCGTCGAGCCGGGCCCGGTCCAGGGCGGCCCGGCACTCCGCGATGCCGAGCGTCTCCAGCGCGCGGACGAGGACGTCGCGCCCGGCGAAGAGCCGGTGCAGCGTGGCGCGGCTGATGCCGGCGGCCTTCGCGACCTCGTCCATGGTCGCGGTGGACTTGCGGGTCAGCAGGGCGGCGGCGGAGCGCAGCACGTGGTCAGGATCGACAGCCATGAGACGAGCGTAGACCATATGAGACACAGATGTCTCACACGGGGCATGCGTGACTCACGGCTGTGGTGCCGGGCGGCGCAGGCGGGAGGTGTCAGTGCCAGGGCAGCTGCCCGCGGCGCTCCCAGTACGTGTGCGGGTCCTCGGCCAGGGAGGCGAGCCGGGCGAGCTGGTCGTCGTCGAGGTCGACGACCGGGGCGTGCAGGTTGGAGGCGAGCTGGGTGATGGTGGCGGCGCCGGAGAGGACGACTCCGGCCCAGGGCTGCCGCAGGATCACGGCCAGGGCGACGGCGTCGCAGCCCAGCCCGGTCCGCTCGGCGACGTCCCTGAGGGCGTCCGGGGCGTGCGGGCCGGCCAGCCTGCCGTTGGCCATGCCCTCCTTGACGATCACGGTGAGGCCGGCGTCGTGCGCCTCGGCGAGGGCGGGGGCCGCGGAGGTCTCCAGCACGTTGTACGTGGACTGCACGGTGCGGAAGAGGGGTTCGCCGTCGACGGTCACGGCGAGCGCGGCACGGATCGCCTCGGCCTGGGCGGGTCCGCTGGTGGAGAAGCCGACGGTCAGGCCCTGGGCGGCGGCCTCGGCGAGCCGGGCCTGGAGTTCCTTGTCGGTGAGGGCCGGGCTGTCCGGGGTCACCGAGTGGATCTGGTAGAGGTCGAGCCGGTCGCCCAGCAGCGCGTCGCTCTCGGCGCGCTGCCGTTCGTAGGTGGCCAGGGAGTGGTCCTTGACCTCGTGGGTCTCGGCGTCGGTGGACCAGTCGGCGGTGTAGGTGTAGCCCCACTTGCTGCCGACGACGATGTCGTCGAGGCCGGGCCTGTTCCCGAGCCAGTCGGCGAGGAACTCCTCCGAGCGGCCGTAGGAGCGGGCCGCGTCGAAGTAGCGGACGCCCTGCGCGTAGGCGGCGTCGAGGAGTTCGTGGGTGCGGGTGCGCAGCGCCTCGACGCCGCGGTCCTCACCGAGGTCCTCGTCCCGGTTGAGGTTGATGTAGCCGGGGCGTCCGACCGCGGCAAGGCCAAGACCGATGTGGCAGGTGGGGGTGGTCGCTGCGGCCAGGCGGGCGAAGGGCATCGAGGGCTCCGTTCGGTCGGCTCCGGTTCGGCTCCGACCCAACGTAACCCGCGATGTCCTTCGCCTCAGGGCCGGGTCCGTCGCGGTGTTTCGGCGAGTGCGGGTCGTCTTCGCTGGTTCGCGCAGTTCCCCGCGCCCCTGGAGGGCGATTCCCTCAGGCCTGCTTCCTGGCCACCGCCCACGCGTGCTGGGCGGCCACGTCCTGCTTCACCTCGGCCAGCTGGACGGCGACCGCGCTGGGGGCCGTGCCGCCCCGGCCATTGCGGGAGGCCAGCGCTCCGGGGACGTCGAGGACCGAGCGCACCTGAGGCGTGAGGTGGGAGGAGATCTTCGCGAACTGCTCGTCCGTCAGCTCGTCCAGCTCCTTGCCCTCCGCCTCGGCGACCTTCACG
The DNA here is from genome assembly GCF_040611555.1 of Streptomyces sp. NPDC006624. Classification (NCBI taxonomy): domain Bacteria; kingdom Bacillati; phylum Actinomycetota; class Actinomycetes; order Kitasatosporales; family Streptomycetaceae; genus Streptomyces; species Streptomyces sp. NPDC006624. Next base: position 142,865 of record NZ_JBEXOM010000016.1, on the reverse strand, counting down.
CACTCGCCCGCGACCTCGTGGGCGACGCGGAAGGGGACGCCCTGCCTGACCAGCCACTCGGCGATGTCGGTGGCGAGGGAGAAGCCGGCCGGGGCGAGTTCCTCCATGCGCTCGCGGTGGACGGTGAGGGTGGCCATCATGCCGGTGAAGGCGGGGAGGAGGATCTCCAGCTGGTCGATGGAGTCGAAGACCGGCTCCTTGTCCTCCTGGAGGTCGCGGTTGTAGGCGAGCGGGAGGGCCTTGAGCGTGGCCATCAGGCCCGTCAGGTTGCCGATCAGGCGGCCGGACTTGCCGCGCGCCAGCTCGGCGATGTCCGGGTTCTTCTTCTGCGGCATGATCGACGAGCCCGTCGAGAAGGCGTCGTGCAGGGTCACGAAGGAGAACTCCTTCGTGTTCCAGATGATGACCTCCTCGGCGATCCGCGAGAGGTTGACGCCGATCATCGCGGTGATGAACGCGAACTCGGCGACGAAGTCGCGGGAGGCCGTGCCGTCGATGGAGTTCCCGGCGGAGCCGTGCTCGAACCCGAGCTCCTCGGCGACCGCCTCCGGGTCGAGACCGAGGGAGGAGCCCGCGAGCGCGCCCGAACCGTAGGGCGACACGGCCGTGCGCGCGTCCCACTGGCGCAGCCGCTCGGCGTCCCGGGACAGGGACTGCACATGGGCCAGGACGTGGTGGGCGAAGAGGACCGGCTGGGCGTGCTGGAGGTGGGTGCGGCCGGGCATGGCCACGTCGGGGTGGGCTTCGGCGAGGCCGATCAGCGCGTCCTGGAGTTCGGCGATCAGGCCGCCGATGATCCGGGCGTGGTCGCGCAGGTACATGCGGAAGAGGGTGGCGACCTGGTCGTTGCGGGAGCGGCCGGCGCGCAGTTTGCCGCCGAGGTCGGGGCCGAGGCGCTCCAGGAGGCCGCGCTCCAGAGCGGTGTGGACGTCCTCGTCGGCGATGGTGCCCGTGAAGGAGCCGTCGGCGACGTCCGCCTCCAGCCGGTCCAGCCCGTCGATCATCCGGGCCAGCTCGTCCTCGGTGAGGAGGCCCGCCTTGTGCAGCACGCGCGCGTGGGCACGCGAACCGGCGATGTCGTACGGCGCGAGCCGCCAGTCGAAGTGGACGGACGCGGACAGCTTCGCCAGGGCCTCGGCGGGACCGTCGGCGAAACGGCCGCCCCAGAGCCGGACGTCACCGCTGTTGCTGCTCACCTGCTGTGCTCCTCCATGGATGGGGTGTGCCACCGCCTCCCCGCGCCGGGGCGGGGAGGCGGTCGTCACGCTACTGCCTGCGCGAGGTCCCGCAGGGCCGCGCCCGCGGTGGACGCCGGGCCGAGATCTTCAATGTGCATGATTATGCAGAGTCCCGCATGAATCGTCAATCGGGAAAGAATTCGCGGACCCTTTGAACGCGGGAAACCGCTTACCCGTACCTCTGGCCGAACGCAGGCGCCGCGTCGCACGACCATCACACCCCCCGACACCCCCTAGTGAGGCATCCGCATGTCCAGGGCTCTTCCGAAGTACAACAAGCGTCGCGTCGCGTTCGTCGGCGGCGCCGCCGCGGTGGCACTGTCCGGCACGGTGATCGCCGGCTTCGCCCTCGCCGGGGAGTCGTCCGGGAGCGGCGGGACCGACGCCCGGACGCTGGCGGGACCCGGCAGCATCTCCTGTCCGGACGTCACCGGTCAGCTGCCCGCGATCCCGGCCTCCGCGCAGGCCGAGGTCGACCGCAACCTGGGCGAGCTGGACAAGCAGATCCAGGAGGCCAACAAGCGCCTGGTCGACACCGTCGGCCAGGGCGGGCCCAACTTCGTCCAGAACGCCATCCTCGGCCCGCTGGAGGACAAGCGCACCGCCGCCCTGAACCGCATCGAGACCGCCATCGGGCGCGCCGCCGCCAAGCCCGAGGGCCTGGAGGCCTTCGCCGCCTGCCAGCTCGACAAGTGAGGTGAGAGGCACCGTGGCCGCCCCGAGGGAGCGCCGGCCGGGGCGGCCACGGGCGGGCACCGGCCCGGCGCCCCGGCCGGGGTGAGGCGTCCGGCCAGGGCGCCGGGTCCGGTGACCCCGGCGCGACCCGGCCGGGATGACCGGACCCCGCAATTCCTTAGCGGGCCGAAGAGTTCGCGGCCATAATCGTTAGACATGGGAAAGACTTACGCGTGCATAGAAGGCCGGCTCCGCTCGTTCATCGAGGCGCAGCCGGTCTTCTTCACCGCCACCGCCCCCCTGTCCGCCGACGGCACGGTCAACCTCTCCCCCAAAGGGCTCAAGGGCTCCTTCGCGGTCCTCGACGCCCACACGGTCGCCTACCTCGACTTCGCCGGCTCCAACGCCGAGACCATCGCGCATCTGCGGGAGAACGGACGGATCACCCTGATGTGGTGCGCCTTCCAGGGCCCGCCGAACATCGTCCGCGTGCACGGCAGGGGTGAGCCGGTCTTCCGCGACGACCCGCGCTTCGGGGAACTGCTCGGCCGCTTCCCGGACATCGACCCGAGCGCGCACGGACTGCGCGCGATCATCGTCGTCACGGCCGAACTCGTCCGTGACACCTGCGGCTACGCGGTGCCCTTCATGGCGTACGAGGAGGACCGCGATCTGCACGGCAAGCGGTTCGCGCGCGAGGACGACGCCTCCTTGAACGCCTACTTCACCAAGAAGGAGCACATCGCCACCAGCCTGGACGGACTACCCGGGCTGCCGCTGCCGCTGCCGCCCTCTACGGTCTGAGGCATGCGCCCAGGTGCCGTCGTCCTCGCCCTCTGCTGTCTCGCCGCGCTCGGCGCCGCGCCGCCCGCGCACGCCCCGCTGCCGGCCCGCATGGCGGACACCGGCGGCGGCACCCAGCTGATCACCGCCGTGGCCCCGGGGACCTCCTCGACGACGGGCACGGTCACCTGGTGGGACCGCCGGCCGGGCGGACGCTGGGTCGAGGCGGGTTCCGCCCCGGCGCGCTTCGGGGCGAACGGGCTCGCCGAGGGCGCCTCGCGCCGCCAGGGCACGGACACCACCCCGACCGGTCTGTACGACCTGCCGTACGCCTTCGGCATCCAGGCGCCGCCGCGCGGGACGGCGTACCCCTACCGCCGCGTGCACCGCGACTCCTGGTGGTGCCAGGACAACGACTCCCGCTCCTACAACCGCTGGACCGAGCCCCTCGCGGCCGACTGCCGGGCCGCCGAGTCCGAGCACCTGATCACGTATCGGACGCAGTACGCGCACGCCCTCGTCATCGGCTTCAACTACCGGCATCCCGTGCGGGGGCGCGGCGCGGGCATCTTCCTCCACGTCAACGGGCAGGGCGCGACGGCCGGTTGCGTCTCGGTGCCGAAGGACGCGATGCGGCGCATCCTCGCCTGGGCACGCCCCGGCAGCGCGCCGCACGTCGCGATCGGCACGAACGGCGGGCGCACGGCGATCACCCGTTACTGAGCGGCGCTCCGGGGAACGGCGGCACCGGCGCTCGGCCCGCGGCTGAACGCACCGGCGCCCGCGCACGTATCTGTGGGCCAAGGGTCAAGTCCCCACGGAGGAACCGTGACCACCACGCTCGCAGGCGGACGTGCCGCCCGCCGCCAGACGATGCGCCGCATCCGCCCGCGCCGCTCCCCGGCCGTACCGCTGCTGATCGCCCTGTGGGCCGGTGCGGCGGCCGTGCTGTGGCTGTGGTGGGACAACACGCCGTCCCTCGCGGACACCACGAGCAAGATCCTGGCGGCCGGCCGGATCACGGGCCTGCTCGCCGGCTACCTGATGGCGCTGGTGGTGCTCCAGATGGCGCGGGTGCCCGCGCTGGAGCGGCGGGTGGGCACCGACCGGGTCGCGCGCTGGCACGCCATGACCGGCCGTTACACGCTCAGCCTGGTCCTCGCCCATGTCTTCCTCACCATGTGGGGCTACGCCCTGCAGGCGGGCAAGGGGCTCGGCGACGTCGTGCAGCAGACCGTCGACTCCGTCAACCAGCTGCCGGACATGGGCAAGGCCGCCATCGGCACGGGCCTGCTGTTCGTCATCGGGATCCTGTCGATCGGCGGGGTCCGCCGGCTGATCGGGTACGACACCTGGTACCACGTGCACCTGCTCACCTACGCGGCGGTGTACATGACGTTCTGGCACCAGATCACCACCGGCAACGAGTTCGCCGTGGAACCGGCCGCGAAGACGTTCTGGTACGGGCTGTACGGCGTCGTGACCGCGCTGGTCGTCTGGTACCGGATCCTCACCCCGATCCGGCTGAACCTGCGGCACCGCATGCGCGTCGAGGCGGTCATCGAGGAGACTCCGGGGATCGTGTCGGTGCTGATCGGCGGACGCCGGCTGCACCGGATGGGCGCGGAGGCGGGGCACTTCTTCCGGTGGCGCTTCCTGGCCCCGGGCATGCGCTTCAGCTCGCACCCGTACTCCCTGTCGGCGGCGCCCCGCCCGGACATGCTGCGCATCACCGTCAAGGCGATCGGCGACCACACCGAGCGGCTGCGCGATCTGGCACCCGGCACCCGGGTGTGGGCGGAGGGCCCGTACGGCGCGATGACCGCGCAGCGCCGCAGCCGCGGCAAGGTGCTGCTGGTGGCGGGCGGGGTGGGGATCACCCCGATGCGGGCGCTGTTCGAGACGCTGCCCGGCGCGTCCGGCGACATCACGCTCCTCTACCGCGCCAACAGCACCCAGGACCTGGCCCTGTGGGGCGAGCTCGCCAAGATCGCCGACGAGCGCGGCGCGCGGCTGATGTACGCGGTCAACAGCCCCGACGGGGAGCGCCCCGACATCTCCGCCGAGTCCCTGCAGCGGAAGATCCCGGACATCGGCGACCACGACGTCTTCATGTGCGGGCCGCCCGGCTTCGCGCAGTCGGTCTACGAGGCACTGCGCGGCGCGGGAGTCCCCGCACGCCGTATCCATCACGAGTCGTTCGAGATGTGAGCGACGGGACACCAACGGCCCTTCAGGAGTTTGGGAAACGATGAGGAAGTCTCACCCCGTCCGGCGTGCCGTGCTCGCCGGCGCAGCCACCGTCTCCGGGATCGTGCTGCTGCTGTCACTGAAGCCGGCCTCCGACCCGGGCGCCGCCCAGGCGGCGGGCGGGCAGGTGCCGCCCGCCGCGGCGGGACAGGCCCCGCAGGGCGGCGTGAACGGCGCGGTCACCGGTGACGCCGCGCAGACGGAGTACGGCGCGGTCCAGGTCCGCCTGACCCTGAGCAACGGCAAGATCACCCAGGCCGAGGCGGTCCAGGCGCCGAAGGGCGGGCGCAGCGACCAGATCACCGCCAGCGCGGTGCCCCGCCTGAACCAGGCGGCGGTCGCCGCGCAGAGCGCGGACATCGACGCGGTGTCCGGGGCCACGTACACCAGCGCCGGCTACAAGAAGTCCCTCCAGTCCGCCCTCGACAAGGCCAAGGCCCCGGGAGGCGCGGGGCAGGGCTCTGGGCAGGCGCAGACCCTGACCGGTGACGTGGCGCAGACGGAGTACGGCCCCATTCAGGTCCGCATCACCGTCGCGGGCGGGAAGATCACCAAGGCCGAGGCCGTCCAGGCCCCCAAGGGCGGACGCAGCGACCAGATCACCTCCACCTCCGTACCCCGCCTCAACCAGGCGGCCGTCGCGACCGGAAGCGCGGACATCGACGCCGTCTCGGGCGCCACCTACACCAGCGCCGGCTACAAGAAGTCCCTCCAGTCCGCCCTCGACAAGGCCAAGGCCCCGGGCGGCGCCGGTGGTTCCTCCGGGGCCGCAGGCTCGGGAGGCGGCGGCCAGGCTGAGACGCGGGTCCTCACGGGCAGCGTGGCGCAGACGGAGTACGGCCCCGTCCAGGTCCGCATCACCGTCGCGGGCGGGAAGATCACCAAGGCCGAGGCCGTCCAGGCCCCCAAGGGCGGACGCAGCGACCAGATCACCTCCACCTCCGTACCCCGCCTCAACCAGGCGGCCGTCGCGGCCGGAAGCGCGCAGATCGACGCCGTCTCGGGCGCCACCTACACCAGCGCCGGCTACAAGAAGTCCCTCCAGTCGGCGCTGGACCAGGCCGGTGGCTGACACGGTGGCCGAATCCGCCGAGGCTCCCGCCGCGGTGCGTCATGCGGAGGAGACGATGGGGACCGTCTTCTCCCTCGACGTCCGCGGCGGGGAACCGGCCGCCGTGCGCGCGGCCGTGGACGAGGTCGTGGCCGGACTGCACCGGGTGGACGAGGTGTTCAGCACCTACCGCGACGACAGCCAGGTCTCCCGGCTGCAGCGCGGGGAGCTGACCGTCGGGGAGTGCGACCCCGAGGTCGCCGAGGTGCTCGCACTGGCCGCCGAGGCGGAGCGGGTGAGCGACGGCTGGTTCAGCACCTCGTACCGGGGCCGCCTCGATCCCACCGGCATCGTCAAGGGCTGGGCGGTCGAGCGGGCGGCGCGGCGCCTGGCCGAGGTGCCGGGGGTGTGCGGGGTGAACGTCAACGGCGGCGGCGACGTGCAGCTGCTCGGGACGCCGGGGGCGCAGCGGCCGTGGCGGGTGGGTGTGTCCGACCCGTTGCGGCCGGGGGGCCTGGCTGCGGTCGTCTCCGCGGGCGGGGTGACCGAGTTGTCGGTGGCCACGTCCGGTACGGCGGAGCGCGGGGCGCACATCGTCGATCCGCGGACGGGACGTTCGGCGGTGACCGACCTGGTCGCCGTGACGGTGGTGGGGCCCCGGCTGACGTGGGTGGACTGCTGGGCCACGGCGGCGTTCGCGATGGGGTCGCGGGCGGGACTGGCGTGGCTGGAGTCGCTGCCGGACGTCGAGGCGCTGCTGATCACGGCCGGTGACGAGGTGCGCTGCACCGGGGGGCTGGCCGCGCGGCTGGGGTGAGCGAGGGCTGAGGGAGCGCGGGGGCGGCTGCTCGGCCGCCCCCACCCCCGCGCCGCTCACTGCCCGTTCTGCGCCAGCCTCAGCAGGTGGTCGGCGAGCGCCTGCCCACCCGTCGGCTCCCGGCTGATCAGCAGCAGCGTGTCGTCACCGGCGATCGTCCCGAGGATGTCGTGCAGCTCGGCCTGGTCGATGGCCGAGGCGAGGAACTGTGCCGCACCGGGCGGCGTGCGCAGCACCACGAGATTCGCCGACGCCTCCGCGGAGATCAGCAGCTCCTGGGAGAGCCGCCGCATCCGCTCCTCCTTCGCCGACCCGCCCAGCGGTGCGCGCGGCGTGCGGAAACCGCCCTCGCTCGGCACCGCGTAGATCAGGTCGCCGTCGGTGTTGCGGATCTTGACCGCGTTCAGCTCGTCCAGGTCCCGGCTGAGCGTCGCCTGCGTGACGCTCAGTCCGTCGTCGGCGAGCAGCTTCGCCAGCTGACTCTGCGACCGCACCGGCTGCCGGTTGAGGATGTCCACGATCCGGCGGTGGCGTGCGGTGCGGGTCTGCGGCACGGCGGGCCCGTTCGCCCCCGGCTGCTCGTGGTCCTGCGCCTGGCTCATCGTCGTCTCATTCCCCGGATCGTCCTTCGCCGCTGACTGCCTGGAGGATGCCGGGCAGCGCGCCCAGGAACGCGTCCACCTCGTCGTCGCGGAGATTCAGCGGCGGCATCAGCCGGACGACGTCGGGGGCGGGCACGTTCACCAGGAAACCGGCCTCCTGAGCCGCCTGCCGCACCTGGGGCGCGAGCGGCTCGGTGAGCACGATACCCAGGAGGAGTCCCGCTCCCCGGACGAAATCGATCAACTGATGGCCGAGGCCCTCGATTCCTTCGCGCAGCCGCTCGCCCTGCCGCTTGACGTTCTCCAGCAGTCCCTCGCTCTCGACGGTGTCGAGGACGGCGAGCCCGGCGGCGCAGGCCACGGGGTTGCCGCCGAAGGTCGTGCCGTGCTGGCCGGGCTGGAGCAGCTCCGCCGCCCGGCCGAAGGCGACGGTCGCGCCGAGCGGCAGCCCGCCGCCGAGCTGCTTGGCCAGGGTGACGACGTCGGGCAGCACGCCCTCGTGTGCCTGGTACGCGAACCAGTGCCCGGTCCGGCCGATGCCGGTCTGCACCTCGTCGAGGACGAGGAGCGCCCCGGTGGCGGCGGTGATGGCGCGGGCGGCCTTGAGGTAGCCGGCGGGCGGTACGACGACGCCGAGCTCGCCCTGGATCGGCTCCAGGATCACGAGCGCGGTCTCGTCGGTGACGGCGGCGGCCAGGGCCTGCGCGTCGCCGAACGGCACGTGCGTGACGTCCCCGGGCAGCGGCAGGAACGGGTCCCGCTTGCCGGGCTGCCCGGTCAGCGCCAGGGCGCCCATGGTCCGCCCGTGGAAGGCGCCCTCGGTGGCCACGACGTGGGTCCGCCCGGTCAGCCGGCCGATCTTGAAGGCGGCCTCGTTGGCCTCGGCGCCGGAGTTGCAGAAGAAGACCCTGCCGTCCCGGCCGAAGAGCTGCAGCAGCCGCTCGGCGAGCGTGACGGTGGGGTCGGCCATGAAGAAGTTGGAGATGTGGCCCAGGGAGCCGATCTGCCGGGTCACGGCCTCGACGATCGCCGGGTGGGCGTGGCCGAGCGCGTTGGTCGCGATGCCGCCGACGAAGTCGAGGTACCGCGTGCCGTCGGCGTCCCACACCGCGGTGCCCTCGCCGCGGACGAGGGGCAGCAGCGGGGTGCCGTAGTTGTTCATGAGGGCGCCCCGCCACCGCTCGGTGAGGTCCTCGTTGGCGGTCATTCGGCGTCCCCCTTCTCGTCGGGCACGACCATCGTGCCGATGCCCTCGTCGGTGAAGATCTCCAGCAGGATCGAGTGCTGGACCCGTCCGTCGATCACGCGGGCGGTGGTGACGCCGTTGCGCACGGCGTGCAGGCAGCCCTCCATCTTCGGCACCATGCCGGACGACAGGTCGGGCAGCAGCCGCTCCAGTTCGGAGGCGGTGAGGCGGCTGATCACCTCGTCGCTGTGCGGCCAGTCCTCGTAGAGGCCCTCGACGTCGGTGAGGACCATGAGGGTCTCGGCGTCCAGTGCCGCAGCGAGTGCCGCAGCAGCCGTATCAGCATTGACGTTGTAGACATGTCCGTCGTCCTGGCTCCGGGCGATCGAGGAGACGACCGGGATGCGGCCGTCGGCGAGCAGGGCCTGGATCGCGCCCGTGTCGATCGCGGTGATCTCGCCGACCCGGCCGATGTCGACGAGTTCGCCGTCGATCTCGGGCTGGTGCTTGGTGGCGGTGATGGTGTGGGCGTCCTCGCCGGTGAGGCCGACGGCGAGCGGGCCGTGCTGGTTGAGCAGCCCGACCAGTTCGCGCTGGACCTGCCCGGCCAGCACCATCCGTACGACGTCCATGGCGTCCTCGGTGGTCACCCTGAGGCCGGCCTTGAACTCGCTGACGATGCCGTGCTGGTCGAGGGCGGCGCTGATCTGCGGTCCGCCGCCGTGCACGACGACCGGCTTCAGGCCGGCGTGGTGCAGGAAGACCACGTCCTGGGCGAAGGCGGCCTTGAGGTCCTCGTCGACCATGGCGTTGCCGCCGAACTTGATGACGACCGTCTTGCCGTTGTGCCGGACCAGCCACGGCAGCGCCTCGATGAGGATCTGCGCCTTGGGCAGGGCGGTGTGCTTGCGCGTGTGGCTCATGAGGAGTAGGCGCTGTTCTCGTGGACGTAGTCGGCGGTGAGGTCGTTGGTCCAGATGGTGGCGGTCTCGGACCCGGCAGCGAGGTCGGCGACGATGTGCACCTCGCGGTAGCGCATGTCGACCTTCTCGCGGTCCTCGCCGACGCCGCCGTTCTTGCAGACCCAGACGCCGTTGATGGCGACGTTCAGCCGGTCGGGCTCGAAGGCGGCGCTCGTCGTGCCGATCGCGGAGAGCACCCGGCCCCAGTTGGGGTCCTCGCCGTGGATGGCGCACTTGAGGAGGTTGTTGCGGGCGATGGAGCGGCCCACCTCGACGGCGTCGTCCTCGGTGGCGGCGTTGATCACCTCGACCTTGATGTCCTTGCTGGCGCCCTCGGCGTCCCGGATGAGCTGCTGGCCGAGGTCGTCGCAGACCTGCCGTACGGCCTCGGCGAACTCCGCGTACGCCGGGGTGACGCCGGACGAGCCGGAGGCGAGCAGCAGCACGGTGTCGTTGGTGGACATGCAGCCGTCGGAGTCGACCCGGTCGAAGGTCGTGCGCGTCGCCGCCCGCAGGGCCTTGTCCAGGTTCTCGCTGTCGACGTCGGCGTCGGTGGTGAGGACGACCAGCATGGTGGCGAGGCCGGGGGCGAGCATGCCCGCGCCCTTGGCCATGCCGCCGACCGTCCAGCCGTCCCCGGTCACGACGGACGTCTTGTGGACGGTGTCGGTGGTCTTGATGGCGATGGCGGCCTTCTCGCCGCCGTGCTCGGAGAGCTGGGCCGCGGCTTGCTCGACGCCCGGGAGCAGCTTGTCCATCGGCAGCAGGACACCGATGAGGCCGGTGGAGCACACGGCGATCTCGACGGCGCCGCGTCCGAGGACCTCGGCGGCCTTCTCGGCGGTGGCGTGCGTGTCCTGGAAGCCCTTGGGGCCGGTGCAGGCGTTGGCGCCGCCGGAGTTGAGGACGACGGCGGAGACCTGGCCGCTCTTGAGCACCTGCTCGGACCACAGCACCGGCGCGGCCTTCACGCGGTTGGAGGTGAACACGCCCGCGGCGGCGCGGCGGGGCCCGGTGTTGACCACGAGGGCCAGGTCGGGGTTGCCGTTCTCCTTGATCCCGGCGGCGATGCCCGCCGCCGTGAATCCCTTCGCTGCCGTCACGCTCACGGCGCAACTCCGATCGTCGTCAGTCCGGTGGTCTCGTCGAGACCGAGGGCGAGGTTCATGCTCTGGACGGCACCGCCCGCGGTGCCCTTGGTGAGGTTGTCGATGGCGCTGATCGCGATGATCCGCCCGGCGGCCGCGTCATGCGTGACCTGCACCTGAACGGCGTTCGAACCGTGGACGGACGCCGTGGCCGGCCACTGGCCCTCGGGGAGCAGGTGCACGAACGGTTCGTCGGCGTAGGCCTTCTCGTAGGCGGCGCGCAGGGTCTCGCCCGTGACGCCGTCCGCGGCCTTGGCGCTGCAGGTGGCGAGGATGCCGCGGGGCATCGGGGCGAGGGTCGGGGTGAAGGAGACGGTGACCGGCTCCGCTGCGACCGCGCTGAGGTTCTGGGTGATCTCGGGGGTGTGCCGGTGCCCGCCGCCGACGCCGTACGGGGACATCGATCCCATGACCTCGCTGCCCAGCAGGTGCGGCTTGGGCGCCTTGCCCGCGCCGGAGGTGCCGGACGCGGCGACGATCACCGCCTCGGGGCCGGCCAGGCCCGCCGCGTAGGCCGGGAAGAGGGCCAGCGAGACGGCGGTGGGGTAGCAGCCGGGTACCGCGATGCGCTTGGACCCCTCCAGCGCGGCGCGGGCACCCGGCAGTTCGGGAAGGCCGTAGGGCCAGGTGCCGGCGTGGGGCGAGCCGTAGAACCTCTCCCACGCGGCGGCGTCCGTGAGCCGGAAGTCGGCACCCATGTCGACCACCAGGACGTCCGGGCCGAGCTGCTCGGCGACTGCGGCGGACTGCCCGTGCGGCAGGGCGAGGAAGACGACGTCGTGGCCCGCGAGGACCTCCGGCGTGGTCTCCCGCAGCACTCGGCCGGCCAGGGGCAGCAGGTGCGGCTGGAGCGCACCGAGCGTCTGCCCGGCGTTGGAGTTGCCGGTCAGGGCGCCGATCTCGACCTCGGGGTGCGCCAGGAGCAGACGCAGCAGTTCCCCGCCCGCGTATCCGCTCGCTCCGGCCACTGCCGCACGTACCGCCATGGATCCTCCTCCTTAGAGAGCATGACTATACGATTCGCCGCAGTTTTATGCAATCCCTTGATCGGTGGGCGGCGCGTGAGTGGGCCGCTGCCCGGCGGACAGCGGCCCACGGCGTCAGCGGGGCGTCACCGCTGCCTGATCCTCAGGAACGTCACGGAGTTCCCCGGGAAGGTGTAGGTGAACGTCCCGGCCACGCCCCGGAGGGTGGAGGTCACCGGGGTCACCGGGGTGTCCGTCTCGGTGTTCACCGCGTCCTGGTCGGCGGCCAGCGTGGTCACGCGGGCGGTGGAGGCGACCTTCGCGCCGCCGAGGTCGACGGCCGTGCGGGCCTCGGCGGGCTGGGCGTTGACGACCTTGACGATCAGGTCACCGGTCCCGGCGTCCTCGGTGACGACCTGGCGGAACGGCTCGGCCGGCTTGTCGTCGGTGAAGCGGCCCCACTCCTCGCCGTCGAGGAAGAGGGTGACCTGGCGGCCGCGCACCTTGATGTCGATGTCGTAGGCGCGGCCCGTCTCGATCGACCCGGCCTTGGCCATCAGGGTGGCCTTGCCGCCGTCGGCGGCCTGCTCGACGGCGGACTGGGTGTTGTTCCAGCCGCCCAGGTTCCACCAGTAGTAGGTGCCGGTGTCCTTGACGCCGAAGGCGACGAGGAAGCCCTCCTTGCCGGACTTCTTGGTGGCCCTCACGTGCAGGTCGTAGTCCTTCCAGGCCGGGTCGCCCGCCGTGACCATGGTGTTCTCGGCGGCGGTGTCGGTCTGGACGTACTGGCCGTCCTGGATGCTCCAGCTGCCGGCGCCGGTGTGCTTCCACTGCGAGGCGTCACCGGAGAAGTCGTCGTTCAGCAGGGTCGAGCCGTCCGCCGCGGTGACCTTCACGTCGTCGTACGCGGCGCTGGTCGCCCACGTCGACAGGCCGACGGCGCCGGTGACGGGGCCGCTGACGTCCGGGGTGGTCGTGGCCGTCGAGGGGACCACGCGATCGCCGGCGTTGGTCATGAACAGCTTCTGGACCTCGTAGCTGGCCGAGTTCCAGGAGGCCCGGTTGTTGAACCAGATCATGTCGGGGCGCCACTGCACGTAGTCCTCGTTGGCGAGCAGCGGGGCGTAGGAGGCGAGTTTGACGACGTCCGCGTTGCGCTCCAGGCCGGTCATGAACGCGGCTTCCGCGAGGCCGTTCTTCCAGGCGTTGCCCTGGGAGGCGTACTCGCCGAGGAAGACCTCGGGGCCGCCCCGGTCGTAGGAGTCGTAGCGGTCGTTGTTCCGCAGGAACCAGTCGGGGCTGTTGTAGTAGTGCTCGTCGACCATGTCGACCCCGCCCTCGCGGTTGAGCTGCCAGGCGGTGTCGAAGATCGTGCCGGAGTCGTCCGGGCCGGAGTTGGAGATGACGGTGATCTCCGGGTACTCCGCCTTGACGGCGGCCCGGAACCGCTCGAAGCGGGCGAAGAACTCCCTGGGGAGGTTCTCCTCGTTGCCGACCCCGATGTGGGTGAGGCGGAAGGGCTTGGGGTGGCCCATGCGCGCGCGGACCTTGCCCCAGGTGGAGGTCGCCGGGCCGTTGGCGAACTCGATGAGGTCAAGGGTGTCCTGGATGTGCCGCTTCAGCAGCGCCTCGTCGTCGGTGGCCTTGTTCTGGCCGCAGCCGGTCACCAGGGCCGGGACCACGGGCAGCGGCATGGCGCCGATGTCCTCGGAGAAGCGGAAGTACTCGTAGTAGCCGAGGCCGTAGCTCTGGTTGTAGCCCCAGAAGTTGGCGTTGGTGGCGCGCTCCTCGACGGGGCCGACGGTGTCCTTCCACTGGTAGCTGCGCTTGCGCTGCCAGCCGCTCGCCTCGCTGTAGTCCTCCATGGAGCCGGTGTTGACCAGGCAGCCGCCGGGGAAGCGCACGAAGCCGGGCTTGAGGGCGGCGATCTTCTCGGCGAGGTCCTTGCGCAGGCCGTTCGGCTGGTTCTTGTACGTCTCGCGCGGGAACAGCGACACCATGTCGAGCGCGGCGGCGTCCGTCGCGGCGACGGCGAGACGGCCGCGGCTGCTGGTGCGCGTCGCCGTGAACGCGGCCGTGTACTTCGCCCAGCCGCCCTCGACGGCGACCTGGCGGGCCGTGGCCAGGCTGCCCGCGGCGTCCTTCAGCGAGACGGTGAGCGTGCTGCCGCTCCCGGCGCGGGCCCAGACGGAGAAGTCGTACCGCTTGCCCTGCTCGACCCGGATGCCGGTGTTGTAGCCGGCGTTGGTCACCGACGAACCGGCGCTCAGGGAGAGGTAGGTGCGGTTGCGTTCGTTGAGCCGGCCGGAGTCGTTCACCACCTGGGCCGTGCCGCCGACCGCCCAGGAGGTCAGGGGCGTGTAGGAGCCGTTGTCGGCGGTGGAGTACTCGAAGGAGCGGTTCTGCACGAGCTCGGCGTACAGACCGCCGTCGGCGGCCCGGTTGATGTCCTCGAAGAAGACGCCGTACATCGTGTCGTCAATGGTCGCGCCCCGGGCGGACGGGTCGAGGGTGATCGCGTAGTCGGTGACGCCCTCGGCGTGCGCGGGGGCGGGCACGAGGGCTGCTGCCGTCAGGAGGGCGGCGGTCGTCAGACCCACGCTCCATCGGGTACGGGCGGTGCGATGCATGGATACTCCGCGGCTCTCTGGTGGAGGAGTGTTCGAAATATCGGACATTGCTCAGAACTTCGAACGGCAAGATAGGGAGGGGGCCAGGGCGCGTCAATGGGTCGCGCAGCACCGGACGGGACGGAGAGCGGTACGGCATGGGCGAGTCGGGCGAGTTCTGGCCGGTGCCGGACGCGCTGGCCTATCTGGCCGGGCGCTGGCGGGTGTCACGGACGGTGCGCGATCTCGCGGGCGGCGCGGAGGGGGAGTTCTCCGGCACCACCGAGTTCAGCGCGCTGGAGGGCGGCGGGCTGCTGCACCACGAGTCCGGCACGTTCGTCTGGCAGGGCGTCGCCCGGCCCGCCGAGCGGACGCTGCGGTTCCTGCCGGGGCCGGACGGCACGGCGGACGTGCGGTTCGCGGACGGCCGGCCGTTCCACGACCTGGACCTCAGGTCGGGGCGGCATGTCGCCGGCCATCCGTGCGCGGCGGACCTCTACCGCGGCGAGTTCACCGTCCTCGGCGCCGGCCGCTGGCGGACGGTGTGGCGGGTGCGCGGCCCGGCCAAGGACCTCGTCCTGCGCACCGGCTACGTACGCGAGGGCTGAGCGACCGCCCCGTCGAAGCGCAGGTTCCAGCGGCCGGCCCGGCCCGTGACGCAGGTCGCCGACAGCGGCCGGACGTCGAGGTTCCAGTACGTCGAGGGCGGTGCCTTCAGTGCGTAGACCAGGGCGGCCCGGATCACGGACGGTTCGGCGACCGCCACGACGCGGCAGCCGTCCTCGACGGGCCGGGTGTCGAGCCAGCCGCCGACACGGGTGATGAAGTCCACCAGCGACTCGCCGCCGTGCGGGGTGGCCCGCGGGTCGGCGAGCCAGCGGTCCACCGCCTCGGGCTCCCGGGCCATGGCCTCGCCCAGGGTCAGCCCGCGCCAGCGGCCCATGTCGCAGTCGCGCAGGGCGAGCTGCACCAGCGGCGCGTAGCCGAGCCCCTCCCCCGTGGCACGGCTGCGCGGGGTCGGCGAGCAGTAGCGCAGCTCGGCAGCGGCGAGCGGCAGCAGGTCCCGGGCCGCGCGCTCCACCTCGGCCCAGCCGGCCTGGTCCAGCGGCTGGGCGTCCTCGAAACGCTCGGCGAGCGGCGGTGCGCTGCGCGCGGCGGCGACGAACGTGACCCGAAGAGGCATGCGGCGATCGTGGGCGCAGCAAGTGCGCAGGTCAAGAGGCGTTGTCGAGGCGTTACCGAGGGTGCGGCGGCGGTCACGGGCCGAAGACGAGCGCCATGAAGTGCTCGGGCCGCTCCAGCGGCGCGAACCCGGTCTTCCGGTAGACGCCGTGCGCGTCGTGCGTGGCGAGGAGCAGGCGCCGCACCCCGTACGACCGCACCTCCTCCCGGACGGCCGCCACCAGGGCCGACCCGAGCCCCTTGCCGCGGACCGAAGGCTCGACGTACACGTCGCACAGCCACGCGAAGGTCGCCCGGTCGGTGACGACCCGGGCGTAGGCGACCTGCTCCCCCGACACCGTCGCGTACACCCCGAAGTTCAGCGAGCCCTCGACGGCCCGGTCCTGCTGCTCGCGGGGGCGGCCCAGTGCCCAGTACGCGTCGGTGGACAGCCAGCGGTGCACGCGCGCGGCATCCACGCGGGCGGGGTCGGTGGAGATCTCGTACCCCTCGGGCAGGGGCGGGGTGCCGGTCATGGCGCGATGCTCGCAGCCGGGCCCGAGGCGCGTCGAGCGGTTATCCCCGCACCTCGTCCCAGGCGGTGCGCAGCCGCCGTACGCCCTCGGCGATCTCCTGGACGTTCGCCACGGCGGCGAAGCTCAGCCGCAGGTGGGCGGCGGGCGGCTCGGCGCTGAAGTAGGGCCGGCCGGGGGTGACCGCGACACCGGCGCGCAGCCCGGCCGCGACCAGGGCCGCCTCGTCCGTACCGTCGGGCAGGCGGGGCCACAGGTGGTAGCCGCCGGACGGGACGTGCGCCAGGGCCAGTTCCGGCAGGCGCAGGGCCAGCGCGGACGTCATCGCGTCCCGGCGCGCCCTCAACTCGGTGGAGACCGCCCGCAGATGACGCGGCCAGGCGGGCGAGCCGACGAGTTCGAGGGCGGCCTCCTGCAGGGGCCTGGGCACGAAGAACGTGTCGACGATCTGGATGGCGCGCAGCCGCTCCAGAACCGGCCCGCGCGCGGCCAGGGCGCTCACCCGGAAGCTCGGCGAGGTCGCCTTGGTCAGCGAGCAGACGTGGACGACGACACCGTCGGGGTCGTCGGCGGCCAGCGGGCACGGCAGCGGCCCCGCGTCCTCGTGCACGAGCCGCCGCACGAAGTCGTCCTCGACGACGAACGCGCCGGCCGCGCGGGCGATGCGCAGCACCTCCCCGCGCCGCTCGGGTGCGAGCACGGCACCGGTGGGGTTCTGGAAGAGCGGCTGGCAGACGAAGGCCGGGGCGCCGGTGGCGCGGAACGCCTCGGCGAGCAGCGCCGGCCGCACGCCGTCGGCGTCCACCGGGACGGGCACCGGGCGCAGGCCGGCGGCCCGGGCGATGGCGAGCATGCCGGGGTAGGTCGGTGACTCGACCAGCACGGGGGCGCCGGGCGGGGCGAGGGCGCGCAGGGCGGTGGTGAGCGCCGACTGGCCGCCCGCGGTGACCAGCACCTCGGCAGCCGTGAAGGCCCCGCCGATGCCGCGTGCGAACCATTCGCGCAGCTCGGGCAGCCCTTCCATGGGCGGCCTCCCCCAGGCGCCGGGCCGGCGTCCGGCGCGGGACAGGGCGGCGGCCATGGCGCGCTCCGGCTGCAGCGAGGGGTGCAGATAGCCGCCGTTGAACTCGATGACGCCGGGCGGCGGCGCGGCCAGCGACACCAGCACCCCGGAGGCGTCCACCGAGCGGGGTACGAGGTCGGCGGCACCGTCCGCGCTGAGCGCGACCTCCTGCCAGGAGGTGTCCCCGGCCGGTGCCGGTGCCGGCCGGGCCTGCGCGCGGAACGCGCCCGCGCCGGGCCGGGTCACGACCAGACCCTCAGCGGCGAGCTGCGCCAGGGCCCGCGACACGGTCACCGGGCTCACCCGGAACCGCTCGACCAGGGCCCGGCTCGACGGCAGCTTCTCACCGGGCGAGTAGCGGTCGAGCTCCCGCCGGAGCTGTTCCGCCAGTTCACCGACGCTGTTACGCTCATGCATGAGAGCAGAGAGTAGCGCTACTGCGGCGCCCCCGATAGCAGTCAGCAGGGAGCGGGAGCGCACCGGCCCCGGTGTCGCGCAAGCCGCCCTGGGCGTCGTCGCCTTCTCCCTCACCTTCCCGGCCACCGCCTGGGGGCTGGAGGGCTTCGGGCCCTGGTCGCTGGTGGCCGTGCGGAGCGTGCTGGCCGCGGTGATCGCCGGTGCGGCGCTGCTCGCCCTGCGCGTGCCGCCGCCCGCCCGCCGCCACTGGCCGGGACTCGCGGTCGTGGCCGCCGGAGTCGTCCTCGGCTTCCCCCTCCTGACCACGCTGGCGCTGCGGACCTCGACCACCGCGCACGCCGCCGTCGTGGTCGGGCTGCTCCCGCTGACCACCGCGCTCTTCTCCGCCCTGCGCGTCGGCACCCGCCCCTCGCGCACGTTCTGGGCGGCGGCCCTCGCCGGTGCGGCGGCGGTGCTGGCCTTCACCGTGCAGCAGAGCGGCGGCGCCCTGACCTCGGCCGACGCGTACCTCTTCGCGGCGCTGCTGGTGTGCGCGGCCGGCTACACCGAGGGCGGCCGGCTGGCCCGGGTCATGCCGGGCTGGCAGGTGATCGGCTGGGCGCTGGTGCTGTGCCTGCCGGTGGCCGTGCCGGCCGCCGCGTTCGCGCTGGCGCAGGAGCCCGTGCGGCTCACCGCGCACAGCGTCACGGGGCTGCTGTGGGTCGCGGCGGGTTCGCAGTTCCTGGGGCTGGTCTTCTGGTACCGGGGCATGGCGGCCATCGGGATCCCGAAGGCCAGCCAGTTGCAGCTCGCACAGCCGCTGCTCACACTGGTGTGGTCGGTGCTGCTGCTGGGCGAGCACCTGACGGTGGCCGCTCCGCTGACGGCCGCGGCGGTGCTGGTCTGCATCGCCGTCACGCAGCGGGCGCGCGGCTGAGCGGTGACGTGCACGGCCCCGGCCGAGGTGCGCCCCCCGCCGTAGACTCGTGGCCACGGACCGCTGCTCCACACATCGTGAGGAGGCCCAGATGCGCGCAACCGTGGGTGACCAGCTTGTCCAGCACGGCAGGGTGGTCGGTCAGCACGACAAGGTCGGCGAGATCGTCGAGGTGCTCGGCGAGGAGGGCGGCCCCCCGTACCGCGTCCGGTTCGAGGACGGGCACGAGGGCATCTGCTCTCCGGGACCCGACACGGAGATCCGCCACCGGGAGACCACCACCGGGCCGTGACTCAGCGCGGGGGTCGGGCCGGTTGCCCGTAGTGGTCGTCGACCACCCTCGCCATGGCCCCGATCCGATCGGCCGCCACGTCCCTGGCGGCGAAGAAGACGTGCCCGCGCACCTGCGCGTGCCGCTCGGCCAGCGTCAGGTGCCGGGACAGCTCGGCGGTCTCCTGCCAGGCCGGGGGCTGCGCCGGGTCACCGGCCTTGTACAGCGCCTCCCCCACGTACAGCCGCGTCCTGCTGCCGCGTGCGACCTCCGCCCACCAGGGCAGGAGCTTGGCGTAGTCGGCGGCGGCGAAGCCGATGTTCCAGTACAGCTGCGGGATGATGTAGTCGATCCAGCCCTCCCGCACCCAGGTGCGCGTGTCCGCGTGCAGGTCGTCGTAGGTCTGCACACCGGCCCGGGTGTCGGAGCCGAGCGCGTCGGTGGCCTTGTTGCGCCACACCCCGAACGGGGAGATGCCGAAGTCGGCGTTCGGCCGGGCCCGCTTGACACGGTCGGCCGTCTCGCGCACCAGCCGGTCGATGTTGTCCCGCCGCCACGCGGCCCGGTCGGCGAAGCCGCCGCCGTGCTCCCGGTAGGCGGCGTCGTCGTCGAAGGCCTGACCGGCCACGGGGTACGGGTAGAAGTAGTCGTCGAAGTGGACGCCGTCGACGGGGTACTTCGCCACCGCGTCGAGCATCGCGTCCTGCACGAAGGCGCGGACCTCGGGCAGCCCCGGGTTGTAGTAGAGCTTCCCGCCGTACGTCACCACCCAGTCCGGGTTCCTGCGGGCGGGGTGCGAGGCGGCGAGCCGGGCGGGGTCGGCGTGCCCGGCGACCCGGTAGGGGTTGAACCAGGCGTGCAGTTGCAGACCGCGGGCATGGGCCTCCTCGACGGCCGTGCCCAGCGGGTCCCAGCCGGGGTCCTTGCCCTGGGTGCCGGTGAGGTAGTGCGACCACGGCTCCCAGGGCGAGGGCCACAGCGCGTCGGCCGTGGGCCTGACCTGGAAGAACACCGTGTTGAGCCGATGGCGGACGGCCGTGTCGAGGTGGGTGAGCAGTTCGGAGCGCTGCTGCGAGGCGGACAGCCCCGGCTTCGAGGGCCAGTCCCGGTTGGCCACGGTCGCCAGCCACACGCCCCGCATCTGCGAGGCCGCCCGTCCGCCGCCCCTGCCGTCGGGCGCAGCGCCCGTCCGGGGGGCCGCCGACGCCGGAGGCATCATCGTGAAAGCCGACAGCGCCGCGACCGCGAACGCCCTGCGTGACACTCGTCCCATGCGCATCGCCCCAAAAAGCCGCGGATCCGCCCGGTCGCGGATCGCTTCGCGCCCAGCATGCCCGACGCGGAGGCGCCCCCGGCGATCGATCATCGATACTTGGGAGTAACGTGCACGAACGGAGCAGGCACCGCGACCCGGCGCGCCTGCCCGGACGTGGATCAGCAGCGAAAGGGACGATGTGACGGACATCCCAGCGGGAGACATTGCACGCGTCGGAGTCGTGGGCTGCGGTCAGATGGGCGCGGGCATCGCCGAAGTGTGCGCCCGGGCCGGCCTGGACGTCATGGTCGCCGAGACCACCGGCGAAGCCCTGGAGATCGGCCGCACCCGGCTGTTCAACTCCCTGGCCAAGGCGGCCGAGCGCGGCAAGATCACCGAGGAGGAGCTGGAGGCCACGCAGGCCCGCCTGAGCTTCACCACGGACCTCGGCGAGTTCGCCGACCGCGACCTGGTGATCGAGGCGGTCGTCGAGAACGAGCAGGTCAAAACCGAGATCTTCCAGGTGCTCGACCAGGTCGTGACCCGGCCCGACGCGATCCTGGCCTCCAACACCTCGTCCATTCCGCTGGTGAAACTGGCGGTGGCGACCTCGCGGCCCGACCAGGTCGTCGGCATCCACTTCTTCAACCCGGCCCCGGTGCAGAAGCTCGTCGAGCTGATCCCGGCGCTCACCACCTCCGAGGGCACCCTGGGCCGGGCCCAGCAGTTCACCGAGAAGCTGCTGGGCAAGCACGCGATCCGCGCCCAGGACCGCTCCGGCTTCGTGGTCAACGCGCTGCTGATCCCGTACCTGCTGTCCGCGATCCGGATGTTCGAGACGGGCATCGCCAGCCGCGAGGACATCGACAACGGCATGGAGATGGGCTGCGCCCACCCGATGGGCCCGCTGAAGCTGTCCGACCTCATCGGCCTGGACACGGTCGCCTCGGTCGCCGCGTCGATGTACGAGGAGTACAAGGAGCCGCTGTACGCCGCTCCCCCGCTGCTGCAGCGCATGGTCGACGCGGGCCGGCTGGGCCGCAAGACGGGGTCGGGCTTCTACTCGTACTGACGGCCCGGGCAGCCCGGAGGGCGGCCTCCCGGACACCTCCCGACGTCCGGTTACGGACGGTCAGATTTCGGCCAATGCGGCGGGCCCGGCACCTGAAAGGGTGCCGGGCCCGCGGTATTCACACACCGTGTGCGCGCCGGGCTCGCATATGCCCGCCGCACACGCTTACCAGGCGCCCACCAGGGGAGTTGACTCCTGAACGCACATCAGGGATGTGACACGACTACGGAAAGGAGCGGAATCGTGACCACCGATCCCGAGCATCCCGTCGTTCACGGAGAACTCGCAGAGTTACGACGCCGCCTCGACGTGGCGTACGCCCGCGTCGAGGGCGGACTGGCTCTGCTCAGCCACCGCACCGAGGAGACCGCCAAGGAGATCGAGGAGCTCAACACCCGTATCCACACGCTCGAACACGCGCGCTGGCCGCTGCCCGCGGTCGCCGCCCTCACCGCCGTGGGTGCCCTCGTCATGGCGTTCTGGCAGGCGTTCGGACGCTAGGACACACCGCGTCAGGGCAACGCGTCCTGTCCGAGCCTGAGATGGTGCAGCAGAAGTAACGCGGCCGCCATGTTGGCGGCCGGGACCTCGCCGCGGGCGACCATGTCGGGGACGAGCTTGAGGGGCACCCATTCCCGGCGGTCCGACTCGAAGTCGTCCACGGGGTGACCGACGTACTCGCCCTCGCCGGACCAGTACACGTGGTGCCGGGCGTCGGTGAGCCCGTTGGACGGCTCCACGCTCATCAGGTGGTGCAGGGGTCCCGGCCGCCAGCCGGTCTCCTCCTCCAGTTCCCTGGCGGCCGCGCGGGCGATGTCCTCGCCGTCCTCGACCACCCCCGCCGCGAGTTCCCACCCCCAGCTGTCCGTGATGAAGCGGTGCCGCCACAGCAGCAGGACCTCGTTGGCCTCGTTCACCACCGTGGCCACCGCGACGGGCCGCAGCCGTATGAGGAAGTGGTCGAGGTGCCGGCCGTCCGGCAGTTCGACATCCGCGAGATTGACGCTGAACCAACGGTTTGAGTACACAGTTTGTTCGTTGTGTTTCGTCCACTGCACGGTTCTGCCACCTTCCGTCGAGTAAGGGGCAATATCGCAGCAGGGACGTCAGGACAGCAGGCGCACGGGAAGCGGCGTGGGATCGGCGGGGCACCGCCGCCCGGTCCTACAACGGTACGCGCAGGGCCCCGTCGATGAGTTCGGCCGCCTCGGCCGTGCCCGCGCACCCGTTGCGCACCAGGTGCTCGCGCACCGCCCGCAACCGGTCGCGCAGCCGCTGGGACTCCATGCCACGGGCCTGCTCGGCCATCTGCACCGCGATGGCGACCGCCTTGTCGGCGTTGCCCTGCCGCAGTTCGATGGTGCTGAGCATGGCGAGCCGGTGCACCCGTCCCCGGTCGTGCGCCGGGTTGTCGACGGCGGCCGCGGCGTGCTCCCCGGCGGCCGCGATCTCCCCGAGGCTCAGCAGGGCCTCCGCCACCTGCACGTTGACCAGGCCCGGCTGGACATAGCCGGTCTCGTCGGGCTCGTAGCCCCGCCGGATGCGCTCGGCGGCCTGCTCGGCCCGCCGGATGCAGGACAGGGCGCTGCCGCCGTCGCCGAGATGCGCGTACGCCTTGGCCTGCATGGCGTACAGGTCGGAGGCGAGCGCCGGGGTGATGTGCTTGCCGGCGGCCCGCAGCGCGGCCTCCGCGAACGCCACGGCCTGCCGGTACTCCCGCATGAACAGCGACTGGTTGACCAGCAGGGCGATGACGTACGCCCCGAGTCCCCGGTCCCCGCTGGCCTTCGCCAGGCGCAGCGCCTGGTGGAAGTAGCGCTGCGCGAGCCCGTGCGCGTCGGAGTCGTAGGCGCAGATGCCGGCGACCGCCACCAACCCGCCCGTGGCGCGGTGCAGCTGACGGCCCGTCCGGTCGGTGTAGCTGCCGCGCAGCAGCGGCGCGGCCTCGGCGTTGAGGAAGCCGACGATCCGGGCGCGTGTCGCGATGCCGCCGGCCTTGCGGTACATCTGCTCGTAGTGCGTACGGGCCGCCCGCAGCATCTCCAGGTCGCCCGGGGTGACCCGGTGTCTGCCGCCCCGTGAGACGTCCACGTCCTCCGGCGGGTTCTCCCACTCCCACACCGGCATCACGGCGGGCGTGCCGGTCAGGGCGGGCGCGCCCAGGATGTGCGGGCGCTGCTGCTGGTCGGAGCGCCACAGGGCGGTGGCCCGCTCGACGAACCCGGACAGCGAGCCGGTGTGCGGGGCGGACGGCTCGCCGGGCACGCCGAGGCCGATGTCGTCGAGGGTCACCTGCCGCCGCAGCCGGGCGGCGAGCACCTCGCAGATCAGGTCGGGCACCTGCCCCCGGGGGCGCTGCCCCTTCAGCCACCGGGCGACGGCGGTGTGTTCGTAGCGCAGGGACAGGCCTCGTGCCCGCCCCGCCTGATTGACGTGTGCGGCCAGCCCTGCGTGCGAGATCCCCGCTTCGTCCAGGATCGCGTCGAGCAGAGTGTTGGGCTGCATGTGGGCCCCCCGGATGGCTCGGTGCGGCCAGGTTAGTGGTTCCGTCTTCACACGGGGTGTGAACGGAGTGCTCGAATCCGCAGGGTGTGCGCGCTGTCGCTCACAGTCGCCGGGCGGTTGACTTGACTGCCTCGAAAGAGGCCGGCCGGGCCGCCGGCTCCCCCTCGTACAGTGCGGCGGCCCGCTCCGCCGTCCGCCCCGCCGCCTGCCCGACACTCCGTGGCGGGGCGGGCGGCATCGCCGGCCGGGCCCTCACCGCGGGGACAGGGGTGTGTCGCCGGGCGCCGATGCGCCGCGGCCGCTCGCGCGGTTCCCCGCGCTGCCGAGCGGCGCGTCCCGGTCGTTGGTGAGGACCAGCAGGGCGATGTCGTCGGCCGGGGCGCCGCGGATGTGGTGGCGCAGAGCCGTGCCGACCCGGGTGAGCACCTCCCGCGACGAGGCAGGCGCGTCCCGCGCGGCGCTCTCCAGCACGGCCGTCAGGGGGAAGAACCGGCCCCGCCCGTCCCGCGCGTCCTGGGCACCGTCCGTGTAGAGGAACAGGGCGTCACCGGGCTCCAGGCACCCCAGACCCGCGGTGGGCAGGTCGGCGTCCGGCAGCGGGAACAGACCCAGGGGCGGGTACGGATCGCCCGGGGCGAGCTGCGCCACCTCCGTGCGGCTCAGCCGGTACGGCCAGGGATGGCCGCAGTTCAGCGCGAGCATCTCGCCGTCGGCCCGGATCTCCACGAGCAGCAGCGTCACGAACTCCTCGGCGTCACCGGCGGGATGCTCCTGGCGCAGATGCCGGTCCAGGGCGCGCTCCAGCCGGCGCAGCACCCCGCCGAGGTCCTTCTCGTCGTGCGCGGCCTCACGGAAGCAGCCGAGCACGACGGCGACGGTGCCGAGCGCGCCGATGCCGTGCCCGCGGACGTCGCCCATCACGGCCCGGACGCCGAACTCGGTGGCGACCACCTCGTACAGGTCACCCCCGATCGCGGCACCGCGCTCCGCCGACACCTGGACGGCGGCGACGTCCAGCCCGTCGACGCGCGACGGCAGCGGCCGCAGCAGCGCGCTCTGCGCGGCACCCGCGACCCGGCGCAGTTGCCGCAGCTCACGCGTCAGCGGCCGCCGCGCGTGCAGGATCAGGCCGGTGCCGACCGCGAAGAACACGGCGCTGGTGACGATCCGCGCCGGAAGATCGGTCTGCTGGGCGAGCGGACAGGCCAGCTTGTACGTGACGGCCGTCGCGCCCCACACCGCCGGCAGTCCGAGGCTGCGCACCCGGCCCCTGATGCGGATCATGCCGATGGCCCCCCATCAGGCCCCTGACACAGAGAATCGGGGCGGGGCGGGGGGGGGGGGGCGCGGGGGTGGGGCGGTGGCCCCCCCAAGTCGGGGGTCACCACGTCATTCCCAAGAACAAGTGA